>JAKFCO010000054.1:0-33029 GCA_036676605.1 Algoriphagus sp.
AGTGACATCAATTCATCTCTCTCTTCTTGACTTAATGTTACCTTGTATTTTATCATCTCTATCTTTGTATTTTTCCAAAGATAAAAGATTTATACGTCAAAGTATATATGACATGACACTAGTACTTAATCAAATATTTCGCAGCCACATTTCTAAAATCAGCCAGCTCTTTTTCAATCCAAGATTCATCCTTATTAAGTTCTGACGCCATTATCCTAGCCACTTTTTCTGCAGAATCAATTGCTGCCTGAGCATCGAGGATCAAAATACGAATTCTTCTGGACAGCACGTCCTCCACTTTGACGGCCATTTCCTGGCGAACTGCCCAGATAACCTCAGCCTCGATGTTAGGGAAATCAGGATGGATGCGTGATGACCATAATGGATTTTCCTCTGCGAGTTTTTGAATCGCATGGGCATCGGCACCGTAAATCTCCCAGTGTCCTTTTTCTGTATCACTGGTGAATCCATGGATTTTCATGTCCATTGATTTGCTTTTTTCCAGCTTTTCCCCGGTGATTTGGGTGAAAAAGGCGACGGTATCTTCACCCATTTTACGGAAAGTTGTCCACTTGCCTCCGGTAAGTGTGACCAATCCGCTTGTGGAAACAATCACTTTATGGGATCTTGAGATTTCCTTGGTTTTGGTGCTGCCTTCTTTGGGTCTTGCCAAAGGTCTCAACCCTGCATAAACAGCCCTTACATCATCCCGGGTTGGTTTTCTGGTCAAATATCCTCCGGCAGTTTCCAGCACAAAATCAATTTCTTTTTGCAAGGCTTCGGGTTCGAGTTTGGGTTTTTCGCGAAGCGTATCTGTGGTGCCAAGCACTAGTTTTCCATGCCATGGAACAGCAAAAAGCACGCGCCCGTCCCGGGTTTTTGGGATCATCAGCGCATCTTTTCCTCCGAGGAAATCCATGTCCACCACCAGGTGAATTCCCTGACTGGGTTGTATCGTTTTAGCAGCTTCGGGATTATCCATCTGCAGGATTTTATCCGCAAAAACCCCGGTTGCGTTGACGACCATTTTGGCATTGATCGGGTATTTTTTTCCGGAAAGTTCGTCAAGGGCTATAAGTCCCGTGATTTTGCCGGCTTCGTTTTTAGAAAGTGCAGACACTTTCATGTAATTGAGGATACAGGCTCCTGCTTCATCGGCTGTTTGGGCGATATTCACAGCAAGCCTGGCATCGTCAAATTGCCCGTCGTAATAGACGATTCCGCCGATTAATCCTTTTTGAAGAATTGCGGGAAGTCGGTTGATTGTTTCTTTTTTGGAGATGAATCTGGATTTACCGAGTCGCAGACTTCCCGCCATCCAATCGTAGATTTTCAGTCCTGCACTGTATTGAAAGCGGTCAAGCCAGGTATAGACCGGAATGATAAAAGGTTGAATACGGGCGAGATGGGGAGCATTTTGAAGGAGTCTTCCCCGCTCTTTCAGCGCCTCGAGCACAAGCATCACATCGCCCTGGGCAAGGTAGCGCACACCGCCATGAAGGAGTTTGGTGCTTCGGCTGGAAGTACCTTTTGCAAAATCAGCTTTCTCCAGCAATACCACAGACAATCCTCTGGATATGGCATCGAGTGCCACTCCCAGGCCGGATGAACCTCCGCCGATTACTGCAATGTCCCAGATTTTAGTTTTGTTGGCTAGTTGCCCGAGGTTTTCATCCCTTTTCATCAATTTCTTCTGCTTTCTTTTTCAAGATAAAAGAATTGCGATTGGGATGAAAAATAAGATTTTAAAAATCCTTGTAGAGTTTGCGGACAACGCTCGATGAGCTACCGTCAAGCGTCACTTCAAAAATATAATCGTACTCGATATCGGTGAGGTCTCCGTATTTTTCTCCATCACCCACAAAATAATTGGCTAACTGATTTACGGTATTGCTATGACCGACCACCAGCACATTGCCATCCAGATTCCTGATCTTCTCCACAAGTGCATCATGATTTTTGGGATCATAAATCTCAATTGTCAATCCGGCTGCCTTTGCAGTTGGGGCTGCAGTGGAACGGGTTCGGATATAATCGGTGCTGTAGATATGCTTGATATTTTTGTCAGCAAGGATTTGCGCCAGTTTCTTTGCGCGTATCTGTCCGACCTGGGCCAACTCCGGATCTTTTCCTACCAATTGCTTTTCCGCATGGCGGACAATATAGATCGTTTTTGAGTTTTGCCGGGTGGAGCAAGAAGCAAAAAGCAAGATAGCTGCGAAAAGAAGGAGGAGGTTTTTCATATTTGAAAGAGATACACTTCGTGAAATATAATTGAAATATATCCGCCTGCGGCGGAAGAAATACCAGATGAAAACCATTTCACATCGCTACCGGATCATTGATCGCGAAGCATATTTCGTCACGCGAAGCGGGACATATCTCGCGTTAGCTTATTTCACGAAGTGTATTTCAGTAATTTACCCCGAAAAGGTATTATTCAGCTCCTGATCTTTGGATCTTATTTCTTCGAATTCGAGGAATTGCTCCCAGAATTTTTCTTCCGGCAAAGCTGCCCGTAAGTATAATTTTTCTTTTTTGATCGGATGAACGAAAATCAAATGAAATGCATGCAGGTTGATGCTTCCGTCCTGATTTGGTTTTGGGAAACCGTACTTCACATCTCCACGGATCGGGCAACCCATAGAGGCTAATTGCACGCGGATCTGATGCGGACGGCCTGATACCGGGCGAACTTCCAGCAACCAGTGGTCATTCATGTAGCCGAGTGTTTTGTAATTGAGTTCGGCTTTTTGTGAACCAGGAACTTCTTCGTCATGGGCAGTGACGACATTTTTTTGTTCGTCTTTGGTCAGCCAATGGGTGAGTTTTCCTGTTTCGTCTTTTGGCCTTCTTTTTACGAGAGCCCAATAAACTTTATGGATATCGCGCTTGCGGAAGAGCTCCATCATTCGCTCAAGACCTTTGGAGGTGCGGGCAAAAGCTACCAATCCGCTTACAGGACGATCCAGGCGGTGAATCGGATGGAGGAAAACCGCTCCCGGCTTATCGTATTTCTTAGCAATGTATTCTTTGAGGTAGTCGGTCAGCGTTTTATCGCCGGTTTTGTCGCCCTGGACTAAAATCCCTGCGGCCTTGTTGACTACAATGAGGTGGTTGTCTTCATAGACAACTGTGAATGGTTTCTTCTTCATAATGAATCACAAAGGTAAGGGATTTAGCCATGCAAAAGGCTGAAGTCGAAAAGGTGAAGTCAGAACTGCCAAATTCACAATTTTGCCAAGGTCCACAAGGGAATTTGAAGAATTATAATACGATTATCCGCTGCTCAAACCTCTATTTATCCCTTCTGGCAAAGTAGCGGTTAATCATAAATTATAATATGTGTATTCGCTTGATTGCACGTAACAGAATTAAGTTGGGATTTGAATGAAAAAATCCCCCTAACCCTCCGCCGCGGCGGAGGGAGTCACATTTCCGCATCATTAAAACCGGTAGGCTTCTATCCATAGTGCAGATATCCGGATGCGCATAAATTATAATATGTATATCCGCAATTTTGCCACTGGTTTATTTAAACAATTGAAAATCCAGAGGAACGTTTGATTTTGGATTTCTTCGCCTGCCCACCGTGGTGGGGTCTTCGGTCATCGGTCTTCCAACCCGATACTTTAAGAAAATTCGCTTACTGGTAGAAAAGCGTATATACAGTAATTATAATTCGGGTTTGCCCAGCTTTCCGAAAATGTCATCCATGATCGCTTCAGCATGCACGATGCTATTTTCGATGAAGAACTCTCTGGTATTCAGACCTCCGCACACGACTCCTGCCAGATAAACTCCGGGCACGTTGGATTCCTGATTGGTTTGGTCGTAGCAAGGCTGACGCTTTTCGTCCAGACTCATTTCCACTCCCAATTGATCCAGCAGCGAAAAGTTGGGTTTGTAGCCTGTCATTGCCAGGACAAAGTCATTTGCTATCGTGACGTCTCCTTCCGGAGTGGCGATCACCACTTCGCGAGCTCTGATTTCCTTGACTTTTGATTTGGTGAAAGCCTTGATTGAGCCTTCTTTGATCCGGTTTACGATATCGGGCCTTACCCAGTATTTGACATTCTCGTCCACCTCGTCTCCCAATAAAACCATTGAGACCTCAGCTCCCTTTCGCCAGGTTTCCAGCGCAGCATCCACTGCGGAATTTGCCCCGCCGACAACCAGAACTTTCTGGGCGATAAATGGCCATGGCTCTTTATAATAATGGTGAACTTTCGGCAAGTCCTCACCGGGTACATTCATCAGATTTGGAAGATCATAGAATCCTGTTGCCAGCACTATTTTTCGGGTCTGATATTCTCCTTTGGAAGTTTTGATGTGAAAAAGTCCGTCCTTTTTCTCCAATGTTTGGACGGATTCGTACAGGTTGACTTTCAGTTTGAAGTGGAAATATATCCTGCGGTAATATTCCAAAGCTTCAGTTCGGGTAGGTTTTACACCCACGGACATGAAGGGAATATTTGCCATTTCCAATCGATCCGAAGTCGAGAAGAAAGTCATGTTGACCGGATAGTTGAAGATTGAATTGGTCAAGGCGCCTTTTTCCAAAATCAGATAATCCAACCCTGCTTTTTGAGCTTCCACCCCACAGGCCAAGCCGATCGGTCCGCCTCCGATAATCAATACATCGTATATTTTTTCCATGAAGTTTAAATAGGTTGGTTGAGTTGGAAACTGAAATCGCGGTCTTCAAATTGGGTATAATCCCATTGGAAAGTTCGCTCTTTTAAGCGGGTTAAACCGGATTTATGTTGAAGAACGGCAGTGGAAGAAACTGTTCCGTAATTATCACCCAGCCGGATCAATTGGGCCGACAGTCCGATTTCCATTTCAGGAGGAACTCCGGTTTTGGGAAGTGATGCTATCGGATGTTTTTCGGTTGATTTCAGGATTTCAAGAAGTTTCTCTTCGGAAATATCAGCCTGAAGGATTTGTTCCAGTTGGGTTTTTGCAAGTTTGATTTTCGGCCAGGGATCATTGATCAGCCCATTGCTGAGTCCATGGATTCCGGGAGCGATTTCCTCAATCTTTTCTCCAAAATTACTCAGATAGAAAAGCTTGTTGCCATCCGAAACAAGCAGATTGAAGCCATCGTACCGATTCATTTCGGATCGAATTTCCCGAAGGTATTCTTCAGGATCTGATTGCCCTTCTACAAAATCCTGAACCAGTTTCCCACGGCTGATTTCGGCCTTTCTCATTTGGATGAAATCCCTGTAATTCGTAATCAAAGACCATCTTCCGTTTGGGTGAAAACCCAGCCAGGTTCCCCCGCTTCTGAGGTCTTTTCCTCCATAGAAGCCAGACTCCCATAGATGCAGCCCGGCTGTCGGCCGCTCAAAAAACTCATCCCGGTTTGCACTGATGAGGAGGGGAAATTCCGGATGATTTTGCCAGGAGATTACTACCAAACACATAGGCTAAAAATAAAGAAAAGGCCGGAAAATCCGGCCTTTGGGTGAATTAATCAACTTTTGCTTCTTCAAATACAGGGTAATCTGTAAACCCTTTTTCCCCCGGAGTATAGAATGTGTCCTGATCCCAGGCTGCGAGTTCTGCATTTTCTGCGAATCGCTCCACAAGATCCGGATTGGAGATAAATGGCTTTCCGAACGCAACTGCATCTGCAAGCCCGTCTTCAATCACTTTATTTCCCTTTTCCTGATCAAAAGCATTGTTGATCACAAGTGTGCCTTTGTACAGCGGACGATATCTTTTTGCAATGTTGGGTTCCAAATATGGGATCGCAGAAACATCCGTAAATGGCTCAGAAAGATGCAGGTAAGCCAACTTGTAGTCATTTAATTTTGAGACGATGTAGTCAAATGTCGGGATGGTTTCCTCGTCTGCTTCCATGCCAAATACTCCATTCAGAGAAGGATTAAGTCTCACTCCGATTCGATTTTCGGGCATCACTTCTCTGATTGCATCGATAATTTCGAAAAGGATTTTGCCTCTGTTTTCAATGGTTCCTCCATATTCGTCAGTTCTTGTATTGGAAGTGGCGTTGAAAAACTGATGCAGCAAATAGCCATTTGAGGAGTGGATTTCTACTCCGTCAAAACCGGCTTCCATTGCATTTTTTGCCCCATTTTTGAAGTCTTCGATGGTCTGCCTGATGTCCTCAAGTGTCATTTCCCTGGGAGTGACGGTATCCTTGAAGCCCTGCGGCGTGTAAGATTTTGCAACAGGATTGATGGCTGATGGTGCCAATGGTAGTTCCCCATTGTGGAAATCCGGATGCGAAATCCTTCCCACATGCCAAAGCTGAATGAATATATGTCCGCCTTCCTCGTGAACTGCTTTTGTCACTTTTTTCCAGCCTTCCACCTGTTCAGGTGAATAGATACCGGGAGTATTGATGTATCCAACCCCGATTTTTGAGATTTGTGAACCTTCGGAAATGATCAATCCTGCAGAAGCACGCTGTTTGTAATAATTCGCATGAATCTCAAAAGGTTTGTTTTCCGGGTTTGCAGCACGGCTTCTGGTCATCGGAGCCATCCAAACTCTGTTTTTTAATTCCAGGTCGCCCACTATAATGGGTTGCAAAAGCGCTTGCTTGGTACTCATAATATGATGTTGGTTTAGTCTTCAAAAATATATGTATAGACAACTAATAGGAGTTGATTGAAAGTTCCAATGTTTGAGAAAATTCCTATATCAACTTCGTCACCCCGTTATAATGAACCCTAATTTGATCCTGATTGCCGGTGCCGGAAGCGGCATTGGGCTTCATTTAGCCAACGCTCGATCAGAAAGGCTGTGAATTGCTTCTTCTGGATTTGAATAAAAACTCGCTGGAGCAAAATTTTCAAGAGAGTCAAGAGCTTAGATTTCTCGAAGGAGATGTTTCAAACCCTGAAACATGGTTTGCAGCGATTGAAATAGCCAAAGAATTGGGACGGCCTATTTCACATTTATTTATATGCGTATTCGCTTGATTGCACGTAACAGAATTAAGTTGGGATTTGAATGAAAAAATCCCCCTAACCCTCCGCCGCGGCGGAGGGAGTCACATTTCCGCATCATTAAAACTGATAGGCTACTATCCATCGTGCAGATATCCGGATACACTTATTTGAAATTGATGGAAAAGCCAAAGCCAATGGTTTGCATCCCGGAATCTCGCGGACTTCTTGCCAAAATCACCGGAACCTGGCCGTGGATTGGGGAAATGTTTCGGGCTGATTTGGAAAAAAAGGAGAAAAAGAAATTCAAAAGCTCAGGTAACTAATTGAACAGAAGCATTTAACACTTTTTAATACGATTATTTTCGTAGATTTTTTGAAATTACGATGCTCTTCGTATAACTTTGATACGAAAGTAATCGTACAACCTCCCATGAGCAAACCAACCGAAGCAGAATTAGAGATTCTTTCCCTTCTCTGGGAACTGAAAGAAGCAAGCGTGAGACAGATTCACGAGCGACTCTCTGAGACCAAAGACACAGGCTATACCACTACGCTTAAGATCATGCAAATCATGCATGCAAAGGGAATGGTGAGCAGGGATGAAGAAAACAGATCACATATATACAGACCTGCCACCAACCAAAAAGAGACTCAGAAATCGCTTTTGAAAAATCTGGTGACTACAGCCTTTGGCGGCTCCGCGCAAAAGCTGGTGATGCAGGCCCTGGGACAGGAAAATCCTTCAAAGGTCGAACTGGATGAGATTCGCGCATTTTTAGACCAACTTGAAAACAACGCAAAATGAAACTTTTGAACGACTGGATTCCTGAAAACCTTTTGTATGCGCTGGGCTGGACCCTGGTGCATTCTGTCTGGCAACTCATTTTAATAGCTGGTTTACTATGGATCGCGCTTCGGATCGTACAGAGCAAAAGTCCTGACTTCAAGTACAAGTTGGCGCTTGGCGGAATGGGCTTGAGTTTGATCGTTGCGGTCGGGACTTTCTTTTATGAATACTCCCTTTTCAATCCTGTTTCCGCTCAAAATCTGAATGCATTTCAGGTGGTTTTCCTGGATCAGTCTGCTGGTCCCCGGGAATTAAGCCTCGAAAGCAGCATTCAAAATCTGGTGAATTGGATTGAGATCCAATTACCCCTTCTGGTCAATATCTGGTTTTTGGGAACACTCCTGTTCATGTTCCGTCTGGTCAATTGCCTTTCTGAACTTAGAACCATGCGTAAGGCTTCTTCCGAACCAAATGATTTTCAACTGGAAAAAATGCTTTACCGACTTAGCGGAAAGCTTGGAATCGATAAGATACCGGCACTGCGGATCACGCAAGCCGGACAATCTCCCGTTACTTTCGGATTTCTCAAACCTATTATATTGATACCCGCCGGATTGATTTTTCATCTTTCACCGGCTCAGTTGGAAGCGATCATAGCACACGAACTCGCCCATGTGAAGCGAAATGATTACCTCGCGAATTTGCTGCAATCCGGCCTGGAAGTGCTTTTCTTCTATCATCCTTGCTACTGGTGGATGAGTCAGACTGTCAAAGAATTGAGAGAAAATGCCGCTGACGATCTGGTTGTTCAGGCGGGAGTTTCCCCGAAAGAATTGGCATATGCCTTGGCTGAAGTTCTGAATTTTGCGAAGCAAAATCCTCCGGAACTCGCTCTTGCTGCAGGAAAACACAGAAATCCAACACTTCAACGAATCAAAAGAATGCTGGGCTATCCGGCACAAAATTATCCACAAAACCCTATTATTTCACTACCCATGCTACTTACCCTACTTCTCAGCGCCGGCCTGATGGCCTCTGCGCAGCAGGACGTGCCGGCACCTGCAGAAAAAATCAAACCGCTCGCCGCGATTGCACCAGTTGAAAATCCAAAAGCAATCGCTGCGGTTTTCCCTATTGCAGCCACTGCGCCTGTCGCAGATACTGCTGACTCGAAAAAGGAAAAAAGAATAATCATCCTCGATGGTGATAGTCCCATGATTTGGAACAACTCCAATGGATCCGTTATCAAGATGGATGGAAAGGGGACTTACCGATTTGAAATCAAAGGGGACACTTTGATAACTGAAGATGATACCATTATCATTAATAGTGAATCTAATTATGTTTTCAGAGGTTCTCCGGATTTCAATTGGAGCGAGATGCCCGTTCTGGAATTAGCGGAGGCCCCGGTTTTTCCGGAAGGTTTTATGGCTCCGCCAGTCTTTCCGGTAGATATGTTTCCAGCTATGGCTCCTATAATGATTGAGCCTATGGTTGCGATGCCACCGATGGTTTTTGATTTTGATGGGGGGACTCCCGGTGCATTCCACTTCTCAGATACCACCAAAATGACTCCCGAGGAACGTGAGAAATGGGCGAAGAAAACTGAAGAATGGGCTAAAATGGCCGAAATGAAAGCTGAGGAATGGGCGAAAAAAAGCGAGGAATGGGCGAAGGAATTTGAGCCAAAAATGAAAGAGTTTGAGCTCAAAATGAAAGAATGGGAAAAATCGAACGAACCCAAAATGAAGGAGTTTGAGATGAAAATCCAGGAATGGGAAAAAGCCCAGGGACCCAAAATGAAGGAATTCGAAGAAAAGATGAAAATCTGGGAAAAAGAGCAGCAACCTAAACTCGAAGAATTCCAGCGAAAAATGGAAGAGTGGCAGAAGGAGAATGCCAGGAAAATGGAAGAGTTCCAGCGAAAACTGGAAGAGGATTTTAAGAAAAAAGATAATTAATTGTGTGTTGATGCTTTTGAAAAAGACCTGTCCGATGGGCAGGTCTTTTTTTAGGGCCTGGCGAATTCAAGGAGAGGTTGATGGCCCAATTTGTCAGCAGATTTTATTGCCGATAAATAGATTTCTCTCGCGATAAGGGTACTTGTATAGGTTTTTTCAATGATTCCTATGAATTAATGATGAAACATAGAATAAAAATACGCTTATCTATTATCCGACTGCATAATAAGAGCCGTATGACAGGAGGCTGTCACAGCCTGTCCCGCTACTGCGGGGTACGGTTCTGTGAGAGGTTTAGGGGTGAGATTCCCCTTTACCTACCGACTATGGGCAGGGTTTTTCTTGTAATTTTCCATAAATCGTTCCGTCAATATCAAACTGACTATGTCCATATTCAAGTCTTATTATTTTTCCGCAATTCACTTGAATTACAAAAGCAAAATTTTCCATTGAGGCTGACATATTTCCTGAACCATTCTCAATATGGTCTAAAAAGCCTGGTAAAGCTTTTTTCAATGGTTCTATTTCGTCTCCAACCTTGAATTTGGGAATTGTCTTAGCCACAATATTCTGTCGGATTTCGTCAGTCATAAAACGGTACACCAAATTTGGGGCAATAAGTGGCAAAAACCACAAGAAAAATCCTAGAATTATTATTGGTGAGAGGAAAAATATTGTCTTTGTTATAGGTCTTTGGTTCAGCAAGTCAATCAGTTTTTCGGACTTTATTAAAAGCGAGTAGGCTAATCCGAAGAAAAGTCCGACTAGAATTGCTTGGGGCAAAAACATTGTCACTAACTCAAAACTTCGAAAAAGGCCACCTACAATTATTGAATAAGTCAATGCTCCGTAAACTGTCGATAAAACGGTAAAAATTGGTGGTTTGAATAGTTTTTTTGAGTGGTCAAGTCGACTTAATGGCCAAATAATGAAAACTGACCACGCAATTGTTATAAAAAGTCCCGACCAAAAAATAATCACTCCACTATCGTCTGCTTTTCCGTCTTCTGAAACAAGGTAAATTGAATTGAGTATGTTCATCAATGTCCAAGCTATGGTCATTGAGAAAAATCCAATTGTTTGTTTAACGTTATTTATTTTCAGTGTCGTCATTTTTACCTTGCCCATAACATCTCGCAAATACACGCAGGGCGTGAGTTTCCCGCTGAACTTCCTACGAAGAGCTGCATTTCAAATTTACTTCTTTCCTGTCAACGAAGCACCGAAACCCAACTTGCGGGTATTTTGCGGTGTGTGCCTTGAATGGTGAATATAGGTCAATTAGTTGATCGTTCCAACGGGTAAAATGCGAAGCATTCATGAACACCATTGAATACAAATACTTCGTGAATAAAGTCCCTTTAGCACGGGGGTAATCCCGTAGGGAAGGGAAAGGCTGTTCCGAAGCTAAGCAAGTGGTGGCGGTAGCTATCGGCATGGTTTACCGCGAGAGGACTGAGCGTTAAGAAAATATCCTGTGGATATTTTTAGTGAGGGGCCAGGCTGCGGACCAGCCTCCTTTTCTGCCTACTACTATAACTTTGTCATGGCTGAGAAGAAAAGGGTATGAATCGATGCTATCCTACTACCTCAAAACGCAACCTACAATCCAGTGAACCGCCGTATACGAGACCCGTACGTACGGTGGTGTGAGAGGCGCACCTCGTCAGAGAAATCTGGCGAGGCCGTCTACTCGATTACAAGCTGGGCTTCTGTCTGTGTTTGTATGTTCGTCAATAGCTGTCAAGTTTTTCCTTTAATTAATTTGTCAAGCTCGTTCGCATAGTTAGCAAGAATTAAATTTACTTCTTTCATTGAAGTTACAAGGTTCTCAAAGTCAGGATATTTCTTTTGCAGCTCTTGTGGAGAAAGTCTCTTATTAATTTCTTCTTCCTTTGCGTTTTCAAGCCACTTACGAAACTTTGCGTGGTGTTCTGTCAAGTGCGGACGCAAACCATCATTTAATATTTTTCTTGTCAAGCCAATTAGTGCTTTTGTTGGGTCGTGGTCTTTCAAATATCTACCCGGAACTGTTTTAATTTCGTCTCTTATGATGTTGAATAGCTTATACCAAGAGTCATAAATCTCTTCAATGCTGTCATTATTTTCGTCAATAAGTATTGCCGCCTTTCTTGTAGTTAATTCAATGTGAATTCGATTAGCGATGTATAAATTGTCGTGGTTACGTTCAACTTTAAAAACCATTTTAGGAGTTCCAGAAATTTCGACTTCTAAATTTTGCCACCTGAATAATTTTGAAAATTGTCTTTTCAAAATTATCAGAGCAATTATGATAGCTAATATAATCCCTATGAAAATCCAATCACTAGAAATTATTAGGGAAGGTTGTTTTCTTTCAAAAGCAACTCGAATAAGTTCGTGTGTTGAAGTGGTGTCTGTCATAGTTATTGCCATTTGTCACTGGTTCTATTGTTCGCAAAGATTGGATATGAATTGTCGGGCGTAATCTTGTTCCTGTCCTCAAATGCTTTGTGTATCCAACCTTGAACTTCCGCTGGATTTTTAGACCATTTATATAATTGTGCAAATCTATTTTTTTCATCTTTCCAATTGTCATAAAGTCTTGGAGGAATTGTATGTGGGTCAAATTTATTGTCGTTTAAAGGGTAGCTAGGCATGAAAATACCTAATAACCCAGAACGTGAATTAAATTGTGTTTGTCTTATACTTGAGCCAATTTCCCAATCAACGTGTTTTCGTTGCCAAGTGTTGTTTCCAATAAGCACAATGGTTACGGTAGAATCTCTTAAATATTCATCTCTAATTTTTTGTCTGATAGTTTCAGTTTGTAAGTTGGGAGCAATTTCACCAATTTGAACTGATTTACTTATCATTATTTGGTGATAGTTTGCGAATAGTGCCTCAAATTGATTGCGATAAGTTTGGTCAGGCTCCGTATGGTGATAACTTACAAATACCTTATGAATGTTTGTTGCCATATTTTTAAAGTTTAAATCCTAAAAAGTTTATTGAATTACTTTCCTCACGTTCACGAGAATTATTTATTTTGTATGCGTTATTAGTCCTGTTCCAGTAAGCATAGTTTACCTTGCTTTCAAAATCTCTTTCTAAATTTTCCCATTTCATACTAACTGCATATCCAGATTTTATATTGTCGGCTAATCTGTCAGGTACAGAATGACTGTCAGTTGGTAGGAAGATTGCCAAAAGCCCATTTGGCTTAAATGATTTCAAGGGGTCGTATGGATGGGTGTAACTTCGCAGGGATGCCCAAATCTCCCAGTCTATCCATTTTCGATATCCTGTTCTTGAACCAACTAAAACAACGGTCACGGAGCAGTTCCTCATTTTCTCACGAACCTTCTTATAAATTGTTTCATCTGTCAAGTGTCCAATGTCGTCTTTTAAAGAGTAGTCAGCCACTCTCATATTCGTAATGGTCTTGCGAAGTTTTGTCAAATATTTTTGGTCGTTGTCGTGATGGTAGCTCACAAAACAATTTCGTATTTTCTTTTCTATTGGCATTTATGAAGTAATTATTGCGTCCATAACGCCACTTAACGGGTGTACTGAACTACTATAGTTAGAAAACATTTTTCTTTCAAGAATAAGTTGTTTCTCTTGTCCTTGCTTCTTGATAAATTCATTTATATCGTAAATATCTCGAATTATGGGTTTTGTTTTGATGTAATCAGGAAGGTCTGAATTTTTTATTCCTTTTAAAGTTAATGTTGCTAGGTCTGTTACATCATAGCCGTATCCAACTTCAAATGGAACCCATTTGGAAATCAATGTATTTGGAGAAACAATACAAAGCATATGTGTCGAACTTTTAATTCCTTTTTTAATGGCCGCAACAACAGCTTTAGGGTCGTTGTTTATGTCTGCTTGTTGTAATTCTTTATCAAACTCATCAAAGTAAACTGCTATGCCAACTGATATTAAATAGTCAGCAATTTTTTTTGCCTCGTCTCTGTCACGTTTTTGGTGGCTTATAAATACTTTCATTTTTGTCAATAGTGTTTAATTGTTGATGTGTCGTCTGTTAGCCTTGCTTGTAACGTTTTGCAGCTACCTGAAGGGCGGGATTTTTACCACAAAACTACATTTGAAAAACTAATGTTTGTTTAACCACAAAACTGTCTTTGGAACACGAAACCCCGGCTTTTGGGTAGGTGCTGTTGCACTAAACCTGCGGTAGTTTCATATTCAATCTAAAATTTCTACTTTAGGTACGCTTACGGTTCCAGATTTTAAAATTTTAACATTTGTAACCATCTGAAAGTCAAGCATTTGATTTTTTTTATTTTATGCGAATTTTTATAATTTAAATCACTGATTTTCAATTTCTTATAAGATTTTTCAATAGCGACGAAAAACCCATATATAAGGTGTCTCAATTCCGGTTCCCCCGAAAAAATCGGGGCAGGCAGTGCAACAGCGGTTTCAATGTCCGTGCTACGCACTCGACGAAAACCTAGTTGTTATGTGCTGGCATTGTATTAGGTTTCAACATGTCATACTCTATTTTTAACAATCAATACTTCTTTTCCACTACCGTCTTCACCAATAAGGTATACTATTTTCATGTCTTTGTTTACGTTATTATAAACAACTCTTTTAAAACCCATTCTATGTTTATTCTTTTCAAGTGGTTTTCCCCATAAAATTGTAAAATAAAAAGCAATAGTTCCATATTCAGAGGTTTCCATTGATATTGTGCCTTTCCATTGGTGATCGATTTTTTCCGTATAATTATCGTGCATAGTTTGTTTGTGTGTAATTTCTAATTTGTTTTTTCTCAAATATTTAATTTCAGCCTCACCCATTGGTTTGTTGAAATCAATTTCATCACCTTCTTTATCGATCCAATAGATGTCATATTTATTAGAAAGATTATTGAATTTTAAATAGGGTATCAGGATTTCTGTTATTAGTAGAACAATACCTGTAGCAACAAGCGAAGTTATTATTGGTACTAGTAGTCCATCGGTTATGAAGCTTGAATCTTCGGTAATTGGAAAATATTCGCACCAAAGGGGAAAAAGATTTTTCATGTACATAAATGTCTTGTGTTGGTTTTATGCTTGCACATAACGTTTTGCGGCTAAAAGAAGTGGCGGCTTTGGAACACTAAACCTTCTATACACACACTGTTTATTAATTGCACAACTGTTTATACTTGCACTTCTCCCGCCATTTTTTTAGGTGCTGTTATGAGCCGTTTTTATATCAATCCTTTGTCTATTAGAAATTGTGTTTTAAACATTGAAAATTCTTTATCAGATTTTGCATTATCTATTATTTCGTCAAGAAGAATAGCTTGAAGTCCCACTGTTAGTTCTCGTGTATACTTGTCAATTAAATTTTGAAGTTCCTTTAATGCATCAGAACGCCTTTCAATTAGTTCTTTTCTGTTTAATTTTATTTCCTTCCATGTCAGCTCTCCTCTTTTACTGTCATTAATATGGAACAACATTGGGCCAAATGCCTGTAAATGTAAATCAACATCATCTTTATAAGGATTCAAAAGTTTACAATTTTTATCTAATGTCGTTCTCTTATTGTTATTGCACCAATAACAAACAAATGATAAGTTATTCCAAGAAAATGTTAAACGTGGATAAACTGATTTAGGAATTATATGTTCAACATCACCAGGATATTGATGAGTGATAAAACACTCGCAGTAAATACATTTTTCCTCTGTCTCAATCTTTACTTCAGTCTTAATGTCCGCATGTCTGTAATGAGCTTGAACATGCGTTGGAACAGGTAGTCCAGAATTAATGAAACCCATTAATTGTTGTGTCCAATTTGGTCCGTTTACTAATAGAACGTTTGGTGCTGGTCTCTTTAATCGCTTTATCATTTCTTTTTACTTTTTTCAATTAACGTTGCAACTGAAGTAGAAACATATTTATCTAGCCCTACTTTTTTAATGTCAGACTTGAAGGATAAGATATTCTCTGGAGTAATACCAGAATCACTGTATTTTGTAATTATTTTGTCAAGTTCTTCGTCTACCCATTCAGGCATAGTTGTTTCAATCCCTAACACTTCCCTAAGAATGTCATTAGCGCTTCCAGATTTTTCAATATTTTCAAGAAGAATTGAGTCTACTTTACCATTAGCATTGTAATTCAAAACAAAAACATTTGAGTCAGGAACTGAACTTATAATAAATGGATTATGAGTCGCAATAATAAATTGTACGTTTGGAAATGCTTTTAAAAAGTTGGGCAGAAGAGATTTTTGCATCTCAGGATGCAAATGATTTTCAGGCTCGTCTAATGTTACAACATATTCTTTTTGAGGTTCCTCAAACATATAAAGTTGCCAAGCAAGGTCTATAATTGAAGCTATTCCTCCAGAAACTGCATCTAAAGAGAAGTCTCCTGATCGAGTTATTAAAACTACTTCAGGTATTCGAATTGCTATTTTCTCAAATCCTAACTTTGGAGGAAGGATTATTTTTAAAATTTCTTCAAATCCTCTAAAAATATTAACTGCCTCGCTATTTCTAATTACTACTTCATTTCCAAAGCCAAATGTTGCAAGTGAAATTAAAGTTTCCTTAATATGGTAGTTCTCGAATTTACCCCCACCACTTTGATACCGATTTACTTTTGCTTGATTATATTGGTTGTAAGCTTGTTGCTTTGTTATTACTTGGGTTGAAATATTTGAAATAGGTTGATATTTATAAACAGGTCTATGAGAAGGAATATGGAGGCCTTTTACAGCCTGCTGACCAGTGTAATTCAGATTATATGTTGTTCCTACTACTGCCGGAACGGTCAATTTGCATACTTTATCACCAACGTATTCTATGCTGCCAACTTCAATATGATTATTTGGAATTTTGTCAATGTCATTTGAGTTGTCAAAAAGGGTTTTCCACATATCAGAGAAGAATTTCAACCCACCAGTTTTTTCATCTCTAGTTGGTGTTCCAACGATTTCAGAAGGCCAGCCAAAATGTCGATTAACAGTATTCAATATAGTTGTTTTGCCAGCACCATTCGCACCAGTAAGTATTGTCAGCCTTTTGTGAAAATCAATTTGAATATTTTCAAATTGCCTCCAATTTTTTATTGTTACCGATTTGAACATTAGTTGTGTTTTTTGTTTAAAGTTGGTTAATCCAATTTTGTTATAAAACAATTATTTATCCCTGAAGTATTTTTTGCTACTCTCCGTGCATAAGATAATTAATCCCATCAAGCAGTATTTTAACCCCGCCTTTAGAATTTATATGAAACATAAAATTTACAACGTCATCATATTTAATAGAAGAATTTTTGTCAAACCATACTTTGCCGATTGTTAGACTTGAATTATTTGTCGTTATAGTGAACATTAAAGGAGACTTTGATTTACCTTCTACAATTCGAATATATTCAATTGGTTCTTTAAAGTTTTCAATAAATATTGGTTTAAGGAACATTGCCAAGTTATATGGGCTTTGTCCATATTCTGAAAATATTTGTTGCATATTGCCCTTGTTAATTTCAGTAGCTTGAAATTCCATTGAAATAATTCCGTTTTCAAATTCAAGTTTTGAAATGCTTCTGATGAATAATCCTCTTGTTATCATAGTTTGTCTTTTTAAAATTCTGACTAACGAACCTCAAAAGTCTTAAAAATTTCAGCTGTTTTGAGGCCCAGAGCGTCTTCGGTGAGACCGTCCCGTAAGTTACGGGATGCTTCTTTGTCCTTTTAACTAATCCCAGCTTTCTTTTCTGATCCGGAAAAAGTTATCCTTCGGGGTTGATATCGGCAAGAAAGGGATTTTTAGGAACAAAAAAATACCCTGTACAGGGTATTTTTAGGCGTAATAACTGGAAAACTGAAGGTTTTTGAAGAGAGTGGCCGTTTGAATCCGAGCTGTGCTTTAACCCGCATTATGCATTAGCATTTCTATTGCGGGCTAAAATTGCTTTAAAATCAGACACTTCGCTGCTGTTTTCGACTTCACTATAGCGGTGCTATGCCTCAGTCTCCAAACAGCCTGATTTTCTTGCTATTTTAACCCTTCCCGATAAAAATCGGGACAGGCTATAACGAAGCCTAATGCAAAATCCGGGTTTAAGTTCCGGGAAATAAAAATCCTAAAAGAGAGGTTAATACTGATTCTTGGGACTTGCTATCTGCGGGATTGTAGGTCGAAAATGGGGTATAATTGCACTTTTCGATTTCAAGAAATCTCAGGGTTCATGGGGGCAACTTGCTCCGGAATCTCCAGGACTTACTAATCAATTTTTTAAAGTCTTACCAACACAAAAAGAACCCAAAATCTTACCCAATCCCCATAAGCACCTCATCGTTCCGATGGTAATCGGGAAGCGCTTTCATTGTTCCCGCCGCAGCGGGCAAGCTGTGCTACGAACGCAACGAAAACCTAGTTGTTAGCTGCTGATGCTATCAAATCCATAGTGAAAAAACATAAAATAAAGTCGCAAGCCCAAAAAATAATGCTTGAAATCTTGGAAAACGCCAAGAAATAGTCCCAAGGGTAAAGGAAAATTCTCGCAATGAATTGAATTTATTTAATGTGTGCTCGTTTGTTTTTACTTCCAAAGATTCTGTCTTTGTTAGCAAGTCAATTTCGATAAATATTACTTTGAAAATTGCATAAATTCTTTTCCGTAAACTCGGGTAGGGGAATTCTGTCGCAGGCAAGACTGCTGCTTTAGGATTCTCGGGTGTTATTCTCTTTTCATTCTCTGTATAAAATCTCTGGCGAGTCAATGAAATATTTCTTGTGATTCTAAAGTCGTAAAGTCGAGTTACGAGTACTGTCATTCCATATATTATCGCAATTGTCAGAAATATTAGGGCAAAAAAATGTAAAGTCAAGGACCAATCAATTTTGCAAGAACATAAGCAAAATCTCATGTTAAAAAAAACATTCTTGTCAAAGCAAAATGCAAGCAGTCCAATTGAAATTGTCAGCATAAAATTGTTTGCTGCCGACAACTGGTTTATTGCTTGGTCTTGCCAGTGCCTATGCCTTTCGATATAATTGCTTTCTGTGTCCGTCATTGTTTTTTACACTTACTAAATTCAGTCTTCTTCCAAACTTCCCAACCCTTATTGTTGTCTGGGTTGAATGGAAGTGTCCTTGGATATTGATGATGATAAAAAACAAGCATCTCATTTTTACTTTCATCCCAAGATAGTTCAAGTTTGCCATAATGTCCAATGAAACTGACTCCTTGAATGTAACGGTAATTTCCTTTGCCCGATTTTTTGTCTTTAGGATTGAATTCAACAAAACCAACCGCCTTACCGTTTTCGCTTTTCCAGTAATTAATGTTTAATAAAAATTCGTGTCCGCCCTGATAGGTTATAGATATTAAAAGTCCAATATTGTCTGCTCTCTGCGGTGCAAGATTGTCGTCAGAAGTATTGTCCTGGCCCATTTCAATTCTCTCGTAGCAACCGTGATAATTTGAATAATATTCAAATAGTCTGCTTTGTTCATGTTTTCTTTCAAGGTAAAGCACAAGGATAGTTGCAATAACTCCTCCGGCAAGTCCTGTTACTATTGAAAAAATGGTCGGATAAGCAATAGTTAAACAGTTCGCAAAGAGTTCTGCACTCGCTGAGGCGAATATTATTAGAATTGAAATAATTAATCCAATTCTCTCCCATTTTTCTATCGTTGTCGGTCTCATTGCATTTGCAGCTAACGTTTTGCAGCTACCCGAAGGTGGCGATTTCGGAGCGATTCACTGTCAATATACCACAGACTTTTATAGTTGCACAAAGCTTCAATTAACCACTGAACTCGCTTTTTTGCCAAACGCCTGTGTGTGTGCCTTGAATGGTGAATATAGGTCAATTAGTTGATCGTTCCAACGGGTAAAAGGCGAAGCATTCATGAACTGGATAATCTGGACTAAAGTGAGCCACCTATTGAATACAAATACTTCGTGAATAAAGTCCTTTAAGCACGGGGTAGTCCCGTAGTGACGGGACAGGCTGTCCCGAAGCCAAGCAAGAGGTGCCGATATCTATCGGAATGGTTTACTGCGAGAGGACCGAGCGTTAAGAAAATATCCTGTGGATATTTTTAGTGAGGGGCCAGGCTGCGGACCAGCCCCCTTTTCTGCCTACGACTATTACTTTATCACGCCTGAGAAGAAAAGGGTATGAATCGATGCTATCCTACTACCTCAAAACGCAACCTACAATCCAGTGAACCGGATTGGTGGTCAAGATCATCGGATTCTACACTTAGGATCAATTTAGCGAAGTGCCGGAACGTATCCCGAAAGCTTTCGGGAGTGGTCTGCCTTCGGCAGATAAATGTGAGACTGTGCGCGCCGTGGCGTAGGCGCACCTCGTCAGAGAAATCTGGCGAGGCCGTCTACTCGATTATGCATATTTTATTTATCTCTATCAACGATACCATTCTTCTTTTCTTCAGGTAATGCATCATAAATACCACTAACCTTATTGGGCAGAGAAACCATATATTCAATTATAATATTTGTCAATTCGAAGAGCTTGTTTACAACATTTATATTGTCTGTATCTATTTGACCAGGATGAACTGCATCATTGCCTGTAACACGCACAATGTCTAAAGATTGTTGCACTATAGATGGTAGTCCTTTTTTTACAAGTTCTTTGATATCATGATTAATGTTATTACCATCTTCTCCTAATTCCTTGCACAGAAGTTGAACACCTAATCTCAACAGAGCCGCAGCTCCTCGAGGAGATTTTGTTGATATAGATGCGGCCTCATTGTATAATTTTTTTACAGATTCTGGCATGTCTGGATTTGGAAATGGAGCTTCACCCGTTTCTGGATAAAACATTTTGTCCAATATCCATAGGCTTTTGTCATGGCAATGGTCACAGGATCCAACGCGCACGGTGTTTTTCGGCGAATTACCGGCATAACGAGTGTTCAAATCCCAATCTGTTTGTACCCATCTTTGTTTAGAAAGAACACCACAGTTGGGGCATGTAAATGATTCTCCAAAGACAACGGGTTGAATATATTTCATGATTCTTTATTTAATTTCTTATCTCTTTCTGCCTTATAGGAATTACGCACCTTTTCACATCTCCAAGCTAAATAATTTAGTCTCCATAATTCGTAGAATCTTGGAGTCCGACCATTAAGATAGCATTTCCTGATGCAGTTATCTAATGAGTCACCGAGTTTACTTCCTTTATCAACTACCTTTTTGGCTATATCAGGAGATGAAAGGGTATACTGAGTGTAATCTGGTAGCCGAGTCAGAACTCTGATTGAATTGTCTAATCCCCACAATGCGTATCGTGTTTTTGGCCTTAAAGTCTTTAATTTGGATTTTGCTTGTTCAGCCTTTTCACTCCAATTTAATCTGCTTTCATCAGTTTTGTTCTTGAGTAAAATATTACTAATCGCTATTAATTGATGCACGGAATCTGCTATATCATAAATAAAACTTTCAAGCGTTTTTCTGCGAGCAATTCGAATTTCTGATTTACGATTAAAGAAAAGTGTTAGAAAAAATGTAAATATTGAAATAACAGCAGCAATGCACGCTGCGATTAGTGTTGCCATACCTCTATCGAATGTTCCTATCTCCATAGTTTCTTATTATGCATAACTCATTTATATGTCGGGTTTTGTTTCCTTTTATTTCTCTAAGTCCAAATCGTCCAAAGGACTTCGAATCCCCTTTAATGCTTTCGTGCTTACATGTATATAGATTTCGGTAATCTTACTGCTTTTGTGACCTAATAGTTCTTGAATATAACGCAAATCTGTTCCCCTTTCCAAAAGATGAGTAGCTTACCTCTTCCGAAAACGAAATCTCCATTTGTCAGAAAAGGGAAAGAGGACCACGGGCGAGTAAGGAAGCAATCTCTTCATTTAGGAGATTGATTAGCCATAGGAATACCGGAGTAGTTTAGTTACTATCGGCAAGAAAGGGGTTTTTAGAAACAAAAAAATACCCTGTATAGGGTATTTTTAGGCGTAATATCTGGAAAACTGAAGGTTTTTGAATAGAGTGGCCGTTTGAATCCGAGCTGTGCTTTAAGTTCCGGGAAGTGAAAATCCTAAAAGAGAGGTTAATACTGATTCTTGGGACTTGCTATCTGCGGGATTGTAGGTCGAAAATGGGCTATAATTGCACATTTCGATTTCAAGAAATTCAGGGTTCAGGGGGGCAACTTGCTCCGGAATCTCCAGGACTTAATAATCAATTTTTCAAAGTCTTTCCAACATAAAAAGAACCCAAAATCCGACCCCATCCCCATAAGTACCTCACCGTTCCGATGGTAATAGGGAAGCCCTTTCATTGTTCCCGCCGCAGCGGGCAAGCTGTGCTACGCACGCAACGAAAACCTAGTTGTTGTGCGATCGCTTTCTTTCACTTCACTCTTTAGCTTCAATTATTATTTTCTAATTACTTCTGATGACTGTCTGGCTGTCAATTGCCAACCATTTTCAGACCTAATCCATACATTGGTAAACCTTCTAGGTACCCATTCTTCTTGGTTCGTTGTCAAATTAGCAGGCTGTTGTAACTCTTTGCCCATTACAATAGCAACGTTTTGATTGAAAGTGATTTTTTCAATAATTCTTTCAACTTTGGGGAACTTATGCCCACTTTTCATCAGTGCAACAATCTTTTCTGGAGTTACAATTTCTCCATTAGGATTGTTTACCACGTAGTCCTTCGACCATATTTTCAATAATGAAGTTGTGTCTCCATTATCAAGCAGTTCTGTCCAATGCTTTTCCAATCTTCTGATTTCTTGCTCATCATTCGATTGTCCAAAGGTAAGCGTAGTTACAAAAATGAAACTGATCAAGAAGAAATTAAAAGTTTTCATAAATCAATATTTTAGTTTATTGTAACAATTTATCACGCAAAGATTGACTTTGAAAGTGACGCACAACGTTTAGCTATTTGCAGTGGGCTGGCTTTGAAAACGTATCTGTCCACCATGCCCAAAAGTAATAGCGAAGATAAAACTTTAAATTTACACTTCACCCAGCCATTGCAAATGTGCTGTGTGTGCCCGGTATGGCACGGTAACGAAGTTACCACAAAATACCTAGAGGATGCAAGTTTCTTATGGGCAAGTTGGAGAAGCCCATTAGCAAACTCAAGCAGCTTACCAAGAAGACTATCCGCCGCGGCGGATCGAAGAACTGCTCCGAAAGCTGGCAGAAGTATGGCGGGGATGGGTGAGCAATTACCGCCTAGCCAGTATCCATGCCAAACTAAAGGCCATCGATGAATGGTTGAGAAATGCGCAGCATTCATGAACACCATTAAAAATAAACTCATTGTGAATAAACCGGCTTCGCTACTGTATTTGGTCCGCCGCGGCGGAGAAGAAACCTGAGCGAAAGCGCAAAAACCTGATCAGATTGGGAGTGGATCAAGACCATGCTTACGCATGGAAGGACTCAGCGTTAAGAAATGATCCCTTAGGATCATTTTAGCGAAGAGCCGGAACGTATCCCGAAAGCTTTCGGGAGTGGTCTGCCTTCGGCAGATAAATGTGAGACTGTGTGCGCCGTGGCGTATGCGCACCTCGTCAGAGAAATCTGGCGATGCCGTCTACTCGATTATGCCTTCTTTGTTCTCTTTCGGTCGTGCTTTGTCCGTCCATTGTTGCTGTGTCTGGGTGCTTGGTGGCTCTTTTGGATTTTTTTAGCATTGGTCGGTGCGTTGAAAAAAAATACAAAAATATGCCACCAAATGCGATGGGTTGTCCTGCTGTCATTGTGCAATTTGTGCTATTAATGTGCAATTGTTCCATTGTCTGCCGTTTTGGTTATGACGCAATTGACGCAATTATGACGCAATTCAATTTAGCGTATAAAATGCCCCTGCTCCCTTTTGTCCGCTTGGTTTTATTAGTTGTTTATCAATTAATTCTTTTAAGTCTCTTGTTGCTGTTTCTCTTGAAACGTCATTTAATGTCTGATAGTCGCTGTTGGTGAGTTTTCCCTTCTCTTTTGCGAACAAAACAGCCTTTACTTGTCTGTCGTTTAGGTTAGGCGATTGCAGATATTTTTCATAGTAAATATCCTTTCTAAACTCTACAGAAATGTCGCTGGAATCGTAACTAAAAACAGGTTCGGGGATTCCCGCTTGTTTAAATTCTCGGATAATTTTTAATGTTCCTCGTCCCCAGGATTCAATGTAACCACTGCGAAACAAAGCATTTGCAATGTCGGGGTTATATGGTCGTGAGGCGTGTTTTTCCAATAGGTTTTTAACTGTCCAGTTTTCGGGCAATTGACCTTCGTTCCAAATAATAATTTTGTCGTTGTAAACGCTTATTTGAATAGGAACACCCCCCGAATAATCTTTATGTGCAATGGCATTCAGCAAGGCTTCACGAACTCCAAACCTGTTCTATCACTTGGAGCTGGGATACAAATTAGCCTAACTTAATGAACTACTATCTGACTGCATAATAAGAGCCGTATGAATCGAGAGGTTCACATCCTGTCCCGCTACTGCGGGGTAAGGTTCTGTGAGAGTTTTAGGGGTGGAATTCCCCTTTACCTTCTCGATTGGCGGTTCGTTGTTTTATTATTTAAGCTATTATTCAACTTTTTAAGCCTTTAAGATAAGCCTGATAATCTTCTTTCATTAATGCTTCGTCTGCTTTTCGTTTTACGGTAGCCTCGTTTCGGATATCAAACCAATTTGTTCCCATATTATCAACCCTTTGTTTTAATGCTGACAGATTGATATCTCTGCAATAAATAGAAGAACCTGGTTGCTGCTTCCATGATTGGGCAATCGTACCAATATCAAAAGGGTCAAAGCCTAATTCATCTACTAACTTAAATACAACTTTTTTTGCTTTTGAATTATCAGATGAAATTGCAATAGCTATGCGGTTTTTATCGCTTTTTGGTTTGCCCATATCTTTCAGGCTTGTAGCAAGTATGGAATTAAATGCTTTAACAACGGGAAACCCCAATTGCTCCTGAACCCAAAGACTATCTATGCCAGTATGATCAAGTTCAGTTATAAACCCATCACGAAGATTTGGGTAATAATTCATAGTGTCAATCACAACTACATCCTTCGAAAGGTTTTCAAAAATGTGCTTGAGATCAGGTGCATTTTTGGTAGGTATGGAGATAATGATTACTTGTTTGTTTATAACTTCCTCAATAGTTACTGCCTCCGCTCCAATATCCTCCGTAAGTTTTTTTATGGAGGCTGGGCCACGGGAGTTAGCAATTGAAACCGTATGTCTCATTTGAATAAGTTTTGATGCAAGGCAAATCCCCATTTCGCCTGAACCGATAATTCCTATATTCATAATTCGATTATTTATTGACACTTCGGTTTAGCCTTGGGCAGAATGAAATTTCTCTTCATCTTTAGTCCTTGGGGCCCCAGTGCTGTTAGGCTGTCCTTTGCCAGTAGTAATCAAAGCCAACAAACTTTGTCGGATATAGTGGTTCCATCCATTCGAACAAACATCAAAGCATTCATACTCCGGAACTAAACCAATGTGTGTGAAGCAGATTTGCGTTTTGTTATCCTTTTCAAGGATTTCAAAAATAATTTTTGTACCCGTCCACTCGGCTTGGTCTTTTGTAAGTTTATTGTGATCAGGCAATTCATGAGCTGCCTCATTAAAAATTCCCGGTTTAAAATAGTTGTCCATCACAAGCCAGACGACTTTTTTGTTGACAATGGATTCTATTACTTTTATCTGACAACGATGAATATCTTCAAAATGGTAATTAAACACATCATTGAGTTTGTCAGTACTGCCTTCAATTTCTTCCGACCACCATCCACGAGGGTTGTTGACGGCATTGAAAGCTTCCGTCGGAGTTTGGCTTACCAATATTGTAGTTGTAAAATCTGATTTTGTCATTTCATTAGTTGTTTAATTTGTTATTTAATAAATTTTGTAGATTGTTTAGTTTCGATATCCAGAATTTATCATAATAAGAAATCCAATTTTGCAGTTCATTGAATCCGTCCTGTTTGAGTATGCAATACCGCTCTCTTCCAATGTTCTGGATAGAGATAAATCCTGCCGACTGCAATATTTTAATGTGTTTTGAAACTGCAGGTCGGCTCATTTCAAAATTTTCTGAAATGCTATTAATGTTGTAATTGTCTTTAGTAAGCATTTGTAAAATCTGTCGTCTGCTTGGGTCTGCAATTACTTGAAAAACATCAAGATTGGGAGTTGTCATAAATTAATGATTTAATTCAGTTTTTCATTTATTCCGATATTCATTAATCGAATTATTTTTTGGTGTTTATGATATCAAGCATTTGCTCGATTTTCTTCAACCAACCATCAGTCATACCGATAAAGATGTCTGTATTGTTTTCTCTAAAACCTGAATGTTTCAATTTCAATTTGGTTCCATTTTTGTGCGGTTCCAATGCCCACTCAACAATTGTATCGAGTGTAAAAAACCCATCGCCAGAGCCACCCTTCCAAGTGTAGGTTAGCTTTTTCATTGGAATTATTTCAAGCACCTTGCAATGCATTATTCCGTCCAAATTAAGTGCAGGCATTGCTTTTGTTGTTAACTGAAACTCATGTCCGAGTTCAAGTTTGAAATTGTTTGGCATAAGCCATAAAGCGATCAGTTCAGCTTGTGTGAGATATTCCCAAACTTCGTTTGGAGATTGCTCATAAATCCATTCGTGGTTAATTTCTTTTTGCATATTATGTAACTTTGAAGTTACAAATATATGTGTAACTTTTGAGTTACACAAAATATTCTATGAAATTTTTTGGGATGATTATTGGAAGGAAGATAGATGCTTGTTTTGGTTGGTTTTTCAATTCTGACTAACGAACCTCAAAAGTCTTGAATTTCAGCTGTTTTGTGGCCCGGATCGTCTTCGGTGAGACCGTCCCGTAAGTTACGGGATGCTTCTTTATCCTTTTAACTAATCCCAACTTTCTTTTCTGATCCGGAATAAGGTATCCTTCGGGGTTGATATTGACAAGAAAGGTGTTTTTAGGTATGGAACCCTTTCATTGTTCCCGCCGTAGCGGTCAAGCTGCGCTACGCACGCAACGAAAGCTTAGTTGTTACCGGCTGCTCTTTTTATGCTCGTTCAATTTATAAATCAATTGTCCTGAAAGTTAAGTTTATTCTTGGTTCGATTATTAGCTTTGTCGGGGGAAGTCTGTGTAGCCAATTTGTTTGGGTATTGTCTTTCATTACCAATAAACTACCGTGTTCTAAAATTAATGAAATGGTTTCTTTCGTTTCTTTGTGTTTGAAGGCAAATTTGCGTTCTGCTCCAAAACTTAACGAACCAATTGCTCCATTTTTCTTTAAATCTTTTTCTGCATCGCTATGCCAAGCCATTCCTTCATCACCATTGTGGTATAAGTTGAGTAAGCAGGAATTGAATTTTTCGCCTGTTATTTCTTCCGTAAGTGATTTTAATTCTAATAATTCCCTTGTCCAGGGTAAGGCTCGTTTTGTGGTGTTAGAATAGGTGTATTCAAAATTAGTATCACCATGCCAAGCTACTTTCCGTTTTGTAATTATTAGTTTTCCATAGATAATAGCCTGATCATTTTTCCACTCGATTGTATTCATTAAACAGTCGAAATAATGATTTGCCTCTTTGTTGGGCAATAGTTTTCCGTAATAATTTACAACACCATCTTTGGGCAGTAAGTTTTTTGAGCCGTCTATTTTGTTATCGAATAAATCCATTTTTTATATGCTGTTTTCATACAATGCCCACAAGGTCTATAACCGTTTTTAAAAGCTTCACTTTCCGATGCAAAGAAAACTCTGTTTTCCCGTTTCATTCGTTTACCTGATTTACATTTTAGTGTTCCGTATATTTTTAACTTTCCATTTCCTCCAAAGAAAATTTCTTTTTGCTTGATTTTCCTTCTTAAATCGCTATCGTTTATTTCAAGATGTTTTATCATTCTCTAACTCAAAGCATCGTGAAAAATAATTCCCAGAGTGTGTCGCTCTCCACTATGGATTTCACTTACTCCATGTTTCATATTTACACGATAGTATCCTTTACTACCTTTTACCGGTCTAAAGTTAGTTGTAAAAATCAGCATATCGCCTTTCATTGGTTTTAATACTATTGCTTTTGATTGTGCTCTTGGCGTTTGTTGGGTTAATACAAATTCTCCACCTGTAAAATCTTGATCCGGCTCGTTTAAAAATAAAACGGTTTGAATTGGAAAATATACATCTCCATACAAATCTTGATGCAGGGTATTGTGTCCGCCTTTACCATATTTCAAAATTAAAACGGTTGCTTTTGTTTGGTTATTTTCATTACACTGTTTCAGAAGATCCTGAAGTGTATCAGGAAAAAGCGTAGCGATATTTAGCACTTTCATCCAGGCGTTTGCAATTGGTGCAAGTTTGGGATATATGCTTTCTCTAATGCTTTGAATTAAATTAGGCAATGGATAATTGAAATATTTGTATTCACCCAAGCCAAAACGGTAGCGTTCCATCACTACCGTTTTTCTGTAAGCATTTGGATTGTTATAATTCCTTATCAATTCGGTACATTGCTCGTTTGTTAAGAGTTTTGGAATTATAGCAAACCCTTTTGCGTGCATTTCTTCAACTATATTTTTCCAGTCAATTGAGGCTATTTTTTCTTTTACTTCAATATCTGTCATAGTTTAACTGATGCTATTTCCAAAAATATTTCACACAATTCTTGGGGTTTGCTAAAAAAAGGTGAATGGCTGGTTTGCATTTTATAAACCTTTTCGCAAACCATTTCTGTGTACATTTTTTGTTGAATAAAAGGGGTTACCGCTTTGTCTTTTGTACATTCTATATAATACCTGGGTACACTTCCGTATTTTTCGTTGGTGAGTTGCAATGGTGTAATTCCTGTTACTGCACTTTCGTGGCTTAGTATCATCCTAGCCATTTGGTATATATCATCATCACAATCGTGGTATAGTCCTTCTTTGTAAATTTCTGGTTGTAATGTATGGGAATTTGTATTTGGAAATCTTGTTACATAAGGTTTTAAAACACCATTAACGTCTTGTGAAGAATAATCTGCTTGTGTTTTTGCATTGGGAATTAAATATGCAGCAAGGTAAATTAATTTTTCAATTTTTTCAGGACGGTATTCTGCAACTTGCGAAATCATAATCCCGTTTTTGCTATGCCCAACAAGTATTACCTGGTCATCAATGCCATCGATAAGTTTGCAAATTTCCTCTACTGTAGATTCTAATGTTACTTCTTTAATGGGAGTTTTATCTCGTCCCATTCCAGGCAAATCAATTGCGAATGCTTTGTGTCCTTGTTTTTCTAAAATTGGAACAACTTTGTGCCAATTCCAAGAGCTATGCCACGAACCGTGTATTAAAATAAATGTCTTCATTTTTTATTGTTTAAAAATTATAATGCAAAAATGCACATCATTAAAAAATAATAAAACCCGAAACTTGCTAAATTAATTCTGAATGTGTTTTTGTTCCTTCCCAACCTATGATGGCTGTTTTTCTTGTATTTCCCCACATATACCCGCCAATTACTCCTGTAGATTGTATTACACGATGACAGGGAATTAAGAACGCAACAGGATTGCTTCCAATGGCAGTTCCTACTGCTCTTGAAGCATTTGGCTTCTCAATTTTATTGGCAATAGTTCCATAGGTTGTAAGCTGTCCCATTGGAATTTTTAAAAGTGTTTGCCATACTTTTAGTTGAAAATCAGTTCCTTTTAAGTGCAGTTTTATTTGATTCAATTTTGTCCAATCGTGTCTGAAAATGTATAGTGCATTTTGCTGAATTAAATCTACCATTTGTTTGTATTGAGCATTGGGAAAATGACTGAGCATTGTTGGCAGTGCAACAGATTCATCATCGGAAAATGCCATATAACAAATTCCTTTTTCTGTTGATGCCACTAAAATGTTTCCAAAAGGGCTTTCTGCAAAGCTGTAATTTATAGCTAAATCTTTTCCGCCATTTTTATATTCGGCAGGTGTCATACCTTCTATGTTGATAAACAGGTCGTGTAAACGACCTGTGCCTGAAAGTCCAGTTTCGTGTGCCGTTTCAAAAAGTGTTGCTTGATTTTCTTTTAATAAAGTTTTAGCGTATTCTACGGTTGTATATTGCAAAAATTTCTTTGGACTTGTTCCTGCCCATTCGCTAAAGAGCCGTTGAAAATGAAATGAGCTTAGATGAACCTTCTTTGCAACTTCGTCAAGATTGGGTTGCTCTTTAAAGTTTGTTTTTATATACTCAATTGCTTCAGCAATTCTTTTATAATTGATATTTTGTTGTTCGGTCATTGTATTCAAATTTATAATACGAAGTTCGATATAAATTTGTCATCATAAAACCCGAAACTTGCTAATTTTTAGTTCGTATGTTGAGTGTAAACAGTGTCGTTGCAGAGTTGCCGATATGGGTTCGGGGCTTGGCGAATAATCGGATTTCGAAGCGCTAAACTGTCTGTCAGCACTGAACTTGATACGAAGCGCAAAGCTTCAATTAAGCATTGAACCCGCTTTTTTACCAAACCGCTGTGTGTGCCTTGAATGGTGAATATAGGTCAATTAGTTGATCGTCCCAACGGGTGAAATGTGAAGCATTCATGTACAGCATTGAATTCATATACTTCGTGAATAGAGTCCCTTAAGCACGGGGGTAATCCCATTGGGACGGGAGAGGTTGTCCCGAAGCCAAGCAAGTGGTGCCGATATCTATCGGAATGGTTTACTGCGAGGGGCCAGGTTGCAGGGTAGGCAGAAAAGGGGGCTGGTCCGCCACGGCGGACCAATGCCCTGGTTCGTTGTTTCTCCAAGTAGCCTAAATATTCTGTTTAGCCAATAGTCGAAATATAAATATCTACTTCTGCATTACTCCAATCCTGACTCCTTTCATCATACACTTCAAAATCAAATCCAAACTTTCGTTTGATGTCAGATGTCCATATTTCTTTCCACGCGTCTGTAATACAACCTGTCATAACACCTTTCGCAGTATATTTGCTGTATTTTTGAGCAGGTATCGTTAGTTCTTCAAGTCCTTTTGGCGTTTCTGAATTCTTATTCACTTTACACCCGATAAAATATGAAAAAGGAGTTGTTTCGTCCTTTTCATAATCAAAATAAACAGCAAATATTTCACTGGATAATTTTTCCGAAATAAGGTCGAAAATTTTATCCGTTTCAAATTTTTGCCATAGGTTACCACAATCTACGCTGGATTGATTGTTCTCGTTTGTGGTTTTGTTTTCAAGTTTTAGCCCAATTAATCTGAAGCCTTCTTTTTTGTTTTCCATTCTTTAAATATTAAAGGGATAGGTAGAGACATTTTCATTTCTAACAATGGCGACCTTCCTGATAGTTTATCATCCAATTAATTCCGAATTTGTCCGTACAGCTTCCGTAGTAAGCTCCCCAAAACATATCCTGAATGGGCATTTCAATCTTCCCGCCAGCCGAAAGTTCATCAAAAAGTTGTTTTGCTTCTTCCCTTGATTCAGGTTCAAGATTGATGTACATATTGTTTCCATAATTTACAGTCATTCCAAACTCCTTTGGAGCGTCTGTACCCATCAATATATGTCCGCCAAGAATGGGTAGTTCAATATGCAAAACCATCTTCTTTACCGCCTCCGCAAAAGGGGGCTGATTGGAGTCTGGTGGAATATCTCCAAAACGCTGAATACCGTTAATAAAATCTGTATTAAAAACTGATTTGTAAAAACGAAATGCCTCTTCTGTGTTGCCGGGGAAGTTTAGATAAGTTGAAACTCTTGCCCTATTGCTGAGTTTGTTTTGTTTTCTGAGATAAAATTGAGATGCTATGTATTGGTCTAAGTTTTCAAGACCTGCCGTAAAGCCTTCTTTGAAGCCCATAGCAATGATTTTTTCAAGATCTTCTAAGGTGTCGAATGTCAATAAGATGTTGACTAAGGTTTGTTGTTCCTGTTCCGTAAAATTATTCTCCCATTTATTTCTTGGAAGGGTTGCATTCGGGTTACCATCTGCATCACAAAAACCATCATAAGCCGAAAAATATTTTTGATGATCCATTGTGATGTAATCCATTCTTGCCCAGTGTTCTTCATTTTCGGGACCAATCATTGCATACAACCAATGTCCACCTTCTCTAAAATCCATAGATTTTGTTTTGGCAACCCAAGGCTTTGGTGCCCACCACTGGTCAAGAATGTCGGCATCTGTCCAAGCGGCCCAAACCAAGTCAACAGGTGCATTGAAAGCTCTTTTTACCTTGATTTGATTGTTCTCTTTGTCAACATCGAAGTTGAATAAAATTGCTTTGTTCATTTTCTGTTTAATTTAAGTTGTTCTAATACATTGTCGAGTTGGTTAAAACGCGTGGCAAGTAATTGCTTAAATTGTTCTAACCATTTTTCAATTTCTTTCATTTTGTCAGGATTTAGGTGATAGTGAATTTCTCTACCTTGTTGTACCTGTTTGACTATTTCACACTCTGCGAGGATCTGCAGATGTTTTGAAACAGCTTGTCTGCTGGAGTCAAAATGCTCCGCAACCGCATTTGGCGTCAACGCACCAACTGTCAGGAGCAAAATAATCGCTCGTCTCGTGGGGTCTGCTATGGCCTGAAAAACATCTCGTCTTGTTTCCATCGTCTATTATATGCTACTAAGTGGTTGCAAATATATGCGCAATTATATAGTTGCGCAAATTTTTCTCAGTTTTTTTTCGTTCTGGGTTGTTAAGGGAGAATTTGTCCTGGGGAGGTTGTGCCTTTTGCAATTCTGACTAACGAACCTCAAAAGTCTTAAATTTCATCTGTTTTGAGGCCCAGATCTTCTTGGGTGAGACCGTCCCGTAAGTTATGGGATGCTTCTTTATCCTTTTAACTAATCCCAGCTTTCTTTTCTGATCCAGAAAAAGTTATCCTTCGGGGTTGATATCGGCAAGAAAGGGTTTTTTAGGAACAAAAAAATACCCTATACCGGGTATTTTTGGGCGTAATAACTGGAAAACTGAAGGTTTTTGAAGAGTGTGGCCGTTTGAATCCAAGCTGTGCTTTAACCCAAAATATGCATTAGCAAATCTATTACGTCTTGAAACTGCTGCAAAATCAGCCACTTCGTTGCCATTTTCAATCCTGACTACCAGGCAGGTCTGTGAAACAAAAAATTAATTACACGGAGTACCACGGAGGTAACACTGAGAACCACGGAGAAAAAAACTCTGTGTAACTCGGTGCCTCCTCGGTGTAACTCTGTGAAACAGAAAATTAATTACACGGAGTACCACGGAGGTAACACGGAGAACCACGGAGAAAAAAACTCTGTGTAACTCGGTGCCTCCTCGGTGTAACTCTGTGAAACAGAAAATTAATTACACGGAGTACCA
>JAKFCO010000055.1:0-2644 GCA_036676605.1 Algoriphagus sp.
ATTTAAATTTTGGCGTCAAAGGTTCTTAGTAGCAAAAAAAGCAACCCTTTGGATTGCCTATTGAAGTCAATTTTTCCAAACTGTAAACTGAGACTGATTACTGTTTACTGCGACTGAATACTGCGACTGAATACTGAGACTGATTACTGTTTACTGCGACTGAATACTGAGACTGATTACTGCGACTGAATACTGAGACTGATCACTGTTTTACTGAGACTGATTACCGAACAAACGGTTCCTGCTGTTTAAGGCAATGGAAAGATCCTAATCCCCAATTAATATTTAGATTGAGCCGGATAGGTATTTTATCAGAAAGAATTTCCTTTTCCTATCGATCTCCTAAAAATCCCAATCGGTCGATAGAAATAATATAAAAATTGAAATGGCAACTTTACCTGAAAAATATCTGATGCCCTAACTATCAGTAAATCACTAACCTTGAAAAAATCATTATAATTTCTCACCAGTAGCAAATCAAAATAAAAGGAATCCCACGTATGTGCGATAGACATTGGCAACCGCAGTTCCTTATTTTCAAGCCTAAAGGAGCAATAATCAACTAAGTACCGAGGAATGCTATGGCTTTTTTGAAATTTTTCTTTAAAATACCTTGTAGCCAATGCTTGATATAAAAAAAGCAGCTTGTGGATTTGAAAAAAATCTAACCAATATTCCAGCTTCGCAGAGTCAATTTTGTCCATTGGAAAATGATAAACATCAACCAACCATTTAAAACTACACCAAGCGTGCCTGGCACCATGAGCAAGCAAAAACACATATTCCAATTCCGGACTTAAAACATTGATTTTTCGATTCAAAATCTCAAATGTTCCAGTCTCTTTTTCAAGGATAAGCTCCAGGTTCTTTTCTGGTAATTTTAAAAATCGATAATCCAACTGCCAATGAAGTTCGACAGAAACACCGTGAACAGGATCGATTATAGAGATATGATGGCGTCTATCCATGTACCAATCTCTTCTTGGTAAATCTTCAATCCATTCGTCCTCAAATTGGTCTTGCCAACCCTTTGAAAGCAGATATTTACGAAGTTCCCCGATCAATTCTTTGTTGGGCACTAAAATATCCAAATCTCCAAAAGTACGGGCTAAGGGATCTCCATAATTTCTAAAAGAAATTTCTATTCCTTTTAAAACCCAAAAAGTGATTTTTGAGGAAAAAAGAACATCCAATGCACCCCTAAATTCACTTGCTCTCTTTAATTTTCGTTGCGTTTCTATAAGCCTGTCTCCTTTTGGTACCAGTCCGAGTTTTTCTGTCTGATAGGATGAGATTCCAAGCCGGGAAATACCAAAGGAATTTTTTGAAGCAGAGGTGTCCAGATTTTTTAAAATTTAATGAAGTAGAAACCAAATTTAGTAATTAAGTTAGAAATTGTTCCGGCAAAATAATTGAAGGGAGAACCGATGACCTCTCTGGAATAGTGCTCTTCAAAAAGGCCTCCTGAAATCAAAATTGACTCTTCCCCCCTTAACTTAACAACATCAATCTCTGGCCCAGGCAATGGGGAGTATTTCACCCAAAGAGCCGAAATAAATCATGGAAGTACCAATCTATAAAATCAGAAAGTTAACGGAAAAGGAAGAACTCCTGGGAATGGCATTCTATAAACTGTTCAACAGACTAATTATCACCTCAGTTTACCCATACGTGCAACACTCCGAATAGTCATTTAATTTTTAACCTAATCTCCTGATAATCAATCAAGAGACATTTTCCCGATATAAACTTCCCGTCGACCATAACCCATGCATGGCCCTCTGATTTTTGATTTGAATTCTTCTTGACCCCCACATGATAGGAAAAGGGAATTCCTGCTCTTTTTAATAACACTACAGCTTGCCATGCCTGATGACGACAGAGGTTTCTCCATGGGATATACTTTCGGCCCAACTCAATCGCGAAGGCGATATCCTTTGCTTTCTTCCATCGTTCAGTGCTCAATTGATCACTTGGGCCTTCCTTCAAATCAGAAAGTAAATATTCCGTATACGCTTTCGGTGAACCAAAAAGCTTAAAAACTGAACTAAGGATTGATAAAAAAATAATCTGAGTAAACAGGATTTTCCTTTTACCTGAAATTTTAAAAAAGGAAATGCTTTTTTCGATATATCTATTCAACCCTTTAGTTTATATATGTATTCGCCTGATTGCACGTGACAGAATTAAGTTGGGATTTGATTGAAAAAATCCCCCTGACCCTCCGCCGCGGCGGAGGGAGTCACATTTCCGCATCCCGATAGCTATCGGGATTAAAACTGACAGGCTTCTATCCCTCGTGAAGATATCCGGATACACATAAATTTTAAAGAAAAATCACCTATTTCTTATTTACAGTTTCTTATGCCGGTAAATACTATTACCTGGTGATCCTAGTTTCAACTGTAAAATTAAATGATTTTACGACAACGAGTGAGTTACTTTAAAAAAATCAAGGAGTCCCCCGCCCTTGATGGTAAGAATTTCAAATTTAGGTTCAGTCCAAATTTTCTTCATGATCTTTAAAATTAGTTAGTTATTTAATAAAATTCAATTCAATTAATGTATCTATTACTCCCTGAAGTTGAACAACACAATCTTCCTCATTCACCTCATATTCTTCAAGAAGTTTTTCCAGGATTTT
>JAKFCO010000056.1:0-34534 GCA_036676605.1 Algoriphagus sp.
AGAAGCCTATCGGTTTTAATGATGCGGAAATGTGACTCCCTCCGCCGCGGCGGAGGGTTAGGGGGATTTTTTCATTCAAATCCCAACTTAATTCTGTTACGTGCAATCAAGCGAATACACATAAAAATTAAAACTCCAGCTTCTCTGCATTGATCATCTCTACGCGTCGGCCCATTTTCTTTTGGATGACTTTGAAATGATGCAAGTCTTCTTCGCAGATCAGGGAAATTGCCTCTCCTTCAGATCCTGCTCTTCCCGTTCGTCCGATTCTATGGATATAGTCTTTTGGAGACCTGGGCAATTCAAAGTTGATCACGATCGGAAGAAACTTAATGTCGATTCCGCGGGCCGCGAGATCAGTCGCCACAAGCACCCGAATTCTTCCGGCTTTGAATCCGCTCATTGCTTCGGTTCGTGCGCCCTGACTTTTATCTCCATGAAAAGCCACCGCTTCGATTCCGTTTTTCTTCAGTTTGGCCACCAAGTTATCGGCTGTCCGGATTGAGGAAGTGAAAACCAAAACCTGCTTCCAGTCTCCCGAATTGATCAGATGTCTGAGAAGCGGACCTTTTTTCTCATTGGTGACAAAGTAGGCAGACTGAGTAATCAGTTCGGGTGCTATTTCATCCTGCTCAATTTCGATTTTCACAGGATTATGAAGCAGTTTATTGATCAGGATTTCTACCGATTCCTCCATAGTCGCCGAGAAAAGGATGTTTTGTCTCTTGTTTGGCAACTCCCCAAGAATCTGATCTACCTCTTCTTTGAAACCCATATTGAGCACTTTGTCAGCTTCGTCCACGACAAGAATTTCCACCTCAGAAAGCCGCATGGAGTTCTTTGAAAGCAAATCGAGCAATCTGCCCGGCGTAGCAATCAGGATTTCCGTTCCGTAAATGCTCATCATCTGCGGATTGATAGAAACTCCTCCGAAAACTGCCAGCGTCTTTACTTTTCTCCCTAAAAATCTGCTGAAGTTATTCGCCACTTCGGCCACTTGAACAGCAAGTTCACGCGTCGGCACCAAGATCAAAACCGGGATAATCCGGTTTTTGGCGGGCTCTTTTTCCTGAAAAAGCTGGAGGATCGGCAAGATGTAGGAGGCGGTTTTTCCCGAACCCGTTGGCGCAATTCCCAGCACATCTTTTCCCTGAAGCACTGCAGGAATTGCTTCTACCTGAATCGGGTATGGGCTTTCATACTTTGCTTTTTCAATGGCAGAAAGGAGTGGAGCGGATAGGCCTAAATCGGAAAAGTTCATGTGGGGAAATTTTAACAAAGGTAAGGCTTTGTTTCAGTGATCAGTGTTTGGTTTCAGTTTTCGGTAATTAGATGAGAATGTCTCAAAAGCACCAGGCTAACTACCTCATTTGAACTCAAATCAAGATTTTCGGGAATTGAATCTGATCAGACTGGTTTTTGTAGGAATGAGGGGAAAAGATACCCAATTGAGGGAAAGCCGTAACAAGTTGGGTAGATGGATTGCGCCTTTATTTCGGAATCGTAACATTTTCAGGGTCTGAAAGATCTGCTTGAAAATCCCCACTATCCTATCCTGAATACACTGAATATCAGGAATTTTGGAATGATCCCAAGGGAAGTGAATAAAAGGAGCCGGCCAAAGTCCGGCGGCAGTGATATTGCAAGTTTAAAAAAAGAAAGATCTCAAATCGTTTGGGAAAGAGGTTTTTGATCTCAGGATTACCCTGTCAAAAGGGAGGTTTTAATCACAGCTTTTCAGTCATCCTTGTATAACACCAACTAATAAAAATCAAATATGAACTCGATCAACAGCAATCAAAAGGAAGGGGATCATACCGACTTAATGGGAGGTGAAGCAATCGAAAAAATGCGTTTTCTGATTGATAAGTCCTCTGGTTCATGCTTTTTTTGTAATTCAAACCTGATGAATTTTAATTATAGCACGCCGATTACTGTTCTGAAATCAGAATCAAATGGAGATTTATGGTTTGTAAGTCCTAAAGACAGCTTCAAAAACATGGAAATCACGCAAGACTTTGAGGTAACTTTGTTTTTTCCGGGTGCTTCTCATTCTGAATTTTTGGAGCTGAAAGGTAAGGTTATCATATGTGACGAGAAAAATCGAATTAAAGAACTTTGGAATCCAATGGTCAAGTCCTGGTTTAAAGAAGGTTTGGATGATCCAAGAATTTCAATCAACCAATTTAAACCAGAAAAAGGCTATTACTGGGATAACACCGAAGGTAATATAGTTGAATTAAATTTCTGATAAGAATCATTTAAGGCACAAGCATGGGAAGGCTTTTAAATAGATGATTTTTTGTAGGGTCAATACCCGTTTTAAATAAGAATACCCAATGGGTAAATTCTTAATTCCAATATCGGGGGTCTACTGATTTCTGGCATTGGATTTTTTTTTTTTGGTCTGGAAATCCGGGAAGATTTTCCGGGTTTCATTTAAATTTTTTGATAGACTCACCAATGAAATTGAGTGCTTTATCATACGTTTCGATACCATGACCGACATTCTGAAATACCTTAATTTCTTTCAAAGTTTTAAGATGTTTCGTAGCGTTATCGATTGATTTTTGAACCGGAAACAATAAATCCTGATCACCTAGAAGCAAATAGGTTTCAACCTGAACATCCTCCAACTCTCTTTCCATATAATAGGGTTTCTGTGTTTTATCTGCATACCGGCTGATCGCGAAGACCTCGTAATCGACGAGCATTTTTTCTGATTTTGAGGAGAATTGGTGATTGGGTTTTGAGAAAATAGCCTTGTTCAAAAACTTTTCAACATTCTTTTCAGTCGGGCTGATGATGGGTAAAAGATTGTAATAGAGATTTTTCAGTGAAAGTGAAAAAGGCTGTAAACATCCCGGATTGAGCAAAAAAGCAGCTTTGACTTTTCCGGGTTTCACAATTCCCAACTTCATACAAATCAATCCGCCGAATGAAGCGCCTGCAATAAAAGCCTTTTCAATGTTCAGCTTTTCAAAAATCTCATTTGCCCAAAATCCATAATCTAAGGATTTGATATCGGGTGTGTTTCCCTCGCTCAGATTGGGCAATCCATTTGGCTCGACCAGATAGATTCTCATTTGTTGATTGAGATTGTCCAGTCCTTTGTCAAAATCCCAAATCAGGGAAGTTGTCCTGGCCCCGGGGAAAATGACAAGAGTTTCAAGGTTTTCTACGCTGGTATTCAGCCCCCAAACATGGGTTTTTCCAAGTGAAGTCGAGAGCTCAAATCTTTCATATTTTCTGCCATTGGCAGACTCCAATTGCTTTACCCAATTCTCAAAAAAGGCCGGATCATTTTTTTCATCTTTAAATCGGGAAGTGCTGTGAATTTTCATTGTTGAGTTTTATAAAAGTTGATTGGAAATAGGTTTACTTCACTTTCTCCGTAATCTTCACTCCTTCGGTTCCTGCATAGAAAACCACGATTTCTGCCGGTACATCTCCGGTATTTTTTCCGGTGTGAATCGTATTCACGACCTCGATAATCGGGTCGCCTGCTTTCATTTTCAACAAATTCCCATGCTCATCGATCACGTCCAATTCTCCTGTGAGAAGAACTCCCGCATTGATGGTCGGGTGAAAGTGGAGGGGAAGTTCGGAGTGCGCGGGAATGGTGATTTTCAGGATTGAGATTTTTGGCTTTCCCGTAGGATAATTTGGTAGCGAATCACCGTTCCAGGAAATGCCTGATTCGATCAATGTGATGGATTCCGGGTTAGCAGAATCGAGAACTTCTTTTTTGAAAACATACGCTGAAAAGAGTGTGATCAGAGCGACAAGCAAAAGGTTTTTAATCATTTGGGAAGTTCAAAGTTGAGTAATATCTGAAAGGTAGAAAAAAGCAAACCGGTATCCGGAACTTACTGCCTGACTAAATTCAACCGTTGTTGTAAAACAGGTTTGTGAATCAACCGAATAAGTATCAAATTGTAATTACCCTGCAAACCCTGATCTGAAGTGCCAGTTGCTTTTTTGATTTATGTTTAAAAAGCCCAAGTAACCTGTTAATCCATGCGTCACATTTATTCCCTGCCACTCGCCCTGGCGTTTTTATTCTTCTTTTCCTGTAAAAAACCCGGACCTACACCTCCGACTCCTGATAGTCCCGCCCGCACAGCTTTGGAGGAACTTGCGACTTTTCAGATCGAACCCGGATTTAAAGTTCAGCTTGTCGCTTCCGAACCCATGATCGAGGATCCGATCCTCATTCAGTTTGATGAAGATGGCCGTCTCTGGGTGGTGGAGATGCGTGGCTATATGTCCGATATCGAAGGCAGTGAAGAGGATAAACCGATTGGCCGGATTTCTATTTTGGAAGATGAAAATGGCGATGGAGAAATGGACAAAAGTACCATCTACCTGGATAGCTTGGTCATGCCCCGCGCTTTGGGTTTCATCAAAGGCGGAGCACTTGTTGCCGAAAATAATTCGCTTTGGGTAACTCAGGACTTGGACGGCGACCTGAAAGCAGACTCGAAAGTGCTGCTCGATTCCACCTATTCTGCGAATGGAATTCCCGAGCACTCGGACAATGGTTTTGTCAGAAATGTGGACAATTGGTACTACAGCGCCAAGTCAAGACTTCGCTACCGAAATCAAAATGGAGAATGGATTCGCGACAGCACAGAAGCCCGGGGTCAGTTTGGAATCTCCCAGGATGATCATGGCAGGTTGATTTATAATTACAACTGGTCACAGCTTCACGGTGACCTCGTCCCTGCAAATTACCTTTCAAGAAATCCCAATCATACCCCTTCCACCGGCATCGATCATGGACTGACGATTGACCGGAAAGTTTTCCCAATTCGCCCAAATCTCGCAGTAAACCGCGGGTACATTCCCGGAACGCTGGATTCTGCCGGAAGGCTTCTGGAGTTTACCTCTGCCTGTTCACCAATAGTTTACAGGAGTAGGCTTTTTCCGGAGGAATACTATGGAAATGTTTTTGTGATGGAAAATGCAGGAAACCTGATCAAAAGAAATGTGGTGACCCAAAAAGGAATCCTGGTTGAAGCTCACGACCCAAATCCCGGAACCGAATTTCTTGCTTCGACAGATGAGCGGTTTCGTCCGGTGCATGGGACTGTAGGACCGGATGGAGGCTTATATATTGTAGATATGTACCACGGGATTGTGCAGCATGAATCCTATATGACGCCCTATTTGAAGGAGCAAACTGAAAAAAGAGGGTTGGATAAAGCTGTTCATCTCGGCAGAATCTGGCGAGTGGTTCCCGAAGACTGGGATCCATCCGAGACGCCAATATTATCCAAAGCCACCAACGAGGAATTGGTCGGTTTCCTTTCCCATCCTGACGGTTGGTACCGGGACATGGCCCAGCGCTTACTCGTTGAGCGGGGAGATTTGGCTTCGGTTCCGGCTTTGGAAGAGTTGGCAAAAAGCGGAGAAAATGAATTTGGCGCTTTCCATGCGCTTTGGACTTTGGAGGGTTTGAATGCGGTGAATCCACAATTCTTATTGGCGCTTTTGCCAGTTAAAACTCCTTTGATCCAGACTATGGCCTTGCGGCTTTTGGAAAAGCCGGCAGCTGAAAATCCTGATTTGAAAGTTCAATTGGAAAAACTCATGAAGGATCTGGCTCCAAATGCCTCAGAGGAACTTGCACTTCAACTTGCCCTGAGCGCTTATGTACTTTCGCCGGAGGCCTCGCATGACATCCTCACCAAAGTAATCCAAAAACATGGAGCACAAGCCTTGATTCGGGACGCGGCCATGAGCAGTTTGGGAGACCAGGAATTTACTTTCATGGAACGCAATTGGTCTTCAATGGATTGGAAAACTCCCGATCCAGCCCGAGAGATTTTCCTCGAAATGCTCACCACTGCAATTGTAAAAAAGGGATCTCCAGACGAAATTATCGGTTTGCTGGCAATGGCTGATTCTAAATCAGGGGAGCTTGACTGGAAAGGAAAAGTGATACTGACAGGCATGGCGATTCAGGCAGCAAATCCTTCTCCAAAAGGTCAGATTGTTTTGAAATTTGAACCCGTTATCTTCAAAAGAACAGATCTCCCGCTGGATAAAAACCGCCTTGAAATGCTGAAAAGGATGTTTTCATGGCCGGGTTATAAACCATCCCCATTAGAAACTTCCGCAGGAGTTTTGGATGAGAAATCCATGAAGCAGTTTGCCGACGGCAGACAGAAATACCTCACCACCTGCGCAGGTTGCCATGGTTCTAATGGTGCCGGAGCTAACCGAATGGGTCCGCCATTGGCAGGCTCGGAATGGGTAACCGGAGATGAAAGACGGCTTGTTCTGATCCTTTTGCATGGAATAGAAGGTCCGATTGAAGTAGCCGGGAAAAAGTACGACGCTCCGCAAATCCTTCCTGTGATGCCTGCACATTCTACAATGGATGATGCCAGTATTGCTTCCATTCTGACGTATATCCGAAACGAATGGGGAAATCAGGCTCCTCCTGTTACCGGCAGGACAGTTGGAGGAACCCGGCATACTTCTCAGGGAAGGGTATATCCCTGGAGTGCTGCCGAACTTAATACCCATATAGAAAACCTCAAAGCTACCGAGTCAAAATAAGATTTTAATCCCGCTCCCAAACCCATGAAGAAACCTATTTCAAATTCCCAAAATGACCGTCTTTCGGTAGACAGACGAAGTTTTCTCAAAACCGCAGGGCTTGGAGCGATGGCTCTTTCCTTTCCTTTTCCGGTATTGCCTGATTATCTGAAAGGCATCCCGATGGGGATCGTTGTCCATTCTTATGGTGCCCGCTGGAATTCAAAAGTGGAAAGTAAGAACTACCCCGGATTTCAAAATGCGCTGGATCTGATCAATCATTGCCATCGTATCGGGGCCGGAGGAGTACAGGTTGGGGTGAGTAATTGGTCTTCAGATTTTGCAAAGCAAGTCAGAGACACCCGGGAGAAATTGGGGCTTTATCTGGAAGGAAGCATAGCAATGTCCAAAATCGAGGCTGATGTTTCTAATTTTGAAAGAGAGGTTTTAGCTGCGAAAGAGGCCGGAGCGACTGTTCTCCGCACCGTTTGCCTGAGCGGAAGACGCTATGAGAATTTCAAAACAGATGCAGAATGGAAGACTTTCAAGACCAACTCGTTGAACTCCATTCGCCTTGCCGAACCAATCGTGCGAAAGCATAAAATGAAACTCGCAGTTGAAAATCATAAAGACTGGAAAGCTCAGGAATTGGCGGATTTAATCAAAAACCTGAGCAGTGAATGGGTGGGAGTGACGCTGGACTTTGGGAATAATTTATCCTTGCTTGAAGAATCGGATCACGTGATCAGCACGCTGGCACCTTATGCTTTTTCCACACACATAAAGGATATGGGCGTGAAGGAATATGAAAAAGGATTTTTGCTGTCTGAAGTTCCTCTGGGAACGGGGATAGTTGACTTGAAATCGGGAGTGGACCTTTGCAGGAAATACAATCCGGATATCACTTTCAGCCTTGAAATGATCACGCGTGATCCGCTTCAGATTCCTTGCCTGGAGGATAGCTATTGGGCAACTTTCGAAAATGCAAGACCACAGGATCTGGCTAAAATCTTAAGACTGGTGAAGGCTAAAGAATTCTCCGGAGAACTCCCAAGCATCAATAAACTCGATCCGGAACAAAAACTGGCTTTTGAGGAAAGTAATAATCTTGCTTGCTTGGCTTATAGCAAGGAGAAGTTGGGGATGTAGGAAGTTAGAAGTCTGAAATTTGAAGTCAGAAAGTTTGATTTCGGATTTCGGATCTTTGATTTCGGATTTATGATTTCGGATATATGATTTATGATGTCAGATACCGAAGAGGGCCAACTTCCCCTTAAATTCCGAAGTTAGATTGAAACAGGAATGCCTATCAAAAGGGGGCAAGGGGGATTTTGATTTCGGATTTGGGATGTCGGATTTATGATTTCGGATATATGATTTCTGGATTTATGATTTGACCGAAGCTGGCGCAACTCCCCCTTAAATTCCGGGCTTTCTTATAACCAACCTTGATGACCTAAGTGCACATATCTTCTATAATTTTGTAAAAAGTGAGAAGTAAGTTGTGAGTTGTATTTCTACTTACCACTCACTTTTTACCACTTACAGATTTCTTACCTATTCAATAACCTATTAACCAATAACCAACCCAAAACATGTCAAATCAACTCGATCTCAGCCAACTTCCGGGAATCAATCTTTTTGGTCTCAAAGGCAAATCGGCAATCATCACCGGAGGTTCCAAAGGTCTCGGACTTGCGATGGCAGCAGGTCTTGCTTCCGCAGGTGCCAATGTAATGTTGGTCAGCAGAAATGCCTCCGACGGAGATGAAGCTGCCGCTCAGATAGCGAAGGAATACGGAGTAAAAGCCAAGACTTTTTCTGCAGATGTGGTCAATCAGTCTCAGATGGAAGAGATGGCGAAGACAGCTTTCGAAGCATTTGGAAGTATTGATATCCTGATCAATAGTGCAGGGATCAATATTCGGGGAGCAATCGACGAATTGAAACCGGAGGATTTCACCAAAGTCATGGAAGTAAACGTGACAGGAACCTGGCTGGCATGCAGGGCTGTGACTCCTTATATGAAGTCAGCCGGAAAAGGCAGTATTATCAATCTGGCGAGTACGCTGGGATTGGTTGGTCTTTCGAACCGAACTCCCTATGCTTCCAGCAAAGGCGCAGTTGTTCAGATGACACGAGCTCTTGGGCTGGAATTTGCTCCATTTAATATCACTGTGAATGCCATTTGTCCGGGACCATTTTTAACGGAAATGAATCTTCCGATCGCAGACACTGAAGAAGGTAAAAAGTTTGTCGTTGGCGCTACTGCCTTGGGTCGATGGGGAGAGTTGAAAGAGATTCAGGGAGCTGCTATTTTCCTCGCCAGCGATGCCGGAAAATATATGGTAGGTTCGATGGTGACGGTTGACGGGGGATGGACGGCCAGGTAAATTAGAAATACGAAATACGAAATAAAAGGGGCAGAGAATATTCTGTCCCTTTTTTCTTTTAGAATCTTTTTACCCCAAACCTTGCAGCTAAATCCTGGCTGGAATGATTGTTTTCAAATCCTTCAATTTTTCTATCTGACTCTTCACAATGTTGCACGTAAGATCATTTTATAAAAAGTGTCGAAATTGGAGGGCAGCATTCGGTGAGTTGAAATGTTTCGGGTTAGGTAATGCCCTAGGGAATTTACGGTTTTAAACAGCAGATCAAACCGTTAAGAAAATGGGTTAGTTCTCGAAGTAAAACGAGAGAAATCCACCCATTTTTAGGGTTGATCAATGTTTAAAATCAAATAGCCAAGAATGCTTCTTCCAGTACTATACTCTGCCTATTTGAAGTAAATAACCGGGCATTAAGGTTTTGGGTTACTTTTTGGCTTCAAAAAGTGACAAAGGAAAAAACTGCGAAAAAGGATTGAATCACAGAGAGGCTTCAACTTTTCCGCGAAAGGTTATCAATTTACTTACTTCAGAGAATACGTTGAGAGATTAATTATCCTAATTAAAATCGCTTTTAGATACTAGTTTGTTTGTCAGAATCGAATTAAAAATTTTGAAATAAAAGGGGCAGAGAATATTCTGTCCACTTTTTTCTTTTAGAATCTTTTACTCAAAGCCTTACAGCTAAATCCTGGCTGGAATGGTTGTTTTTCATATCCTTCAATTTTTCTATCTGACTCTTCACAATGTTGCACGTAAGATCATTTTATAAAAAGTGTCGGAATTGGAGGGCAGCATTCGGTGAGTTGAAATGTTTCGGGTTAGGTAATGCCCTAGGGAATTTACGGTTTTAAACAGCAGATCAGACCGTAAAGAAAATGGGTTAGTTCTCGAAGTGAAACGAGAGAAATCCACCCATTTTTAGGGTTGATCAATGTTTAAAATCAAATAGCCCCGAATGATTCCGTCTTTACTAAACATTGCCTATTTGAAGTAAATAACCTGGCATTAAGGTTTTGGGTTACTTTTTGGCTTTAAAAAGTGACAAAGGAAAAAACTGCGAAAAAGGATTGAATCACAGAGAGGCTTCAACTTTTCCGCGAAAGGTTATCAATTTACTCACTTCAGAGAATACGTTGAGAGATTAATTATCCTAATTAAAATCGCTTTTAGATACTAGTTTGTTTGTCAGAATCGAATTAAAAATTTTGAAATAAAAGGGGCAGAGAATATTCTGTCCCCTTTTTTCTTTTAGAATCTTTTACTCAAAGCCTTACAGAAAGATTCTTTTTCAAAACCTTCAATTTTTTGAAAAAGAATATCGAATAATGAACATCGAATAATGAACATCGAATGAATGTCGAATAATAACATCAAATGATGGATATCGAATATCGAATGATGAAGATTAGCTCACCACCAAAGTCAACACATAAATCGCCGCAATCGCCGTCACGGACGCGACCATTGTTCCCATGCTGTGTGATTTATTGCCTTGCTTTATGCTCATGCCAGATAGTTGGGTCACTACCCAGAATCCGCTATCGTTAGCGTGGGAGATTGCGAGCGAACCTGCGCCAACTGCCAAAGCTGTGAATACCCGCATTGTTTCGCTATCCAATCCAAGAGGTCCCAGAAGCGGAGCAATTATAGAAGCTGTGGTAATCATCGCAACGGTGGTTGAGCCTTGGGCGGTTTTCAGCGCAAATGCGATCAGGAAGGGAAGGAAAATTCCCCAGTTTGCATCACTCATATTTGAGGTTACCAAATCCCCGATTCCTGAATTCTGAAGCATTTTCCCAAATACCGCACCGGCACCGGTTATCAGAATTACGGGAGCTGCAAGCAGGATGGATTCGCCAATCCAACCTGAAGCGGAAAGCAATTTTTTGTCAAACTTCTTAGGCAAAGTAAAGGAAAGAAAAGCACCGAGAAGCAGTGCAATCACGGGAGTACCGATGAATTCAACGACTTTATAAAAATCACCTTCCCCAAATGGCTTGGTCGGATACTTGGCAATGGATGCCAAAATGATCAGAAATAAAGGGATGATGATTGGCAATAAAGAAGAGAAAAAGGAAGGAAGTTGTTTTCTCTCCAGGAGACTTTCATCCGCCACCATTTTGGCTTCGAGCGGGATTTGGGTCACGAACTTGTTGACAAAAAAGTAGATTGGAATCAGGGTAATAAGGGAAACGATGATGCCCCAGAAAATCATTTGCCCCAAATCGGCTTCCAAAATTCCGGCTGTGGCTATGGGGCCAGGAGTCGGAGGAACCAGCGCATGGCTTGACATGGCGCCGAGCGAGAGGGCAACTATAGTAGCTGCGTAGGATATTTTACTTTTTGCAGAAAGGGATTTGGCAATTGGATTCATCATGATGATGGTGCTGTCACCAAAAACAGGAATAGACAAAATCCATCCGCTGAGCATCATCGAGAGGTTGACTGATTTTTCCCCGATCCACTTCAGGATTCGATCAGCAATGACGATTGCTCCGCCGGTTTTTTCCAAAAAGGTACCCATGATCACACCCAGAAGAATCAGCAACCCGACACTTCCCATCACTCCTCCAAAACCCTCGGTAATTGACTTCAAAATCAGATCAGAAGGCATTTGCATCATCAGTCCATAGAGAATGGCGCCTACAAAAAGTGCGAGAAACGGATGGATGTCAAACTTGACGATGGCAATCAGAATCAAAGCCAGCGCTAAAAGGATAATTAGAAATGTAATCATTTTGGGTTATTGGGTTGGGTCTAAAGTCTGGTTCAGGGTATGCTCCAAAGCTTCAGCTAAAAATTAGAGAAAAAAGAGGAATAAAAAAGCCCGCACATGGATTAAGTCCGGATTAGGCAAATTTGATGAGATATTATCTCTGATATTTTCTAATTTATGGCTCAAATCTTTCGATTGACTTAATAAACCCCAACCTATGCGATCCATTTCTGCACTGATTCTGATTTCATTTCTGACAGTTTTTTGGTCCTGTTCCCCATCAGCCAAATCCGATGCCCAATTCAGGATTTTACCGAGCCCTTCCTCTTTTGAAATCACAGCAACTTCTGACCTGAAAGAAGATGATTTGCGGGAAGTTTTTGAGCAAGCCAAAGCACATTTTATCTCAGGAAAACCCTTTACAGATTTACAAAAAGAAGAAATAAGCTTTTCCCTGGATCCGGAGATGGAAATCAAACCAGAAGGCTACTCACTTCAGGTTTCAAATGAAAAAGTTGAAATCAAAGCTTCGACAGATCAGGGACTTTGGTATGGGTTGATGACACTTGGGCAGCTACTGGAGGATTCACGGGATCAGGGAGTAGCCCTTCCGGTTTGTACGATCCGGGATGAACCTGCTTTGGCATATCGGGCGATCCACCTGGATGTGAAGCATCATCTGGAGAAAAAGAAATATTACTACGAGTTGATGGACAGGCTGGCAGGAATGAAGATTAACGCCATCATTCTTGAAATTGAAGATAAACTCGGCTACCAGCTTCAGCCAAAAGTCGCTTCTTCGGATGCATTTTCCATTGAAGAATGGAAGGAAATCAGTGAATATGCGATGGCCAGAAATATCCGGATCAGTCCGTTGGTGCAGGGGCTTGGGCATGCTTCCTTTATTCTGAAGCACGGGCAATACATTCCGCTGAGAGACGATCCCGAGAGTGATTGGGCTTTTAATCCGCTGAATGAAGAAACGTACAAAGTTCAGTTTGACCTGTATGAGGATGCATTGAAGGCTTTTCCTTATGCAAATTACCTGCATGTGGGAGGAGATGAGGTGCATACAACCGGGAGAAATAGCGGGAAATCCCCGCTTGAATTGCAGCTGACCTGGCTAAACAGGGTAAGTCAATATGCCGCCGAAAAAAATCTGACGCCGATCTTTTGGGATGATATGCCATTGCAAAATGCGGGCGTTTACCGCTCGATCTATGATAGTAAACTGACCAAGAATCAGGTGGACAGCATCTGGCAGGCGAATGAACCAAATCTGAATAAGTACATTGATCTTTTTCCTAAAAACTGCGTCTACATGCGCTGGAACTACGATATGCCGGAATCTCCGGGGAATAACCGTGCTATCCAGTGGTTTACTGATAATGGGTTTAAAGTCATGGGCGCAACAGCCGGGCAGACACGCTGGAATCTCATGCCACAGGATCAAAGCAATAACAATAACATCCGGGATTTTGCGCTGATATCCATCAGGAATAAGGCAGACGGCTTGCTGCTCACTCTCTGGGATGATGACTCACCGCACTTCGAATTGTACGGTCGGGGAATAGCCATTTTCGCAGAATATACCTGGTCGGGAGAAAAGAGAAATACAGAGGAACTTCAGGCAGCTTACAGACACCGGGCTTTCGGACCGGCACTGGCTTCGGAAGAGTTGGAGTTTATTGATTCACTTGAAGGTTCCGTAGCCTTTTGGAAAAATGCCCTGCTGGATTCGAAGGATCGAAACAACTTGAGAAAAATGAAAAACCCAATGGAGCAGGGGTTGATCAGTATGCCGAATCCGGACTCTGCTGGAATCTGGACAGAAAAGTATAAGTCGAAAATCGCCATGGCTGAACAGAATCTGTTGAAAGTGGACTCAGTTCTTCAGAAAATCAGCGAATCCAAAAAGCTGGCTGTCAGAAATACCTACACTCTTGAAGTGTATGAACAAGTGGCGAAGTCGGTCCAATTTTCAAATAGAGCCTTGATTACACTTGCCCAACTGGATCATCCAAGCGGGGAAGAGCGAAATAAAGCAAAAGCAAAACTGGCAGGAATGGAGGAAGAGTGGAGGTCAATTCAGGATGATTTGGAAGCTGTTTATGGCAAAACCCGATCCCTGAATAAACCTGCCGACTACATTTTGGACCAGGATCATCACCGCCATCTCGCCAATCAGGCTGTTAAGTTTACAGATTGGCAGTTTTATGTGGAAGATCTTTTCCTGAAAAAGATTAAAGAGTAAAATCTTTTTAGAATGCTCCCCGGATTTCAAATCGTGGGGAGCATTTTTTACTTATCCCAAAAAACCTCCTTACCCCAATCCAACATCCAAAACCATCATAGTGGCAAAACCGATCATCACACCGATGGAGGAAAGATCAGTTTCGTCTCCGATTTGAGATTCGGGAATCAATTCCTCGATCACCACAAAAATCATAGCACCTGCTGCAAAGGAGAGAGCATAGGGGAGTAGCGGAGTAATAGTGATTACCAATAAAGCTCCAAAAACTCCGGCGAAAGGTTCTACAATTCCGGAAAGCTGACCATACACAAAAGCTTTGAATCTGGTGAAGCCTTCGCCTCTCAAAGGAATGGAAACTGCCGCACCCTCCGGGAAATTCTGGAGACCAATCCCTATCGTCAAACTGACAGCTCCGGTCAGGATTGCCATATCAGGATTGACTGCCATAGCTCCAAAAGCAACACCAATTGCCAATCCTTCCGGGATATTATGGAGGGTGATTGCCAGGATTAACAAAACGCTTCTGGTCCAGGAGGTCTTGATTCCTTCCGATTTTTCAATCTGAAATCGGCTGTGAAGGTGAGGGAGTAATTTGTCAATCAAGAGCAAAAAAGCCCCTCCCGATAAAAATCCAACCAAAGCAGGTACCCAACCTAACCCCGGGTTTTTAACTTCCTCCATTTCTATAGCCGGGCTCAGCAGTGACCAGAAACTTGCAGCAATCATGATGCCTGCAGCAAAACCCAGCATCAGGTTCAGGATTCTCCGATTGATGGTTTTGAAAGTGAATACCAAAGCAGATCCCGCTGCAGTCACGCCCCATGTAAAAAGCGTGGCAAAAAGGGCGAGCAATATTGGATTAAACTCAAGAAGATAATCAAGTTTCATAGGCTGAAAATCTTATACTGTGAAAAGTTACTCGTTAAAGAATCCTTTCATCTCCTGATGGATTTCTTCCCGGAGGGTTTTGAGTTTCAGGGCGTATTCCTGAAGTTTTTTCTCTTTTTCAGTTTTGGGGACCCAAGGCTTAACTTTTTTAGGTTCTCCTTTTTCATCCACGGCCACAAAAATGATAATGCAGTGTGTCTTTTTTTCAAACTTCTTTTCTTCGAAACTCCTTGAATAGACTTCCACCATGATGTGAATACTGGAGGTTCCGGTAAAAATTACCTGGCAATCAATCTTGATCACCTCACCGATATTGATCGGTTTGTAAAACCGGATACCACCTACATAAACTGTCACGCAATAGGATTCTGACCAGGTGCGGGCACAGGTGTAAGCAGCCTGATCGATCCATTTCATGACAGAACCTCCGTGGACTTTTCCTCCAAAATTGACATCGGATGGTTCGCTGATAAACTGGAAGGAAGTTTTGTGTGGAGAGGACATCAAGGGTAGGATTTAAGGATTGATTATATGGTTTCTATTTCAAAAGGGAATTTTCGATGCCATTCAGGAAGACTTTCAAATGTGAAAGTGTCAATTCTTGTTGTTTTTCCAATGGAATGCCTGCATGATTATCAGTCAGAAGCGTTCCGATGTATCCAAACTGTGAATGATTTCCTCCTTCAATCATGATGGACTGGCAGCCAGTTGGAAGTTTTGATTCATTAGCCTCTACCTCTTCCACACTTGCCAATCCATCTAATTCACCATATAATTTTAGTGAAGGGATTGAAAGATTAGAAAGGTCTATATCCCTGGGATGTGAAGTTCCCAATAGAAACAGGCCTTTTAGTAACTCGGGGTTTTCGAATACAAACCGGGCTGCCATTTTCCCTCCTTGAGAGTGACCCCCGATCACATAGTTTCCTTCTTCCAAATCAAAAATTTCTGAGATTTTCTGATATCCGTATAGAGGCAAACGAAAGGGTGTTTTAATAAGATGAGTGGTAAATCCTGCCTCGGCCAGTTTCCGGGATAGCGGTGCATAGGCTTTAGGGTCGACCAAAGCACCCTGAAAAAAAATCACTTCCAGGCTTTTGTTTGAGAGGTTTGATTTGAAAATAATCTGATCTTTTGTCACCTCGACCGATACTTTTTCAGAGTTTTCAAAAGTGTCTGAGGGCAGGTTTCTTGATTGATAAGTGCCAATATTCCAAACCATAAAAATCCCAACGAGGCTAAACCACACGATTCTAAAAACAGAACGTTTGCTTGATTTTTTCATTGGGTACTTTTGGTTAAAAGTAGCACAAATTGCCCAAGACTTGGTTTGTCCGTGTTCTCCGGTTACAAATTTTCCGGCACAAAGAAGAATAGAATCCCGATGATCAGGTTCACGATTAGCTGCACGCCCTTGTACCAATTGGATTTGCCATCTGTCGAAACCATCATACCCATGATCGTGGCAAGAAACAAGGCTCCAAGTTCTACTCTTCCGAAGGAAAGATTCAATCAGATTCACCAGGACCTAAATTTCTCAGAGGAAAAGTAAGGCCAGCACTGCTGCGATAAAAATAACCCCATACCCCAGATACAGGTCTTTTCTCAATGTCTGGCTACCTGCCCAGATTCCTATTCCCATTTTGACCAGTGTATTTGAGATTGTTGCAATCAATACGGCGATAGCTGCTATGGATAAATCCAGCCGGACACCGGCTAATTTGGAGACAGAAATTGTGATCGCATCTATATCCGAAAGGCCTGCAACCGCACTGGAAATCAAGATTCCCCGCTCTCCCAGATTTTCGTTTGCGTAGCTCACTACCAGCAAAATAATTGTGTAGATCAGTCCAAAAACCAAAGCGCCGACCAAATCCAAAGGCTTGCCTTTTGGGATTTCGGTGTCAAAAACTTCCTTTTTTCCTTTGGTAAAATACAGGAACAACGTAATTCCCATCGCTGCCATGAAGACCAAAAAGATGATGAAAAATAATTCATTGAAAAAGAATTTATTGAAGATAAAAGTCCAAATAAGAACCCGGATGATCATGATGGAAGAGGCAGCTAAAATAGCGGTGGCGCAGTTATGCGAGAGGGCTTCACTTTCTTTGCTTTTTTTGGCAAAAACCCAGGTAGTGGCCGTGCTGGAAACCAATCCTCCGATGATTCCGCTCAGGAGAATTCCTTTTTTGGCACCAAGAAACTTCATCAGAATATATCCAATCAAGCCTAATCCGGAGGTCAGGATTATCACCCAGCCAATTTCGCGGGGATTCAGAATGTCGTAAGGGCCGAAAGTTTCGTCAGGGAGGAATGGAAAAATCAGAAGCGCAAGAACCACAAACCGGATAAAATCATAAAGCTCATCAGTTGTGATTTTGCCAACGATTTCATGGAGTTTAAATTTTGCAGAAAGAAATACCACCACCAAAACGGTTATCGTCAGGCTGAGTTCGATGATCCCGAGAAAAGCCATTGTGCCCAACACAAAACCGATCAATGCTGTGAATTCTGTGGTGGCGCCTATGTCACCTTTCATGGCTGTAATCCAATAGGAAACGCCGGTTACGATTGCTACTGAGAGGAGAATCCCGAAGTACACTAAGGGAGAAAGGAGGTAATAAGTCAACCCGGCCATGAAGCCGAGGAGAACCACAAAAACGAATGTTCGGATGCCGGCAAAACCCGGTACTTTTTCATTCAATGCAGCGTGCTCCCGCTGCATTCCGATGATGGCTCCGATCCCGATGGCCACCAATAACCGGATTATGAAATCACCTTGGGTGAGTTGGAAGGAATCAGTATCAATCAGGTATGTTTCCAAGGATGAAAAGTAGGGGATTAATCAGACCGTTAGCTTAATGTAAATCTATTAAATATTGAAGGGAGTTAATCTTTCATTGACCCTAAATGGAAAGAAAACCCCAGAAGGGGTCTCCGTAATGGCTTTTATGAAAATGACACTGGGATGCACAGCGTAGACCCGGAGACCGGAAAAACCTTGAGAAGCTTAAACTCTCCCTGAAATTTCAGTCACGAGCGACACGCACTCGCCAGCTACCAGGAAATGTCCGGCTTCCGGAGAAGCAGGATAGTGTCTATCAGTTCCGGGATAAACTTTTTGTCTCCCCAGATTTAAAATCAACCTTATTTTGCCTGTAAGGCATCCCCGTCAAAAGCGATTCCTTCCCAGCCGGAAACCATAAAGTTTCGGATGTTTTGGTGATCTGTTCCTTCGGAATTTCCGAGTACATCCTTCCGATAATAGTCTCCGAATAGGTTTAAGGTCTGTTCCCGGGCCAGATTCTGAAGTTTTGCAAAAGTAAATATCTTGCAGGAACCGTTGTTTTGATTCGCTTCATTGATGGTTTTGCCGTTGGTAAAGCTGGTAGGGGAGAAGGAGAAATTTTCATCGATGTAAGAGATTACTTCGGAAAAACTGATGGATTCCGGAGCGGTTTTAATTTTTTCAATAAGATTCATGAGCTGCTTTTGGTGATTGATTTTGGACGTGATGGGGTCTATTGCGAGTTAAGAATATTTCCAAAAATAAGGTCTTTTGATCTTGCTTCGCGTGGGTTCAATACAAATTGCCTGCGAACCCTATTTAATCCGAATCGAAAAAGCGCATCTTCTCTTGCCTAAACAGAGATTGGCCGAAGAAACCAAATTTATTAGCCACTTAAATCTTTTTTGAATCCAGTTCCGGGGCCGGTGGCAGGCCTGTCACTTCCAGGATTTCCTGCTCATCCAGTGTCTCCCGCTCCAGCAATGCATTTGCCAGTGCATCGAGTTTCTTGCGGTGAATTGTCAACAATCGAAGTGATTCCTTGTGGCATTCATCAATGATCTTCAATACTTCCTGGTCTATCTTTTTGGCAGTGTCTTCACTAAAAGGTTTTGCGGTTCCGCCATAGGAAACACCCAGGTATTCATTTTGTCGGGGAGCGAGCTGCACCATTCCGAGTTCTTTGCTCATTCCCCAGCGGGTCACCATTCCGCGTGCAATTTCTGTGGCCTGTTCGATATCTTTTTCTGCACCGGTTGTTTTGGTGCCAAACACAATCTCTTCCGCTGCCCTGCCGCCAAGCATTCCTGTGATTCGCGCTCGTAAATATAGTTCCTGATAATTGTACCGGTCGCTGTCGGGTCGCTGATAAGTGACGCCAAGCGCTTGTCCGCGGGGCACGATCGTAACCCGGTTGACTGGATCGGCACCCGGCACTACCAAGCCCAGAATCGCATGTCCGCTTTCATGATAGGCGATCCGCTCGCGATCCTGAAGAGATAGTAAAATGGGGCGTTCCGGTCCCAGGACTATCTTTTCCAGGGCATCGATGAAGTCTTTATTAGTGACTTTATCAGCTTCATTGTGTGCTGCCAATAAAGCCGCTTCGTTGACCAGGTTTTTCAGATCCGCGCCGGTGAAACCGGGAGTTGCAGAGGCGATTTCTTCATAGCTGAAGTTTTTTTCCAGCGGAACTTTCCTGGTATGCACTTTCAAAATTTCTATTCGGCCAGTTTTATCGGGAGGATTCACGACCACCCGGCGGTCAAATCTTCCTGCCCGGAGCAAGGCTTTGTCGAGGATTTCAGGCTGATTGGTTGCTGCCAATACGATGACTCCTTCTTTGCTGGAAAAGCCATCCATTTCCGTCAGGATTTGATTGAGTGTCTGCTCCTGCTCGCTTCCTCCGCTCGTGATGTATTGTCCCCGGGACCGGCCAATCGAATCAAGCTCATCGATGAAGATAATAGCGGGCGCATTTTCCCGCGCCGTTTTGAACAGATCGCGAACCCGCGCTGCCCCAACGCCCACGATCATTTCTACAAATTCGGAAGCACTCATGGAAAAGAACGGAACGCCCGATTCCCCGGCTACCGCTCGCGCCAACAAAGTTTTACCCGTGCCGGGAGCGCCGACAAGCAAAACGCCTTTAGGTGCAGTTCCGCCCAGACGCGTATATTTCTCCGGATTCCGCAAAAAATCTACAATTTCCACCAGCTCATTTTCAGCCTCATCGATTCCTGCCACATCATCAAACGTGACCTTCGTGGCGTTTTCCTGATCAAACCGTTTTGCCTTGCTTTGTCCGATCCCCATCAGCCCTCCGAATCCTGCTCCTCCTTGTTTTTGAGATCGACGAAAGAGCCAGACATAAAACAAAACGAGTAAGATAACCGGGCCAAAATAGGTCAGAATTGTCCTGAAAATACTGGTCTCCTCGACGATAGGATCCGCCAAAATCTCTACCTGATGCTCGATCAATAGGGCTTCCAGACTTTCCACCGAAAAGGCAGGAAGTATAGTGGTGAAATTGGTGACTTCCTTCTCTTCACCAGGTTCAATCTTACTATTCAGTGCAGGAGGAGTATAGGTTATCTTATTTTCAAATCTTCCGGAAATGATTTCACCCTTCGTATAAATGGCTTTCACATTGTCATTCAAAACCTCTTCCCTGAAAATGGTGTAGGAAATTTTAACCGGTGCTTCCTCATCAGGGAAAAAGACATTTACGACCAGGTAGTTTACCAGCATTAATATCCAGAAAAAAAGAAAGATTTTCCCCAGAGGCAGCGGAGTGCGTTTGGCTTGTTTTGGGATTTTGCCGGAGGTTTTCGGGGGATTGCTGCCGCTTGGTCTCTTTTGATAAATGCCCATAATGGTGAGTATTTATGTGATTGAAGAATTTATACTTTAAGATAAGCATTGTTTCACTTGGAGTTGGCTTCTCTTCAGTTCTGATAAAATGATTTAAGTCAGGTCTGTTGTTGCCTGGGTCCGGAGGTTAAAACTTCTCGATACCAATCGGATATCCCTGACGGGATTGGTATTGTGGTCATCCTGATTGTTGGGAAGGTGATAATCCAGGTTGGAGATTCGCCGGTTCCATATCAATTGATAAAAAATGTGCCGCAAAAAACAGGGGAAGGTTGATGGGAATATTTTGTTTCCTATTAATCCCATTGCTTAGGTGATCTTTTTCAACCGTATCTCTTCCATTTATTTGCCGGAACGAATCAACTGCCTTCAAAACTTCCTGTTGCGGTAAATATTTCTTTAACTGGAAATGAAAAAGTGAATCCAATAACTCTTTTCGCAATTCAGGGAAAGTATCAATCTTTTCAAATCTTATGACAAAAAAACAAGGCCTTTAACTCTTTTATGATTTTCCGCAACTTTGCCAGTAGGACCAAAATAGGTTGTTAAAGCAGCGGATAATCGTCCACATTCCGATAGCTCGGAAGACGGTCGACAGTCCGATCGCTATCAGACCACACCTGTCCGCTACGCCACGGGCGCACAGGCGCGGTGGAGCACATACATTTGGACTTCAAACCTTGTTTTATTTGGTTAGTGGCAAGAAAGCGTATATTCATAAACTCTTTCCAATCATATTCGCAGTCATAGGAAAAACCTGATGTGACAATGATCAATTGAGGTAGGTTTTCCCCAGAATTGGCAATTTTTATTGGGAGGATAATTTTTTAGAAAAATCAATCCAAAAGAAATTTCAAGGCTAATTATTAGTGCCCGTACAGGAATTGAGTAGGTAAAAGAATGGTTGAAGAAACTGAAATTTCGTTTAATCAAGTTGGGGAATGTGAAAAATAAATACAACAGGGGCAATTCAAATGGATTAGAGCTTCATTTGGTGGATCCAATGTCAGGTGAAGCTTCCAAAAGAATTCCATTTGGGTTGGCGTTTGAAAGTTAGAAGTACACATTGAAAGTCCAAAAAGGATTGTCAGGATCATGAAGAAGTTTTTCGGGTGCAGTTGGCTTAATTACTGTAAATGTGTGGTCAGTATGAATACCGGGTACAAAGCCTATTCATTACTTTTTGGCTAGGGAATAATGCTTTGTTATAAGAGAGCCAGTTGTATGATGCTCTTCTAAAGTTGTTTATATCATTCCGGTGATTGATTAATCGGATTTGAAAGTGTCTTTGAAAACTTATTAACAAAAAAACCAATGGAACATTGTATCATAAAAATCAAATCGATCGAGAATGTAACTCATGATGTGATTCGAATTGTTGCGAGTAAACCTTCCGGATTCGATTTTGTGCCCGGACAGGCTGCCGAATTATCCATCAATAAGAGTGTCTGGGTAAAAGAAAAAAGACCCTTTACGTTTACAAATTTACCAGCCCTCGATTTTTTGGAGTTTACAATTAAAATTTATTCCGAGCACGACGGTGTTACCAAGGAGATGTTAAACTTAAAGGCGGGTGACGAGTTGGTGCTGCACGATGTTTTTGGGACGATAAACTATAAAGGCGAAGGTGTATTTATTGCCGGCGGCGCTGGAGTTACCCCTTTTATTTCCATTTTGAGAGGTTTGAAAGCTAAAAATGCAATAGGAAAAAACATGTTGGTTTTTGGTAATAAAACCAAAGCTGATATTATTCTCGAAAAGGAATTCAAAGAGTTACTGGGGGATTCATTTATCAATATTTTATCCGAAGAGAAAATTGAAGGATATCATTATGGAAAAATCACAAAGGATTTTCTTCAAAAAAACGTAGCAAACCTGAATCAGCATTTTTATATATGTGGTCCGCCGCCAATGATAGAAGCAGTAGAAACTCAATTAGTCGATTTGGGAGTTGACAAAACTCTAATCGTTAAAGAATTATTTTAAAAATCAGAATCCTGTGGCTGGGCAAGGTAGATGCCATAATTGATTCATTTCACAGTACCGGCAACAAAGAGGATAAACATATTTTTTAAAACAATACACCATGAAACCAAAATTTAAAGGATACAATCTAAGTGTCTCAGTAAATGACTTTGATTTATCTTATGATGATGTTGGAGAAGGAAGCATTCCGGTAATTTTTTTACACGGTTTTCCTTTCGACAAAACCATGTGGGAGTTTCAACTTGAGTTTTTGAAATTTACCTATCGATTGATCTCTTGTGATATCAGAGGATTTGGAAAATCTACTGATGAATATTCACCGCTGAGCATTGATTTGTTTGCGGAGGATTTGATCAGGTTTATGGACAAATTAAAAATCGAAAAAGCGATTGTTTGCGGGCTGTCTATGGGTGGCTACATCGCATTAAATGCTCTGAAAAGATTCCCCACCAGATTTGAGGGGTTGGTTTTATGTGATACACAATGCATTGCCGACACTGCTGAGGGGAAGGAAAAACGCTATAAAGTAATTGAAGATATTGAGGCGAATGGAGTTAATAAATTCAATGAGGAGTTTATTAAAAACGTTTTCCACGTAGATTCACCAAAAAACAAAAAGGAAACTGTCGATCAATTGAGAGACGTTGTCTTTGCTAATTCTCAATACATTATTACTCGGGGATTGACAGCACTTGCCGAGCGCTCAGAAACTTGCTCGTCTTTGGGTGAAATAAGCATCCCAACTTTGATTATCTGTGGAAGAGAAGATATAGTAACACCCCTTGCTCAATCTGAATCTATGAATGCAGCTATTAAAGGGTCAAAACTTCAGGTTATTGAAGATGCAGGTCACGTTTCCAATCTGGAGCAGCCCCATGAATTTGCCAAATATCTTTCCGAATTCTTAGCCGGATTAGGTGGTGTTGGAATTGAGAACCAGACAGAGAAAAAGTAAGATTCGAAATTATTTGGAGTCAAAAACTTGCTGAGAAAGGCAAGTTTTTTGGTTTAATAGTTTCTGGTATAATTCAGGCCTTCGCAGAAACAAAAAACTTGTCCCTGAGAAATTGCCGGATCCTATTTGCAATCAGGTTTTCGGGCTTTGAGAAAACTGCGATATCGAATCACATCCCGATAGCAACTTTAGGGGTTTTGAGTTGAAAGAGATTGTTTTTCCTGATCAATAAGTGTATCGGTTTTCAGACCCTGAGCGAACCACGGAATGCCCTGGCGCCGTAGTAGGATTGTGCACCGTTGTGGTAAACGAATACATTGCCGTAACGGAAATCTGCAAAGAGAGCACCACCGAGTTTTCTGATCTCAGCAGGTGTTTTCAACCAGCTTGATGTTTTTGAGTCGAACTTTCCCAGTTTCTGAAGCTCCCGATATTGCTCTTCCCCCAAAAGTTCAATGCCCATTGCCACGGCCATGTCAAGAGCATTAGTTGCAGGTTTGAATTCTTTCCTGGATTCCTGCCCTTCCCGGTCGTAACAAACACTTCTGCGACCAATAGGACTCTCAGGCGAACAATCATAAAAAATGAATTCGCCTGTCTTTAGATCCTGGCTGACAACATCCGGTTCACCGCCGGTTCTTTCCATTTCATGAAGAGACCAAAGTTTATCAGGAGCGAGTTCCAGCTTTGCTTGTATTTTCTCCCAATCAAGTCCTTTATGGCGGATCCTATTTTTCTCAAAACGGGCTTTCAATACTTCGAGCAGTTCATCGCGCCTGCCTGCCGACAAGGCAGGTTGTTCCGGTGAAAGCTCCTTTTCATTTTCTGGTATCATGATGTGTTATGTTGATTTGCTTACAATGTCTGGAAAATAGTTTTGCGCAACCAGGATCGCGATCGGGAGGGCAGACAGCTTGTGCTTCGCAAGTTACGAAAGGTGAGTTGTTGGGCCTCGTCGTTTTCCATTCCTCAATTATCTAATTGCCAATAAATTCCTTTGCTTCTTGAATTTCTTTCCGATCAATTCCCGAGTTATTAGTCTGCAAAAGTAATAACTCAAAATATTTTGTTGCCTTTTGATCTTCATTTATGGCCCTGGTTCACATACCGGACATCCGGCTGTAAATATTTCAATTTGGCGTTTCATTGTGCTTCATTTTTAATGATTAAAATAGATTACGCTACAAAGATGGGTCCGGTCAGGGGGTGGTCTCCAAATTTATTTTGCCTTTTCTCTAACTCGCACAACAACTTAATTTTGAGACATCTTTTCCAAAGGTTATCGCGGCTAATTTGATGCCTTCTCCTAAAGTTAAATAAGGGTAGAAACTGTCTGCCAAATCTTTCACCGTTATTCCGTATTTGATAGCCATGCTCAATTGCTGGATAAGTTCTCCGCCTTCGGGTGCGACTACTCTTGCACCGATAAGCTTGTCGGTTTCTGTGTTGCGAATGAGTTTGATAAATCCCCTTGTATCGTTTGCAGCTATTGCTCTGGGCACGTCTTTCAGCTCCAATTTGGAAACTTCAAACGGAATGCCTTTTGCTTCTGCTTGTGCTTCATCAATTCCTGCACCAGCTACTTGTGGGTCAGTAAAAATTACCCAAGGCAAGGAAGAATAATCCGCTTTATTTTCTGCTCCTGAGAAAGCGTTTTCAACGGCAATTTTCCCTTCAAACGCTGCTGTATAAACAAAAGCGGGCGTATCCGCTACGTCTCCTGCTGCGTAAATGTTGAATAGATTGGTTTCCATCTTTTCATTTACCGATATATGTCCACTTTGGGTAAGTTCCAGACCTATGTTTTCCAATCCTAATTGGCTTGTGTTTGGCTTTGTCCCTATGGCAATAACTACCTTGCCTTTCTCCACAATTTGAGTAAACGAACCATCGGGACATTTGCAATGAATAATCGTTTCGTCTTCTCCCGAATCAAGTTGGGGATCTCCGCTGCGCTTCGACTTTTTCTCAAACTTTACAGCCCGGAAGTTGGGTAAAATTTCGATTCCTTCTTTTCGCATTTGGGTTTCCAATGCTTCGCTGATGTCCGGGGTTTGTGTCCGCAAAACTCGGTCGGTAAATTCTATGACACGGACTTTTACACCTAAACGATTGTACGCCATTGCGATTTCCAATCCGATATAACCTGCTCCCATAACGGTCAGGCTTTCAGGTTTATCTTCCAAATCGAAAAGGGAAACATTGGTCAAATAGTCGATTTTATCTAAGCCTTCAATAGTCGGAATGTTGGTAGTGGCTCCTGTGGCAATTAAAAATTTGAGGGCTTTATACTCTTTTCCATCCACTTCAATGGTTTTGTTGTCTTTGAAAGTTGCCCAACCTTTTTGCATAGTCAGGTTTTCAAAATCACTCACCACATCCATATACTTTTTCTCTTGAAGAGTGGCTACCATTTTTTTCTTGTCTTTGATAATTTGGGCAAAATCAATATCGGCTCCTTTGGGTTTTACTCCTTCAAAGTTGGAATGGCTGGCATGGTAGACTGCTTCTCCTGCACGGATCAGATTTTTGGAAGGCACACAGCCTACGTTCACACAAGTTCCGCCAAAGTCCAAACCGCCATTTACCATTAAGGTAGTCAAGCCCAAACTTTCGGCTTTGATGGCTGCCGAAAATGCAGCTGAACCGCCACCGATTATGATTAGGTCAAACTGCTCATTGCCACCATTTCCATTTTCCAAAATTTCACCTATTACACGATAGTTCTTCGTGCCATTGATGGTACTGATGATTTCTTCTTTACTGGTTTTGGAAGGGTCAAAAGAACATTCACAAGTGGCTTTTGGATAGCTCACATTGGCTTCTTTTACGCCTTCGTTTTTGGAAAGTAGTTTTTCAATGCCTGTGGCACAATGGTCGCAGGTCATTCCTGAGATGTCGAGTTTTATGGTTTCTTTACTCATTACGATTTCTTTTTTTGAGTTTTATTTCTTTTGAAAAATTGTTAATTCATTGGTTTTAAAATTTGCTACCCACAACTCATCCTGGATTAGGAATACATCCGTGGGATAGTTGATTTTTTCGGTTAAAACCTGAAGAAGATTGCCTTCCAAATTAAAAATCAAAACCCTGTTATTCTCCTGGTCGGTTATTGCAATGGTGTTTTCTTCGACATCCAGTCCCGATGCTACGTTAATACCTGCATCTTCACCGATTATTGCTTTAAAAACGCCATTATTGTCAAACACCTGAACCCTATTATTGTAAGCATCGGCTACATAGATTTGGTTTTTGTATAACTTCACATCAGTAGGGTAATGAAATTGCCCTTTTTGGCTACCCTCTTCGCCAAAAACTAATTCAGCGTCCTTATTTTTTAATACTATTCTGTGTTGGTAAAAGTCGGCTATGGCTATTTGTGATGTTGACACATCTATACTTGCCGGTGCATTTAATTGATTTACAAGTGTTAAAGAATCCTTGGTGCTTTCGGTAATTACTAAAATCCTATCCGGAAGATATTCAGGTATATACAGTTTTCCCTCGAAAAAATCAATGTTCATCGGTCGCTGCAAATCGGTAATTGAATCTAATAATTCACCTTTACGATTAATTTTCAATAACCTGTTATGTTCAGGGTCAGAGATCCAAATTTCACCGCCTTCGATGGCAATCGAAAGCGGGCGAACCTCCTGTGGGAGTTTAATGGTTTCCTTAAACTCCCATAGTGCCTTCTTGGACTCGTTGCAGGATAATAAGGAGACAATGACAAGAAAAAACAAAACAACTTTATTCATTGCTGATTACTTTAATTTCTCCGGCCGTAAATCCTGCATCTTTGACCTTTTTTTTGAGGTCTTCCTCTAAGACTGACTGACCTTCTTTAATTATCAATGTGACAAATGCTTCTTCTACATTGAAAGTAATTTTTTCGATGTTGGAGATTTTCTTTAAATTTTTCTCCAATCCATAGGCACAAAACGGGCAGGATAAACCCTTAACTTCCATTTTTACAATACCTGTAAATTCTTTGCTTTTTTGAGCGGATGTTGCCGAGATACCTAAGGTAAAGGCAACTAATAAAATGATTATCGATTTACTCATAGTTTTAAATTTTTTGTAAATGGTATTCGTGAACTACGTTTCATATTTTTAATCTTTAAAAGATTAATATTCTTGTTCCTAAGCGAATGATGTAATCTGTTTTTCGCCCATCAGGGGCTGCTTGGTCAAGTGGTAATTGTATGCCCGATTCTAACAGAAATTTCCTGCCTGCAATAAATTGCAAACCCGGTGAGATGAAGAGTGTATTGCCAATATCATCTAATTCATAGACCCCATTGAATTCTAAATAGATATTCAATTGTTTTGGTGGATATTTCTGAGGGAACAAGGGAAGCCCGAAAGCAACGTTGTAAATAAAGTTATCGGTAAGATTGTTGCCCTTGAATGTGTATCCGATTTCGGAATAAATACCAAATTTAGTGGTAACATAAGCATTTGCAGTACTTACATTAGTTTGCAACGCGTCTGCACTCAAAGGAGGCTCTCCCGAAGTTTTTCCTGTGGGTAGCGTTTCTGTTATTTTTAGTATGCCTCGCAAGGTTTTAGCTTTTCCGTCTATTTGGTAAAGCTGTCGCTTAACAAAGAGGTCAAGGTCACCTACCCCTGAATTAGTTGACATCCCTTTGGGAGTGATTGCGACGAAAGGAACCACCGCACCCACCTGCCATATGTTCGTTATGTTGTATGGAATGGCTATTGGTTGAATATAGGCATTGGCATTTTCCCTTTGCACGATGTTACCAAAAGTTCTCAGACCTCTGCCTTCAACCCCCAACATAATCGGAGTTTCGGTGAATATGGGTGGTCCTTGGGCAAACATTCTAGAGCTTAGCAATAGTAAAAAAGAGAGTATTAGTAGTTTATAATTAAATTTCATAATGTCACTATTTAATTAAATTCTTAAATACAGTAAACAAAAAAATACTATTTCATCTGATTATAATTGTTTTTTAAAGGCCAGATGGAATGCCCATATAATCATTCCCCTGTGTGTGAAACCTTTTCTCATGGGTATTTCATCTGTACAATTTTATTGTTTTTAAAGGTCAGACTTGCCCGTCCGGCAGGCGGGTGGAATTCGCCTTTAATCATTTTATTGTTTTCAATTTTTTTTATAGGCTCATTTCTTGTCTACCACTTGGTAACCTGTGCCATTAATGGCTTCTTTAATTTGAGCCAGGCTCACTTTGGTTTGGTCAAATTCTACTTTGGCAATCGCTTCTTCGTAGCTCGCATCTACCTTAACAATGCCTGGTAACTTGTTTACATCATTTTCCACGTGTGAGGCACAACTATTGCAAGTCATTCCTTTTACATCAAAAGTTACCGTTTGAATGTCTGATGCATTGACGATTACGACTTCTTTTTTGTCGTTTGAAGGGTAGAAGATGTGTGCATAGTTTGGAAATGTAAGCATCAAGGCTGCAAACACGGTTACAATTCCCAAAAATGTTTTAGTCTGCATAAAGGGCTTCTTTCCTGCCTTGCCGGCAGGCAGGTCGTCTTCTTCACAATCGCACTGGATTTCTTCGGCTGTTCTGGGCTTGAGTTTCTGATACCAAGCAAAGCCCAATACCAAAACGGTAATGCCAATAAGATATGGTCTTGCTGGTTCCATCCACGAAAAGGTGGATGCTATACCTGATGCCCCCGAAATAAGTGCCAATACAGGGGTAATGCAGCAAAGTGATGCTGCTACTGCCGAAAGCACTCCCGCTCCAACAAGTCTGCCTGCCGGCAAGGCGGGTCTGTTGTTTTTCTTGTTCATACTGTTTCCTTTTTTGAATTGTTAACGATGTGCTTAAAAAATGGTCGAAGTAAGGTCAGTTGCTCTTGTTTTAATGAATAGAAAATGGTTTGTCCTTCTCTTCTCCCTTCAATGACGTTTCCGTCTTTTAGTTTTCTGAGGTGTTGCGAGACGGCCGGAATGCTCATTCCGAGAATGTCTGAAAGGTCGCAGGGACAGAGTTCGTTTTCTTCTTCTAAGAGAAATAAGATTTTCAATCGTACTTCATTTCCTGCCAATGCCAAAAGACCACTCAACCCACTGAATGCTTTCCCGTTGGTTTGAAGTATTTTCCGACAATTTTCTATCTGCACCTTGTCGGCAAACATTCTGATACACGATTGATTATTCTCCATAGTTATTCTGTTTAGGATTTAAAGACGCAGCAATTTACAGATAGTTTTCTTATTTAAGCAAATACTTAAATAAATTTTCAACAGGTTCGTTTTTTGTCAGCCAAGGGTGATTTAGCTTTTTTGGTTTTGCGAAGGGTCAGTTTTAGGGTCGGGCAAAACCAAACGTGTTAAATGTGCGGTGGGCTGTTTTTTAGAATTCTGACTAACGAAGTCAACTTTTTTTAAAAGTAGCGGGAATGACCGCTAACGTTTTGGTGCTTGGCGAAGAAGCGGATTTCGAAGCACAAAATTGCCAACCCACCACAAAAGTTGATACGATGTAGAATGTTCAATTAACCACTGAACCTGCTTTTTTGCCAAACGCCTGTATGCGCTTTGTTACTATCCTTTCCTGGTAATTGTAATAAACTAGTTCTGTAAATGTTGTTTAAGAAAATCGCATTGGGCTTTGCTGGCCTTGTCAAATAACTCGCCCGGATAATGTAGCAGTCCAAAATGTCCACCATCAATTTCAATTAATTCTTTTTGGGAAGTTATCTGGGCATACACGAAACGTGAAACGGCAGAATTCGCAGCAGGCATTTCATCCTCTTCGGCCATCATCATTAACACTGGTGCTTTGATATGCATGGCAATTAAGCCAGGATGAAATGCAGTTACAGCATTTGGATTAACGAAAGTTGCCGTGTTTTTCCAAAGTGTATTATATCTCCCGCCATATTCGATAAACCAGCGAAATGCAGTCACTGGAAGCAATAGCCAAGGAGTTCCCTTTTGGTCGCTTGATACGACAGGCATGGGACCAATAGTTATTTCCGGTGTTCCTTTTATGTCTCCATTCTTGAAATAATCAAGCATGGATTTACCCATAGCACCGTCTTGATCAGGCGGAGGCACACTTTCTCCGCAAGCCGGAACCTGTACCACAATTGCGCTTATCCTGTTTTCAGCAGCACCAACCAGTAGCACTTCTGCACCGCTCATACTATCGCCCCATAGTGCAATATTTTTTTTGTCAACAGCAGGCAGTGTGCATACATAATTTATCGCATCAACATATCCACGTGCCTGAAGCCATTTGTTTATTTCCTGCCTTGGTAAACCACTACTGATTCCAAAATTGAGCATATAACGATACAGCAAAACCAGCCTTGCAGAATTCTTCTGCATATTTGTCTGCAATCATGCCATTGATAGTTGCTGTAAACCCATGGGCCATTACAATAATGGGATATTGCTCGAGTCTATTTTCAGAAAGATAAAGTCTTCCACGAATAATTGAACCCTGCGAGGGAAATTCAACCAGGTTATATTTCACGTGTTCTGTTGCCATAACATTTAAATAAAAAATAACTCCAAAAAACAGAAAGAATAGCATTTTCATAAAGAAGTGGATTTAATGACAAGTACAGCATTGTTTGATTAAGCATCTATATATTTTTAAGCGTGGGTTTTATGTTTTGATTCACCCTGAATAAATTATTTGGGTCGTATTTATTCTTAATCGCTACAAGCCGTTCATAATTATCCCCATACGTTGCTTTCACGCGATCTTCTCCCTCATCCATCATAAAATTAACATATGCACCTCCTGCCGAATAGGGATGCAATGCTTCCCAGTAATCTTTACACCATTTTGTAATTTTATCCGCATTTGCAGGATCCGGGTCAACCCCAACAATCACCCCTGCATACTTGGCATCTCTGTAAGCCCATGGGGTTGCGTCTTTTGCCACTCTGCTGGCAGCGCCACTGATTGGGTACAGGTGCATTTGAGAAAGGGGAGTAGGTATCTTTGATCCAAATTCTAAGTGCTTGGTCCGGATTTCCGATCCTAATTCATTAAAAAAGTCAGCTCTCCAATACCATTGCAAACCCGGAGGAAACAATCCGTCAAATAAAGTCTGTACAGAAGGATAAGGCATTTCTCCAACATGTTCAAATAAAGGATTCATTGCAAGGATCGGCTTGAAGGCTTCTTTTGCTTTAGCCATGTCTCCGGTATAACACCATACTATTCCACAGAATTGTTTGTTATGTAGATGCTCAGGAAATGGCGCTCCCGGAATAATCAACGTTGCAATGAAACCATTCAATTCATCTGGAGCATTACTTATAAAATCTTCATACCATTTCATTATTTCTTCTGTTTTTTCGATTGGCCACAAAGTTGGCCCTCCAAAAACAGTTTTTACTTTATGCGCCTGAAATTTAAAGGAGGTTACAATTCCAAAGTTTCCGCCTCCGCCACGAATGGCCCAAAACAAATCACTATTTTGTTTGGCACTTACCGTAACAAAAGAACCATCTGCCAATACCATATCGGCTTCCAAAAGGTTGTCTATGGTAAGTCCATATTTTCGTGATAGATGACCAACACCACCGCCGAGGGTTAATCCCCAACACCGGTTGTAGAAATAATTCCGGCAGGAATTGCAAGCCCAAATGTATCCACCCCGCCAAGTACATTATCACTTAGACTGATTTTCTGCTAGGGAGAGTTTGTAATTTTTCGGCAGGAGTTTTTCAATTTTTTGGATGTTGGTCTCCATGATATTGTCGAAGACGTATTTAAGCCATTGCTGAGGATTGACCTCTTCGTATTTGCACATGGCAAAGAAGGAATATATCATGGCCGCACGCTGAGCGGCATCATGTGATCCTGCGAACAGGTAATTCTTACGACCTAGGGCAATGGCTCTCATTTTGTTTTCGATTTCATTGTTGTCCAACTGAAGTACTCCATCTAAAAGGTAGTTGGAGAGCTGTTCCCATCGGTTCATGGTATAGGCCATGGCTTTCCCGATGGCGCATTTAGGCAGCACCTGGGCATAGTTTTCCTTCAGCCATTTGGAGAACGCTTCCAAAACTGGAAACGCATGAACAAGCCGGTATTCCTTCCGCTCTGTCGGACTGAGACGGTTCTCTCTGCAGTGGGCTTCGATCTGGTAGAGTTTTCCGATAAAGACCAGAGCCAGTTCCGCACGTGTCGCATCATTTGCCCTGGCCTCAAAAAACTCACGCCGGGCATGAGCCCAACAACATAGGTGTGTGACTCCCGCCTGTTTGCCGTACTGTTCATAGCCCGCATAGCCATCCGTCTGCAGATAGCCTTTGAAGCCTCCCAATATCTTTTTGGGAGCCTCTTTGTTCCGGCCCGGATTATAAGCTAACATTACCGTACCGTCCACCGGGTTGTGGTAAACCCAGTAGTAGCCCAGATGGGTACTCTGCTTTTTGGTATTGTCCAGTACCCGGATGGTAGTTTCGTCCACCTGGAGGTATCCCTTGGCGCAGGTGGCTTTGACCAGCCAGTCGTAGAGGATTTCCAGCCGTTCGAGTCCCTGTCGGACCCATCCGTCCAGTGTGGAAGCGGCAATGGGGATGTTTTCCCGCTTGAAGCGCTGCAGCTGCCTGTATAAGGGGAGGTGATCTACGTATTTGTCTGTCAGAATGGAGGCCAACAACCCTGTTCCCACCATGCTTTTGTCAATCAGCCGGGAAGGAAGCGGCGCAATGGTCACCGCAGGAGTACTTTCTTCGGCTTTGGCTGCATACTTGAATCGGATGTAGCGACGGATGAAGTATCTGCCGGGAGCATAATCCAGCTCTTCGGTGATTTCTTTGCCGATACAGGTCATTCCGCTCAGGTCTCCTTCAGGATGAAGCTCGATCTCTTCCACGGGAAGATGGTCGGGTAGCTTGGTGCGTCCGGGATGTGCGGCTCCAGATTTTCGGCGGACATACTCCACCTTTTCGGTCAGTTCCTGCTGGGCGGTCTGCTGTTGATCGGCAGTGGGTTCAAAAGGCAGGCTCAGCTGGTCTGGTGACTCAAAGCGTTCCCGCTTCTGGCTGTAAAGCTGCCGCTGAAACTTGGCCAGAAGCCCCTCGAGCTTTTCGATGCGCAGATCCCGCTCGCCCAGTAGGGCGATGAGTTCGGCATTGGTCAGCTGGTTCAGGGGCTTGTTCATGCTCCTAAAATACAGTCCTGAATGAAGTCTTCAAAGCATTAGTTTCCCACAGCCTCTGTGGAAAAACCCGCTTAAAACAACAATGAGAACGTTTTCCACAACTTATCTGGTCTTAGGAAGAGCTAAGACACTTTCATTCCAAAAACACTGACTCCTGGTCGAAAAAAAAGTAGGCTCAAGGCCTGTCGTACCTAGGGAGTTGCCGGGATTCCAGCACTTTAATCCCTTCGATCATCAGCACCAGAGCCGCCCAGGGGATCTTTCCGCCTGCTTCCATTCCCTCTGGAGGATGAAAGGTCCCCTTCTCGAGTCGCTTGTAGTAGATCACCAGCCCGCCTGCTTCCCAGTGCAGCAGCTTGACCAGTGTGCGGTATCGGTTCAAAAAGATATAGACCTCTCCGGACAAGGGATCCCGATCCAGAGAATTGCGGACCAGTCCGCTTAATCCGTCAAAACCCTTACGCATGTCCACTGCTCCTCCGTAAAGAAAAAACCGCTGGGAGGATCCTAAGCTGAACATCTTACCACTGGGTAAGTTGCCGGAGAACCGAAAAGTCCTGGATGCCGCGGATGATCACACCGTTAGGGAAAACCACTTCCAAACCACCTGTCTGGATTGGTATGGTAACTTCGGTAAAGTCAGAGGTGTTACTCAGAGGAATTTGCCCTACTTTACGGTACCAATAGGAAAAAGTAGGCAACTTTATTTGTTGCTGTTCACAGAATTCACGCTGGGTCAGCCCGCTGGCTTGGAAAGAAGCTACTACCGCTTTCATTTCTTTTAGACTTGCTCTTTTCATCGGTTTGTTTTTTCACAAACCTACCTGCTCAAATCAACTCAGAAAATATGTGGTTACTCGGGGGGATACAAATAACCTTGGTAATGGATAATTTGGGGACCCATAAACCGGGGGCACTATATGAGTTATTTGAGCCTGAGGAGGCAAAAAGGATATGGGACCGGTTTGATTTTGTTTATACTCCTAAACATG
>JAKFCO010000057.1:0-139231 GCA_036676605.1 Algoriphagus sp.
TAGAAGCCTATCGGTTTTAATGATGCGCAAATGTGACTCCCCCTTTTTAAAGGGGGTTAGGGGGATTTTTTCATTCAAATCCCAACTTAATTCTGTTACGTGCAATCAAGCGAATACACATAAAAACAAAAAAGCCGGAAGCGAATTCACTCCCGGCTTACTTAAATTCAGAATTGATTTTATGTATATCCGCTATTGTACCAGTAAAAGTTTAAAGCGGCATAGAATTCGGTAAAATCTATCGAAATGGCTTCTTCGGTCATCCGTCATCGGTCTTCCAGCCAGTAAAACATGGAAAATATGGCTACTGGCATCATTGCGGATAATCATAATTGATTTTCTCAATCCCCCAAATCATTCCAGTTGATCAGCGCATTCCAAACCAATGGTGCGTCGTGGTGATTCAGGTAGCGATGCAGCGGATCGAAGGTGAAAGCGATGATTCGGCCTTTTCCAACCGGAACATTGAAAATACCGCCATGGCCGATAATCGTCTGGTCATTTCTCACCATACCCGAACGAACGTAAGGTGGTTCTTTTCCCAGCTCTGCTTTCGGTTCTTTTTTGGTTTCCTTATCAGGCATTCCCATGATCGGACCTGTATATGGCTCTTCGTCTTTCAGTGGTTTTGTTCCATATTGAAGCAGCATCATACCTCTTTTGGCAAGTTCAACCTGATAAAGCGGGCCATTTCCTCTGAAGATGGAGAAAGTCTCCGGGTAACCATAAAGAACCGGATTTCCTGTATTTCGGGATTTTACAGTCACCACTGAACCTGGGTGGAACAGCCCTGCACCTGAATAAGATTCCAGATCACGCGTGATTCCTGTTTCCACCACCATATTGGTTGAATTGTCCAGTGTAATGACTACTCCTCCCGCTTCCACAAATTGCTTCAGATTTTCAATTCCTGCGAAACCAGGACCTCCGGTCATATCCGGCGTGGAATCGGGAACTCCATGGGAAGGATATTGATCCGTTTTGGTGTAAGGCATCGGACTAAATCTGGAATCAATTCCATGAATGAAATCAGCTCCTGTTCCTCTGGCTCTGGGAACCAAAATCACATCAAATCTTGCTTTCAGGTTTCCTGCTTTCAAATCATCCTTGTCGATCGAAGTATAAGGTATGCCGCGTTGCTCAAAAGTATAGCGAGACCAGCCTTCATCCTGGGTATTAAACCAAGTGTGATAGATCGCCACTTTTGGCAGTTGAACCAAGTGGGTTTGGTCAGCCTCGGGCTGCTTTGAACCCCGTATCAAGTCCAGGCTGAATTTCTTTCCCAACTCATCTGCCTGAGAAGCCGATATTCCTTTAATCAGGATCGAACCTACGGCCAATGTATCCTGATCCACTGCAAATGAGGATTTGATTACTCGTATTTCAGCGTTTTTCTGATTTTCCTTTATCCAGTACAAAGCAGGTAAAACCGTATTTTGAGCCTTATAGTGAATGAAATAGGAATTTCCATCGCCTTTGATTTTACCGGCATAAGTAACATCGGCTTCTATCTTTATCAGCTTGGAAACATCATGTTTAATACTGTCTGTTTGCTCCACATTTACCCCGTAGAGATAACTGAGCGTCCAGGCAATGTCATCGTAAGGAGGGAATTTGGCTTCTTTTGGATATTTCTGCTCAGTCAGCAATGTGACTGCAAGGTTGCGATACGGCTGATCCAGCAAGACCACATATTCTCCGGAGTCTGATTGGTGAACCTCGATTGCCTGTGCCCGAAGTTGGTTTACGAGATAAGCTGCCATTGCAGGATCCCGCTGTTCTGTCGGAATCAAAAATGCTTTCGGGCTGTCTTCTTTTCCTTTTCGGATTGAGTTAACTCCTTTTTGGTAAAAGTTGCGAAGGAGTTGCTCCCCATTTTGCGCAGCATAAGTAAGTGAAGCAATGACGCCGGCTTGCATGTAATTCACGTTGTTTCGGGCGGACCAGTAAACTTTTTCCGTAGGAGGATCAGGTCTGTACCATTCTCTTGTGGTCGCCGGATCGCCCGCATATTTCTGGTTTGAAAGGTCACGCATGTAAGTATTTGCCCCGGCATTTCCGAAGGTTTCATAGAATCGCCCGTTCGAGTTGTGATTGTTTGCCACCCAGATCCCGTATCCCGGCCACCAACCGTCATAAAACGCCCAGGTAAATGCACCTGGCATTCCCTGAGTTGCCAAAGTTGTGATGTCGTGGTTGGCCATGACTTGCCATTCTCCGATCGTGACAGGATCAACTTGTTCGTTGTATGGGCCGGTTCCTGTGGAAATGTAAAGCAAAGGAACGGACTCATGAAGGTCTAGCATGACGGTAGGATGCCATTCGAAAAAGATTGAAAATATGCCTCTGGTTATTGCCTGAGATACTTGTAAGCCATCCCGGTTGTTGTCGTGGAAGATGTATTTTCCCCAATAAGGTGCAGATCGGGGGAATCCATCATCCCATTCTGTTCGGGCTTTGGTATATCGGTAGTACCAATCCACCAACTTGTCGCGGCCATCCGGTTCGGATACAGGGTTGATCAGAACGATCACGTTATCCCGAATTTGCCGGATGGTTTTATCCTCGCTCGTGACCAGGCGATAGGCAAGTTCCATGAGCATTTCAGGCGAACCCATTTCCGTGGAGTGCATTCCTCCATTCAGGTAATAGATCGGCTTTGCTGTTTCAAGGATTGTTTCAGCTTCATCAGTTGTGGTGATTCTTGGATCAGCAAGTCTGGAAAGATGATTCTTGTAGGTATCAAGATTCTCCATGCTTTCATCGCTTCCGATGATGACCATGTAGATCGGCCGACCTTCCTCGGTGGTTTCCACTTGCTTGATGCTGAGATGAGGAGATTTTTCTGCCAAAAGCCGGTAATAGCCAAAGATCTCTTTCGTCGAATGCATGATTCCCGGAGCACCGATTACCTGACCAAAATGATCCAAAGGTGACGGAATCTCCGGATGATCAATGACCCCCATGACCGAGCCGGGCAGAAACCTTGGATCGGTGGTGTATTCCTTTATTTTGGAATTGTAGGTGTTATCAAGGTTCTGGGCAACGATCGGAAAGCTTATCAAAAAACTGGCGGCGAGCCCATTTAAAAATCTGGTTTTCATGACAAATAAGGGATTGGTTGGTGGTAATTTCAATCAGGACAGAATATACCGTAAATCATTAAATAGCCATTTGCTGTCCGTGTAAAATTGCCGACATCAGGAACTTAAAATCAGGACTTTACTGTCTTACGAATTCTAAGGGGCTTTGATTGTCAAAAAAAAATGATTTTCCGCTTCGTTCCCGGTAGGATGGAATGAACCAAATATGGCTTTGACTTCCTGCCCTCCGGGAGGCGGGTGCTCAGCCACCGGGTTCTGATTTTTCCCTTCCTTCCCCATATTAACTCAAAACGGTCACCGAGCGATGGTTGGTGAGCCTGTCGAACTAAGTCGAGGTGTAGTAGAATTAAATTTGGCGACTGGGATAATTGCAGAAATACGTGTGAAAAAATCTAGTAAATAGAATATCGAACTCAAAAATTTTGAAAAATCTGGTCACCCAATTCATTAACTTTCGTTAGAGTAGAAAAAAGTCAAAACCATTCTTAAAAAACACAACTATGGCAAAGCAACCAGAAGGAAAAATGAAAGATGACAAATCAAAGGCTACCAAGACTTTGAAAGAAAAAAGAGCTGCAAAAGCTGCTAAGAAAGACAGCAAGAAGAATAGCTAATCAGTTTTTGATTTTGGCTTTAAAAGAAAAGAGGAACGATGATTCCTCTTTTTTGGATTTTTTGTTCATCAGGGAAAGGAGGGTATATCAGGAATTATTGCTCCTGGTTCAGATTTTTCCTTATTCCACATCAAGCCCAGGCTCACTCGAAGGATTTGCCCCATGTTTTGGCATTCAAGGAATTGCTCGTTGTGGTAATGCTTTGCAAGTTCTTTTTTAAGGGATTCGGTATTTTCCGGGGTTGAGATTTCATCTTCTTCCATCGAACTTAGGATATCTTCGATTTCCTTTTGGGAGGATTTAAGCCGGTTGGCAATCAGGGCACGCTCTTCACTCTGGTATTGTTTCATAGATTCCGGCGTGATGTACTTCATCCCAAGTTGAATCAGTGCATTGTTTTCCTTGAAATATTGAGGCAAATAGATCGATTTCTTTCCCTCGAAGGATTGTTGGTCAAAATCAATTGCCCGGATCCGGTAGTGGGTTTCCTCAAAATCCGGCGTCACATCGATCACGAAATTGGAGGAGTGCATATCGCCCAGAAGGCGCACAAAACAGCGTTCATTGAATTTCACAAACTCTTTTGCAATTCGGATGGGATTCAGATTGGGATCATTCATGTAGTTTTTCATGAACATTTCCCCAGGAATTCCGGCGATGTGTTCCTCGATCAGCGTAGTCTTATGGACGAAATAGCTGATCCTGTTAGGGGAGAGGAGATGCTCCAGTTCCAAGCCGTAAACCCGGGAGGCATCAGCATTTTTGATATAGAAGTAGTCAAAGTTATCGTTGATCCGGTTTACGATTCTGATACGAAATGGCTGGGTATTTCCATAGACGCAAAGGTCAATTCGATCCACATATAAGTGATCCATCACGCTCATGTCACCGCCGGCTTTCAGCAGTGCATAGATTTTCTTGACGTTCAGGTGGATTTCTTCCCGATCAGATTGATCGTAAAATACAGTCTCCCATAGTGTGTCCTGATCTTTGGAATCGAAAAGCGCAACTGAACTTGTGTACCGCAGGAGTTCGTGGTAATGAATCGGAATATTTACTTCCCGGGAGTACTTGATCAGAAATCGACGCAATCCCGCACTGATGGGATAGATGATTTTTTTTTTGCTGATCAAGGCCATGTTTTATAAATGAACATGTTGATCCTTTCTCAGATTTCGACCGAATATATAGGGCCCAAAAGGCAGAATTGAAGCAACCAACGCAAAAAACGTTCGGCTAAAATTCCACTTGAGTTTATGTGCTGTCGGGAAGACCACGTAAATGTAAATAATGAATAACAAGCCATGAGCCCAGCCGACATATGTCACCGCCAGCGGCATATCAAGCATATATTTCATAGGCATTGCAATGCCAAGCAACACTAAAAATGAAATCCCTTCGATCAAACTTATCCATCGAAATCGTTTTGCCCAAAGGGCTTGGTCTGCTGTTAAAGTCATGTTATTTGGAAATATTGAAAAGAATCTGAAGCGCTGTCCAGAGTTTCTTTTTAAGGTTTTTGTCTTCTGCAATTACTGAAAGCGCATCTGCGGAAAGGTATTCGGTTTCATCCTCGGAGTAAACCTCGTACGTAGTAGTCAGAACGGAATTGACCGGATGTTTAATTCGGCCAAATTTCAAAACGGTGTGGGCATTCAGATTTTTAAAATCCTCCATTGTCCTGCCTTCGAGGGAAGCAGAATTGAGTAACCCAACTTCATTCATCGAATGGCCAACGGCATTGATCATTTTGACCAGCATGTCCATTACTTCCGGTTTCAGCGATTCCTCTTCATGAAGGATCAAAACTCCTTTTTCGAAGTTGCCCCAGACTTGAATTGGTTCAGCTTTGATTTCTGCAACTATTGCTTTTTCCTCCGGAATTTCCGCCAAAACAGGAGGTTTTGGAGTGTATTTCAGGACGGGTTCTTTCACTTCCTGCGGTGATCCCATATCTTCTTTTAAAAGAAACAGGTCTTCGGTGATGAAATGCTGGAGATGATGGATGCTGATATTTTCCATATCGGGAAATTGAGGAAAAATCCTCTGACCACAAAAAAAGAGGGGATATTATCTCGCGTCCCCTTTATGTTTTTCAGCTTACTTGGTGATATCCAGGTTGAAAATCGATTTCAACTCTAGGGCATCTTCCGGCTTCATTCTTTTTGCCAGTACAAGTCGAAGCTGCCGTCTTCTCAATGCTCCTTCGAAAAGCTCAATTTCTTCAGGGGTTTCAGGTTCCAAATCAGGAATTCTAACCGGCTTGCTGTTATGATCCACCGCTACAAACGTGAAAAATGCACGGTGGGTCATGATCTTCTTGCTCGCAGGAATGTCTTCAGCGGTCACTTCGATAAATACCTCCATGGAGGAGTTGAAAGCGCGGGTTACCTGGGAGCGGAGGGTTACCACATTTCCAAGATTGATTGGCTGTTTGAAAGAAATACTATCGGCGGAAGCGGTCACCACTATTCGATTTGAATGTTTTTGAGCAGCGATTGCCGCAACGACGTCCATCCAGTGCATGAGTTTTCCACCCATGAGGTTGTTGAGCGTGTTTGTGTCGTTTGGAAGGACCATCTCCGTCATGATGGTCACTGAGTCTTTGGCAAATTTCTTCGTACTCATAGGGTCAATTTTGCTCAAAAATAGAAATATAATTTGGCAATTCTAATTTTGAAACCCGGTAACGGAATAAAATTTGGAATTGTTTCGATATCCGAGTTTCAGACTGAAAAAAAATCAAACTGAAGCTCTGCTTTTAAAATTGGTTAGTTCCAGCCTTCCTTTCCCAGTAGCGGCACAAAAGCAAAACCTTCGAACTCTTCGCGATCCACCTCTTTAGCTGATTTTTTGGTGATTTTGAGCATGGTTTGTTTTCCCCTGGTTCCTACGGGAATAACCAGAATTCCTCCGATTTTGAGTTGCTGTACCAGGGCTTCGGGAACAACCGGTGCTCCGGCAGTGACGATGATTTTGTCAAATGGAGCATGCTCAGGCAATCCTCCGGTGCCATCGCCATAAAAGAGTTTCATCTCAATTCCCAATCGAGCCAAAAACCGCTTGGTTCCTTCAAAAAGCTTCTTTTGATATTCAATCGTATAAACTTCAGCACCAAGCAAATGCAAAATGCTTCCCTGATATCCTGAGCCCGTACCGATTTCCAGAACTTTGTCTCCGGGTTTGATATCGAGCAATTCAGTCTGAAATGCCACCGTGTAAGGTTGCGAAATGGTCTGGCCTTCTCCGATCGGGAAAGCTTTGTCCTCGTAGGCATGAGAAACCAGCGCTGAGTCAAAGAAAAAATGTCTTGGGAGTTTGTTGATTGCATCCAAAACCCGCTCGCTTTTGATTCCTTTTTCCCGGAGTAACGCTACCAATGCTTTGCGTTTTCCTTTGTGCAGGTAGGTGTCTTCGAGTTTGAGAAGGGGCATGAGTAAATATGGATTTGGGATCGAAGATAAAAGAATATTTGGCTTAATTTGAAACCGAATTGAGTAAATAATGCTTATTCACTGATACTTCGAAAGTTAAAATTGACCCATGTTTACAGGAATAATTGAGGCCTTTGGCACCATCCAAAAAATCACCAAAGAAGGCAGTAATGTCCACTTTGACATCCAATCAGAATTAGCCTCTGAATTGAAAATTGACCAGTCTCTTGCCCATGATGGAGTTTGCCTTACCGTAGTAAAAACTGATGAAAAAAGCTATCGGGTGACGGCGATTCAGGAGACCATCTCCAAGACAAATCTTGCCGAATGGAATGCCGGAAAAAAAGTAAACATCGAGCGTTGCATGCCGGCTAATGGTCGATTTGACGGGCATATTGTGCAAGGACATGTGGATCAAACAGGAAAGGTGAAAAAGATTTCCGATGAGGGTGGTTCCTGGGTTTTTGACTTTGAATTCGATTCAGCTTCCGGAAATGTGACCGTAGAGAAAGGATCGATCACGATCAACGGAACCAGTTTAACCTGCTTTAATTCCGGTCCGGGAAGATTCTCTGTTGCGATCATTCCCTATACTTACGAGCATACCAATTTTCACCAACTGAAAATTGGAGACCTGGTGAACCTCGAGTTTGACATTATCGGTAAATACATACAGCGCATCATCCGAGGCTATCCAACAGCTTAATTCGGGTACTGTTTTCTGAGAAGGAAAAGGTAGGGCTGCAGCATGTGATGCTGAAAGGTTTTCTCCTTCAGATCCGGGAAACGAGTGAAATACACTTATTGGTTTAAGCTCAGGCTTTTGGTTGCCGGAGTTTTCACACATCTGAACCCAACATTTGAAGTGCCGGAGTCAAAAGAATGCCCCTGACGGGCAGATGGCCGGTAATTGACGCAATAGTTTGCTGCGCAAAGGTAAGAACCGCCTTTAATCACTCGCTCCTGTGCAAAAGGATTGTTGGGATTGTAGCAAGGGTTCATGGTTGCATCAAGTTTTGGCGCCTGACCAGCCAATCTTGCGTATTTGAGTGCATCATACCAATCATCGGTCAGTTCCCAGACATTCCCGATCATATCATACAATCCAAAAGTATTTGGGGCAAAAGTCTTGACAGGAGAGATTCCGACAAATCCATCGGTTCCAAGATTCTCATTTGGGAAATTTCCCTGAAAGGTATTTGCAAGGAATTGCCCATTGGGATGGAGTTCATCACCCCAGGCAAATCGCTTTCCATTTACTCCGCCACGGGCTGCAAATTCCCATTCTATTTCTGTTGGAAGTCGCTTTCCTGCCCATTCCGCATAGGCTTTGGCATCGTCATAGGCTATGTGGACGACAGGATGATTTTCCCGACCGGTCAGATCACTTTTCGGACCTTCCGGATGTCTCCAGTTTGCACCAATCACCCATGACCACCAACGGGAAATATCATCTGTAGGAACTGCGATGGGCGGAGGGGTGAAAACCATAGATCCTGCCACAAGGAGAGAATCATGTGGCTTTGGTGTTCCGGGGGGAACCTGAAGTTTGAGTTCTTCCCAGTCAGGCTTCCTCTCCGCAATCGTGACGTATCCGGTTGCTTCGGTGAAAGCGGTATATTCTGCATTGGTGACTTCATGAGTATCCATCCAGAATCCTGCAACTTTCAGATCCACTGCAGGTTTCTCGGCATCGTAGGCATCCTCTTCATTGGTTCCCATGGTAAATTCTCCGCCGGCAATCCAGGCCATGCCCGGTTCTTTTTCGGTTGGGGCCTCAGTATTTGAAAGTGTGGATGTCTCTGAATCCGAAGATTGATTTTCGGTTGTATTTGAGTTGCAGGCGAGGGTAACTGATAAAATAGCTGCCAGCCCAAATATTTTTGAAACAGGAAAGTTCATATTGATTCGATTGTTCCTCCCGAAGTTAAAGGAAATTTGTTATCGAGATTCGGTTGATCAAAATGGAATTCTGTGAATAGAATTTAGATTAGATAAATCTTGGCCTGAATTTTTTTACGGAGCTTATTGAAAAATTGTTTTCGCTCTTTTTCTCCAACAGAACTGATCTGGGTTGATTTTTTCATCAGGTTTTCCAGGTTTCGGAACATTCCTTCATTAAACTTTTGGTCAGCTGTGCCCAGGAAATATATTACGCCGTAATTGAGGTAGGTAATTCTGTTGCCGTCGAGTTCCACAAAAAAGGTATTATCACCGAGGACGAATTCATTGACAAAGAATCTGTACTCAGGACTCTCATCTGTAGGAGCTTGATTTAGCATGAATTTTTTGCCTGTTTCAGCCATTTTCTCCAGGTGATCGACTACTTCTTTGACACAATTATAGAGGAAAAGAGTATCCTTGGGATTGTCTATGATTCCCATTTCATGATACAATTCGATCTGTCTGAGAGTCGTATTGATTCCCTCCTCATTCCAGATTTCTGTCGTTGGACATTTGTTATAAGTCTTGATGATTTTCCTTGTGATCTCTTCGTATTGGTCAAAAAGGTTGTCTGAGATGGAGAATTTTGCTCCATTTAAATGCTCGCTGAAAAGGATAGACTTGATCCAGAAAAAGAACTTGAATGCCGCCAGTTCTTTGTGGTAGTAATGGTAGAAGGGCGGCATGTCTTTGCATAAATAATAGATATGTTTTTTGCTAAAACTATTTACCAGATTCAGCTGTGCCAGGACATCTTCCATCCATTCCATGAAGCTGTCTTCTTTATAAGTATTTTGTTTTCCCTGAAAGAGGATTGTGTTTGTATTGATGCTGAAGAACTTGTCAATGGATACATTAAACCGTTTGCAAAGCAGTTCTATTTCCGAAAAATCAAGGAGTTTTTCTCCGCGGATCCTTCGATAAGCACTGTCCATGCTGATATTCAGAACTTCAGATACTTCATCCACGAGAGATGAATAGGCAGGAATATATGTTTTTAAATTCTGAAAAAATTGTGCCTGCGAATTTGAAATTTCCATATCATTCAATTTTATCAATACCTGAAGTTCTCAGAATTAATATAATCACTTTGTATCGAATGATTGGTATTGTGCGGAATTATATTTTGTAAATATGTTAAAAAAAACTATTATTGGGGCCTATTTGTCAGATTTGATAGAATATTAATTAAAGAAGATATTTTTAAATTAAAATACTATTTGGTATATACTTCTTGATTTAAGGAGGTTTTTTTTCAATTTGAAAAGGCTCTTTTTTTATTCAGGATACTAAAAGAAAATCCCAGGCTAAATTGACCAATTCCTCCATCCTGATAGAAAAGTCTTCCGTACTCTGCCCGAATAGCCCATAGATCTAAATCCCTGCTGTAGGCAAGCCCCAGATTGGCGGCAAAGTTTCCGGTGCAATTTTCACAAAAGGGAATAAGGTATTTTGGTGCAAGAGTCATTTCAAATTTATCCTGAACCAATGGCTGTGTCAAAAGCAGGGTAGGGTGAATTTGAAAGTTATCGCTTGCATATTCTCCGAGACTGGTACCGATTGGTAGGGAAAAACCGATTCGATTGGGGATGATTCCGAATTTGGGACCGATGGCTAATACGCTCACACCTGAATTTAAGTCATCAGAATCATCAAAAGCAAAAACATGCTCGAATCGTGCCCGCAAATCAATAGTCGGAGAAATACCCACAGCGCCGTTTATTCCAAAATGACTTTGAACAGAAGCTGTTTGTGAATAAAAAGGAGTTAGCTCAACATTTCCTTTTCCGACAGTTCGTGCACTCTGTAAATCAGAAAAAACAGGCGCACAATGCTGGAAAAGAATAATTTGAACGAAACAAAGCAAAATAACAAGGGTCTTTTTTAAAGAGGAATTTTTAAAATAATTGATTCTCATTTGCTCAGTCACCTGAGCACGTTTTGGAGGTAGTGTGTCATACATCCAATCCCAGAGAATGGTACTGAAGCTGTAACCACAGTTTGGATATCGGGTATGATGGAGAATATGGGCTTCCTGAATTCTGGGCAGGATATACTTTCCGTAAGGTTGATGGAGGATAAAGTGAATGAAGTTATAGGTGATGAATCCTGTGAAAAATCCCGCAAAAAGCGTGAAGAGGTTATTTAATTCCCACGCAATCCAAATGAGCCCAACCCCAACAATGAAAATAACCGAGCGATTAAAAAATGAGACTTTTAGATTCTTTGGGTTTTGATGGTGCTCATAATGGTTGAAGAGATTTTCCTTATTGCCGGGAACAATCAACTCATGCATCAGAAATCGGTGGACGAAATACTCAGCGAAAGTCCAGCTGAGCCATCCTGCCAAAAATAGGATGATAAAATATCCGGCAGTATCTCTTAGGCTGTAGGCTAAGAGAAACAGGCAGTATATTATGGTGGCTGTGTTCAGGACACAAAGCGCGATCGATCTGGTCGGGTTGTTTGTAATTGTCTTCATGGCTATGGGTTTTTTTATTGAAATTATCCCATCTCCATTGCCAGGAGTAATTGGTTCCCTTTGGCTCTGACTCAACTTTCAGTTTTATTCCAGAATCAGTTTTTCTCAAAGTAAATAAAAAGTAACTATTGCAAATGACGGTTCAGAAGGACTGGGCATTATGATTTTTTGCAAAAAATATCCCGGAAGCGTTTTCGGATTTTAGCATAAAAAAAAGCGGCCTGAGCCGCTTTCTGAATCATTTGCCGGATGCGGCTTGAGCGTGAAGCTTTCCGAGTTCTTGGTCAATCGTCCAAAGTCCAATTCCTTCTTCTCCGATGATGTCAAACAGCTCTAGAGCTCTTCTCGACATTGTTTCTTCTTCTCGTTGCTCAGTCACGTACCATTGCATAAAGCTAAACGTTGCAAAATCCTTTGCATTAAATGCGTGATCTACAATAGTGTTGATGGACTTTGTTACTTTTATTTCATGCTCCAAACTCAGTTCAAAAACCTCTCTGAGCGAGTTGAAGTGATGTCTGATTCCTGTGATTTCCGGTTGATTGGAATGTCCGCCAGCTTCATTGACATATTGGAAGATCTTCATCATGTGCATGCGCTCCTCATCAGAATGAGTGTAAAGGTATTTCGCAGCGTTCAAATAACCCATCATATGGCACCAGGAAGCCATGGACAAGTAATCAGCCGATGATTTACCTTCCATAGCAATCTGATCATTGAGCAATTTTTCTGTATCCTGTAGTAGTGAACGCTTAAGCGTTACGATTTCTTTTTGTTTCATATTGGTCGAGTTTTATGCCTCAATTTAACGAAAAATGAGCTTTTTGGTTTTCTTAACTTCTATTCCAGCATAATTTAGAATAGATTTTAATGGATTCCAACAGGAAGTAAACTTTCTATCGGCTAAGTGGAACCGGAATTACAGCAAGACTCTCTTCCCCGGTTTCAGACACAGCCTGAACGGCAAAGAAGTAGTTATCCTTTGAGTAAGGAAGTGTCAAAGTAGTCTCAGTTGTGAAGAATTTCTTCTCCCAAATAGCTGAGGAAGTCTCTCTCATCAGGACATTATAGCCTTTTGCTTTTCCGATCTTCGGTGCAGTCCAAAGCAAAATTGATTTGTTGCTAAGACTTCTTACGTCGATTTTCACTTCCTGTGGCACATCCGGACTGTTTGCCAGAGAAGCAAGGGAAGCAAGGTTGATGGCTGATACTTTTCTCAGGTATTCGAAGTCCATGAATTCCGGTAAGTCACCATATTGAATGCCGTTTTCCACTCTGACATTTTCATGTTGGTGGTAAAAGTTTTCGTTCATTTCAGACATTCTGGTAGCAGTGAAACCGTTTCTCATGAATGGGGTCTGGTCCCCGCCTCTCAGGAATCGATCAGATCGGTAGATGAGTTTTACCTCCATTTGATCTACGTAGCGCTCACCGACTTCTTTAATATAACGAGCTAATTGTCTGGATTTGCTGTCATTTTCTGCATTTATGGAGCGTCGGATTTGTGCCGTTTGCTCTGTTTCTGCAAGAGGAATGCTTTCTGAGAAGATTCGAACTTTAGTATTGTCGCTGATATTAGTTTCGGAAGAATTGCTGTTACCAACAATGTCATTGTTCAATACTGCGGTGATATTCCAGCCTTCAGCTTTGGCTTTGTCCGCCATATAAGTTGCTCCTTTTAATCCTTCTTCTTCACCTGCAAAAGCAACAAACACGATCGTTGCTGAAAAATCGCCTTTTGCTAAAATTCTCGCTGCTTCAATCACAGCAGCGACACCGCTGCCATCGTCATTGGCACCCGGAGCAAAACCTTCGGTGTCCATCACGTCTTTGTTTCTCGAGTCCAAATGTCCTGAGATGATGAAGATTCGAGTATCAGCCGGATTGGTGCCTTTTAGCGTAGCCACTACATTGGCAGCAGGGGAGTCTTTTAAAATCCTCCTTGCGTCAGCAGGAATGATGTACTCTTCTATTTCAGAGCTCATTCTGCCCTTGGAGTCTTTTTCGAAAGACTTGAATTTGTCCAGCACATATTTCTGCGCGGCGGGCATTCCATTTTTTGTATTGGTATTCAGTGTGTGGCGGGATTGAAATGCCGCCATTGCCTTTATATAGCTTTCCAGGGAATCGGAAGAAACATCTTTTACATATTTTTCGATGATGGGATTTCTTACAATTGTGGTTTGTGCAGACAAACCCTGAGAGGCAAGTCCCAGCATCAGGGTAAATAAAATTTTATACATGTGAAGATTGGTTTTAAGCTATGCACTAAATTTATCCTATTAGCTTCGAAACAAATAAAAATTTACATGAACACATTTCTCCCACCCAACAAAGGTGAATACGCGGCATATTTTGATAAGTACCTTTCGCAGGTAGCCAATCAAAATATTTCAGATCTGATTACAAGTCAGGTCGCGGATCTCAAATCTCTCATTAGCAGTAAGCAGGATGGTTGGGACTCAGTGCCCTATCAGGAAGGAAAATGGACGCCAAAGGAAGTAATCGGGCACGTAATCGACACCGAGCGAATCATGACATTCAGGGCTTTATGCTTTGCCAGGGGAGAAAAATCAGCCTTACCGGGATTTGATCAGGATCCGTATGTGCTCAATGCCCGATTTGGACACGTGCCAATTGAGATTTTGATGGATGATTTCGAAGCTCAACGGAAAGCACTTCGGACCTTGATTCGAACCCTTCCGGAAAGTTCATTGGATAATGTGGGAACTGCCAGTGGGAATCCAATTACCCCAAGGGCTTTGTTTTGGATCATTCCAGGGCATTTTATTCATCATTTGAATATTCTGAAAGAAAGATATTAGGTAATGAAACTAAACATCGCAACCGTTGATGCATTTACTGACAAGACTTTCTCAGGAAATCCTGCCGCTGTCTGCTTATTGGAAAATAAGTTGTCTGCTGAGCAAATGCAGGCAATCGCCATGGAAATGAATCTCAGTGAGACAGCTTTTGTGGAAAGGACTTTCGAGTATGGGAATTTTGGCTTGCGATGGTTTACGTCTGCGCTGGAAATTGATCTTTGTGGTCATGCTACACTCGCTTCTGCATTTTGGATGCTGAAATCAGGCTGGGCAAATCCGGGAGAAACGATACGATTTCAGACCCGAAGTGGTGAACTTCGCGTCAAAAGTGATGGAGATTGGCTGGAAATGGATTTTCCTTTGATCCCGACCTTTGCAGAGAAGCATCCATTTTTTGGAGATGAATTTTTAGGATATAAAATCGTTCATTCCTCGCAGTTGCGCAGAAACTGGATTTTTGAATTGGAGAATTACCAGGATGTCGAAGGATTGATTCCGGATTTTGGGTTGATAGCAGCACATAGCGAGGAAGGGATTATTATCACAGCACCCGGGAAAGAACCATTTGATATTTACAGCAGATTTTTTGGTCCAAATGTCGGAGTGCCTGAAGATCCGGTTACAGGTTTTGCACATTGTGCTTTGATGGATTATTGGTATCAGAGAACTGGCAAGTTTGAGCTCAAAGCATTTCAGGCAAGCAGGAGAGGTGGAGTTCTACATCTGGAGAAACACGATGACCGGGCAATTTTGCGAGGTCAGGCAGTTAGTGTCCTAAATGGCTCTATTGAATTTTGAATTTCCTCCAATATGGATAAAACTTCTTCCGAGGCACCTCGACATCAAGTTAAAGAGGCTTTTGGCAAATTCACTGGTTATTGGCTCACGGATGCCAGTTTTGGTCTGTTGCTGGTGATTCTGATTTTCACGGTTTTCGTTCTTCCTATCTTGATTGACTATGGAAAAGTGGAAACCTTTTTTGTTAATACTGTATTTCTTTTTTTGTACTTCACCGGAATCTGGTCTTCCAGGGATAAGGGTCTGATAATTCTTACCACTTTGCTTTTCTTTGCTCAATTGGGACTCAGGATATTAAGATTCAGTGACCTTCCTGAAGAGTTTTATTTGTTGGAAAGGATTGTAGGTATAGCTAATATGATCGTATTCATATTACTGAATATCAGGATTTTATTCAGAGATGATGAGGTAAATGTTTACCGAATAATCGGTGCAATTAATGTCTATTTGTTGGTTGCAATTTTAGGTGCGTTCCTGCTTGAAATCATCCACATTACCACAGGACACTCAATCAGCGGGGATGAGGCATTTGAAGGGAAGGATAAAGATTTTGTCTATTACATTTATTTCAGCCTTGTTTCATTGACTACAGTTGGTTTTGGTGATTTCGTTCCCACCCAGATCATGGCCAAAATGCTTGCTGTTTTTTTATCTACAATCGGGGTGTTATACCCTGCTGTTGTAATTTCCAAATTGGTAAGTGGTGGAAAAAAATAGCCTGAGAAATTCCATTGATGTAATAGTTTGCCCGGAATGAACGCCTAATTATTAGTTTGTAATCAAAACAAAAGACCATCTGACTTTATGAAAAAAGTAAGTTTAGCTTTCCTGATGCTTTTTTGCTTCGGGATAAGTTTTGCCCAAACCGAGCGGCAAATCGAGGTGGAATCCAAAGTGGAATCCACAGGTGAAGTGACTATCAAAGGAAAGCGTGTGCCATACAAGGCAACTGCCGGAACACAACCTGTTTGGAATGAGAAAGGAAAGCCGATTGCTTCTCTTTTCTACACGTATTATGAGCGATCCGATGTCAGCGACAAGGCCAATCGCCCATTGGTAATTTCCTTCAACGGAGGTCCGGGTTCTGCTTCCATCTGGATGCATTTGGCATACACCGGACCGGTTTTGCTGAATATTGATGACGAAGGCTATCCCATACAGCCTTATGGAACCCGTTCTAATCCGCATTCAATTTTGGATGTAGCCGACATCGTGTACATCGATCCGGTCAACACGGGTTATTCAAGACAGACAGATGAAGAAACTCCAAGAGACACTTTCTTCGGAATCAACTCAGATATCAAATACCTGGCTGATTGGGTAAATACTTTCGTGACAAGATCAAATCGTTGGGCTTCCCCAAAGTATCTGATCGGTGAAAGCTATGGTACAACCCGGGTTGCAGGCCTGGTGGCGCAGCTTCAAAACTCCCATTGGATGTATTTCAACGGAGTCATTTTGGTGTCTCCAACTGATATGGGAATTGAGCGTGGCGGACCGGTGAAAATGGCAAATTACCTCCCGTACTTTGCTGCTACTGCCTGGTATCACAAAGCACTTCCGGCAGACTTGCAAAGCAAAGATCTGGATGAGCTTTTGGCGGAAATTGAGCCATTCACTTTGAATGAGGTTCTTCCTGCAATGGTGAAAGGCGGAAACTTGCCGGAAGCTGAACGGGATGCAATTGCCACGAAAATGGCCAGATATTCAGGTTTGAGCAAAGAGTCAATTTTGGAGCACAATCTTGCTGTGCCTACGAGCTTCTTCTGGAAGGAATTGCTGAGAGATCAGGGAATGACAATTGGCCGATTGGATAGCCGATACAAAGGATTTGATCGTCAGGATGCAGGTGACCGATATGATTTTGATCCGGCATTGACTAGCTGGAATCATGCTTTTGCACCGGCATTCAATGTTTACGCCAAGAACGTCTTGAAATACAACACGGATTTAACCTATAATCTTTTTGGTCCGGTAAATCCCTGGGATCGGTCAAATGAAACAACCGGATACGATTTGGGCACGGCAATGCGCCAAAATCCTTATCTGCACCTAATGGTTCAATCAGGATATTTCGACGGAGGAACAGATTTTTTCAATGCAAAATATAGCTTGTGGCAAATCGATCCTGCCGGAAAAATGAAGGGCAGAATTGACTTCAAAGGATATCGAAGCGGTCACATGATGTACCTGAGAGCTGAGGATTTGGCTACTTCAAACGAGGACATCCGCAAGTTTATAGAGAAGTCAAAAGTGGCTCCTAATATGCCGGCGAGATACAATTGATTTGAGTATCTAAAAGTTTCAGGAGCAAATGAAAAAGGCCGAAGATTGATTTCTTCGGCCTTTTTTCATTTGAAATCGAGCATGTCCCTAAGCGACACGCAAAGGTATGATTATAAGTTTTGCGAGATTCCATATGGCCTTAAAAAATCAAATAATAATCATATGAAACTCATGTAATTCCTGAAGCTTTCAAAATCAACAATCGGTTCCTTGGAGCCTGAGAGTTCACCAAGAATCCGATAAACATCTGCTGGTTTTTTCCCGGCTTTCCTGAAAAATTGAATGGAGGTGGCTCCTTCGGATTTTGAAAGTTTTTCCTTGTTTGGACCTCTTAGGAGTTTGTGGTGGAGGAAAGTGACGTCTTTAAAAGCTTGATTTCCCAATGACTCCGCGACCAATTGTTGTGCAAGTGTGGAACCAAATAAGTCTGTTCCTCTTATGATCAAATCTACCCCATAATGCAAATCATCGATCACTGAGGTAAGCTGATAAGCCGGTAATCGATCTTTTTTTCTCACTACGAAAAAGGCAGTATCCTCAGGAAGTGTGTAGGATTTGAATTGATTCGGGTATTCCTTGATTTTGATGAAATCGGCTGTAAATGTGTTGTATTTCCAGGCTACATCTTCCCTATCAAGCGGAATCCGGCGATCCTGACAATGACCTAAATAATAGCCCGATGAATCCATTTGTTGGATTTTTTTGCGTGAACAATCACAGGCAAAAAGTACATTCTGAGCTCTCAGCTTTTCCAAGCCTTCCTCATACAGGTTCAATCGATGGTTCTGTGACCATTCTGAGTCAAATTCGTGCAGGTTTTTGGGCCCAAAATCATAGCTGATTTCCATGAAATCCAGCGTATCAAAAATGTCCTGAACGTATTTGGTTCGGAATCTTTCCCGATCCAAATCATCGATTCTAAGCAAGATTTTGGCCCTATGTTTTTCGGAAAGGGCTTTTGTAATCAAAAATGAATAGAGATTTCCCAGGTGTAAAAATCCACTTGGAGTAGGCGCTATTCGGGTGAGGTTGAATTCCATTCGGTGAAATTAGCCAGTTTCATACTAATCATCCTTTTAGAAAAAAAATAAAAAGGATGAAATGAGTTTTCGCAAGTTTCCAATCAGCCTTAAGTTTCTTTAACTCAATATTTTTCCTGCCCGGACAAAAGCTGAGTAATTTTGGTTCAAATGAATTTGAAGTCAATTTTTCATCTTTTTACCACAGGATTCCTGATACTATTTTCGCAGGCAATTTTTGCTCAGGCATCCTATTCAGGAAATGTGCTGGATGCAACAGATAAGCGATACATAGAAGGAGTGGAGGTCTCAATCATTGCAAAAGAGGAAACTGCGACGACCAACTCAAGAGGTTATTTTTCTGTAAAAGCTTCAGTTGGGGATACATTGATTTTCAGATTTCCGGGTTTCATTGATCAAAAAATCAGGCTTAGTGAGGATCGATTCCTTCTGGTTCAAATTCAGGATCGGGCAAGGTTGCTTCCCACTTTCGAAGTCAAGGGAGAGCCTTATGCGTTTCGGTTTCGGGATGGAAAGCTGACCCTGATTGATCCGAATGAAAAATCTGAACCCTCGAAGAAAGGGGAAGTTTCTGTGGGCACGGGAACATCTATGGGAGGTGGATTGACAATCTATGGACCAATTTCTTACTTTACCAAAAAGGCCCGACAAGAGCGGCAATACCAGGAAAAGCTGGAAACTCTGAGGCGCAGGCAAGGCTATTTAGCCGTGGTGGATTCTGATTCCGTCCGATCAATTTTGATGGATGATTATCAAATTGACAGAATTACCTGGGATAAAATCATCGTCAGATTCAATCAGGCCCATATTCACCATCAGTTTTTAGACTGGTCAAAGGAAAAAGTTTACGCCAGATTAAGCGAGTTTATCGTGCAGGAAAAGGACTGGGTAAATTAGACTTTCCGCTTGAAGGACCAGGTCACATAAAACTTCGCCACAATTTCTCCTGATGTATTTTTTCCTGTTGAAACCATCATCAGCTGACCGGTTTCCCCCGGTTTCATCCCATCGATCAACTCAAAAAGTTCAACCCCCTGATCACATGTAAAGGTGATTTTCTGATTGGCCTTCTTGTGGTATTCTGCTTTGAAGTCCACTACCAGCATGCTGAATTGACCTTTTCCGGCTATTGCTAATTGGCAAAGTGCTCCGGTACTCAGTTCGGCTGCTCCGGCCAAAGCAGCAAAATAGATCGACTTAAATGGATTTTGACTTCGCCAAAAATAGGGGATGGTGACTTCACACTTTTCAATGCTGAGGCTTTTCACTTTCAGCCTCCAAAAAACGGCAGATGGAAGTTTAAAGAGCATTGCCCACCAAAAAATAAAGGGGCTGGTCATTTTTCCGAGGTAATTTTTGGCTGCCGGAGTAAGACTTGAAGCCTGAATTGATTTTTCCATCTAAGATTAATTTTAATGAAAATACTAAAATTTACTTGGTGCCTGAACCTTGGTACTCTTTTTGAAATTTCATTTTAAGATTAATCAACAACCAATGAAAAAGATACTATTAATTTTCGTCGTAGGGCTTTCGGCGTATGCTTGCGCTACAGTTCCGCTGACGGGAAGAAGCCAATTGTCTTTGGTCTCCAGTGCGGAAATCCAGCCACTTGTCAATGAGGAATATGCCAAGGTCATAAAGGAAAGCAAAGTTGTAAATGGAACCAGTGACGGTCAGAGAGTTCTCAAAGTGGGGAATAAAATGGCCAAAGCTGTCGAGCAATATCTGATTTCTGAAGGTTATTCAGATTTGGCCAACGAGTTTAAATGGGAGTTTAACCTTGTTGAAAGTTCCGATGTAAACGCTTGGTGTATGCCGGGTGGCAAAGTTGCCTTTTATACAGGGATCATGCCTGTGGCAAAAGACGAGGCTGGTTTAGCGGTGGTAATGGGTCACGAAATTGCTCACGCTGTGGCTGCTCACGCAAGAGAAAGAATGTCCACTGGTTTGGTAACCAACTTTGGGGTAGGAGTACTTTCAACTGCAATTGGGCAAAATCCCACTTTGACACAAAATATCTTATTGCAGTCTGTAGGTGTCGGAAGTGAATTGGGAATGTTAAGCTTCTCAAGAAAGCATGAGTTGGAAGCTGACGAAATGGGTCTGGTTTTCATGGCAATGTCAGGATATGATCCCCGACAAGCGCCAATTTTTTGGGAAAGAATGAGTGCTCAAGCCGGTCAGTCACCACCTGAGTTCTTGTCAACCCATCCAGGACCAGCTAACCGAATTGAAAAGCTGAATGCAAAAATGCCGGAAGCGTTGAAATATTATAAGCCCTGATATAGAGGCAAGAATCAAGAGGCAAGAAACAAGATCTAAGACTCAAGACGCTAGTATTAAGACATTAGATTGACAAACCTCGGATTGAACTCCAAACCTTGTTTTGTTTGTCTACTGGTCAGAAAGCTGATATTCATAAATAGAAAACCCGGAAGCGAATTTCCGGGTTTTTTTTTATGCTTATCGATTTGTCAATCCTCTGAGTTTGACCTGAGTCAGTTTCCTTTTGGTATCCAGAGGAAAATCTCCCCGCATCATCCAATCGTAATAGCCTGGCTCTTCTTTGAAGACTTGCTCGATCGTTTTTCCCTTGTGCTTGCCAAAGTTGAAAATTTCCTGACCGTCATTATTGAACACGAATCTTCCGGCCAGGTCAACCATCCGCTCATTGACGAGCTCGTGGATTTTTTTCATGTCGTTTTCAAAGACTCCCAGCTTATTTCCCTGAAGATCTTCCACTTCCTCACCAAGATATCGTTCGATTTGAGCTTTGAACACATCTAAAGTTGCGAGTGTATCAGCTTCAGCACTGTGCGCATTTTCAAGTTTTCGACCACAATAAAACTGATAAGCTGCTGTCAGGTTTCTCTTTTCCATCAGGAAGAAAATCTTTTGGGCATCCAACATATTTCTTTTTTCGAGATCAAAGTCGATTCCGGCACGAAGAAATTCTTCCACCAAAAGCGGAATATCATACTTCAACACATTGAATCCTGCCAGGTCTGCCTGTCCAAAAAACAGTTGGAGTTGTTTTGCCAAATCCTTGAAGGTTGGTTCGTTTTTGACATCCTTATCGTAAATCCCATGAATTAGCGAGGACTCCAAAGGAATAGGGATTCCGGGATTCACCCGTTTGGTGAGAATTTCCTGACCTCCGTCAGGATGGATTTTTACGATCGAAATTTCTACGATCCGGTCAGTGGAAACATTTGTTCCGGTAGCTTCCAGATCAAAAAATGCTATTGAATTCCTTAAGTTTAAACGCATAGTTAGTTGAATTTTGCTTTGATTCCCTCCAGGTCCATGTTGTCATAGTTACCAGAACTCATCAAAAGTAAGTTAGAATCAGAATAGTCCTGAGCCAAAAGATACTCTTTTAGTTCAGCGCTATCTGTAAATAATTTCAAATCGGACCTCTCAAAACCTGTTCGCAAAGTATCCTCATCCATCAATTCGAGTTTTTTCAATGCCACGGCATGCGGATTCAGATAGATGACGGCAATATCCGCAGATTTCATCGACCCTGCATAGTTAGGCAAAAAGGCCTTGTTTAGCGAAGAATAGGTGTGAAGTTCTTGGACTGCGACTAATATTCTTTCAGGAAACTGTGTTTTGACAGCGTTTACTGTAGCCTGAAGTTTGGATGGAGCGTGGGCAAAATCCCGGAACAAACTTGAGTTTTCACCCTTTGCCAATAATTCCTGGCGCTTTGCAGCTCCTTTGAAATTCTGAATTGAGGTGTAAAACTGATCATCTGAAAGTCCAAGAGACCTGCAAATATTCATTGCTCCCTGAAGGTTTTGAAGATTATGCTCTCCGAAAATCTGAATCTGGATCAAGCCTGAAGGTGTTTCCAGAAAAGTCTTTCCGTTTTTAATCTGAGCTGGGTGAGCTTTATAGGGAGTTTTTCGGGCTTTAATGTTGACTTTCTCAGCGGCTTCTTTCATGAGTGGATCAGCTTCGCAATAAATGAGTTCTCCCGAATCAGGAGTTCTGCTCATTAATTCGCTGAACTGAGCTTTGTATTCTTCGAAGTCCGGAAAAACATTGAAGTGATCCCAGGCGATTCCGGAAACCAAAGAGATATCGTGTTTGTAATGGAAAAACTTTGGAGTTCGATCAAGCGGGGAAGTCAGGTATTCGTCTCCTTCGATGATGATAACAGGCGCATCTGATAGGCGAACCATCAAATCAAATCCTTCGATCTGAGCTCCCACCAGGTAGTCAAAATCTACCTTTTGATCTTTCAACACATGAAGGATGATCGAAGTGATCGAGGTTTTACCATGAGAACCTGCGATGACGACCCTCTTTTTATCAATACTTTGGTTGTAAATGAATTCCGGAAATGAGAATACCGGAATCCCTATTTCCTGGGCTTTGATCAGTTCAGGGTTATCGATCCGGGCATGCATCCCAAGGATAATTCCATCAAGATCGGATGTGATTTTCTCAGGATACCAACCGTAGGCGGCAGGTAAGATTCCTGCTTTGTCCAATCGGGTTCTGGAAGGTTCATAGATTTCATCATCGGAACCGCTGACCTGATAGCCTTTGCTCACCAGTGCCAAAGCCAGATTATGCATCACGGCGCCTCCGATTGCGATGAAATGATATTTTTTCATAGTTTGGTTGAATCAGTTTTTATTTTCTCTTTCAAACTTAAAAATAAAACTCGGGAGCATGAGGACTAAGCTTTCTGAAACCGAAGATTTTTTTCGGGGACAGGTTTTTCTTTATTTTCGGGCCAAAATTACCTTTTAATGCTTCCCGATAAATACGCTTACCTGTCTCTTTCCATTCTTTACATGCTTGTCTGGGTTCTCATTTATATGAAAAACCCATGGAAGAGCGGAATGGTAAGAGTTGGTTTGGTGGGCGGAATCATGGGTATAGTTGCAGAATACTGGTATTTCCGCGATTACTGGAGGCCGCCAACTTTATTTGGAGAGGGGATTGTCGGGATTGAAGATTACATCATTGGATTTGCGCTTTTCGGAGTGGGAGGGTATATCCATTCTTCTTTTACAAGGAAAGAAATTGATTTCGAAAAGCATACCGGAGCCAGAAACAAGGATTTCTTTATCCTATTTCTGATCGGATGCGGAAGTTTGACTTTATTTAGCGTGGTTTTAGGAATTCATTCCGGTTACGTCACATTCCTCACGTTTTTCCTTCTTTCGGTTTATATTTGGATCCAGCGACCGGACTTGATCAGGCTTTCGATTTTCTCAGCCTTTGCCACTCTGGCGATATCTTTAGCCATTTATTACCTCAATTTCAACCTGCTTTTCCCGCACTTTTGGGATAAATACGGGATGCTCGACAAACCCGTTTTGGGCTATAAATTGCTGAATATCCCGCTTTCCGAAATGCTTTGGCACTTCACCTGGGCAATGCTTTGCAGCATGTTCAGAGGCTACCGAAACGGAGTCTATTATAAATAACCGAAAATTTTAAGAGGCTTGATTTTTGAGGCTTTCCCTTGTTGATAACTTGGGTAAAAGTTGTTTAAAACTCTTGACTCAAGACCTATACATTTGTTTCTATGAACGAGAAAAGACCCAATCCTCTGATCACCCGAAAAAAGCCTTCCTACGAAAATACGAGTCTGCTAGGAAAAGTGCCGCCTCAGGCCACAGACCTGGAAGAGGCAGTTTTGGGAGCTTTGATGCTGGAGAAAGATGCCTTAACTAATGTCATTGACATTCTGAAAGTGGAGAGCTTTTACAAGGATTCCCATCAGGTGATTTTTCAGGCGATTTTGGATCTTTTTACCGATACTCAACCGATAGATTTGCTTACCGTGACTACTCAGTTGAGGAAAACCGGAACTTTGGAGATTGCTGGCGGGGCTTTTTACATTACAGAACTTACTTCGAAAGTCGCTTCTGCAGCCAATATTGAATACCACGCAAGGATCATTACCGAGCAAGCGATCAAGCGGGAAATGATCAGGATTTCTTCCGAAATCCAGCGAGATGCCTACGAAGAGACAACTGACGTTTTTGAGCTTTTGGATAAGATGGAGCAGAGTCTTTTTCAAATCTCCGAAAAAAATATCCGGAAGAATTATTCCGACATGAAGACCATCATGCGGGAGGCCATAGCTGAGATGGAAATCAGAAAACATCAAAAAGATGGTTTGACGGGTGTTCCTTCAGGATTTACGGCACTCGATCGGGTGACTTCGGGCTGGCAAAAATCTGACTTGGTGATTATTGCCGCTCGTCCTGCAATGGGTAAGACTGCCTTCGTACTTTCAGTTTTGAGAAATGCTGCTGTCGACCATAATCGTCCGGTAGCTATTTTTTCCCTTGAAATGTCCTCTATTCAGCTGGTCAATCGTCTGATCGCAGCTGAAGCTGAACTGGATTCAGAAAAAATCAAGAAAGGCCAGCTTGCTGATCACGAATGGGCTCAGTTGGTTCATAAGACTGCCAAACTTTCCAAAGCACCACTTTTCGTGGATGATACTCCGGCTCTTTCCATTCTGGAACTTCGTGCAAAATGCCGAAAACTTAAAGCTCAGCACGATATTCAAATGATCGTAATTGACTACCTGCAGCTGATGTCGGGTGATTCCAAAGGCGGGAATTTTGGAGGTAATCGGGAACAAGAAATTGCGAGTATTTCCCGGGCGCTCAAAAAGATCGCCAAGGAACTCAGCGTGCCTGTCATTGCGCTTTCGCAGCTTTCCAGAGCTGTGGAAACAAGGGGGGGAGATAAGCGTCCGCAACTTTCGGATTTGAGAGAATCAGGAGCTATCGAGCAGGATGCGGATATGGTTATGTTCCTTTACCGGCCCGAATATTATGGGATTACGGAAGATGAAGATCATAATTCTACCCAGGGAGTCGGCGAGGTAATTATCGCCAAACACAGAAATGGATCTCTTGATACAGTCAAACTTCGATTTATCGGACGTTTTACCAAATTCACAGATCTTGATAATTTCGGAGGACAGAATATGGGTTCGAAAGAACCGATGTATGGTCAAAACTTCGTCAGTCAATCCAGTGGAATATCTCAGTTTGATGCCGGAAACACGATCAAGCTTCAAAGCAGAGCCAATGAAGACGATACAGATAATCTGATGAACAAAGGGTCTAAACCAACCCAATTCTAATCCAAAAAAATATGAAAGCCATTGTCCTAAATCTCGATTCGAAAGAGAAAATCAAACTGACCGATGTTCAGGAATCGATTTTAGGTCCGGGGGAGGTAAGAGTAAAAATAAAAGCTGCAGCACTTAACCATAGGGATGAGTGGAGCAGACAGGGCTTATATCCAAACCTAAAATCCGGAGTAATCCTCGGTTCTGATGGTGCGGGAGTAGTTTCTGAGTTGGGTAAAGGCGTAGATTCATTTTGGCTTGGTAAAGGAGTAATCATCAATGCCGCAATAAATTGGGGTGATAATCAAAACTTTCAGGGTAAGGATTTTGAAATTTTGGGAATGCCACGAAATGGCACTTTTGCAGAAAGTGTGGTTGTGCCAGCGGATCGCCTACACCAAAAGCCAGACCATCTTACCTGGGAAGAGGCAGCCGCTTTGCCTTTGGCGGGGCTTACAGCTTTTCGTGCATTGACTTACCAGGGTCAATTACAAGAAGATGAAAATGTCCTTGTTACAGGTTTTGGAGGCGGGGTTGCCCAATTTGCAGCTCAGTTTGCATTAGCTCTTGGTGCCAAAGTATCGATCAGCAGCAGCAGTTCTGATAAAATAAAAAAAGGTCTGAAAATGGGGGCTTCTTTTGGATACGATTATACCAATGCAAAATGGGTTGATCAGGCGATAGCAGCGACAAAAGGAGGATTTGATCTTATCATTGATGGTGCGGCTGGGGATACTTTCAACCAATTAATCCAGGTTTGTAAGCCCGGGGGAAGAGTTGTTTTTTATGGGGCAACCAGAGGCAATCCGGGTAAATTAGAGGCGAGACGGATTTTTTGGAATCAATTAAAAGTCATCGGAAGCACGATGGGTTCCGACAATGATTTTAGAAAAATGCTTCAGCTGGTAGAGCGAAGAAAGATCCATCCGGTGATTGATAAGGTTTTTTCGTTGGATCAGGCGGTTGAGGCATTTGATCGGATGCGAGCCGGTGAGCAGATGGGCAAGATTATTTTGAAGCCTTAAACCTGCTTATAAGTTTCTCCAAATTCCTTTTGAGCGATCCTGTAAATCTCATTTTTTTCAGGAGGAGTGACGAAATAATCCCCTGGTTTTACGATTGTTGATTCTCCCCATGGAGCTTCAAATTCAAGGATATCAAGCACTCCGAAAAATTCAAAATCTGTATTTGAGACACGGTAAGCTAATATTTCACCAATAGGTTTGTAAGTGGCCCAACCTTTTTCCAAGCTTTGTTCGATTTCATATTTTTTGGAAAAAGTATCCTCCTTCACTAGATATTGCTCCAATGAACTGGTTTGATTTTCTACCAACATATCACCGGCTTTAGCCTGATTTTTTGTTTCAAACCCGTCGGAAGTTTTGGTTATAATCCAGGTTCCGGGTTCAGCTTTTTTGGCTCTGACCAAAGTGAATTTTTTATAGCGGTTGCCATATTTCTCTAAAATGGGTAAAAAATGGGACAGGATTTCTTTTTGGGAGATCATATGAAAAATCGTTTTTAAGGTGAAAGTGCTGAGATTCAATTTACTAAATTGGTTATGAAATCTTTTCCAAACTCTTTCAGAAACTCACATTTTTATGAAAACATTGGCAGAAAAATTAAATCCAAAAGGTCCAAAACGAATCCTCGCTCTTGATGGTGGCGGAATAAGAGGAGCACTGACACTGGGCTACCTCAAGCACATTGAAGACTTGCTTCGAAAGCAACACAAAAACGACGAACTATTGCTGGCTGATTATTTTGATTTGATCGGAGGTACAAGTACAGGTTCAATCATTGCAGCTGCTCTGGCGATTGGGATGTCAGTGGATGAAATCAAGCAGAAGTATTTCGAGTTGGGCACAAAAATCTTCGGTAAGAAATACAAATGGTATCGGATTTTCGAACTGGACAATCTGATCAAAAGTAAATACGACGATACAGCACTTGAGGAAGAATTGAAAAATGTCTTTGGAGATACACTTTTGGGTGATCAAAATAAAGTGAAAACAGCCCTTTGTATAGTTGCAAAGCGAGCCGACACTAATAGCGTTTGGCCTTTAAATAACCACCCAAAGGGCAAATTCTATGATTCAGGCCAGGGAAATAACAAAGCTGTTCCCATTTGGAAATGCGTGCGAGCGAGTGCTGCGGCACCAACTTATTTTCTTCCCCAATCAATCGAAGTCGGAGGAGATAATGGCTTTGCAGCTTTTGTCGATGGAGGGGTAAGCATGGCGAATAATCCGGCATTACAGCTCTTGATGGTCGCAACCCTGAAAGGATTTCCCTACCATTGGCAACTGGGTGAAGATAAACTTATGGTAGTTTCGGTGGGTACGGGAATGACGAAGTTTAAAAAATTACCTCAGAAAATTGGAAAAAGCCACTTGCTGGATTGGGCTGCAAACTTGCCCGAAATGTTCATGCAAGACGCGAGTTGGCAGAATCAGATGATGATGCAATGGCTATCCCGATCGCCGACGGCACATGAGATTGACAGAGAAGTTGGAGTCCTAAGCGAAGATATCCTGAGCGATGAACCAGGAAGAAAGGAAGGTCTGCTTCACTACTTAAGGTACAATGTGTTTTTGGATATAGAGGATATGAATGCCCGGTTTAAGCCAACCAAACCTTATACTCAAAAGGAGATTGATGATCTTGCAGCAATGGATAATGCAAAGAATTGCCAAAAACTATATGATCTGGGATATTTGGCCGGTGCACAGGAAGTGAAGGAATCTCATTTCCCTGAGGGATTCAAAGTGTAGGCTAATCAAGATCATTTTCGAAGAGGAAGTTTTGGTAGGCGTTTTTCAATTCCTTCAAAGCTTTCTCCTCTTTCAATTTTCCCGCCAGCTCAATTCCTTTTTCAAATATTTCTTTAGCTTTTTCCAGTTGATTTTGCTCAGCGAAAAACTGTGCAGAAGTGTAATAGGTTGGGAGATAATCCGGGTGAGATTTTAAAAGTTGGTTAAAAATTACAGCTGTTTCTTCAGGATTGGAGTTCATATACTCTAAAGCTAAAGCATACCAATTGAAAGGGTTTTCAGGTTCTTCCTTGGTGAATTGAATAAGAAGTTGTAACCTGCCCAAATTGCTCATGAATAGTTTTTTTAATTAACCAGTGACTGTTATTTTCACGCGAAATAAATCTAAAATAATATAAACCTAAACCAATGAAGATTCTTGTTTGTATCACCCACGTACCCGATACTACCTCCAAGATTCAGTTTACTGCTAACAATACCAAATTTGATACGACCGGAGTTCAATTTATCATTGGGCCCTATGATGATTATGCTTTGGCACGTGCAGTGGAGCTTAGGGATCAGACCGGCGGTACTTTGACTGCCCTGAATGTCGGGGAAGCTGAGACTGAACCAACCTTAAGAAAAGCGCTTGCGATTGGTGCTGATGATGCGATTCGTGTCAATTCCGCTCCCAAAGATTCATTTTTCGTTGCAAAGCAAATCGCACATTATGCAAAAGCGGTTGGCTATGATTTGATTTTGATGGGTCGGGAGTCTATCGACTTCAACGGCGGAATGGTGCATGGAATGGTCGGAGAACTTCTTGGAATGCCTTCTTTTTCTCCGGTAATGAAGCTGGATTTGGAAGGAACAACCGTGAAAATGGCTCGCGAAATCGAAGGTGGGAAAGAAATCGTTGAGGCAAGTTTGCCTTTGATTGCGGGTTGTCAGGAACCAATTGCTGAATGGAAAATCCCGAATATGAGAGGAATCATGTCTGCTCGTACCAAGCCGTTGAATGTGGTGGAGCCAGTTTCGCAGGAAACTCAGGCAGAAGCGACGAGCTACCTATTGCCGCCTGCAAAAGGAGCGGTGAAACTCATCGATAAGGACAATGTGAAGGAGTTGGTAAGACTTCTCAAAAATGAAGCAAAAGTGCTTTAATTGAATTTTTACAAACTATTTAAAATCAAGATTTTATGTCAATATTAGTTTATATAGAACATTCAGAAGGCAAAGTAAAAAAGACCAGTTTAGAGGCGGTTTCTTTTGCAAATGCTCTTGCTGCAAAGACAGGTGAAGGAGATGTAATTGCCGTGGCTCTGGGTACTTTGGATTCAGGAGAATTAGCGGGAGTTGGTACCGCCGGTGCTGCTAAAGTTCTTCATGTGGCAGACCCAAGATTGAACGAAGGAGTAATTCAAGCCCATGCAAGTGCTTTGGCGCAAGCTTTCAAAAAGGCGGGAGCGAAGACTTTGGTACTGGCAAAATCATCTTTGGGTGACGCAGTCGCCGCAAGATTATCAATCAAGTTGGACGCAGGTTTGGTCAGCAATGTAGTAGAGTTGCCAAACACCAGTTCAGGATATCTGGTGAAGAGAAGTATTTTCACTGGTAAAGCATTTGCTGAGGCTTCTGTTTCCACAGAAAATAAAATCCTTGCAGTTAAAAAGAACGCAATTGATTTGAAAACTGATGGTACTCCGGCAACAGTGGAGACATTCGAAGTTTCTTTGGATGCTTCAGATTTTGCTTCCAAAATTATATCTACCGAGAGGGCTACCGGTGAGGTCCTTTTACCTGAGGCTGATATTGTTGTGTCTGGTGGCAGGGGAATGAAAGGTCCTGAAAATTGGGGAATGCTTGAGGAACTTGCCAAAACGCTTGGAGCAGCAATAGGATGTTCCAAACCGGTATCAGATATCGGATGGAGACCTCACCATGAGCACGTCGGACAAACTGGCGTAAAAGTGGCTCCAAGTTTATATATTGCTATTGGAATTTCAGGGGCGATTCAACATCTTGCAGGTGTTAATTCATCGAAGAATATCGTTGTAATTAACAAAGATCCAGATGCTCCTTTTTTCAAAGCTGCGGATTATGGAATTGTTGGAGATGCTTTTGAAATCGTTCCTAAATTGATTGAAGCACTAAAAGCTGAACTATAAATTTTTGTGGAAAAACTCATAGAACTTGAGATTCTGGGCCTTTCGTCCAACCATTCGCAGTCAGGATCATTTACTCTGGTACTGGGAGAAGTGGGGGGGAAAAGGAGATTACCGATCGTAATTGGCATGTTTGAAGCCCAGGCGATCGCACTGGAAATCGAAAAAATTATCCCTAACCGACCAATGACTCATGATTTGTTCAAGTCATTTGCGGCAGGATTCAATTTTGAGGTGGATAGGATTGTAATCACCGACATGAAAGAAGGTGTGTTTTATGCAAAAATCCAATGCAAAAGCAGCCAGACTGAAGTTGAAATTGATGCTCGTCCTTCCGATGCTATTGCGATAGCTATCCGATTTGGGTGTCCGGTTTTCTGCTCAGAAAAAGCCATGTCAGAAGGTGCTGTCGAGCATTATGAGGTTGAAAACAAGAATGAAAAAACTGATCCTAAGGCCCAGTCTCAAAAGATCACGGCAAAAAAGGAATCCTCTTTGAAGGATTTTAGCTTGGATAAACTCAATCAGATGCTGGAAAAAGCTATCGCGAATGAAGATTACGAGCGAGCTGCAAGAATCAGAGATGAAATAAATAAGAGAAACTAATACAATTGGAAGCCTGGCGAAAACCAGGCTTTTTTCATGACCCTGACTTACCTATTTTTAGCCTTCGGTTTTGTAAAAAATACTAAATGGATTATTTGAGAGGAGTCATAGGTTTAGCTGTTATCGTTTTGGTAGCTTTTATTTTTTCAAGCCATAAGAAAAAAATAGATTGGCGCCTGGTAGGTATAGGAATTTCACTCCAACTTGTTTTCGGAATTTTGATTACCAAAGTTCCTTTGGTTGCAACCGGCTTTTCGATTTTAAGTGATGGATTTGTAAAGTTTCTGAGTTTCAGCAGAGACGGAGCGGCATTTATTTTCGGAGACCTTGCAGGTGATGGATTCGGGTTTATTTTCGCTTTTCAGGTTTTACCGACCATCATTTTCTTCTCAACTGTTTCGGCAGGATTATATTACCTCGGTATTCTCCAGAAAGTTGTGTTTGGAATTGCCTGGGTAATGGCTCGTACGATGCGACTTTCTGGACCTGAAAGTTTATCAGCAGCCGGAAATATTTTCCTGGGTCAGACAGAAGCTCCGCTTTTGGTTCGTCCTTTTATCCCTCACATGACCAAGTCTGAATTGATGTGTCTGATGACAGGAGGAATGGCGACGATAGCTGGTGGAGTTTTGGCCGGGTATGTTGCTTTCCTGGGTGGGGATAGCATGGAGGAGCAAAGCCGGTTTGCAGCATATTTGTTGGGCGCAAGTATTATGAACGCACCTGCAGCGATTGTGATGTCGAAGATATTCATACCGGAGTTGGAAAGGGAAAAAATCCAGGAAAAGCTGGAAGTCAATAAAGAAAGCATGGGAGTCAATCTGATTGATGCAATGTCGATTGGAGCATCTGAAGGATTGAAATTAGCACTCAATGTCGGAGCAATGTTATTGGCATTCATCGCTGTCATCGCAGCCTTGAACTATGTATTGAGCGGAATGATTGGTGAATACACTGGTTTGAACGCTTTTGTAATTAATTCAACCGGTGGTCAGTTTCAGGGATTCTCACTTGAGTATTTGTTTGGTCAGGTATTCAGAGGTTTCGCTTGGGTGATTGGAGTGGAGTGGGGAGATACGCTTCAGGTAGGTAGCCTTTTGGGGCAGAAAACCGTAATCAATGAATTTGTAGCTTATTTGAGCCTTTCGGATATGAAAGAAGCAGGAACTCTTTCCGCCAAGTCTATAGTAATTGCTACTTACGCGCTCTGTGGTTTTTCAAACTTCAGTTCAATAGCAATCCAATTGGGAGGCATCAGTATCATAGCACCTAACCAACAGGGGAACTTAAGCAGATTGGGACTTAGAGCCCTGATGGCAGCTTCGTTGGCATGTTTGATGACAGCAACTATTGCCGGGATGCTATATTAGAAGAGACAAGAATCAAGAAGCTAGACACAAGAAGCTAGACACTAGGAAGATTTATAATTTCGGATTGCTGATTTATGATTTCGGAGATCTGTAAAAGAAAAACCCCGGTTAAATCTTCTCTGGAAGAAATAACCGGGTTTTTTTTAATTCTGGATTCTTGAATTTTGATTCTTAAATCTTACGTCTTAAAATCTTACTTCTTAAATCTATTATTGATTTCCGTAAAGTGCTTTTCCTACACTTTCGTATTTATCACCAGCTTGCCAGACAGGCTTGTCGAATGTATCTGCGATCTTTTGCGCAGCGAGGATATAAGATTTCCAATAAAGAGTCGCATAGTCCATGTCAAAGGATTCTGTCTCATCGGCAGCTTTGTGGTAATACTGGGTGATTGTGTTATCAAAAGCAGTGAAACCAAGAGTAAAACTTGGAGCGGGAATTCCTTTCCGGGCAAAATTGACATTGTCTGACCGGTCATAAAGTCCTTGCTCGGGTGATGGATCTGCGGTTGCTTTTAGTCCATATTCAGCCACGGCCTCGCTGATCAGATTATCCCCTGTTGTTCTTCCCAAGCCAATTACTGTAATGATCGAAGTATCGTTGTAGCCTGCATTATCGATATTCAGGTTGAAAACAATTTGATTTAAAGGAATCAAAGGATTGTTGGCAAAGTATCCGCTTCCCAAAAGGCCCTTTTCTTCTGCCGTCCAAAGTGCTAAAAGAACTGATCGTTTTGGTGGATTTGCTGCAAAATATCTGGCTGCATTCAAGACCGCGATGGTTCCAACAGCGTTATCTCGGGCTCCGTTGAAGATTGAATCTCCTTCAGCATCCGGCTTGTCTACACCCACGTGATCATAATGAGCTGAAAGCATTACAAACTCATTTTTCAACTTAGGATCTGTTCCTTCTACCCAAGCCAATACATTTTTGCCTTCAATCGACTTATTGATTTTACCCTCTATTGCAAAACTTGCTTTGGTAACCTTTCTGGTTGCTACCGAATTTTTGGTTTCGTTTGTCAGGTCTTTGATCCAAATATAAGGCAGCGCAGAGGAGGCTCCCTGATCAATTCCCATTTGGGGTTTGTTCAGATTATTTGAAATCAACTGCCATGGAATTGAAGGGATATTGTACATCTCAATCAAAGCAATAGCTCCTTTAGCTTGAGCCAAAGCCACTTTTTCTCTTCCAAGGGAAAAAAGATCAGCTGGATTCATTCGATTGGGTGCTCCGATATTGGTGACCACCACTTTTCCGGTTACATCCTTTCCTTCGTAATCTGGTTCAAGTCCGTAGCCAACCTCAACCAGTTCAAAATCACCGGAAAGAGATTTTCCATCCAGGACCAGAAGGGATTTTCCCTGAGTGAATATTGAATCACCCATTGAAATTTGACCTTTGGCAGGAGGGGAGGATAAGCGAAAAGGAATGTTTTGATAGTATCCGTCTGCACCTGGAACTGGCTTTGCACCATACTTTTTCAGTTGATCCGCGATGAAAGTATAGGCCAGCTTTATCTCCGGACGGGCAGGATCTCTTCCCATTAACTCGTCTGAAGCCAGGTAAGTAAAATGTGAAACAGATTCTTTTTGATCAAATTTCTGATCGATATCGGGCTTTTGTGCCAATGAAATTTGAGAGCTCGCAAGGAGCAAACCAAGACCTAAAATAGTTTTTTGCATAGGTAATTAATTGCTCGCGTAAAGTAATTCAAATTCTGGATTTCAATTTATAGTTGAGAATATTTGCTCCGGATTCCAGCCGAGTTTCATCATAATTGTTCGGAAATGTACGGGAATTGGAGCCTGAAGGCAGATTTCTCTATTATATACGGGATGGATGAACTTCAATTCAAAAGCGTGAAGGAGAAGGTTTTCTAACCCAAATTGCTTTTGAAAGAAGATGTTCTGTTTGTTATCGCCATGCTTTTTATCCCCGATAATATAATGGCGGATATGAGCTAAATGCCGTCGTATTTGGTGAGTTCTACCCGTCATCAGGTCTAACTCCAGAAAACTATATCGACTGGTGGGGTAGCGGCCAGTGGAATTAAAAGGAATTTCGGATTCGGCAATTACTTTGTATCGGGTCTGTGCTTCCTGAAGTTTTCCCGAGCGCTCACTGGTCAGGGGATGATCAATGAGGTTTTCTTTCTCCGCAGGAATGCCACGAACGATCGTTAAGTAAGTTTTTTCAACTGAACGATCCATAAATTGTGCCTTCAACAGTGGAAGGATTTCCCCGGTTTTTGCAAAAAGCAAGGTCCCACTGGTCGCTCGATCCAATCGATGAACCGGCGAAACCCAGGAACCAATCTGATCCCGGAGTTGGATTAAGGCGTTTTCTTCTTCACCGAATGCTTGCCGCGTACGGTGGACTAACAATCCGGCAGGTTTGTCGATGATGACCAGGTTTTCGTCTTCAAAAAGGATGTCTAACATGAGGCTTTTATACTATGGCTGAAAGGCACTAATAATAATAGAAAAACATTTCCCACGGATATTCACAGAAAAAAGCACAGATAAGCACTGAAAACTCCAAATCTTGATTTTGTTGATAAATACCTGATTGTAATCTGTGAAAATCAGTGATTTTTTCCGTGGCGATCTGTGGGAAACATTCTAATAGATGGTTCCGGAACCAATGCATTCTTCACCTTCATACCAGGCCACAAACTGCCCGGATGCCACGCCTTTTTGGGGTTGGTCGAAGATGACATACAGGCCATTTCCTTTTCGGATTAAAGTTGCGCCGCTGAGTGGCTGCCGGTATCGAATCCTTGCCTGGTATCTGGCAGATTCACCCGGCTTCAAAGCTAAATCTTTACGAATCCAGTGGATTTGATCAGTTTTTACAAATAATCCATTTCGCAGCAGACCGGGATGATCCTCTCCCAAACCTGTGTAAATAATGTTCTCCTTTGTATCGGTTGAGATCACAAACAGAGGCTTTCCTGTTCCGCCGACATGCAATCCTTTTCGCTGTCCAACTGTGAAATAATGCGCACCGGTATGCTCACCAAGCACCTTTCCCTCATTTTGGGAATAGTGAATTGGCAAAGAAACCGCATCCAAAACCTCGTCATCCCAATCTTCAGGAGCGATTCCAGCAGGGATTTGAAGTCTTTGATAAATATCCAAATTCTCCGGGATTTGAATGATACTACCCTTTTTGGGCTTTAGTTGCTGCTGGAGAAAATCCGGCAAGCGAACTTTCCCGATGAAGCATAAACCCTGTGAGTCTTTCTTATCTGCAGTGACTAAATCGAGTTCTTTGGCGATTTTTCTCACTTCAGATTTTTGCAAATGCCCGATGGGGAAAAGTGCTTTCGCAAGCTGTTCCTGACTCAATTGGCAAAGGAAATAGCTCTGATCCTTATTTGGATCTGCTCCGGCAAGCAGCTGATAAACCGTCTTTCCTCCAACTTCCAATTCTCCCTTTTGACAATAATGACCTGTAGCTACAAAGTCAGCTTTTAGCTTTTGCGCAGCTTTCAGGAAAATATCAAACTTGATTTCGCGGTTGCAAAGGATGTCCGGATTGGGAGTGCGTCCTGCCTCATATTCTGAAAACATGTAATCGACAATCCGTTCACGGTATTCTTCGCTGAGATCAATGGCTTGAAAAGGAATTCCGAGTTTTTGGGCGACCAACATCGCATCTGTGGAGTCTTCCATCCAGGGGCAATCATTGGAAATGGTGACGGATTCATCGTGCCAGTTCTTCATGAACATTCCGATGACTTCATAGCCTTGCGCGAGGAGGAGGTGAGCTGCTACCGAACTATCGACGCCGCCCGAAAGGCCGACGACTACTCTTGGTTTTGTTTTCATTTGACGTAATAATTAATGGATTCAAGGTCCATTAGGTTACAAGTAATGCGAGAACAACGATTCAAATCGAATTGGTTCTTTGCAGAGCGAAATTAAGGATTCGAAAGTTGAAAGATCAGATAATTAAAGATTTCTGAATGAATTAGCTGAAATAAGGATTCTCAACTCTTATTTCAAAAATCCAATATCAAAACCCAACTGCCTTATCATCGCCTCTTGGATCGGCTCCGCCTTCCAGTTTTCCTGTTGGAATTACCAGAATAGCATCCACCTTTCCGATGATAGGATTGTTGTTTTCCTGAATGATGTATCCCTTAATTTTCAATTTGCTGATCAAAGCCGAGTCAAAAGAAGCTGGTTCAAAACTCACCAAATCCGGCAACCATTGGTGATGAAATCTGGGAGCATTAACAGCTTCCTGCATTCCCATCCCAAATTCATAGACATTCAGAATTGCTTGCAATACAGAAGTGATGATCGTCGATCCTCCCGGAGTTCCCACGACCATCCAAAGTTTTCCATCTTTTTCAACAAGTGTAGGAGTCATTGAGCTGAGCATCCTTTTTCCGGGAGCGATGCTGTTCGCTTCTGCACCGATCAGTCCAAACATATTTGGAACTCCGGCTTTCGAGCTGAAGTCGTCCATTTCATTGTTCATGAAAAAGCCAAGATCGTCGATAAAGATTTTGGAGCCATAGCCTCCATTCAAAGTGGTAGTGACAGAAACCGCATTTCCCTCCGCATCTACAATGGAGTAGTGGGTTGTTTCCATGCTTTCTGCGAAAGTAATTTCTCCTTCTTTTATATCGGAAGATTTGCTAGCCAGATCAAAACTGAAGTTTGACATTCTTGATTTCAGATAGTCCGAATTCAGTAATTCATTCACCGGGATTTTCACAAAATCAGGATCGCCGAGGTAGAAATTCCGATCGGCATAGGCTCTTCTTTCAGCCTCAACCAGAAGTTGAATATGTTCTGGAGAATGGTGACCATAGGATTTCAGATCGTAGGGCTCGACCATTTTAAGTATTTGAGCCAGTGTGATTCCACCTGAACTTGGGGGAGCCATTGATATGATTTTCAAATCTTTATATGGAAATACTATCGGGTCTCTCCAGGCTGCTTCGTATCCTGCAAGATCTTCTTCTGTGATGATTCCGCCTTTGAACTGCATATGCTTTGCAAGTATTTTGGCCGTTTCACCTTTGTAAAATTCATCTCTTCCGTTTACCGCAATCCTGCTCAGCGTTTCTGCCAAAACCGGGATTTTCAACGTGTCTCCTGCTTTCAGTTCCTTGGCAAAAAAGGTCTCAGGTCCATTGATATCGATAAAGGTTTGTCGGGCTTTTTGAAGTCTTTCAGCTTGTTTTTCGGAGATGACAAAACCTCTTTTTGCAAGTTCAATGACAGGCTGCAGAATCTCAGCCGGAGTCAGTTTTCCAAATTTTTCCTGAGCCTCAAAGATACCGGCGATTGTTCCCGGTACTCCTGAGGCCATTGCACCCTGCGTACTCAATCCGGGAATTACCTCGCCTTTCTCATCAAGGTACATGTCTCTTGAAGCAGCAGCAGGTGCTTTTTCACGGTAATCAATCGAACCAACGGAACCATCAGCCATCCGATAAACCATAAATCCGCCGCCTCCAAGATTTCCCGCGAAAGGAAAGGTGACAGCTAAAGCCATTTCAGTCGCCATCATCGCATCAAAAGCATTGCCGCCTTTTTGGATTATCTCCAAGCCAATCGCAGATGCCTCTTCTCGAGCAGAGACAACCATTGCTTTTTCAGCAATCAGTCCTTGAATTTTTTTCGGTTCGGGTTCTTTCTTTCCGCAGGAAAAACTGGCAGCGCTGAAAGCAATCAGAATCAGAAAGCTTCCGCTGGATCGGATATTAATCATGGTTGAGGAATGAGAAGTGTGGAATTGAAGAGTTTTAGGATTCGTTTGTATTCGTCAGTCCAGGAGCTTGGCTCCACAAAACCGTGGTCCTCAACCGGATAGATTGCCATTTCCCAATTGTCTTTTTTGAGTTCGATCAATCGCTGCGAAAGCCTCACCACATCCTGGAAATGCACATTCACATCGACCATTCCGTGAGCCATGAGCAGATTTCCTTTCAGGCCTTCGGCAAAATAAATCGGGGAGGAGCGACGGTAAGCAATGGGATCTTCTTCGGGAGTGTTTAGAATATTGGCAGTGTAACCGTGATTGTAATGTGCCCAATCCGTCACCGAGCGAAGTGCAGCTCCGGATTTGAATACATCAGGTGCGGTGAAAAGTCCCATCAAGGTGATAAATCCACCGTAGCTGCCTCCGTAAATCCCGATTCTTCCGGCATCAACTCCATGGGAATTAACCAGGAATTTGGCTCCGTCAACCTGATCAGAAAGGTCTTTCCCTCCCATGTGACGATAGATTCCAGTTCTCCAGTCCCGGCCATAGCCGGATGAAGCCCTGTAATCTATATCCAAAACGGTGTAGCCTAAATCTGTCAAGAGATTGTGGAACATATATTCCCGAAAATAGGTACTCCACCATTTATGAACGTTTTGGAGATAGCCTGCGCCATGGACAAAAATCACCGCAGCCCCATTCTTTTTTGCCGGGTCAGGCAGATAAAGTCGTGCAGGAACCTGAGCTCCATCTTTGGCTGTGAATCGTATGATTTGAGGATCTCTCCAGGAATAAGCTTTGAATTCTGCACTTTGACCGGCTGTAAGTTGAGTGGCTTTTGCTCCGATTTTAGCATCCTGAATGAAAAGTTCGGTTGGCTGATTGCTGTAGGAGTAGAGGATCGCAAGTTTCTTTTCATCCGGAGAAAGCGTAACCTCATTATTTCCGGTCATGGAAGTCAGTTTCTCCATCTTTCCACCCATCAAAGGCATGCGATAAAAATGCCTTTCACCCGGATCAACTTCGGATGTGGTGAGGTACCAAAACTTTTTATCCTTCGAAATATACGGATCAAAAACCTCGTATTTACCGGATGTGAGGGCTTTTTTATCTCCGGTACTTGCATTCAGCAAGTAAAGGTGAGAATAACCGGTAGCCTCGGACTGGAAGTAAATATGCTGATTGTCAGGAAGCCAACCCAATACTCCGCCTCCAAAAGTGCCGTCGATTCCGGGACCACCAACCCAAGCCTCATCTCGTTGACGATCGAGAGTTTTCAATTCACCGGTTTGGAGATTTACCTCTGAGATCCAACGGTCTTTATTGTCAACAGCCCGAATCTGAATAATTGCTCGTTTCCCATCCGGAGAAAAATTCGGGCTGGATAAGGTCAAATCCCTTTCTTTTTCCTCCCGGGTTTTCTCGGGATAATCTTTCACATAATCAGGCAAATCTTTGATTCCGGGGAGATTGGCTGTACTGATGAAATAAACAGTGTCTCGGGTAAGGTCATAGATTCCAATCTCTGTTTTTGTTGGAGCGGTTCCAACTTTTGTCCGTGAGTTCAGATCTTCGGTATAACCTGAAGCTACTGTATAGTCAGGGACTTTTGTGTTTTTGTTGTTAGTCGGTGTGGTGAAAACCGAGAATGTTGCAAAGTTTTTGTCCGGAGAAAGCTGAAGATTCGAAATGTTTTTCCCTTCTGTATAATAGGCGAACGCCTTATCGCTTTGGTTTGCAATTGATTCACGGTAAGCTCGGGATAGTTTTTTAGCTTCTTCCCGCTCTCGTACTTCCTGGAGCAAGTTTAGATTTTCCGCTTGCAGAAATCCGGGTTTTGTTTCTGTAAGAGGGCTTCGATCCAATGGTTTTGTGCCAGGCATAATATTGGTTGCCTTGGTGATGCTTTTTGAATTGCGATTGAGAACATAAATATTTCCGGATGAAACAAAGGAAATTTCGCTCTCATTGGCCAAAAACTTCGGGTTGTTGAATTCTTCAAACCACTCAAGCAAAACAACCGGATTTCCCAGAGCGGGCGATTCCATCATGAGGTTAGTTCCTTCCCTGTAAAGTCTAAGGCTTTTGTCTCGATTATAAGAGACATCTGATTTTCTCAGTCCTTTAGCCTCAGGCCAATGAACTTTCTGGATTTGAGTCGGATTAGCCAAGTTGATTTTATAGAGAGAATCTGCTGGATCCTGGTCCTTGTTGTATTGAAAAAATATATGCTTACCATCGTCTCCCCAGGAAGCTGCAGAAGGAAAAGTCCCCATCCACTTCGGATCCCGCATGATGTGTTCGACACTGAGAGGAGATTGGGAGTTTGCTTCAAACAGGGCAATAAAAAGCAAAGGCAGAAATAGAAATTTTCGCTGCATCGTCATTTAAATCGTCGGTTTTTTCAATTGGTTGAGTTCATGAACTTGATCAACTCATCCTCAATGACCACAAGATGGCTTTGGAGGGTTTCATTAAGCTCGTGCGAGTTTTCGATATCTGATTCTATATCCTCTAAAATTTTTCTGGTCTTCAGAGCGCCTATGTAACTCATGCTTGGTTTGGACTTATGGCAGCGTTTTTTGATCGTTGGAAAATCCGCAATAAGGTAAAACTGGTTAAGCTCCTTCAGTTCTTTGATGTTGATATCAATGATAATCTGAACCATTTCATTTAGCATTACCGGGTCATCATCCCCGAAATACTGGAAAATGGTTTTTTCATTTATGAGCTGATACATGGTCTTGGTAGGGAATCTTTTTCACGAATAAAAAATCGGCTTGCATACTTTTTCACTAAAATTAAAAACAATTTTCAAAAAGCCTCATTATCTATAAAAGCAGAATTAACAAACAGCAAATTAAAGTCCTCTCAATAGTTCGGTTTCGTTAATTTTGCATTCCAAATGCACGAGATTCAGTTCAATTATGCAAAAAAATAAAAAAATCTTGCTAATCATTTTCGTGATTTTCATGCTTATCATATTCTGGATCGGTTATGATATTTCCAGGCGGACCACTTTTCCCGGTTCCAAGGGAAATTTGAAAGAGCGAATCAGTACTGATAAATCAGAAAATTGAAACATGATTGGTAAAAAGATAGATGTAGAAAGGCTCGATCTGGGGCGGATGAAGGAAAAAACCACGGAGAATCCCGGGATTTTACCTTATGCTTATCACTCCGGAAGTGCGATCATCAAGCCTGACGATAAGGGGAAAATTACCGGTCGGGCGGTGGCGGTAATGCATAGTCAGACAGATATGCAGATGTCACAGATTTATCAGGCATCAATTGCATTTGAACCGTTGATCAACCCTCATTATTTTTTGTATCAAAAATCCGATGGAACTGATTTCATGAGCATGATCGCTCCCGAGGAATGGGGGAGGAAAAAAGATTTTGCGGAATTCATCGCTGAGATAAAGCTTCTTGTGGATCATATCTGGGATATCTTTCGGAAAAACACTTAATCAGATGGACAATCTCATGACCCGACAGCTGCATCTGATCCTGAAGGAAGGTGAAGCTGATTTTGATCGTGAATTCGAATTGGAGATCAATCCAGGTTTTCTGGATCAAAAAGGGAAAAACTGGTTGGAAGAAATGTTTTCAGAACTGGGGGGAAATGGAAATTTGGTTTTTCTCGAAAAGTTGAAATTTGATTTTAAAATCAACAGGAATTTATTTCTCTACGATGATGAATCGCATTTCAATCGATACAGGCTTTCTACTTTGAAATCTGAACTTTACAATGATCTGAATTTTCCTTTCGCAGAATCTTATAAAAGACTGTGTCGGACGTTTGAAAAAGAATGCCTGAAAGTCGGATATCAGGAGCGGGTTTGGAATGGTTCGCCAATAGCGAGGCAATGCTTTGGCAAAGCAAGTGAACAGGGAGATTTCTCCGGAAATGGACCAACAGGATGGAAATTGCTTGCCTACAATGATATTCAATACGATCTGCAAACCAAGATTCATGGCTACAAATTGATTCGATTGACGCCTTATGAAACTCTGATGACCGGCGGATCGCTCAAGCGGTTGGATCAACTTCTCATCAATCCAAAAGAAGAACAGCGAAAAGTGATTTTCAATTGGTTGCTCAGGAAGATCGGGTGAGAGGCGATTGAGGATTTCCGATGTATGATTTTTGATTGGATATGAATCAGAAAGAGGATAAATGAAAAAGACCACCCAAATGATGGATGGTCTATTTTTCTTGAAAACTTTCAGGCAAAAAGCCCGAAAATTTCTCTGTCTATTTTTTGAACGATTGAGGAAAAATCCTCCGGCCGCTCCACAAAGTCCAGATTATTGACATCGACAATCAGGAGTTTTCCTTCCTTATATCCTCTGATCCAGTCTTCATAATGCTGGTTCAGGTTTTTGAGGTAATCAATTCGAATGGCGGTTTCATAAGTTCTTCCCCGTTTTTCGATCTGCCCAACCAGTTTTGGTATGTCTGCTTTCAGATAAATCAAAAGATCAGGAGCTTTCACATGCGTGATCATTGAGTCAAAAAGACTTTTATAATTCGTGTAGTCCCGTTCGCTGAGCAAATTGCTTTTGTAAAGATTTGCTGCGAAAATGTAAGCATCCTCATAAATAGTCCGATCCTGAACTGTAGAATGGGAGCTTTCCTGAATTTTCTTAATCTGATTAAATCGGGAATTGAGGAAATAAACCTGAAGATGGAAAGCCCATCGCTTCATGTCTTCGTAAAAGTCCGGCAAATATGGATTATTGTCCACAGCTTCAAACTCAGCCTTCCAACCGTAATGTTTGGAAAGCTTCTCTGTGAGCGTGGTTTTTCCGCTTCCGATATTACCGGATACTGCTAAATGCATTTGAATTTACTTTTCAGATTATTTCTTAAATCGTGGCGCAATCACCAAATCTTTGCTTCCGGTAGTGTACTGATAGAATCCTTCACCCGTTTTCACTCCTTTGAATCCAGCTTCCACCATGTTCACCAAAAGTGGGCAGGGTGCATATTTTGGATTTCCGAATCCATCCTGAAGAACTCGCAGAATGGATAAGCAAACATCCAAACCAATGAAATCAGCCAGTTGAAGTGGTCCCATTGGATGCGCCATACCCAGTTTCATCACCGTATCAATTTCATAAACTCCTGCCACACCTTCATACAAACTGTAAATTGCCTCATTGATCATCGGCATCAGGATTCTGTTTGCCACGAAGCCGGGATAATCATTGACTTCCACAGGATCTTTCGACAGTTTCTTCGAAAGATCCATGATTCGATTCGTCACTTCATCCGAAGTCGCATAACCCCGAATCACCTCAACCAGCTTCATAACAGGAACAGGATTCATAAAGTGCATTCCGATCACCTGCCTTGGCCGTTTAGTGACAGCAGCTATTTTGGTGATGGAAATGGAAGAAGTATTGGAAGCCAAAATCGCAGCAGGTGGGCTGTATTGATCGATTTGGCGAAAAATATCAAGTTTGAGTCCCAGGTTTTCAGTTGCGGCTTCCACCACTAAATCTGCATTTTTGACACCGGATTCGAGATCTGTAAAGGTTTTGATTCTTCCCAAAGCACTATTTTTTTCTTCTTCAGTAAGAGTGCCTTTGCTCACTTGTCTATCCAGGTTTTTTCCAATAGTGGCCAAAGCTTTATCCAGGAATTCCTGCTTGATATCAACCAGAGAAACTTCATAGCCATGCTGCGCAAAAACATGCGCAATGCCATTTCCCATGGTTCCTGAACCGATTACGGAGATGTTTTTCATAAAGTGGAGATTAGATCAAAAACGAGTTTATTTGGGTTTTAGGTAGGGATTTCCCTGGTTTTGAATGCTTCAAATCTACTTCGCTCCGTCCCGTTTTCCAATTTTTTAATCCTGCTTTCCTGAGTTTGTTTGTCATAAAACTTTCTGAGCAAAATAGGATTAATGCCTACATTTGGCACATGAAAGAACTTGGTCTGATTAGTAAACTACCTATTAACCGATTTACTGATTTTGGAGCTTATCTGGCGCTTAGCTCGGGAGAAGAAGTATTGTTGCCCAAAGGTTATTTGCTCGGAGAGGAAAAGGAAGGTGATATTGTTGAGGTTTTTATTTACACCGATAGTGAGGATCGCCCTGTTGCGGTCACCCAAAAGCCGTTGGCAATGCTCGATGATTTTGCTGTGCTGGAAGCCAAGGAAGTGACTTCCTTTGGTGCTTTTATGGATTGGGGATTACCAAAAGACCTTTTTGTACCCAAAGCAGAAATGGGAAAAAACATGGTGGTCGGAGATAAATACCTGGTTAAAGTTTGTGTCGATTATCGAACAGACCGATTGATCGGTGTGACCAAATACAAAGATTTCATTGATCCTGCGCCTGAATCTCTACAGCCGGGAGATGAAGTGGAAGGATTGATTTTTGAAAAGACAAATCTGGGGTATAAAGTATTGATTGATGGCCTCTATGAAGGATTGCTTTTTGCAAATGAGGTTTTTCAGCCACTTTTAATTGGAGAGAAGCGCAAGCTTTTTGTGAAAAAGAGAAGGGATGACGGGAAATTAGATTTACAGCTTTTGGCACCCGGACGTGTGAAATATGATGAAGGCTCGGAGCTGATCCTTTCAATATTGGAGCAAAAAGGATTTTTGCCATTGAATGATAAATCTTCCCCTGAAGATATCCAGCGTTTGTTGGGCATGAGCAAGAAGCATTTCAAGCAATGTGTTGGTCAATTATACAAAGCCCGGCTGATTCAAATTCATGAGGATGGGATCTCAATGAGCGAAGACTAATTCAATTTTAGGATATCCGTCGGGGTATTGCAAAGGATGGCTTTGTCTCGGAAGATGGCGATTGGAGATTTGACCAGGTAAGGGTATCTGACAAGAATTTGCAGCCAACTGTCCTCATCCCAATCATTCCCAGCGATAAGTCTTTGGTAATCGGGATGAGATCTGTTAAGAAGGTCTTTTGCCCGGAGATTAAGTTTGAGCAAAAGGCTGTTCCATTGAGTAGTTGTGATCTTTTCTTTCACCACATCAATTTCATTTACAAATCTTGCTATCGATTTTGCATAAGCGAGAGTTTGCTTATTTATCGGCTGAGAGGAATTGTGATAAAGGTAGAGTTCAGAAGGATGCGTTTTCATAGTTTGAGGGCTTAGGTTATTCTTAATTTACTGAAAATCTATCTTTTATGAAATAGTATTCCTTAAAAATATGTTAATCCAATCGTTAATCTTCATTCGGTATTGGAAATAGATCTTGAAAATTTTCGAAGAGAAAGTAAATCTGATTATCCTTCAAATCAGAAATTAAAGAGCAGACTTAGGAAAATCAAGCCAAAAGAGCTGGATGAGAAGTTTGAAGGACTTCATGACGAGGTTTTTGAAAAACTCGATTGTCTGGATTGTGCCAACTGCTGTAAGACCACGAGCCCGATTTTTTTACAGACAGATATCGACCGGCTGGCAAAGGTTTTCAGGATGAAATCAAGCAGGTTTATTGATTCGTATTTGCATCGCGATGAGGAAGGGGATTATGTATTAAACTCAGCCCCTTGTCCTTTTCTTGGCGCTGATAATAATTGTCTGGTTTACGAAGACAGACCCAAAGCATGCCGCGAGTACCCGCACACGAATCGGAAGAAAATGCATGGAATTTTGGAGTTAACTCTGAAAAATACACTCGTTTGTCCTGCAGTTTTCAAAATTTTCCAGCAGATTGGCAAGGATTTTAGGAAGTAAACCAATTCTTTTGCTTTTTTGAAATTCAAACCTATGGGCAACAATATGCAGGATCAGGAGTCACACTTTTTAGGTGTGGATGTGGGTGGAACTCACTTAAAGATTGGCCTCGTCGACAGAGCGGGCACTATTTTAGAATTTGTAAAAGAGGATACAACTCCTTATCGAGACAATCCAGCTGGTTTTGGCCCATGCTTTATTGATGGACTTGGCAAATACCTGGAGAAATTCCCGAAGGTTGGTAAAGTCGGAATCGGCTTGCCTGGATTGATTTCAAAAGACAGAACTACCCCGCTTGAAATACCTGCTATTCCTGCGTTGAATGGATTCAATCTGAAAGCCGGATTAGAAGCCAAGTATCCTGACTACGAATTTTCGTTAGAAAATGATGCAGCTGCTGCGGCTATTGGAGAGTTCTATTTTGGAAAAGATGATCCTTCCGATAACTTCCTTTTCATCACGATGGGAACAGGAATTGGAAGCGCTTTAGTCCTGGACGGAACGGTTTTCAAAGGGTCAAGAGGAAATGCGCTCGAAATGGGTCATATGCTCGCCCGCGGAAACTCCGGGTTGGAAACCTTGATAGGGAGAGCAGGAATTTTGAGGATTATGGAGCGAATGATCGCGGCATATCCTGAGAAAGCCGGGATTCTGGTAGGAGCAGAACTTGGTACGCACTTATTGGTTGATACTGCAAAAGCCGGGAATGAGGTTTCTCTGATGGTTTTTGAAGAGGTTGGAATTATCATGGGTGAGGCGATTGTATCTACTATCCGAATTTTGGACGTCACAGACGTTTACTTCGGTGGGGGAATTTCCGCAGGACTTGAATTCATGATGCCATCTATGGATCACACCATTCGCCAATATTTGACTTCTTACTATGTCAAAGATTTAAAATTGAAGAAAGCGACTTTGGAAAATAATGCCGGAACGCTGGGAGCAGCCGCTCTTTGTTTTATGGGTTCTGGGTTGTAATAGTCACCTCAGAAACTTTACTGACAGCATTCATCCGAAAAAGAACCCTTAGGGGTTCTTTTTCTATTTCCACGCTTTCGCAGGCATTGCTTGGCTCCAGAAAATAGAAGAAAAAACTCTGACTTTTATCCATCAGCTCCACCCGGTCAGGTCGGCCAAATGTTTTGATGATAGCTTGGTTATCAGCTCCTAGGAAGGTGTTTTTTATTTTCTGTATTTCATCCATATCCTGAATCCTGAGTCCTTTGCAACCATATCGATCAGCTTTCCAGTTTTCCATGTTTATTTTTCCGGTATCCAATTTTCCGCTGCAGGAAACTAGCGCGACAAAGAAAACCGGGATCACTAATTTGAAGATTTTTAGCATGAGGTGGTAGGAGTCAAAGTCTTGTATCCTGAGTGTCATTAATTTGGGTGATTCCCGGGAACAAGTTGTCAAAGATAATGATTAAAGGAACATCGGACGGGTCCAATCTGTTTATCAAATCCTTTATATTAGCGCATCCAATCCCCCTTCATTTATGTATTATCGGTTCGGAAAAGCCATCTATTTTGTTAGTGTCTTACTATTCGTTTTTGCCCTGCTTTACTTCTATTCTGCTCTTCCTGAGAGCGTTTCGTATCAAATGGACGAGGCAGGAAATTCTATAGCGGATCTTGAAAAAGGGTCATTTTTCTACATCATGATCGCCATGTTTGTCCTTTGCAACGGGTTGGTACTTTTGCCTCCCAAGCTTTTGGAAACTAAAAGTCACACAGGGTTGAGAAGAATATTTCCTGCAGGAGATTCTTACAGAGACTACTTCCTGGGCTGGTTTTATTCCTTCGGTGCTATTTTGAATATGAGTTTGGGATTGATGGTTTTTTATACGCACTCAATCAATAACCAAAACGAGATAGCCTCGAGTGAATTCAATATTTTCTTCTACATGATTCCTGTCCTTTTTCTTGTCTGGATTGTTGGATTATTTTTGATATTGATGGGTAAATTCAAACAAGTGCAGAGCAAATCCTGAAGTACTGAGATTCAAAAAACATGGCTGAAGAAGTAAAATATACAGAAGACAGTATCAGGTCCCTGGACTGGCGTGAGCATATTCGTCTCCGTCCCGGGATGTACATCGGTAAGCTGGGTGATGGCAGTGCCCACGATGACGGAATCTATGTGATGGTAAAAGAAATCCTTGACAACTCCATCGATGAGCACATGATGGGGTATGGCAGGACGATTGACGTTAAAATCACCGAACACAAAGTCGAAGTCCGGGATTATGGACGAGGGATTCCTTTGGGAAAAGTCATTGACTGCGTTTCTAAAATTAATACGGGTGGAAAGTACGATTCCGGAGCATTCCAGAAATCTGTAGGTCTGAATGGAGTGGGTACCAAAGCAGTAAACGCACTTTCGGATTTTTTCAGAGTTCAAGCCTTCCGGGAAGGGGAAACCAAAGTTGCCGAATTTGAAAAGGGTATTCTGGTTTCTGACAAAGCTATTGAGAAATCCTCCGACCGAAATGGAACCAAAGTGGTTTTTTCGCCGGATTCCGGAATTTTCAAAAACTACCATTTCATCCCTGAATACCTCGAAAATCAGATTTGGAATTACGCCTATCTGAATTCGGGACTTACGATCAATTACAACGGGAAAAAGTATTTCTCCGAAAGAGGCCTTTACGACCTTCTTTCGAATAAAGTCGATGATGAAAGCGCCCGCTATCCGATCATTCACCTGAAAGGAACAGATATCGAGTGCGCGATTACCCATACAGGCCAATACGGTGAAGAGTATTATTCTTTCGTAAATGGTCAGTATACAACCCAGGGAGGTACTCACCTTGCGGCTTTTCGTGAGGCGATTGTGAAGACCATCCGGGAGTTTTATAAGAAAGATTTTGATGCCTCTGACATCAGGCAAAGCGTTGTTGCGGCTATTGCTGTGCGAGTACAAGAGCCAGTTTTTGAATCCCAAACCAAGACAAAGCTTGGTTCCCAATCTATCGGACCTGACGGGCCAACGCTGAGGACATTTGTCAATGACTTCATCAAAACTGAGCTTGATAATTACCTGCACAAAAGTCCTGCAACTGCGGATGCTTTGCTTAAGAGGATTTTGCAGTCGGAGCGCGAGCGAAAGGAAATTTCAGGTATCAAGAAACTTGCAAACGAACGAGCTAAAAAAGCGAATCTTCATAACAAGAAGCTGAGAGATTGTAGGGTTCATTACGATGATGCCAAGGCAAATGAAGAAGCGAAAAACAATACCATGCTTTTCCTGACGGAAGGAGATTCTGCCTCCGGTTCTATTACAAAATCCAGGGATGTGCAGACTCAGGCGGTCTTCTCTCTTCGAGGAAAGCCTCTGAACTGCTTCGGAATGACCAAGAAAGTCGTTTATGAAAATGAGGAATTCAATCTGCTTCAGCACGCTTTGAATATTGAGGACGGGATCGAAAATCTCCGTTATCGTAAGATTGTAATTGCGACTGATGCCGACGTCGATGGGATGCATATTCGGCTTTTGATAATGACCTATTTTCTTCAATTTTTCCCTGATTTGGTGAAAAATGGTCACTTATACATTCTCGATACCCCACTTTTTCGGGTGAGAAATAAGAAAGAGACAATCTACTGCTACTCAGACGAAGAGCGTCAAAGAGCAATTCATAAGCTTGGATCCAAGCCTGAAATCACCCGATTCAAGGGATTGGGTGAGATTTCTCCGGAGGAGTTTGGAACTTTCATCGGAGAGGATATCCGATTGGAACCGATCATTCTAAACAAGGAGACAAAGATCTCTGATCTGCTGACTTTCTACATGGGGAAAAATACCCCTGACCGCCAGAATTTCATCATCGATAATCTCAAGATTGAAAAAGATCTGGCTTTAGATAATCCAAGCGAAGCTATTGTTGAGGAGAAAACTGAGGCGGCCTGATCCTGTCCGTTCAAAGAAAATAAAATACCAGGTTCACTCGAACTCACGATTGTATAAAAGAACTTATTAGATGAGTGAAGAAAAGAATTTGAAACCAGAAGGAGACCAGAGTCTGCACACATCAGTGCCGATCACCGGCATGTACAAAGACTGGTTTCTCGATTATGCTTCTTATGTGATTTTGGAACGTGCTGTTCCGGCGATTGAGGATGGACTGAAGCCAGTGCAGCGTCGAATCCTTCATGCTATGAAGGAAATGGACGATGGCCGATTCAATAAAGTCGCAAACATAATCGGTCAATCCATGCAATATCACCCGCATGGGGATGCTTCGATTGGAGATGCGATCGTCAACATAGGTCAAAAAGAATTACTGATCGAAACCCAGGGTAACTGGGGAGATGTGCGGACTGGTGATGGTGCTGCGGCTTCCCGTTACATCGAAGCCAGACTTTCCAAGTTTGCGCTTGAGGTTGTTTTCAATGCTCAGACAACTGAATGGCAGCTTTCTTACGATGGAAGAAAGCGGGAGCCGGTTACTTTACCGGTAAAATTCCCTTTGCTTCTGGCTCAGGGTGTAGAAGGAATTGCAGTTGGTCTTTCGACCAAAATCCTTCCGCATAACTTTCGGGAACTGATCGAAGGTTCGATCGCGATCCTGAACGGACACAAAACAAATATTCTTCCGGACTTTATCACCGGAGGTTTCGCAGACTTTTCAGAATACCAAGAAGGCCTGAGAGGCAGTCGTGTAAAAGTAAGAGCGAAGATTGAAGAGGAGGATAGTAAAACCCTTTTAATTAAGGAGATACCTTATGGGACGACTACTGATTCTTTGATCGATTCGATCCTGAAAGCCAACGATAAAGGCAAAATCAAGATCAAAAAAGTGGTGGACAATACCGCTAAAGACGTAGAGATTCAGATTCAATTGGCACCGGGAGTTTCTCCGGATATGACCATTGATGCGCTGTATGCATTTACGGACTGCGAGATTTCTATTTCTCCAAATGCTTGTGTAATTATCGAGGATAGGCCGGTTTTCCTGACCGTCAATGATATTCTGGAATACAACACCAAGCAAACCAAAGCGCTGCTGAAGCGGGAATTGGAGATCCGGAAAAGTGAGCTGATGGAGAAATTACTTTTCTCCTCATTGGAGAAAATCTTCATTGAAAACCGAATCTATCGCGACATCGAGGAGTGTACAACCTGGGAAGCAGTTTTGGTAGCGATTGATAAAGGTTTGGATCCTTATAAGCCGGATTTCTATCGGGAAATTACCCAGGATGATTTGCTTCGGTTGACCGAGATCAAGATCAAGAGGATTTCAAAATTCGATACGTTCAAGGCAGATGAGTTGATGAAAAGGCTTCAGGAAGAACTGAAGGAAGTCAATCATCATCTTCGACACCTGACCGAATATGCGATCAACTATTATCAGAATCTGCTAGATAAATATGGAAAAGGCCGGGAGCGAAAGACCGAAATTCGTGCCTTTGATACGATTCAGGCAACCACCGTGGCTGCAAATAATGCCAAACTTTATGTGAACAGAGCCGACGGTTTTGTGGGTTTTGGTCTCAAGAAGGATGAATTTGTTTGCGATTGCTCCGATTTGGACGACATCATTGTGATCCGTCGGGATGGAGTTTGCATGGTTTCCAAGATTGCAGAAAAAGTCTTCATGGGAAAAGATATTCTTCATGTGGGAGTTTTCCGTAAGGGAGATGAACGCATGGTTTACAACCTGATTTACCTTGATGGTGCTTCCGGAAAAGCCATGGTTAAGCGCTTCCAGGTTTTGGGGATTACGAGAGACAAAGAGTATGATCTGACGAAAGGAACCAAAGGGTCCAAAGTCATGTATTTCACCGCTAATCCAAATGGTGAAGCTGAGATTATTACCGTATTCCTGACTCAAGGCGCAAAAGCAAGAGTTAAGGTTTTTGACTTCGATTTCGCAACGATTGAGATCAAAGGAAGAAGTGCCCAGGGAAATATCCTGACGCGCTATCCGGTGAGAAAAATTCAATTGAAAATGGAGGGAGTTTCCACTCTTGGAGGGCTGAATATTTATTACAATGCTGTCATCGGAAGGCTAAACACCGACCAGCGAGGCAGGTTAATTGGCAATTTCCTGGGTGAAGACAGAATCCTTGTTTGCTATAAAAGCGGAGAATACGAACTGACGACCTTTGAACTGACGAATCGATTTGAGGCTGCTGAGGTGGTTTTGATCGAAAAATTCAATCCACAAAGCATTGTTTCTGCTGTTTATTACGATGGAGGTACAAAGACGTTTTTTGTTAAAAGATTCCAGATCGAGACTACTACGATCAATAAGAAATTCAACTTTATCACAGATCACAAGCAATCCTATCTGAAGCTTGTTTCTACAGAAAAGCAACCTCAGATTTCGGTGACTTTGGTGAAAGGAAAAGAAGAAGAAATGATGGAGTACGATCTGGACATGCTGATTGATGTGAAAGGTTGGAAGGCCATTGGCAATAAATTGAGCACCTATCCGGTAAAAGATTTGGCTTTGATTCAATCCAAAAAAGCTGCCGAACCAGAGCAAACCGAAGACTCGGAAGATTCATCTGAAACTGATGCGGACGATGAATTGGCAATCGGAACCACCATTGATCTTTCTGTTAAAAAAGAGGATGATGAACAATTAGGACTGTTCTAGAAAATTGGTCGGGTAAATGAGTGAAAGAGAAACCGAATACGATCAGGGCCTCCTGGAATATTTAGGACAATTCATTTCAGAGCATAAAAAATCAGTGATGAAGCGGGTATTAGCTGAGCGCGCCCGCTTTATTACGGTGGTTTTGGAAGATATTTTTAAGCTGCATAACGCCAGCGCAGTTCTGCAAATTTGCGATTGTTTTGGATTTCAGGACATTCATGTGATTGAGAAATCAATTCATAAAAAGTCAATTCTTACGTCACTCGTGGTGCTTCTCAATGGGTAAAAAATACTATCGGGAGGAGGGCAGTTCAGTTCAGGCTTGCTTTCAGACCTTAAGGCAAAAAGTCTATAAAATCTACGGAACCAGTCCCGCGCCTCAATCAATTTCCATTTATGATTCAGAATCAAGCGGGAAACTTGCTTTGGTTTTTGGAAATGAGCACGAGGGGATAAGCGAAGAGGTAAAATCGAATTGCGACGGGTTAGTTCACATTCCGATGTTGGGTTTCACAGAAAGCTTTAACATCTCCGTTGCAGCTTCGATCCTGTTATTTGACCTGACCCAAAAGGCCGGAAAATACCACCATCCGGATTTTCATCTTTCGAATGAGGAGAAGAAAGAACTCCGGATGAAGTGGTACAGATCTGTCCTGAAAAAACTCAGACTTGCACGAGAGGTGTATCAAAAAAGACTCAAATAGCCATCAAAAGGCCTATTTCTTTTTGAAAATTGATTCGATCCCGGAAGGATCAGAATTCTTTTGTTTTGAATTTTTAGCCTTTTCCCGCTGTCGTTGCTTTTTCTTTTGCTCTTTACTTTTCACTAAAACCATCCTGGCGGAAATACCCACCTGACCTCTGTAAAAATCCTCTCTGCCAGCAATATTGACGTTCGGCTTGTAATCCAGGGATAGGACGGTGTTCAATAAAGTCATCTCAATTCCTCCAACCAAGTCAACTCCGGTAGTAGCATTGCCATACGTTTGGACGATTTGCTTGCTGGCTTCCACTTTTTCAAAACTTTCCTCTTTTCCGAAAGTAATCCCTGCACCGTAGTAATAATTGAATCGCTTTGAAATGATCGGATGATGCTTTTCCAGAAGCAGACTCAGGTTTGAATTCCTGCTAAAGTCGGATTGTAGAATTCCTTCAAGGGTCAAGCGCTCTGTAATTCTTTGCTGAGCTGTGATACCGACAGTCCTTCCAAGGCTGTTATTTCCAAACCTCAATCCCATAGCCGTTCCGTATCGCTGTGCCTGAACTTGAAAATTAGAAAGACAAAACAGAAGTAAAGCGAGGGTAAAGAGTCGTTTTTCCATAGGAGTTGTAAGGGAATGACTCTTATTCAATAACTATTCCAAGCTTATGGATTCACTCCCGGAAGCATCCCAAAATGAGTTTAATTCTTTGATAAGTTGTGATATTATTTGAATAGAAAGATTCAGCTTTGAAAATTCAAAAGGCGTTTTCATCGTGTTTATTGAATTTTAAAAAGTAAATTTCTATTCAGAGCTCTCTGCCTGAATTAACAAAAAAGTAAAAAAGGTTATAAAGTAAAAATCCTCCCGGAGAATTCCGGGAGGATTTTTTTATGATTCGCTAACTACGATTTTTTCAATTTTGTCTCCGGGTTTGATAGCGTCGATCACATCCAGACCTTCTACCACTTTGCCAAAGCAAGTGTGATTTCTGTCAAGGTGAGCTGTATTATCACGGCTATGGCAAATGAAAAACTGAGATCCTCCGGTATTTCTTCCGGCATGAGCCATTGAAAGTACCCCACGATCATGGTATTGATTTTCTCCCTCTAATTCACATTTGATTTTATATCCTGGTCCGCCAGAACCGTTTCCGACCGGGCAACCTCCCTGAATTACGAAGTTTGGAATAACACGGTGAAAAGTAAGACCGTCATAAAAACCTTTTTTGGACAAATCCACAAAATTCTGAACAGTGTTCGGAGCATCCTTTTCGTAAAACTCCACTTTCATCGTTCCTTTTGCAGTAATAATTTCTGCTGTTTTCATTATTTTTAAATTAAGGTTACAGGTTTTTGCGCTCAGTTTCGGTAGACATTAAAACAGATCGGCAAAAATAGGAGTTGACTTGGATATTTATTGGAAAAAGCCAAAAAAAGGAGTGAAAAATCACTCCTCTCTTTTTTAAATGGTTGGTGAACCTTTTAAAATATCCTCAGAAGCGTATTCTTTGAATTTTTCAAAATTCTTCTGAAATGCAACTGCTAATTCTTTTGCCTGCAAATCATAAGCTTCAGGATTACTCCAGGTTTGTCTCGGATTGAGAACTGTCGAAGGAACATTTGGACACGTTTGAGGAATCTCAAAACCAAATATTGGATGCTCTGAGAAATCTACTTTATCCAGACTTCCTTCCAATGCTGATGTGATCATCGCTCTTGTGTAAGAAAGCTTCATTCTTGTGCCGGTTCCATAAGGACCGCCGGTCCAGCCAGTATTTATCAGCCAGACATTTACCTCATTCTTTTCCATCTTTTCGCCCAAAAGTGTTGCGTATTTGGCAGGATGAAGGGGAAAGAATGCTGCTCCAAAACAAGCTGAAAAGGTTAATTTAGGTTCTATCACGCCCATTTCTGTTCCTGCAACTTTTGCGGTATAGCCAGAAATAAAATGATACATCGCCTGACTTTTGTTTAACCTGGAAATAGGAGGGATCACCCCAAAAGCATCCGCTGTGAGGAAGAAAATGTTTTTAGGAATTCCTCCAATCGAAGGCTCCACCGAATTGGGGATATGGTGGATTGGATATGCGGTTCGTGTGTTTTCAGTAACGGATTTGTTGGAATAATCAACTTCACGGGTTCCTGGTTTGAAACGGGTATTTTCTACAATGGCTCCAAAACGGATTGCATCCCAGATTTCCGGTTCATTGATTCGGCTTAGGTTTATCACTTTAGCATAGCAACCTCCTTCAAAATTGAATACGCCTTCCTCAGCCCAACCATGCTCATCATCTCCAATCAAAAAACGATTTGAATCTGCAGAAAGAGTTGTTTTTCCTGTGCCTGATAATCCAAAGAAAATAGCTGTATCTCCCCCTTTTCCAATATTTGCTGAGCAGTGCATGGAAAGCACATTTCGCTCTGTAGGAAGCAGGAAGTTGAGGACTGAAAAAATTCCTTTTTTCATTTCTCCGGCGTAACCAGTTCCGCCGATCAGAATGATTCTGCGGGTGAGATCCAGAATTGCAAAATTTGGGTTTTTGGTTCCGTCTTTTTCAGGATCAGCATGGAATTCCGGAGCACAGATAATGGTGAAATCATGTTGAAAACTCTCCAGTTCTGACTCAGTTGGCCTCAGGAACATGTTTTGGCAAAAAAGGTTGTGCCAAGCCAACGTGTTGATTACCCGGACATTCATTCGGTAATTCGGATCTGCTCCTGCAAATGCATCTCTGACGAAAAGGTCTTTTTCGCTCAGATAGGTTTTCATTTTGCCTAGTAAAGCTTCGAATTTACCGGAATCAAATGGGATGTTGATGTCTCCCCACCAAACTGAATCGCGGGTTTTGTCGTCCAGAACAATAAATCGATCCAATGGGGATCTTCCTGTGAACTTTCCGGTGTCAGCCATAAAAGCGCCGGTGGAAGTCAGATAGCCTTCCTTTCTGGCTAAGGCTTGCTCTATCAATTCTGCTACAGATAGGTTGTAGAATACGCTTCCCTTGGTTTGAAAATCAAGAAAAGCAGGAGAGGAGATTCGGGAATCCAGAACTAAGTCCTGCATATGATATAGGGTTTACAAACTGAAAATTGTCTCGTCAAAATTAATGAAAACTGTTAAAATTGAAATGAAAAAACCTCATTATTTAGCTTAACAATCGATTACGGAGTGAAATCAAAATTTTATTTGCTTATGTTTTTTATTCATTTGAAAATATAAGAGAATGCCTTGGAAAATGGAATTTTAATTTGGAAACCGGTCGGATTTAGGGTGCGATGAACTTTGGAAAAAAGTGGTAAAAACATGTATCATTGTAAAAATGAATTCACCCAAATAAAACAATCCTTGGAAAAACAACTTACACCTGAATTTGAAGGACCCACAATTTTTGGTCACCCGAAAGGTTTGATGACCCTCTTTTTCACAGAAATGTGGGAGCGATTTAGTTACTACGGAATGAGGGCTCTTCTCATTCTGTTCATGACAAAAGCAATAATAGATGGTGGTTTAGGATTTGATGACAAAACCGCCGGAGCAATTTACGGGCTTTACACAATGGGTGTTTATCTGCTTGCTCTTCCCGGGGGCTGGTTGGCTGATCGGCTTTTTGGATTGAAGAAATCAGTCTGGTACGGAGGTATAATCATTGCTCTTGGTCACTTCATGATGGCGATGCCGGGAATTGTGGCTTTGGTAAATGGCTCTACCGGAGAGAAAGTTGAATTAACTGTTATAGATACAGCATCATTTTTTCTTGGACTCATTTTAATCGTGATGGGAACTGGCTTATTAAAGCCAAATATCAGTTCGATTGTGGGCCAGCTTTATCCTGACGGAAGCTCCAAAAGAGATGCGGGTTTCTCCATTTTTTACATGGGAATCAACATTGGAGGTTTTATCGCTCCTTTGGCTTGCGGAACCATGGCAACTTATGATATGCATTTAGGATTTGGATTAGCCGGGCTGGGAATGGTCTTTGGTTTGATTCAATACAAATTTACAGGTGCGGTATTGGTTGGTTATGGCGAGCCACCGTTAATCACAACAGAAACTGAGCGAAAAAGCCAAAAGAAGCTTAAGTCAATCGTTTCTGGTGTCGTTTTGGTGCTCATCGCTTTAGTCGGTATTTTGCTGATGGGAGTGATTCCTGTAAATGCTTCGGCGATAGCCAGTGCTTCGGGAACTGTTATCGCATTGGTGGCTTTTGGGTATCTGGGCTATGTGATTGCATTTGGAGGATTAAATAAATCAGATAAAAATAAGGTTGGCGTAATCGCAATTTTGTTCTTGTTTTCAGCCATGTTTTGGTCAGGTTTTGAGCAGGCCGGTTCAACCTTAAATCTTTTTGCCGAGCGATTTATGGACAGAACTATTTTAGGTTGGGAGATTCCAACCAGCTATTTCCAGTCGATCAATTCACTATTTGTAATCATTTTCGCTCCTTTTTTCGGTGCGCTTTGGGTTTGGTTAGGCAGAAGAAACCTGGAACCAAGTTCACCTTTGAAATTCACTTTTGGCTTGTTGCTTCTTGGAGTTGGATTCTTCGTTATGTATTTCGCAACCAAAATCGCTGCCTCAGGTGAACTTGCCGCACCAACCTGGTTAATCATGACTTTCATGATCCACACATTTGGGGAGTTGAGCCTTTCTCCGATTGGACTGAGCTTGGTCACCAAGTTGGCCCCAAAAGGATATGCCGGTCAAATGATGGGAATCTGGTTTATGTCCATTGCGCTCGGAAATCTTTTTGCAGGTTTGATTGCCGGTGAAGCGAGTGGAGGTACAGAAGAAGGATTGGCTGCGATGCCTGATCAATTCCTGGTGATCGTTTATACTGTAGTTGGTTCTGCTGCTTTACTTTTTGTGCTCAGCCCGATTATTAAAAAGATGATGGGCAACGTTCATTAAAAAGAGATAATCAAAAAAAAGACCCGGTTCAAACCGGGTCTTTTTTTTGATTAGTTGGTTTCTTTTTCAGCAACCCATTTTTTGATTTCGGCCAGCATTTGATCTGCCAAAGTCTCATCTCCAATTGCAAAAATGCTGTCTTGCCGGATCAGGACATATTGAGAATTCAGAATTGAATCGCCTTCAATATCTATAATGTTGACGGTTTTTATAAGGAGATCAACATTGGGTTTTTCCTGGCAACTGATTAAAAGGCTTGCCATGAAAACAATGTTTCTGATTTTCATCTTAGAAAAGACTGGTTTGAACGGTATTTGGTCTCGTTGCCTGTATGGTTCCTTTGAGCATGTCCTGAAGGAGTTTCAAAAACCCGGGTTGCCAGTTTTCAGGATTGATTTTGGTTTCTTTTCCTTCGTACTCGATAGGTCCGCTCATCTTTTCGTAGCCGATAATCATACTCCAGATCGTATAGAAAGTGATTTCCGGCTGAAGTTCAGGTCGGATGCTTCCGTCTTTGATTCCCTGACTGACCATCATTACCCCGATTTTCGCTGGTTCGTGATGGATTTCCAATAGTTTTTGGAAATGAACGCTTTCCAGGATCAACGGACTGATTAAAGCTCGTTGTTTTGGCTCGTTGTATTTTTTCATCAGATCCAGAAAATTCAGAATCGCGTCGTAATACACCTGATTTTTGCGGGCATACTGAGGTATTCTTACAACCAAATCATTGATCATATCAAGCCCCGATTTTCCTTTGGAGCGATAGACATCCCTGAATTCATCTTTGAATTGATCAAAGGCTTTCTTGGTCAAAGCCATGAAAAGATCCTCTTTGTTTTTGTAATAAAAGTAAGTCAGACCTTTGCTGATTCCTGCCTTTTTTGCCACATCTTCCATCCTTGTAGCCTGAAATCCATTGCTGGTAAAAAGTGCTACTGCTGAATCAAGTATGAGTTTTTCTTTATTTTTTTCGCCTGCCATGATGAGTTCGTTGTATCCTAAAAATGAACTTAAAGGTATTAAACTTGGGTCAAAAAAATCATATTAATTTTTTGATAATTTTAAAAAAAGCTCATAAAAAAGGCCTGATTTCATCAATCAAGCCCTTTTTGCGCTAAGGGTCACGGACTTAAACCACTTCGATGATGAAGTAATTTTTCTTTCCTTTTTGGATCAAAAGGTATTTATCCTGAAGCAAGGAGTAACAAAGAAGTTGATTAGGGTTATCTACTTTCACCTTGTTTATACTTACACCTCCGCCTTGGATCATTTTGCGGGCTTCTCCTTTGGAAGGGAAAATCACTTGCTGAGTGATGTCACCAAATAGATCTAGGACATCATTTAAAGCAGTGTATTCTTCTCGCTTCACCTGAACCTGTGGAACACCATCGAAAACCGACAAGAATGTACGCTCATCCAGGGATGCAAGATCTTCTGTTGAGGATTTTCCAAAGAGAATTTCCGAAGCTTTTTCAGCCATCTCAAAGTCCGATTCGCTATGAACCATCGTGGTAACCTGCCTGGCAATTTCCTTTTGTAAAGCTCTCAAATGAGGAGCTTTTGCATGTTCTTCTTCCAGGTTTTCGATCGTTTGTTGATCGAGAGTGGTAAAGATTCGGATGTATTTGGAAGCATCTTCGTCGGACACGTTTAGCCAGAATTGGTAGAATGCATAAGGGGAAGTTTTCTCAGGATCGAGCCAAACTGACCCACCCTCTGTTTTTCCAAATTTGGTTCCGTCAGCCTTAGTGATTAGAGGCACCGTCAATGCATAAGCACTTCCGCCGCCCATTTTCCGAATTAGTTCTGTACCGGTGACAATATTTCCCCATTGGTCAGAACCTCCCAATTGAATGGTGCAATTCTCATTTTTCCAAAGATGATAAAAGTCGTATCCCTGAATTAACTGATAGCTGAATTCGGTAAAAGAAAGGCCATTTCCATCTTCCAGTCGGCGCTTCACGCTGTCTTTGGACATCATGTAGTTTACAGTTATATGCTTTCCTACGTCACGGATAAACTCCAAAAAGCTGAATTGGGACATCCAGTCATAGTTGTTGACCATTCTCGCTTTGTTTGGAGTATCTCCGCTGAAGTCCAAAAATTTAGAAAGCTGAGCCTGAATACAGGCTACGTTATGTTCTAATGTTGGTTCATCCAGAAGGTTCCTTTCAGCAGATTTGAAAGAAGGATCACCGATCATTCCCGTGGCACCACCCACCAAAGCAAAAGGTTTATGTCCGGCTCTTTGAAAGTGTAAAAGTGTCATTACACCAACCAAATGGCCTATATGAAGAGAATCAGCTGTAGGATCAAATCCCAGATACGCCGAAGCCATTCCTTTTTTCAAATGTTCTTCGATTTCCGGGGTCATGTCCTGGAGCATTCCTCTCCAGCGTAATTCTTCAATAAATGAATTCATGGTTTTGATTTTTTAAAGTGGCAAATATAGCCTGATCAGTTTAAGGAATGAAGGAATCAGTAATGCGATTCTCCTTATTTTATGTATATCCGCAATCTTGCCACTGGTTTATTTAAACAATTGAAAATCCGGAGGAACGTTTGATTTTGGATTTCTTCGCCTGCCCACCATGGTGGGGTCTTCGGTCATCGCCTGCCCGCGGTGGAGGGGTCTTCCAGCATGTTGCCTTAAGAAAATTCGCTTACTGGTAGAAAAGCCTATATACAGTTTTTATTTTTTGTCAGCCAGGTTTTTCGTTCATCCTTTGCAACAAATTTGCGTTTCAATTTTTTTCTTATTTTGAGCCATAAATCCAATCCAAACGAATTTTAGGTTAGCAGCGGCAGTGTTGAGCTGTTTTTTTGCAAGTTCGACCTTTGATCAAAGTGCTCCGCAATGGATGCGTTATCCTGCAATTTCCCCGGACGGAAGCCAGATCGTCCCTACCTACAAAGATGATTTATTCCCGGTACCAAGTCAGGGCGGGGATGCCAGACAAATCACGTTTCATGAAGCATATGATTACAAAGCAGTCTGGAGCCGGGATGGAAAGCAAATAGCTTTTTCCTCCGACCGTTATGGCAATTTTGACATCTTCCTGATGGATGTTGCCGGAGGTACGGCAAGTCGATTGACTTATCATTCCAATGATGAGGTCCCGTATGATTTTACTTCAGATGATCAAAAAGTGATCTTCGGAACTGGCAGAATGGATCTTGCTGAGCATAGACAATATCCAACGGCTTCTCAGCCTGAGTTATATTCTGTGCCAAAAAAAGGTGGACGATTGGACCAGATCTGGACACTTCTTGCAGAATATGTTCAGTCGAACAAGTCGGGAACCAAGATGATTTACCACGATAAAAAGGGTGGTGAAAACGAATGGAGAAAACGCCACCGATCAGGAATCACGCGAGATATCTGGATCTATGATGCCGTTTCCAATTCTCATAAAATGCTCACATTCTTCTATGGTGAGGATAGAAATCCTGTCTTTTCACCAGATGAAAAGGATATCTATTACCTGAGCGAAGCAAACGGAAGTTTCAAAATGAAGCGAATTATTCTGACGGCCATTGTTTTGCCTGCGGTTACACCGATCTGAAAATCGGAAAGACTGTCGGAATGCCAACTCCAGGTACTTGTTCTTTTGCAGGTTGGAAAGGTTTGCCTGATGGATCAAGACGGGGTACAGCGCCAATTTCTGCTAAAAATATGGCTGGTGAGTGGCTGGAAAACAACGAAACAAAGCCTCAGTTCCAGGTGAAAAATATGCCAGGTAAGATTGATAAAGGAATTGACAAACAGCTTGAAAAAGCAGTAGAGGAGCTTTTGAAGGATGTGAAGTAAGAATATTAAGTTGGAGCAATAAAAAAACCTGGCAGATATGCCAGGTTTTTTTGCTTAAGAAACTACCAAAAATTACTGGTAAGTTTTTGTGTTTAGGGTTTCATCGTTTTTGAAGAATGCGGAAAGTTTACCGAAAGAACTTTCGAAATATCCGTCGAGCATTCTTTTAATGATAAACGTTCTGTATTCGTCTTTAGAAACGATCGGAAAATACTCATGACTTTTGCCGTATGACTTGTGGCTCACAAAACCTTTTCTTTCAAGAATTCTTACAATTGTTGATACAGTGTTGTAAGCCGGCTTTGGCTCAGTCATTGGCAATAAGATATCTTTCACGAATCCTCGCTCGATATCCCAAAGGATTTGCATGATCTCCTCTTCTGCTCTGGTTAATGGTTTCATAAATAAGGGGTTAAGTTTTAAATCGAAATAAAATTATTCATTTAGTTTCTATTATGCAATAAAAATCTAAGAATAGTATTAATATTTAGTTAAAAAAAATATTAAATCATTGATTGACAATAGATTAAAAAAAGCCTCCGAATGGAGGCTTTTCATTTTCTACTTTTTAGGTTGTTCTCATTTTGATGATTCCCGTCGCATGGAGGAGTTTTACTATAGGATAGGTTGGATCAAACTCATACCATTTCACAGCGAAATTAGGTCTGTTAGGAAGCTTATGATGATTGTTTTGGAATAGCTCACCAAGCATCAATACATCCAGAAGAAGACTGTTTTTTGAATGATCATTGTTGTCAAAGTTGGAATATCCATACTTGTGTCCGCTCCAGTTGACAATGGCACCATGAACAGGACCCATCATAAAGTGAATTGGCAGTAAGAAATACATCCACCAATGGGTGCCTGCTAATTCAAACACTGAAATACTCAACACATAAATCAGGATATACACGATTCCCCAACTCACTCTTACTAACATGGTGTCTGCAAATCTGTCAAACTTGTTCCAATCCGGAATGTCTTTTGAAAAACGATCCTCCGGCTTTAGCTTGAAAGAGAAATAATCATTGTATATGTTTTTGGTTTTCCACATCATCGTAAAAAGATTCTCGGTATGATGAGGACTATGAGGATCAAGTGGAGTATCGCTGTATGCATGGTGCATTCTGTGAAGAATCGCATACGCTCTTGGAGACAAATACGAACTTCCTTGCCATAACCAGGTAAACACGTAGAAGAAACGCTCCCAGAACTTTGTCATGGAAAACATTTGATGGGCAGAATACCGGTGCAGGAAGAAACTCTGGCAAAACAGGGAGAAATACCAGTGCAATAGAAACAGGGCAATAATAATCACTTGATAATTGATTAGGGGTGATGATGCAAATATAAGCTGAACTCTTTACAAACGCCTGATTTTACGAACTCAGAATGGTAAATAGCAACTGATTTTTATCAGATTTTAATTGAAAATTGATTTATTTTAACTCAGGCTATCTTTGAAACTATGGATAAAGCACAAAGTTTTTTAGTCAAGATTCTCCTTGGAGGAATTTCAGTTTTGATAGCTGAGTTTTTGTTACCGGGAGTTCATATAGATGATTTCATGACAGGATTTATTTTGGCAGCTGTTATCATATTGATCAATCTTACCCTCAAGCCAATTTTAATCCTGCTCACTCTTCCGCTTACACTGATCACTTTCGGGCTGTTTTTGCTGGTTATTAACGCGCTTATGCTCCTTTTGGCAGACCATTTTATTGATGGATTTAGCGTAGATGGATTCTGGTGGGCAATTTTGTTTGCGATAGTACTCAGTGTAATCAATTCGCTCTTCGGCAATCGGATGGATTCAGGGGATTAACCGGGTCTGGTCATCAACTCTGATGTAAAGTTTCCGGTTTCCAATTTTATCTGACGTGTAAATTTTGGGGCCTTCAGACTTTTTTATTTTCACGATGAGTAAAAATTTTTCATCCTTGTTTTTCTTATCCGCATCAGCATCCGGCATAAAGTAGGATTCACATGAAAGAGATACCCTGGGAAAGCAATAAATCTCATTGGCTGATTCAACCATGAATTTTTCCTCCTCAGGGTCAATTCCGGTTATTTTTTTTTGATCAGAAAGTCCAATCAAAATTATGCCTCCATCTGTATTCGCCATGGCAGCCAAAGTGCGTGCGATCTTTTCCTTTGAAGTTACTTTCTGCTTGAAATCCAGCGTTTTACTTTCTTTTGAGCTGATCAAAAATTTTACAAAATCTTCATCAAACTTTTTAGAATTCATTTTATTCGTTGAGAATTTGATACTATATTAATATTTCATTTAGCAACATTGAATATCATTTCTATTACTTTCATTCATCACTAAAACTTCTGAGTCATGTCAAACCCCAATCCAGGTTTTGATCCCAAAAATATCGAAGAGCTAAAGAGGGAGCTGAAGAAACTGGGAAAACCTTTCAAGATCATCCCTGATGAGGAGAATTCTGATGAATTTGTCAACTTCTATTTCATTGGGATGTTTGAAGGCAGAGAGGTAATTTATGATGCCGCTCTTTATACTTTGAGACTTCACCATTCAAGTGAAGTTTATGAGCTAGCTGAGCATGAGGCAGCCAAGAAATTCCCAAACTTCAAAGGAATTACCTACGAGGAAGACGAAGAAGGTAATATGAAGCCTTTGACCAGTGAGGAAGAAGAGATCGGCTGGTTCATTACAGAGATCATTATGGATATTGAGGAAGATGAGTCTGTGAAGGTTCAGGAGTTTGTGGACCTTGATACCAATCACGACTATGGGATTGGCTTGGATGCTGCTTTGAATATTGATTCTATTGATGAGAAAGTAGTTTCGAAGTTTATCAAGGAATTCAATGACGATACTTTGGTTCTTGATGACACGATGTATGCCTTTCAATCCGAAGAGGAAGACGTCGAAGAAGACGATTAATCAAGAGTTTTTCTAACAATACTTTCTACGCTTGTCAAAGACAAGTGTTTTTTTATGCTCAAAATTGCCTATTCCTCTCTCTATTCTCATCCTTTGCCTGTCGGTCATAGATTTCCTATGGAAAAATATGAACTCCTGCCGAAGCAGCTTCTTTACGAAGGAACGGTGAAAGAGGGAAATTTTTTCGTTCCTGGAATGATCGATGAACGATGGATTTTGAATACTCACAAAAAGGAATACCTGGAGAAACTGAAAACACTTCAGCTCAGCAAATCAGAGATTCGGGCTACCGGTTTTCCGCTGAGCCAAGTTTTAGTCAAGAGAGAAATTAATATTTTGAGCGGTTCGGTGGAAGCGGCACTATTTGCAAAGGAATTTGGCATTGCCATGAATATCGCCGGAGGTACACATCATGCATTTGCTGATCGGGGAGAAGGTTTTTGCCTGCTTAATGATCTTGCCATTACAGCAAATTATTTATTGGAAAATCAATTGGCTCAAAAAGTACTGGTGATCGATCTGGATGTGCATCAGGGAAATGGAACTGCGGCAATTTTAGGAAAGCGACAAAACGTATTCACCTTTAGTATGCATGGTGAAAAGAATTACCCGCATCAAAAAGAACACTCTCGCCTGGATTGTGGCCTGCCGGATAAAACAGGCGACAAAGAATATCTTTCAAAACTTAGATTGTGTCTGGATCAAATCCTGGGTCAATTCGAGCCGGATTTCATTCTGTATCAATGTGGTGTGGACGTCCTTGAATCAGACCAATTGGGAAGGTTAAGTTTGACAATTGATGGCATAAAACAAAGAGATAAAACTGTTCTGAATCTGGCTCAATGTCTCAAAATCCCGATCATGTGTTGTATGGGGGGAGGGTATTCGAAACGTGTAAGTCAAATCATAGAAGCACATGCTCAGGTATTCAGATTGGCGCAGGAAATGTATTTTTGAATTCTTTAACTCAATTTAACCTGACCAAATTAGAGGCTGCCTTGCAGATTCAATACTTTCTTTATATTTGCGCCCTTGTCATCTATAACATTATAAAAGTGAAAAAAGGACTTAAACTAATCGGTGTACTTGGCCTTGCTACAGTACTTTTCTATGGCTGTGATAAAAAAACCGCTGCTACTACTGAAGGTGAAACTTCCACTGAACTTGCTCAAGACGGTGTACTCAAAGTTGCATTTGTTTACACTGACAGTGTGATCAATAAATTTGACTATTTCAAAAAGAAGTCAGCAGAAATTACCGAGAAAGGAAAGAAGTTCGAAGGTGATCTTCAAAGCCGAGCAAAAGGATTTGAACAGGAGGTTGCAAATTTCCAGCAGACCGCTTCTACCATGACCATGAATCAGGCAAGAGCGAAGGAAGAGGAATTGGTGAAAAAGGAGCAAAACCTGATGACTTACCGAAATAACCTGATGCAGGAGCTTTCAGCAGACGAGTCTGGTCTTTACAGTGATGTTTACGATCAGGTTCAGAAGTATATGAAAGGCTATGCAACAGAAAATAACCTGGATGTAATTCTTAGCTACACACGTGGTGGTGCAGTTTGGTATGCAACAGACGCGATTGATGTGACAGCCTCTGTAATCGAAGGTTTGAACAAGCAATACAACGCAACTCCGGCAGATACTGCTAAATAAAAAATAATCTCTTTATTGAGTTTAAAGCTTTGAAACCCGGATTTAGTCCGGGTTTTTTTGCGGAAAAAAAATTGGGTAATTTTGCGCCCCCAGAAACAAACGAACCAATGAAAATCACGGAATTTTTAAAACACAACTATCGTCACTTCAATGCTGCAGCATTAATTGATGCTGCTGAAGGATACAAGGCGCATTTGGATAATAATGGTAAAATGATGGTCACTTTGGCAGGCGCCATGTCTACTGCCGAATTGGGTATTTCTCTTGCAGAAATGATCCGTCAGGATAAAGTACAGATCATCACCTGTACCGGAGCCAATCTTGAGGAAGATGTATTTAACCTGGTTGCTCATAATTATTACGAGCGAATTCCTAATTACCGCGACCTTACTCCGGCTCAGGAGCAGGATCTTTTGGACAGACACATGAATCGGGTTACTGACACTTGTATCCCTGAAATGGAGGCTATGCGTCGTATCGAAGATGTGATTCTTGAGGAGTGGGTAAGAGCGGATCAGGCAGGTGAGGTATTTTTCCCGCATCAGTTTTTCTACAAGATCTTGCTTTCCGGCAAGCTCGACGACTCTTTCCAAATCGACCCAAAGGATAGCTGGTTGATGGAAGCTGCAAAAAGAAACCTTCCGATCATCGTTCCGGGTTGGGAAGATTCTACTTTGGGCAATATGTATTCAGGTCATGTGATTACGGGAGATGTGAAGAATGTGCACACTGTCAGAAGCGGAATTGAGTACATGATTTTCCTTGCAGAATGGTACACTCAAAATGCTACGGTAGAAAGTACTGTAGGATTTTTTCAAATTGGCGGGGGAATTGCAGGAGATTTCCCTATCTGCGTGGTACCGATGTTGCACCAGGATTTGCAAAGAACAAATGTTCCTCTTTGGGGATACTTCTGCCAAATTTCTGATTCTACTACTTCTTATGGGTCTTATTCCGGAGCAGTTCCAAATGAAAAAATCACTTGGGGCAAATTGGGAATAAACACTCCGAAATATATAATAGAATCTGATGCAACAATCGTGGCGCCGTTGATTTTCGCCATTGTGTTGGATCAATAATTATGAAAAAAATACGTATCAAGAATTTTGGAGCAAGCAGCTTAATGCTGTTTGCTCTTTCTTTTTTTTTGAGCGCTGAGGCTCAAAATCTCAAATCACTTTCCGGAGCAAATAGTCCACAGGACGATACAAATCCTGTCTGGATTGGGAATAATACACTTTTTTTTACCAGAGCTTTTCACCCTTCCAATGAAGGCGGGGCCATGGATTCAGGGGATATTTGGATGACTAAAAAATCAGAATCAGGAGAATGGCAAGCTGCCGTTCACAGACCTGATTTGAGTACGAAAGGATACGATTTTGTCCTGGGACTCGAAGATGGCCTTACTCTTTTGGTTTACCACAAGGAAGTCGGCAAAGTTGGGATTTACCAGTATTCTAAGTTTGGAAACGATTGGAATTTATTGCGCCCCATCAATATGCCGGGATTGGATGGTTTCGAAGGTTCGGTGACGGGAAGGGTAGCGGCAGGAGGTAAGTTGATTTTCCTTTCGGGAAAGGGAAAAGACACCATTGGGAATGAAGACATTTACCTGAGCGAAAAATCAGGAACGCTGGATTGGTCCGCTCCGGCAAATCTCGGTGCGACAATCAATACAATTGGCCAGGAAATGGGTCCGTATTTCGATGTAAACACTCAACAATTGTATTTCTCCTCCAACATGCATTTGGGGGCAAATGGAAAAGATATTTTCATAACCAAAAAAATGGGTGCTGACTGGAACTCGTGGAGCCTTCCGGTAAAATGGGAGCAAATCAGTTCTGCAGGATCAGATGTTTCCCTGACATTTTTGGATAAGGATAATGTGGTTTGGACAAGTACTCAAAATAGCGATGGTTACGCTGACTTGCTCACTTTTGCGGTAGTCACGCCTTTGATTATTCCACAAGAATTTGTTCCGGCCCCAACTGTTGCTGTCCCTGAGGTTCCGGCAAAACCTGCTCCGCAGATATCCGAACCGAAGCCAATCTATCCGATGGTTGCGATAGGAAAACCTGAAATTAGCTTCCCAAAGGAGGAGGTGGTTGAAGCAGAAAAGCCGATTTCCTGGCTTGTGATTGATTTAAAGACTAAAGTTGAAATCGAATATAATCTGACTTGGGATGCTTCCGGAACTCAGATCACATCCGGTTCTGATCAACAAGTATTGCTTTCCGATTTAACCAAATCAGGGGTTCAGGAGATTAAAGTTATAGCTACTGGTTATTTTCCTAAAGCTTTGCTTATCAATGAAATAAATAAAACAGAACCAACTGAAGTTTTGATGGTCAAGGCAGAACCGGGAAGTTCAGTTTTGTTGGAAAATGTCGCTTTCGCTAGAGGAACTGCAGAACTTGAAGGAGAGCAATCTAAAGCCAGTCTGATTGAATTAGCAGCTTTTCTGAAAGAAAATCCCACCGTAAAAATCCGAATAAGCGGACATACAGATAATGCCGGAGATCCCGGACTCAACAAAGCGCTATCACTTCAAAGAGCCGGAAGTATCAGGAAGTTCCTGATTGAGCAAGGCGTGCCCGCTGATAATCTCCGAACTTCAGGATGGGGTGGAACCAGGCCAATTGCTTCCAACTCAACAGAGGAAGGAAGAATCAAAAATCGAAGAGTTGAGATCCAAGTTGAGAAATAAAAAAAGGGCTTTGAGATCACTCAAAGCCCTTTTTACCTTTAGAGTGAATAATTTCCCCGGTATTCCCGCTTCACGAATTGGTTAGCCGGATCAAAATTGGTCACTTTCATATTTGGCCCATCCCAAACCAATTTGATTCCTCTTCCAGGATAATCAAACTGGTTATTTCCGCCTTCCCTTGGGATTCGGTAATCATAGCTTCTTATTGCCAGGTTGCCCATCAAAACTGATTCTGTCAGCGGACCGGCAACTGAGAATGGTGAACTCAGATTCTTATATTCCTGTGAGCCGTGTCCGGCGATACAAGCTTCCACCCAGTTGTTGTAATGTCCTCGATCTCCACCGGGTACACGGTATAAAGTCTGAGGAACTGTAATATCTTTTGTTTTTGAGGTTGGGAGTAATTGTGGATTCACCCCGTAAGTAGAGCACATGATTTTTCCTTTTGTGCCTTCGATGATAACTCCATTTCCTCCGTCGCCCATGATCTCGTTAGGTTCAAGTTCTTCAGGGCGTGTTGGCTGAATGCCGCCGTCCATCCAATGGAACTCGAGGTCTTCTTTCCCGGGTCTGTCGAATCTCAATGTGATGTGGGAAGAAGGAGGGCAGCTTTCGGGGAAATATCCACGGCTAAACTCACCAACGTAAACAGATCCAACCGAGCATTCAGCTGACTTAGGATAACCTAGTCCCAAAACCCGAAAAGGCGGCTCCATGATATGACAGGCCATATCTCCCAGAGCGCCGGTTCCATAATCCCACCAACCTCTCCAATTGAATGGAACAAGATTTCCTACGTAATCTTTTTGAGGCGCTGTACCAAGCCATAAATCCCAATCCAAATCAGCAGGCTGAGCAATCGGGGTTTTTGGCCATTCGATTCCCTGTGGCCAAACCGGTCGATTGGTCCAGGTATAAACTTTTGTTGCATCCCCAATCAGGCCAGCCTGATACCATTCGATCATTTGGCGAACGCCATCTCCTGAGGATCCCTGATTGCCCATTTGGGTTACGACTTTGTATTTTTTTGCAGCTTCAGTGAGCATTCTTGCCTCATAAATATCATGAGAAAGCGGTTTTTGGACATAGACATGCTTTCCCATTTTCATTGCCATCATGGCTGCCACTGCATGCTGATGATCTGGCGTAGAAACAGTCACAGCATCGATATTTCCAGCTTCTTTCTCAAGCATGATCCTGAAATCTTTGTAATATTTTGCATTTGGATGCTCGTCCCGGCTCTTTTTTGCCCGGGCATCATCAACATCGCAAAGTGCGACAATATCAACTTTTCCGCTTCGGAATACGCCGCTCACATCGCCATATCCCATACCTCCCACACCAATTCCGGCAACTCTCAGTTTGTCACTAGGAGCTATAAATCCGGGACCGCCCAGGACATGTCTTGGAACAATAAAAAAGCTCGACGCCACCAGCGCGGAGGATTTTATAAAATTTCTTCGGGAATTTTCAGAATTGGAATCTTTTCTTTTCATGGTGTTTCGGGTTGATTAACTAATGCGGTTCAAATTATTAAAATCAGGTTAGACTTTGTTCAGGTGAGTTGAAAAAATGACGGACTGGCATTGAAGAGTACAGCAGGTTTACCCGATGTTTTTATGGTAGATTAACAGATCTGGGTTCAGTATACTGTTTAACGATAAAATTGATTAGATGAAAACAGATTGTTAAAAATTTACATTAAGTTTATCCCAAATTCATAACCTATGAAAAAATCATTTTGGTCAATTGCTTTAGTTTCAGCTTTTGCATTAGGCTCTTGTCAAGCCCCGGTTCCCAGTCTCGATGAAGCGGGGATAATCCCTTTTCCAGCTTCATTGGAAGCAGGAACCGGAAGCTTTACTCTTCAATCCGAATCAGGAATAAAAGTAACCGGAGAAGGTGAAGAACTTGAAACTTTAGGAGAATATCTGGCTACCAAACTTCGTCCTGCAACTGGTTTTGTTTTGCCTGTTTCAAGAGAGTCTGGAAATATCATCCTTGAAATGACTAGTGGTGTTGCTCCGGATTCCTATGAATTGGAGATTTCCGAAAACGAAGTAAAAATCACTGCATCTTCAGGATCCGGACTTTTTTATGGTATTCAGACATTGGTTCAGATTTTCCCTGTGGAAATCGAAAATGAGTCTCTTGTAGATATTTCCTGGAGAATACCTCAGGGAAAGATTTCGGATAGGCCTGAATATGAATACAGAGGTTCAATGCTCGATGTCGCGAGACATTTCATCACGGTGGAAGATGTAAAGCATTACATCGATCAGATGGCGGGTTTGAAATTAAACTATCTGCATTTGCATCTAACAGACGATCAGGGTTGGAGAATTGAGATTAAATCCTGGCCAAAATTGACTGAGATCGGTGGAAGTACCGCAGTAGGTGGCGGAGACGGAGGATTTTACACTCAAGAACAATACAAAGAAATCGTTTCATACGCAGCACAGAATTATATCACTATTGTACCGGAAGTCGATATGCCGGGCCACACTAATGCCGCTTTGGCTTCTTATGCAGAGCTCAATCCGGGTGTGAACCTTCCCAACGGAAATACAGATTCGCTTAACAAGGCTCCATTGGATTATAAGATGCCTACCACCAATCCACAGGCAGCCGAACTTTATACAGGAATAGAAGTAGGATTTAGCACATTCTCAACGGAATTGGAACTTACCTATCAGTTTGTTGATGACGTAGTGAGAGAGATTTCTGAGATCACTCCCGGTCCATATTTCCATATCGGAGGTGATGAATCTCATGTGACTGAAAAAGACGACTACATCTATTTTATAGAGCGTGTTCAGGACATCGTGGTGAAATACGGAAAGACAAATGTAGGCTGGGACGAAGTGGCTACAGCCAAATTACTACCGGGTTCAATTGCTCAATTCTGGGCAGTTGAAGAAAATGCAAAACTAGCCAAGGATCAAGGGAACAAAGTATTGATGTCTCCTGCAAAAAGAGCTTATCTGGATATGCAATACGATTCAACTTCCCGAATCGGTCAGAATTGGGCTGCTTATGTAGAATTAGACTCAGCATACCTTTGGAATCCTGAATCCTATGCAAATGGTGTTGAAAAAGCCGATATTCTGGGAGTCGAAGCACCACTCTGGACAGAAACTGTTACCAATAGAGCAGACATCGAGTACCTGACTTTTCCACGACTTTCAGCTATTGCTGAAGTTGCCTGGACTAAAACTGAAAGAAAAAATTGGGAGAGCTTTAGAAAGAGAATTGCCCAGCATGGTAAACGTTGGGATATCAATGGAATAGGATTCTATAAATCGCCAAAAGTAGACTGGTAGTCCTCAGATAACTTTAATTAGGCCCGGATAGCATCAACGCTGTCCGGGCTTTTTGTTTTTTATTGAGAATCCAAACTTTGATTTTGGATAAAATGGACCTATTATCGGAGATTAATTGAAGCCTGAATTCAGGTAAATTCTATTTTGAAATTCACTCATGGGAGATGTTATTATTGCTTTTAGCAATTGGATTTGGGGACCACCGATTTTGGTTTTGTTACTTGGCGGCGGGACCTATTTTTTGATCCATTCCGGTTTTGTGCCAATTACTAAAATTGGCCACGCGGTCAAATTGCTTCGAGGAAAATACGATGACGCCAAAATTCCCGGACAAATTTCATCATTTCAAGCCTTGATGGCGGCTATTGCTGCAACGGTTGGTTTAGGAAATATTTCCGGAGTTGCGATCGCTATAAACATGGGTGGGCCCGGGGCAATATTCTGGATGTGGGTGGCAGCTTTTGTCGGAATGGCGACAAAATTTTATACCTGTAGTTTGGCTATTATGTATCGAGGCAAGGACAGTTCAGGCGAAATTCAAGGTGGTCCCATGTATGTGATTGAATATGGGATGGGCAAGAGATGGAAGTTCCTTTCCATACTTTTTTGCGTAGCCGGAATCCTTGGTTTGCTAGCCATCTTTACTGCAAATCAGCTTACAGCCGTGATTCAGGAAGTAATGATTCAGCCGGAAACAGATGAAGAGGATATGAGAAATCGCTGGATAATAGGTATTGGAATTATGGTTATCACCTCAGTGGTCATTTTAGGCGGTATTAAAAGAATTGCCTCCGTGGCTTCGAAGATGGTTCCGTTTATGGTTGCAATTTACTTTGCCACAGTCATGTACATTGTTTTCAAATACATCGGGCAAGTGCCTGAAATGCTTATGACAATAGTTGTTGATGCATTTACCGGAAACGCTGTAATGGGAGGAGCTGTAGGAGCGGTGATAATAACAGGAGCCAGAAGAGCTGCTTTTTCCAACGAAGCCGGAATCGGGACAGCACCAATGGTGCATGGAGCCTCTAAAAATAATGAGCCAATCAGGGAAGGTTTGATTGCCATGTTGGGTCCATTTATTGACACAATTGTCGTGTGTACTTTGACAGCCTTGGTGATCTTATTGACCGGGGTTTGGCAAGACTCAGAGAATGATGGAGTGAAGCTTACTCTTGAAGCATTTGAGATGGCTATACCAGTTCATGGAAAATATCTGCTGATGCTTTCAGTTTTGATATTTGCACTTTCTACTATTTTCACTTATTCCTATTATGGTCATAAGTGTACCAATTATTTGTTTGGAGCCGATAAAGCTAATTATTACAATTATTTCTATTTGATCACGATCGTACTTGGTGCTGTTGCGTCTTTGGAGGTTGTCATAAGCTTTGTTGATGCGATGTATGCGATCATGGCGATTCCCACGATTTTCTCTACACTTTATCTTTCATCCAAGGTGAAAGCAGCTTCCAAGGATTACTTTGCCAGAATGAAAAACGCATAAGTGATGAAGATACTGATTTCTCCAAATGCATTTAAGGGCACAATGAGTGCAACTGAAGCCGGCGAAATCATTGACAACTTTCTGAAAGAATCCTGTCCTGGTATTCAAACGAAAATGATTCCGATTGCTGATGGGGGAGATGGTACTTGTGAATTGCTGACCAAAGCACTCGGTTTAAAGCAAATCTCAACCTGGACTTTAGATCCTTTTGGCAGACCTGTTCTTGGAACATTTGGTTGGGATACCAACTCCAAAAAGGCTTTCATTGATGTTTCAACCGCTTCAGGAATTGGACTAATCGGGAATGATCCAAAAAATCCCTTTGTGGCTTCAACCTTTGGAACCGGACTTTTGATACAAAAGGCAGTTGAAGAAGGCGCAAAGGAAATCATTTTAGGCCTTGGAGGAAGTGCTACGATTGATTTGGGAGTTGGAATTCTTGCCGCATTGGGGATCAGTTTTTTGGATGAAAAAGGTAGGGAGCTTACGCCTTTTTCACCAGATTACCTGAGTCGAATCCGACATATCCAACACCCGCCAAGCCTTCCAAAAATCAGATTTACTTGTCTTTGCGATGTGAGGAATAGTTTTTTGGGAAGCAATGGCGCCATTGCGGTATTTGGACCCCAGAAAGGATTAAATGAACAAGAATTCGATTCGTATGAAAGAACGTGTGAGAAAGTGATCCAAATGATTTCCTCCAAAGTGAAAAACTCTTTTGAAGATCAGGTTGGGTTTGGGGCAGCAGGAGGGATTGCCCTGGGGCTTTCAGCTTTTTTTTCGTTGGAAATTGAATTTGGATCTTCTTATTTTTTTGAAAAAGTAAACCTCGAAGATGAAGTTAAATGGGCTGATGTAGTGATCACGGGGGAGGGCAAATATGACTCACAATCGAGTGAAGGCAAAGCTTGCTTTGAACTATTGCAACTTGCTAGAACTCAGCAAAAAAAGTCGATTTTAATTACCACGGGAAAAGAAGCTTTTCAGGCTGGATTTAACGAGATATTGGTTTTACCAGACCTGGATTTTTCAGATTCTGAATACAAAACAAAAGCCCGGGGAAATCTTCTCGGGATTCTGAAATCGGAATTGAAAGGAATATTGGGCGCAAAGGACTAAACTCTTGAATAGTCGCCTTTCCAATTTCTGAGGCTCATCTTAATTTCCTTGTTGCTAAGCTTTTTGATTATCGCCTGTTCTACCAAACCCAATAATTCATCATCTCCTGCAAATCTTAAAGCAATTATTTGGCTTGTTCTTAAATTCTTCTCTTTCTCATAAAATGATTTTCCCGTAAGGTGAAAATACCGCAGGCGCATTTCCATAACGATAATCCGATTTTGATTCTTTAGAGCATACGTCCTTCCCAGAAGTGGCAGGATAACGATAATCAATGCAAGAATCAGGAAATAGATGCCTTCTGAGGTTGATTCGCTTGTATCAAAGTTTGATTTGTTCACTGTCCATCCCAGAAATACGAGTGTTAATGGGGTTATGATGAAATGATGTAATGGATAATATCGGGCGTGATTTTTAAAATTCTGTGTTTTCATAAAATTTTGGGCATAAAAAAAGGAGGCTTTTACCTCCCTTTATAAATATTGTAAGTATCAATGATCAGCTTTCTTTTTTTTGAAAGTGGATCTCGCATTTATTGCCGAAAGCCCTGCTACCAAACCAACTAAAATACAAACTATCAAAATGAAGGTCTGTGCTCCCGGAGCTAAAGGTGAGATGAAAACATCTAGTAGTATCATGTGAATAAGGTTGTGGTTCGAAATAGTGCCCGAAGATAAAATCAAAGCATCAGAATACCAAGAAGCTTTCACTTCGAACCATGCTATTACCGGACTTTAATCTAAATCGTCAACAATATCATCGTCCAGATCGTCGAGATCATCTTCGTCAAAATCCAAGATACCATCGTCTATGAGTTCGCTGTCTTCTTCAAGATCATACTCATCTTCAAACTCGGCTCCGAAATCATCCTCTTCTTCGATGTCGTCAATTTCTTCGAAATCTTCTTCAAAATCCTCCATAGTAGTATTTGATAGGGGTTTTTAATGATTGTACTCCACGAAATAAAGAAAAAAACAATTAGCTAAATACAGCGACCTCCAATTTTTTTTCTTCAGTTGAGTAACTGATTTCTGGATTTAGACTTAGCCAATTATCTTTCAATAATTTAGCCCAATTTTGCATATAAAGCACGACATCTTCCTTGGAATTTTTAGATAATTTGTTCCGATGTTTTTTTGGAATTGTGGCTAAAATTTCCGGATCAGAAAGCCTTTCCAGATGTGATAAATCCTGGAGCGTAAGTCCGCAGCCAATCATTTTCTGAATCATCAAACCCATTGGGGTCCACTTGTTGGACAAAACTCCAAAATTTGGCCACTCCAATCTCCATATCGTTGCATCGCATAGCTATGAATTTCTGCTTTGCTAAGCTTAGTTTATTCTTGAGCCAGATTCCCACAGTTACATGCTCCCATATGGACCCATTGGTAAGGTGCACCCTTGGAAAGTTTAAAAATGGTCTTTTCTATTGCAGCTATCAAATCCGGATCTGGTCTTGCCATTAGTTTCCATTTTCTTTTGACAACTAATTTCGGAACCAGGAGTTTGGAAAAAAAATGGTTTTAAAAAAAACGAACCTTAATCGCGGACTAGTTAAAAATGCTTTGGATATATTTTTTAATCAGGGGTTTCGACAAGTATTCTTTTACAACTTGATACTGACTTGCTTTTGTAATGTCTCTTTCATCAACAGAACTGGACAAAATATAGATTTCTGCTTCATTCTTTGCTGTATCAAAATGATCCAAAAAATCCCAGCCAGTCATTTCCGGCATATTCAAATCTAAAAACAAGTAATTGGGGTTGATATCATAGATTTCTTGCAAAGCGATTTTGGCGCTTTGGTATTTAAAAAACTTACAGGGTTCCTTCACATTTTTAGATATGAGTTTTTCAGTCACAAATGTGCTGATAGGATCATCATCTATTAGGACTATAGTCAACATCAAAATGCAAAATTATGAGCCTGAAATACATTAATATTATTACAAAAGTAACAGTTCAGAGATAAAAGACAAATATTCTGCCAATTATCTATCATTTCATTTATTCTAAAATCCATTTCATTTATTCTAAAATCTATAAAACAGGGCGAAACTTCTCTTTTCCATTAAGTAAATCGAAGAACATCAGGAAATCTGAAGCCAAACTGAAAAAGGGATATTGGAAAATTGCTGGTTTATTTTTTTCAAAAAAGTAATGACCCACCCAGGCAAATCCATAACCTACAAATGGGATTGAAATCAAAAGCCAATAGTTCGAAATCCAGATTGAGGTAAAAAGATTGATGAATAGAAGACCGGTTCATATGAAATGAAGTACTCTGCAAGTGGGATTCTGATGCTCTTTGAGGTGGTAAGGATAAAATTCTTTAAGGGTTTGAAATCTCTTTTCCATTTAAGTATTTGGTTAAAGGGTTGTGTGAACTTCTTCCAGGAATTTGGAGAGTATTTTATCCGTCGTTTTTAACACTATTTTTCCTTTCGTTTTCTCGCTGCTTACTTCGGTAACTCCGGTAAGTGTCATAAGCATCTTATCTTCGATTGGATCAATGAAATCAATAATTACCTGAACCAATTCATACTTACTGGTACTTGAGGAATTGCTTTGATAAGGGCTGTAGGGATTATAGACCCAAGGATCCCAAACCCTATATCCCCAAAGTGGATAAGTGCTCAGATTATTATATACTTTTCGTTCTCGCATGTCTTCATTGGAAGTATATCGAATAACTAAATCAGGGGCAATTTTATCATAAACAAATCCTTGAGCCTCCAGGGCTTCCTGAATGTGAATCTGAACTTGTTGGTCCAAAAACCGGGATGAAAAGCCTTGCAAGCCAATTTCCTGATTGATTATCACAAATGACTTATAAGCTTTGGAAGGGGCGATTTCTGTATTTTCTTTAAAAATCTCAATCGAGCTGCAAGAGGATTGAAGCAGGAGCATGAAGCCAATGAGAATTTTAGGTATTCTAACTTTCATATTGTTTAATCAATTGTTTTGTTTCTTCCGAACGAGACCTTCTTCTAAAAGTTAAAAATTTAAAGTGTAAACGAAAAAATAGAAAGGATTATTCGAGAAAGCACAACCACCTTGACTTTCAAATGCTATTTTTGGGCAAATTTTAAAAAATGAGCAAACCAGATTTTGATGATATCTACATGGAGTTGGCAGTTAATTTGGCCAAAAGATCCCATTGCATTAAGAAACATGTAGGAGCGGTATTGACTAAAGACACCAGAATAATCTCAATCGGATACAATGGCCCACCGGCTGGTACCCATAATTGTGACGTGGAATTTCCGGAGCATGGATGTGCTCGTGATAGTAAAGGAAGTTGTTCTTTGGCACTGCATGCAGAGCAAAATGCGATTTTATACGCAGTAAAAAATAATACTTCAGTTGATGGGTCGACGCTTTATGTGACGTTGGCACCATGTCTTGCATGCGCAAGAATTATCTTTTCGATGGGTATTTCAAAGGTCGTTTACCTTTTTTCCTATGCAGAATACAAGGGAATCGGGTCGGATGAGGGAGTTGACTTTCTAAGGAAATTTGGAATCCATGTCGATAAATACGATAAAACGATCGAGGTGAAAGATGTCTTAATTTAAAAGAAATTGACTTCTGGATGGAGGTTAATCCCGAATTTGTCAAAAACAGATTTTTGAATTTTTATAGACAAATCACGAATTGCTGCTCCGTCTCCATTCCCATAATTGACCAGAACGAGCGGATGCTTTTCATGCACGCCCACTTCACCAAATCTTTTTCCTTTCCAGCCGCATTGCTCGATTAGCCAAGCTGCGGGCACTTTTATTCCTTCCTCATTTGAGTAACCCGGAATTGTAGAATATGCGGTTTTTAGACTTTCGTACTGTTCGATTGAAATTGTCGGGTTTTTAAAAAAAGAGCCTGCATTCCCGATTTGCTTTGGATCAGGAAGCTTGGATTGGCGGATTTCAATAACGGCATCACTCACTGATTTTATAGTGGGTGTTTCAATGTTATGCTTGGCGAGTGTTTCTTTTATAGCCCCATACTCAAGCTTTAAATTTGGAACTTTGTCAAGTTTAAAAGTCACGCTGAGAATAATATAAAGACCTTTTAGTTCATTTTTGAAAATGCTATCACGATATCCAAACCTACATTGATTGGCCTCAAGCTCTTCAATTTCATAAGTTAACCGATTGAGTGCTTTCAGGCAGTGAAAGACATCTTTGATTTCGACTCCATATGCTCCAATATTTTGCATTGGAGATGCTCCAACTGTTCCCGGTATTAAGGATAGATTTTCTATTCCTGCCCAATTATTCTCAATGGCAAAAAGTACCAAATCATGCCACAATTCTCCTGCACCCACTTCAATCCAGACATGCTCATTAGATTCCGCGTCTGGATTTATTCCCGTGATTTCAATTTTGATAACAAACGCATCCAGATCCTGAGTTAATAAGATATTGCTTCCGCCTCCCAGAATCAGGATTATAAGATTCTGCTCATTTCCCCATTTAAGCGCTTCAATAAGCTCAGATGAACTCTTCACCACAACAAAAAATCTGGCTTTTTTATCAATTCCAAATGTGTTGTAAGGCTTGAGTGAAATGTTTTCTTGTATATTCATGACCTGTGGCTTGATTTACGAAATAAGCAAGATTTTATCCCATTCTGAAATAGAATTCAATTTCCTTCATGAGAGAATTGTTAATCAATGGCGTCCGGGTGCGACCCGGGCAATCAGTCAACATCGAAATCCCAATTGCCAAATTACCTTCTCACACACTCATCGATCTTCCTATTTTTATACGCAGAGCCCAGGAAGAAGGCCCGGTAGTGTTGATCAGCGGGGGAGTTCATGGCGACGAGATCAACGGAATCGTCACTGCGAGACGACTTTTAGAAGAAATGGATCAGGGTTGGAGCTTGCTTCGTGGTACCCTGATTTTTATCCCGCTGATGAATATTTATGGGTTTCTTTCCAATAGTCGCACTTTCCCGGATGGCAGAGATCTCAACAGAAGTTTTCCCGGAAGCAAAAAAGGCTCTCTTGCATCAAGAATCGCTTTCATTATTAACGAAGAAATCATTCCGCAAATTGATTATGGAATTGATTTTCATACGGGCGGGCGGATGCTTTCCAATCATCCTCAGGTTCGGGTAGATTTTAAGGATAAAGTTGGGCTGGATTTGGCAAAATCCTTTGGTACCCACTTCATTGTTAATTCAAAACACATCGAAAAATCTTTCAGAAAGACGGCTTTCAAAGCCAGAAAACACATCCTGGTTTACGAAGGCGGAGAATCCATGCGAGTGGATTATTTTGCCATTGAAGAAGGTGTGCAAGGAACCAAGCGATTGCTTCATAGTTTGGGTATGCTGGGCAACAGCACAAAAGCGCAAGAAAGTACCATCCTGAAGGAAAGCGATTGGGTTCGTGCCAAAGCCTCCGGGATTTTCAACTCAAGCGTAAAACTCGGTGAGTCTGTCAAAAAAGGTCAGATCATGGCCGAAATTTCAGATCCCTATGGACAAGTGAAAATTGAAGTAAAATCCCCAACCAACGGTCATGTGATTGGAATCAATAACCTTCCCGTTATCAATGTGGGTGATGCGTTGGTTCATATTGGAAAAGAATAGAATTCCTGAAATCTCCTTTATCCAAAACTAAAAAAGCACCGGTTTTATGCCGGTGCTTTCTCGTTTTTTGACTTTGATTTTAGCTAAAATATTGCTTCAATCCTTCCAGTTTTTCAATCAGGTCGTTTTCAGTTCTTCGATAATCGGCAGGGTTTGAAAGCGGGGTATGAACCGAGAAATAATATTTGATTTTAGGTTCAGTGCCGGAAGGTCTTGCAGAGATTTTGCTTCCATCAGCAAGATAAAATTGCATCACGTTGGACTTATCCATTTCGAGCTTTTTCTTCTTTCCTTTAGCCGGATAGGTGATCGTACTTTCTTTTACGTCCACAATTTTCACTACTTCCACACCATTCATGGATTTTGGAGGGTTTAGTCTGAAGTCCATCATCAACGCCTGAATCTGCTCTGCACCGTCTTTTCCTTTTTTGGTCACAGAGATCAGAGACTCTTTGTAGAATTCAAACTTTCCATAAATCTCAGCCAATACATCAAAAACTGTTTTGCCCTGAGTTTTGTAATAAGCAACCAATTCCGCCACCATTGCACAGGCACTCACTCCGTCTTTGTCACGTACAAAATCTCCAATCAGATAGCCATAAGATTCCTCACCACCTCCGATGAAAGTCTCTTTTCCTTCCAAATCCCGGATAATTGCAGCGATGTTTTTGAATCCGGTTAGTACCGAGAAACACTTCACTCCAAAACCTTTTGCGATTTCATCTATCAGTTCGGTGGTCACAATTGTATTTACCATGAACTGCTTTCCGTCCAGCTTTCCTGCTGCTTTCCACCTGCTGAGCAAATAATAGGTGAGGAGTGTCCCCGTTTGGTTACCGTTCAAAAGCTCGAATTCTCCTGAACCATTTGGCACTGCGGCGGCATAACGATCTCCATCCGGATCACAAGCCAGAACCAATTCAGCCCCAACTTCTTTTCCAAGTTTCAGAGAAAGGGTTAAAGCTTCAGCTTCCTCAGGATTTGGGTAAATCACCGTCGGGAAAGTACCGTCGGGTTCGGCTTGCTCTTTTACGATGTTTATGTTTTCAAAGCCAAAAGCTTTCAAACCTGCAGGGACCATTTTTCCGGATGCACCGTGAATCGGTGAAAAGACAATCGGCATATTTTTATTCGCCTGAATGGCAGCCGGGGAGAGACTGAGCGCTTTTACTTTTTCCAAATAAATCGCATCAAAATCCTCCTCGATGTAGTGGAATAAGGAATCGTTTTTATTCCAATTTACCTGATCAAACGAAGTGATTTTTTGCACTTCCTTAATGATGTTGGTGTCATGGGGAGCCACAACCTGAGCACCATCGTCCCAGTATGCTTTGTAGCCATTGTATTCTTTCGGATTGTGAGATGCAGTGATCATTACACCGCTTTTGCATCCATAATGTCTCACTGCGAAAGAGAGCATCGGAGTTGGCCTCATTTCTCTGAAGTAAAACACCTTGATTCCATTTGCGGTAAACACATTTGCAGTGGTTGTTGCAAACAGGGTGTTATTTATTCGGCAATCATGCGTGATGGCAACGCTGATTTCTTCTCCGTGAAAGCATTTCAGCAGGTAGTTTGCAAGGCCTTGGGTCGCCATTCCGATCGTATAGACATTCATGCGATTGGTGCCGACACCCATCAAACCCCGTAATCCGCCTGTTCCAAATTCAAGATCCTGGTAAAAAGAATCAACTAACTCTATTGGATTTTCGGCTATCAGCTTTTTGATACTTGCCTTTGAATCCTGGTCTATGTTTCCATCAAGCCAGCTTTGGGCTTTAATAAGAATTGAGGGGTCTATTGAACTCATTTGGGTTAAAAATTTCAGTGTGGTTCTAATATATAGAAAATGTGAAAAAACGCCATTCTAAATCAAAAAATGATCCTGCTTTTGACTGATTTTAGAAGGGTAATTCATGCAATCCAGACTAAAATCTCCAATGATTTGATTGACGGGTTTTTTTAGCTTTGGATTAAACCTATTTTAATGCTTTAATTACCCTGAATTTCTGTCATCAATGCAAATTTACTTCCGCCGATTATTGGCTTTTGGCCTATTTTATTTTGGAATAAGCACAATCCTATTCTCCCAAAATAAATCCGAATACCAACGAGTTTACCTGAGCGGAAAGGATGCCGCCTCGCCCGTTAACTGGGGATTTAAAATTTCTGAAGGCAGAAGAAAAGGTGTATCTGCCTTAATTCCAGTTCCTTCCAATTGGGAAATGCAAGGTTTTGGAACCTTCAATTATGGACATGATCATAAAAATCCAGACCGCGTCCTGGGCAAAGAAATCGGGACCTACACGCATAAATTCAATGCTCCTTCTGATTGGAGAGGAAAAGTAATTCGCTTGGTTTTTGACGGGGCGATGACAGATACGGATGTTTGGATCAACGGAAAATCTGCAGGAGTAACTCATCAGGGCGGTTTTTACCGATTTTCGTATGACATAACCAGTCTTCTTAAAATCGGAGCGGAAAATGTTCTAGAAGTGAAAGTGGCGAAGCATTCTGCCAACGAATCGGTGAATGCTGCTGAGAGAGAGGCTGATTTTTGGATTTTTGGAGGGATTTTCAGACCGGTCTTTTTAGAAATATTACCCGTAACTCACTTTACCCGCATAGCTGTGGATGCACAAGGTGATGGCGAACTCAGAACTTTAATCACACTTAATGAAGCGCCAAAAGGAGCTCAGGTAAAAGTTGAGCTGTTTGAATTGGGTTCAGGAAAGGCTTTGGGAGAATTTTCAAGACCGGTTACCTCAGATTCTGTCTGGCTTATCCAGAAATTTCCGGAAGTAAAATCCTGGAATCCGGAAACCCCAAATCTCTATGAAGCGCGGTATTCCCTGATTGAGAATAATAATGTGACTTATCAAAAATCAGAGCGGGTTGGCTTCCGGACTGTCGAATTAAAATTCAATGATGGGATCTATGTAAATGGAGTTCGGGTGATTTTCAAAGGTGTCAATCGACATTCTTTCTACCCAACAACCGGTCGTGCACTAAGCGACAAGAATCATAAAGAGGACATTCTGCTCATGAAAGATATGAATATGAATGCCGTGCGTATGTCCCATTACAATCCAGATGAGCGGTTCCTGGATCTCTGCGACTCACTTGGCCTATTTGTTTTGGATGAAGTGACTGGCTGGCAGGATGCCTATGACACCATCGTGGGCCCCAAATTGGTAAAAGAAACTGTGCTAAAAGATGCCAATCATGCTTCAGTCGTGATCTGGGATCATGGCAATGAAGGCGGTTGGAACTTTGCAAACGAGAAGGGGTTTCATCAGTTTGATATTCAAAAACGTCCGATTTTGTATCCTTGGCTTCAGCGAAATGGAATGGACACATTTCATTATCCACGATACGATGCCGGGCTCAATCGTCTGTCCAAAGGCCAGGATATTTTTATGCCAACGGAGTTACTCCATGGTTTGTATGATGGTGGTTTGGGAGCTGGTTTGGAGGATTTTTGGGAAAGTTATACCAGTAGTCCGGTTGGTGCTGGCGGATTTTTATGGGTGTTTTCCGATGAAGCTTTAGTACGAAAGGATAAGGGAGGAATTCATGATTCGGACGGAAACCATGCCCCGGATGGGATTTTGGGGCCTTACCGGGAAAAAGAAGGCAGTTTTTACACCATCAAATCCATCTGGTCTCCGGTCCAAATTCAACCTATTATTGTGAGTTCTGAATTTGAAGGCAAAATCCTGGTGACAAATAAGTACCTGTACACGGATTTATCTTCCTGCAAATTAGTCTGGACTGTTGAGAAATTCAATGGATGGGAGGAAGTTCAAAGTCTCTATTCTGAAACCATTTCTCTTCCTTCCGGAAAGCCGGGAGAAACACGGGATATCAATCTTGGACTTCCAAAAGGATGGGAAACAGGTGATGCTTTAAAACTTAAAGCGATTGGATTAAACGGCGAGGAACTTTATACTTGGTCATATCCAATCAGAAAGCCAAAAGAAGGATTGAAAAGCTATTTTGGAACTGCTCCGGTTACTAAAGAATCTATCAAGGTTCGGGAATCCACCATTGATTTGCAGGTTGCTGTGGGAGATAAAATCTATATTTTCAGCAAAGCAAAAGGAAATCTGGAAAAAGTAAAGGTTGGAATGAGATTGATTTCACTTGCTCAAAACACAAAAGTGGAGGGACTTGAAACCGAGTTTCTGCAGGTAACCTGGAAGCAATTGAAAGATGGATCGATCCAAATTAAGTCCGGCTATAAGCCATATCCTGCTTCGGTGACTTGGACAGTCATGACCAACGGAGCAGTAAAAATGGAGGTTTCTCCGCCAAATTATGGAGGTAAAAATCTGGAGATATTGGGCATCGGATTTACTTATCCTGAGGAAAAAGTGCAAAGTGCTCAGTGGATCGGAAATGGTCCTTATCGGGTTTGGCAAAACCGACTTCGGGGTGCAGAATTTGGGTTTTGGGAAAAAGCTTATAACAATACTATCACGGGATACAGCTTCGAAAACCTTATTTATCCTGAATTCAAAGGCTTTCACTCCAATTTTCATGCACTTAAATTGAAAACTGAAGAGGGAATAATTGAGGTTAGAACTGAAACTCCCGGCTTATATCTGGGCTTATTCAAACCTGTCCTTCCGAAAGATTCAACTCCTGGTGTGAAGCCGGTGCTTCCTGAATCTGACCTGAGTTTCCTGTTTAAGATTTCACCGATTGGGACCAAGTTTCATATAGCATCCGAAATGGGGCCTCAGTCCCAACCAGGATTCGGAGTTGGTCATACCGGAGATACCGGTTATCCGCTTATACTTTGGTTTAGTTTTCATTAATAATAATCCCCCAAATTTCATTCACTATGAGACATTTTCTGATTGCTGCATTTTTAGGCTTTTTAATCCTGAACTCGGTTCAAGCCCAAACCTTGAAAACCCAATGGGCGGATCAGGTTAACCCTGAATTACCGCTCAACGAATATCCAAGACCTCAGATGGAAAGAGGTTCCTGGCAAAACCTCAACGGGCAATGGAATTACGCCATTCTCGCAAAAGGGAGTATTCCAGAGGCTGGTTTTCAGGGAAAAATCACTGTCCCTTTCGCAGTAGAATCCCTTCTTTCGGGAGTTCAAAAGACCGTTGGTCCGGATAACGAACTCTGGTATGAGCGAGAGATTGAACTAACTCTGGATCGTAAAAACAAAAGGACTTTGCTTCATTTTGGAGCAGTGGATTGGGAATCAGAAGTTTGGGTGAATGGAAAAAAGGCCGGAATGCATCAGGGTGGTTTTGATGGTTTTAGCCTGGATATCACCGACCATTTATCGAAAGGGAAAATCCAGACAATCCGTGTTCGGGCTTGGGATCCTTCCGACTCAGGACCGCAGCCCCGTGGGAAGCAAGTGAAAGATCCAAAGGGAATTTGGTACACTCCTGTGACGGGAATCTGGCAGACTGTCTGGATCGAAACCGTTCCGGTAAGCCATCTGAGTTCGGTTTATTCGATGACTGATTGGGAAAATAGCGTACAGGCTTTCTATCCTGAAGTGAGTTCTGAAGTGGAAGGTCTTGAAGTGGAAGTGAGCCTTTCGGATGAAAATGGGGTAGTGGCTTCCCGAAAATCAAAGGCTGGAGACACTGTTCCCATTCGATTGGAAAACCCAAAGCCTTGGTCTCCGGATTCTCCGTTTTTGTATCAGGTTAGCGTGAAGCTTTTCCAGGGAAAAAAACTCCTGGACGAAATCAAATCTTACGCAGCTTATCGCGATATCCGAATGGGTAAAGATGCGCAGGGACATCAGCGAATGATGATTAACGGAAAGGCACTTTTCCAATATGGTCCGCTCGATCAGGGTTGGTGGCCGGATGGATTATACACCGCTCCTACGGATGAAGCTTTGCTTTTCGACATTGAGAAAACTCAGGAAATGGGATTCAATATGATCCGGAAGCATGTGAAAGTGGAGCCTGCTCGCTGGTATTATCATGCGGATCGATTGGGAATGCTCGTTTGGCAGGACATGCCGAGCGGAGATATGGGCAATCGATGGGAGATTCGTCCGGGAGTAATTCGTGAGGGAACAAACAAAGTGAAAACTTCTGAGAGCGAAGAAATCTTCAAAACTGAGTGGAAAGAAATCATGAATGAGTTCAAGTTCTTCCCTTCAATTGTGGTTTGGGTTCCATTCAACGAAGCATGGGGACAATTCAAAACCAAAGAAATTGCCGAGCTGACACGGTCTTTAGATCCAAGCCGATTAATCAATAGCGCCAGCGGAGGAAATTTTGAAATGGAAGGCCCTAAAATTGTCGGCGACATAATGGATTTGCACAATTATCCTGACCCTGTCATGCCTGATCCTGCGATTTTTGGGGATAAAAGTATTTTGGTTTTAGGAGAATACGGAGGATTGGGATTGCCATTGGAAGGTCATACCTGGCAACAAAAAGACAATTGGGGTTACCAGAGTTTTAAAACAAAAGAAGAACTTGAAGCTCGCTACAGATCCTTGATTGAGGATTTGCAGAAGCTGATACCAAAAGGATTGGCTGCAGCCATTTACACCCAAACCACTGACGTGGAAGTTGAGACAAATGGGTTGATGACCTACGATCGGGAAGTAATTAAACTACCTGTGGAAACACTTTTCCAAATCCACCAGGTTCTTTATAAGAAGTAAAAATCCAGTTAAATATTTAAGAAGTGGTAGCCTCATCGACTATCACTTCTTTTTGTTTTACCCTGGAATAATTTGATTTTGGGCTGATTCCATATCCATATCTGATGGAGATTACTTTGGTGAATTCTGCACCAAAGAAGAATATCAAACAAGAAAATGAGACCCGAATTCCGGCGAAAAAGGAATGAAAAAAGCCGGATTTTCACCGGCAAATTATATTAGAGATTGCCTCTTAATTCCTGCTCTCGTTCGATTGCTTCGAAAAGCGCTTTGAAATTTCCTTTTCCGAAGGACTTGGCGCCTTTTCTCTGAATAATCTCGAAAAATAACGTTGGGCGATCTTGCACCGGTTTGGTGAAAATCTGAAGCAGATAACCTTCTTCATCCCGGTCCACCAGGATATTCATGTTTTTCAAAGGTTCCAGCTCTTCATCGATCTTTCCGACCCGATCCAGCAAATCATCGTAATAAGGTGCCGGAACTTCGAGGAACTCGACTCCTCTGCGTCTTAATTCAGAAACTGTGTGAACAATATTATCCGTCGCGATCGCTATATGCTGCACGCCCGGACTTTCGTAAAAATCCAGGTATTCCTCGATTTGAGATTTCTTTTTGCCTTCCGCAGGTTCGTTGATCGGGAATTTGATGTAGCCATTTCCGTTGGAAACTACTTTGGACATCAAAGCTGAATACTCGGTCGAAATATCTTTATCATCAAAAGTGAGTAAAAGCTTAAAACCCATCACTTTTTCATAGAATTCAACCCAGTGATCCATTTCACCCAATTCCACATTCCCGACGCAATGGTCCACGAATTTCAAGCCAATAGGCTCAGCTTTGTAAGTGCTTTTGCGAGGGACAAAACCCGGAAGAAATGCTCCTGAGTAGTTTTTTCGCTCTACGAATGTGTGAATTGTATCCCCGTAGGTTTTGATAGAAGCGACTTTTACTTTTCCGAATTGGTCAGTAAGAACCTTTGGTTCACCAGCTGATTCTGCGCCTCTTTTTGTGGTTTCAAGCCATGATTTTTCTGCATCGTCCACCCAGAGTGCAAGTACTTTCACTCCGTCTCCATGTCTTTGGATATGATCCGCAATTGATGAATTTGAGTTTAAAGGTGAAGTCAAAACCAATCGGATTTTATCCTGCTTGAGGACGTATGATGCACGATCCTTAACACCTGTTTCCGGTCCGGAATATGCGATCAATTCAAATCCAAAGGCATATTGGTAAAAAAGTGAGGACTGCTTGGCATTGCCTACATATAGTTCAATGTAATCAGTCCCTTTGAGGGGAAGAAAGTCTTCAGTCATGGTTTAGTCAGATTTGGGTTAATATTCTTTGAACAAAGCTAGAAAATTCCCCCAAATAATATTTGGCAATGCCTTAACTTATTCCTGTGGATTTTTATTGTTCCAAAGGGTGATCCAGGCTAAAATCAGAAAGGTCAAAGCCCAACTTCCATCCGGTGTATCCATCGCCAGCCAAAACAAAATAAAATACCAGGCTAAGACTAAAGTTAAGCCAATCAGGAACTTCCAGGTAGAACTGAAAACAGGGTCTTTCACGCTTGGCTTTTTCAATAACCAAAGCCAGTAAAGCGGGAAATGAAAGATTTTCATCAGTTTGTTGCTCAATCCGGAAATCTCGGGAATGGGATTTGAAACTTTCCCTGTGGCCATAAACTCATCCACATCTTTCTTTGATGTGATGTCCACATTATTTACAATAATAGATTGAAGAGCCTCTTCGTATCCTCCGTCCGGAATATCTACAGTAAGTCCTTTCAGCGCCTTTTCAACGGATTTGGTAAGTTTTCCTGACTGAGAATTAGGCATATCTACCGGAATTGGCTTTCCGAAGGAAATAAGCACCTTGCTTCCCGATTTCATATGAGCACTATAGTCAAACCCGACAGGAAGAATTACCGGCTCGCAATTCGGATATTTCTCCCTCAGTCCAAAAGCCATCCGGGTAAATCCCTTGCTCAGTGGCCTTACGTTTCTCACGTGACTATGGCTTCCCTCTGCGAAAATGATCACAGTTCCATTTTTGGAAAGTACCTCATAAGTCTGATCAAAGGTGTTTTGATTTTGCTGAATAGTAGCGTATCCATCTCTCACCCGATACACCGGAAGCATTCGGATGTAATTCAGCATTTTGGCTGCGAATGAATTTTTGAAGACCGAAGCTCTTGTGAGAAAGTAGGGATTCAGCCGGGTATGGGTAGCTAAAAGGAGAGGGTCAATCAGCGCATTTTGGTGATTTGAAACCAGAATAATCGGCTTTCCTTTTGGGATGTTTTCTTTTCCAATTACCTTGATTTTGTGGAAATAACCGTGAAGAGCAACTTTTATTAGAAATCGTAGGGTAAAATTAATCAGGTCTTTCATTCGTGTTTTTCCAAATTGAGGCAATGGTAATCCCTGAGATCAGATGCCAGATTCCCCACCAGGCTGTGATGATGGCCATGCCCCCCAGTCCGTCAAAATAAGTAAAAATAAGCACCAGCCCCAAGCCGCTATTTTGAATTCCTGTTTCAATTGTGATGGTCTTAATATCTGCGAAGGGTAATCGAAATACTTTTCCTGTGAAATAACCAGCTGACAAGCCGACCGTGTTGTGGGCCAGAACCCAGAGAAAAATCATTGAAATGTATTTTAGAAAAAGATCCAGATTTCCAATAAATGCCATGATCACAAAGGCTGCAAAAATAAGCAGGCTGAGTGGTTTGAGAACTTTCGAAGCCTTTTCAGCAAACCCGGTGGCATATTGATGAGTGAGAATTCCCAGTATCAATGGTATCCCTAAAATGAGCGAAACGGTGAAGAATACATCTTCATAATCCAGACTTATTTCCCTTAGCATTGACGCGGTAGGACTGTATAAACCGGCCCATAATGCAAAATTCAATGGTGTGGTTATAATTGCCAAAACAGTTGAAAAGCCTGTTAGACTGACAGATAGGGCAGTATTTCCTTTTGCATAATTAGTCATAAAGTTGGATACATTTCCGCCGGGGCAAGCGGCTACCAGAAACATTCCCAAGGCCACACTTGGCGGTGGCTGAATGATCAGAATCAGGCACCAAGTGAGGAAAGGAAGGAGAATGAACTGAGAAAATATCCCGAGGAAAAAACCTTTGGGATTTTTGACGAGGTACTTGAAATCTTCAAATCTCAGATCCAGTGCCACCCCATACATAATCAGCGCCAATGCCAGATTGAGCAAAAGTAAATCCTCCGAAGAAAAGTTGAGACTGATCGAGTCCAGACCGGAGATTTGGTTCATTTTAAACTGTCATTAAATAATTTGAAAGAATCCCAACTACCATGGCAATTCCAAAGCTCAGGAGGGTTCCAATCAGAATGTATTCAGTAAGTTTTCTTTCTTTTGATTTTTTGAGATCTCCAAATCGAAATACTGATTTGGCGGCTATCAGAAAGCCAACAGCTTCCCAATGGTCAGTTAGTATAAATCCAAAAACAAAAAGCCTCTCGAGGATTCCTATATACTTTCCGGCATTCTCCAGTGATTGATTTGAATCTTGTGGGATTTTATCCGACCATTTTTTCAGAACTGTGGCTAATAGAATTCCTGCCGGCAAGGTGAGGAATAGTAGAGCAGTGGCTACAATAATCAGATTAGTGTTTTGAAGGATTTCGCGGATGCTTATTTCCGGATTTTCCCAGATTGTCCACAGGATCAAAATGCTTAATAAATGAAGAACCTGATCAGTGATAAACCAAACAGGTCTTGTTTTCTTTTTCTGCGAATAGAGCTTAAGTAAGTCGATTCCAAAATGAGCAAGTATCAGTATTATTGCCAGAAACAGGTATTTCCAGTCCCAGAGTAGCAAAAGGATTAAGATTCCATGAATTAATACATGCAGGTATATTTTTAGGGATCTGGCTTTTTTTTCTTCCTTTTCCTGAATCCAAGAACGAGACTGAAGGAAAAAATCTCCAATCAAGTGTGCCAGAATAAGTTTTAGAAGTACGATCATTCCAATAATTGGGAGAGTTTTTTTCGAAACATCTTCTCCAATTCCATAATCTCTTCCGCATTGGCTGCTTTGTATCTCTTACTCACGGAGTTTTGTCCAATCCCTAGTATTTTCCCAATTTCTGATTGCTTGCGGTCAGGATTTGTAAGTACTTCTTTCATCAATTCTCCGGATGAAATTGACCAGTTATCCATTTGAATCGATGCAAGTTTCAAGAGGAGGTTGATCTCTTGATTCCATTCATCCCAAGGGGAATTGACAGCAAGGGTTTTCATTTCATTTTTCAGTTGCTCAAATTTTTCACCTGAAAGAATAAAAGCTCCTCCGTTACTTTCTGAAATTCGTTCAGCAGAATAAGTTTTCTCCCCGATTCCGATTGCTATCCGTACATCAAGGGGAGAAGACCGCTTGGTTGTGTTGGGATGAGAGATACTTTTAATAAATGATTTGATTTGAAATGCCGCCAACAGGCTTTCCAATGGATTCCTGATCTCCAGCTGAAAACTATCACCCCGATAAATTTCCCAATTTTCAGGCGTTTTTCCCCAACGATTGAAAAGTTCTTTCAATGGTTTTATCCAGATCTCCTGGTTTTCCAGTTTTCTGGAATCAATGATATCTCCTGTGAGTATTGAAATCATAGCCTGAATATCACCAATTACGGTGATAAATCAAATTATCACTGTAATTGGTGATAAATTAAAATATCACCGTAATAGGTGATTTAAATTATTGACTGAAGGTTCAATTTTAGATGTAAATCAAAGGTGATTAAGAATAGAATAGTGACCGGTCAGGATTAAAGCGGTTTTTTGTCACAGAGAATTCTTTATAATTTGAGGTCAAAGAAAGGGAAAGAAATTAAATCCTTAGCTTGATGCAAGTTGGTAAAAACTAATTAAAATTTATATGAATATCCGCTTTCTTGCCACTAACCAAATAAAACAAGGCTTGAAGTCCAAATGTACGTGCTGTGGACTGTCGACCGTCTTCTGTGGTCAATTATCCGCTGCTTTAACAACCTATTTTGGTCCTACTGGCAAAGTTGCGGATAATCATAAAAATTTATGTGTATTCGGTTGATTGCACGTGACCATAAAAAATTCTGAATAAATTTCCCCTCGATTTTGCTCGGGGACCGAATTTAAGTCTTGAGTCTGGGGAGAGGGATGGAATGCGGCGGCGCCGCATTCCATCCCTCTCCCTCTAAACTATAAACCTCCGGAGGCCGAGCTCCCGCCTCCCGGAGGGCAGGTAGTCGAGGCAAGATTGACCATACGTGCATGATTACGGATACACATATTAAAATTCAGATTACCAACATATTAAACAAAAAAAACCTAATCATATGACACTTGTAAAAGCATTTGCTGCCCTAAAAGCCGACCAACCTCTTGGACCATTTGACTTGGAAAGAAGGACTCCCGGATCCCTTGATGTAGAAATCGAGATTTTATTCTCCGGTGTTTGCCATTCTGATATCCATACAGCCAGAAACGAATGGGGAGGAACCATGTATCCGGTTGTCCCCGGACATGAAATCGTAGGTAAAGTATCTGCTGTGGGTTCCGAAGTGACCAAACATGAGGTTGGGGACATTGTAGGAGTTGGCGTATTTGTAGATTCCTGTGGCCATTGTTCGAACTGTTCCGAAGATTTGGAACAATACTGTGAAAACGGACATTCCCAAACCTACAATTCCTTTCTTCAGGACAAGAAGACCATTACTTACGGGGGTTACTCTACCCATATCGTGGTCACCGAAAAGTTTGTATTGAAGGTTCCCAAAAACTTGCCACTGGAGGGAGTTGCTCCGCTTTTGTGCGCCGGCATTACTACCTATTCACCTTTGCGCCACTGGAAAGTAAAAAAAGGGGATAAAGTAGCTGTAGTTGGACTGGGAGGTCTCGGGCATATGGCAGTGAAATTAGCTGCCGCAATGGGTGCAGATGTCACCATGCTGAGTCGCTCACCTGAGAAAGCAAAAGATGCCGGGAGGCTGGGGGCGCATCATTTTGAACTCACCACCAATCCTGAGAACATGAAAAAAATGGCCGGATCATTCCATTTGATTATCAATACGGTATCCGGTCAAAACGATTACAATGCATACCTGGCATTACTGAAAACGGACGGAGTGATGGTGCTTCTGGGTGCACCTCCGGAAATGGAAAAAGTGGCTGCCGGATCACTGATCAGGGGAAGAAAAAGTCTGGTTGGTTCCCTGGTCGGAGGCATCAAGGAAACTCAGGAAATGCTGGATTTCTGCGCCGAGCATGGGATTGTGTCGGATGTGGAAGTAATCCAGATGGATCAGATCAACGAAGCCTACGAGCGCACGATCGCCGGGGATGTTCATTATCGATTTGTGATTGATATGGCATCACTGAAGAAATAAGAAAAAAACAGGATTCGACAGAAACGGCAGAGATTGATTTCTCTGCCGCTTTTATTTTATATCTAATTCAAAAAAGCGTCAAGTCCCATTGTGACGGCAGATGATTGGTATCCTTCGTCCCGAAAATTTATCGTGATTTACCTGGTATCAAACGATTTTGATAAATAAAAAAGGGAGCAGATTAATTCTGCTCCTAAATAAGAATACAATGAAAACAGGTTCCGGATTAGTCTTCGGAAATGCGGAACGACACCTTACAAATCACACCGAAAGAAATGATTTTTCCGTCTTTCACGTGAACTTTGGTGTCTTTCACCCAAACCGAATCAATGTTCCGGATGGTTTTGGAAACCTCTGTTACTGCTTGCTGAATTGCATCTTCAATTCCTTTTTCAGAAGAGGCGATTACTTCAATTACTTTTACAATTGCCATAGCATTTTGGGTTAATTTGGTTTAGAAAATTAATTTTTTTTGAGAGGTACTTACAAACTCGTAAGTCGATTTAAAAACGCTTGGATGCCTTTGGATGGCATCTTGAATTGCAGATAAACTTCAGTAAAACTTTGTAAATCAATATACTTAAATATTTGATCCAGAGGAAGGTTACATGCCGAAATTTTCAGGGATCCAAAGGTGGAAACAGGAAGTAAGAATGAGAGAATTTGCAGCACCGAAAAAACTAAATGGCTCCATTCAAACCGCTTTCAAATTCATGATTTAAATCAGGCAATGGAATAAAAACCATTTACATAGGGTCTTTTTAACCTTTTTTTTCGTTGTCGTAGAAGTAAAGAGGTCAATAATCCCTCTGAATTCTTTTTTATAATAAATCACTATTTCATGAAAACACTCGAAAATAAAGTAGCCATCATCACTTGTTCAGGTTCAGGAATTTGAAAAGCAGCCGCGTTTCTATTTGCAAAAGAAGGAGTCAAAGTAGTTGTATCGGATATTCAGGAAGAGCACGAAAAAGAAGTTGTCGCGAAATCCTCAAAAACGGTGGAGAAGCCTTTTTTATCAAAGCAGATATCTCAAAGCCTGAAGATCATGAGGTGTTGGTAAAAGGTACGCTTGAGAAACACGGGAAATTGGATATTGCGGTCAACAATGCCGGAATCGGCGGACCGATCGGACCGACAAGAGAATATCCGCTCGACGGCTGGTAAAAAGTCATCGACATAAATCTTTCTGGGGTATTCTATGGCATGCATTACCAATTGCCGGCAATGGAAAAAAACGGCGGGGTGAGGCCACGCTGAGTTTTGTGGTCGGATTGCATCCCATCGGAAGACTTGGCGAATCTGAGGAAGTTGCTGAACTGATCCTTTGGCTTGGTTCCCAAAAATCCTCTTTTGTCACAGGATCTTATTATCCGGTTGACGGAGGATATCTGGCCCAGTAAAAGCCAGAACCTGTATCCTGTTCGGATACGGGTTTATTTTTTCATAGATGCAATTATTAGGCAATATTGTATTAGCTAAACTATTTACATTCCTCATCCGTACTCTAAAAATATGTCAGTTAATAGAATTGCTTTCCCTCTGGTGTTTTTAATTGCATTGAGTTTTTCCTGTCAGGAAGACATCGTTCCAGGTTCGGCTTGTAATGTGGAAAATCCTGTCCGGGACTTGGATTGGTTAGCCGACATTGCTGAGGAATTGAATAATTCTGGCTCAAGAGATGTTTTTTATATTTCTCAGTCAAAGTACAGACTCAAAACTGTTTTCATTGTTAGAAACTGCTGTGCAAACTGTTTGACTTTGCCTCCTCCGGTTTACAATTGTGAAGGGAAACAAATTGGATCTATTGGAACAGGGAAAGAGGATATCGATCCGGAAATCCTTGAAAACTCGATAATCGTCTGGAGCACGGATGATTTTGCTTGCACAATCTAGAATTAGCGTTTTTTTTTCTAAATCGGTAAAAAGTCTTGGGAAGGTTTTTACCTGTTTTTTATGCGAAATATCAGCTATCGAATCCTTCAATTTTCTTTCTAAAATCCTCCCGTTTCTGTAGTTTGGGCAGATCGAATTTCAGGAAGTCTCATAGTTTTTATCAATGAGAATAATATTTATATAAACAATCCTTTTGGTAAATTCGCAGTACTAAGTCCAAAATATAAACAATCATTCAAACTATGGATACTCACAAATCAGGCAGTGACTCAAGCTACAATGTTAACAGTGAAGGTAAATGCCCCTTTAATCATGGAGCTCTGAAGCAAGTGGCCGGCGGTGGCGCGTCAAACCGTGACTGGTGGCCAAATATGTTGAAATTGAACATCCTGAGACAGAATTCTTCTTTGTCCAATCCGATGGGCGAGAACTTCAACTATGCTGAGGAGTTCAAATCTCTCGATCTGGATGCCGTTAAGAAAGACATCAATGATCTGATGACTACTTCTCAGGACTGGTGGCCGGCTGACTACGGTCATTATGGCCCATTCTTTATTCGTATGGCATGGCATAGTGCAGGTACTTACCGAATTTACGACGGACGTGGTGGTGGAGGTTCCGGAACCCAACGTTTTGCTCCGCTTAACAGCTGGCCGGACAACGTAAACCTTGACAAAGCTCGTTTGCTGCTTTGGCCAATCAAAAAGAAGTACGGCAAGAAACTTTCATGGGCTGATTTGATGATCCTGGCTGGTAACTGCGCACTTGATTCCATGGGCTTGAAGACCTTTGGTTTCGGCGGCGGACGTGAGGACGTTTGGGAGCCTGAAGAAGATATCTATTGGGGTTCTGAAACCGAGTGGCTTGGTGACAAGCGTTATTCCGGTGACCGCGATCTGGAAAATCCTTTAGGTGCTGTTCAGATGGGTTTGATCTATGTGAATCCGGAAGGACCTAATGGTAACCCTGATCCGATTTTGGCAGCCCGTGATATTCGCGAAACTTTTGGTCGTATGGCGATGGATGATTACGAAACAGTCGCTTTGATTGCAGGTGGACATACCTTTGGTAAAACCCACGGTGCAGCTGATCCAAATGTATATGTTGGTCGTGAACCTGCTGGTGCCGGTATGGAAGAGCAAGGCCTGGGCTGGAAAAATACATTTGGTACCGGTAATGGTGAATTTACCATTGGATCCGGACTAGAGGGTGCATGGTCTACCACTCCAACCAAATGGAGCAATAATTATTTCTGGAACCTGTTCGGCTACGATTGGGAACTGACAAAAAGCCCGGCTGGTGCTCATCAGTGGATTCCTAAGCATGGAATGGGCGCAGGAACTGTACCTGATGCACACAATCCATCCAAACGCCATACTCCGATCATGTTTACCACTGATCTTGCCTTGAAAATGGATCCTGCTTATGAGAAAGTTTCAAGACACTTCCACGAGAATCCTGATGAGTTTGCTGATGCTTTCGCAAGAGCTTGGTTCAAACTGACTCACCGTGATATGGGCCCGATCGCTCGTTACTTGGGTAAGGATGTGCCTTCAGAGGAGCTGATCTGGCAAGATCCTGTTCCGGCAATTACCTATGAACTGATCAATGAAAGTGATATCGCAGCACTAAAGTCTAAGATCCTTGCTTCAGGACTTTCTGTTTCTGAACTGGTTTCTACTGCCTGGGCTTCAGCTTCCACTTTCCGTGGTTCTGATAAGCGTGGTGGTTCCAATGGTGCCCGCGTTCGTCTTGCTCCACAGAAGGATTGGGCGGTAAACAATCCTGCTCAACTGGCGAAAGTGCTGGGAACCCTTGAAGGTATTCAGAAAGAGTTTAACGATTCTCAATCCGGTAACAAGCAAGTTTCCCTTGCTGACCTGATCGTATTGGGTGGTTGTGCAGGTATCGAGAAAGCAGCGCAAAATGCCGGTCAGAATGTGACTGTGCCATTTACTCCGGGTCGTAACGATGCTTCCCAAGAGCAAACAGACGTGGAATCATTCGCAGTGCTTGAGCCAAATGCAGATGGTTTCCGCAACTATATGAATCCTAAATACCCTGTACCTGCAGAAGAAATGCTGGTGGACAAAGCTCAATTGCTGAATCTGACTGCTCCTGAAATGACAGCTTTGGTTGGTGGTATGCGAGTATTGAACACCAACTTTGACAAGTCAAGGCACGGTGTATTTACCAACAATCCGGAGGCACTTACCAATGACTTCTTTGTCAATCTGCTTGAAATGGGTACAACCTGGAGAGCAACTTCAGATGCTCAGAACCTCTTTGTGGGAAGTGACCGTGTGACTGGCGAACCTAAGTGGACTGCATCGCGTGCCGATCTGATCTTCGGTTCTAACTCAGAACTGAGAGCTATCGCTGAAGTTTATGCTTGCGAGGATGCTAATGCTAAGTTCGTGAAGGACTTTGTGGCAGCATGGGACAAGGTGATGAACCTGGGTCGCTACGATATGGCTTGATTTCAGAGTGATATCTTATTGAAAAAAAAAAAAAGGGTGGTCTGGCAACGGACCACCTTTTTTAATGGATTTTGGGGAATGGTACCATCCATCGACCCTTGGACTAGGTAGTCTTTTAACCTTTGAGTTGCCCACTGTCGGAATTGAATTCCTCTTTTAGAATTAACTCGGTATCCAACAGAAATAATTGCGTCAAGATTATAAGACTTAATAAACCGGTTGACCTTACGTTTTCCTTCTTCCTGAACTACCGAGAAATCCTCGGTAGTTGAAATTTCATCCAATTCTTCATCCTTATAGATATTCCTTAAGTGCAAACCAATTGTATCGGAATCTTTACCAAATAAAGCACCTAGCTGCTTCTGGTTAAGCCAAATGGTATCCTGCTCAAATTTCACCTCAATTTGAGTCTGGCCATCGATGCCTTGATATATTTCGATCTGGTTATTCATTTTCTACTACGGAAATCGCTGCTTACTGATGATCTTGACTTGATCCTCAATTGTGAAAAAAATGGTATGTGCACTATGAACGCAATACCTATAACCAAGTCGAATTTCATAAGCTATAGGATACATCTCTGGATTTTTTGCAATCCTCGCAAAAGTTTTTTCTAAAGAGTTATAGTATTTTTCTGCCTGCAATTGCCCAAAAGATTCTTCCCCATATAAATAAATATGGATTAGGTCTTCTTCAGCTTGACGAGTAAGTGCATAGTTCATTAGGCTTTTTTAGCTCGTCTTTTGGCCTCTTCTAATATTTCAGCCATGGATTTGTTGGACAGACCACTTTCCTCACCTTTAATAAGTTCATTTCTTAGCCATATCCGCTCTTCTTCCTGTTCTCTTTGACGGCGGATTAGATCATTGATCAATTCGCTTTTACTGGCATATTCATTTTTCTCGACCTTCTGCTTCAGCCAGCGATCATTCGGTTCATTAACTGTAATTGTTTGCCTAGCCATGTTGATATGTAGTTATGGTGTAATAATACACCAATTAAATCTAATTAGCAAGACTAAGCTTCCGGACAAGTCACTAAATGAAAGAGACTGTTCATAGACTTTACCCTGACCATTACTGCCTTGATAAATTTCGATCTGGTTATTCATATCCGGTTCCGGTGATAAAAAAGTTACGTATTGGATTTTTTCAAAGCTCATCAAGCAAAATCTCTACTTCTTTGATAGTTAAAATGTTAGTTTCCATAACCTCAATTTAGAATTTATCATTTACTCTGAGAAAATCTACTGGATCAATGGTTCAATTACTGATTTACTCTTTCCTGCCTTCCGTCTAATTCATAGGGTTGGATCAATACTTCTACTGGTAGGCCTAACAAATCAGAGAGATTTCGGATCATATCGATTGTCAATGCTCTTTTCCGATTGAGCACGAGACTGACGGTAGTCTTACTTCCAATGGCAGGGATTAGGCCTTTATCCTTTAAACCTTTTCTCTCCATTGTCTCTTTTATAGCATCAATAGGATGAGGTAGGGAAATAGGGTAGTTCTCCTTTTCGTATTTTTCGATTAAAGTCACCAACAATTCTGCCTCCATTCCTTCCGTACTGTCTGGATCTGCTTCAAAGATTTTGGAAAGCCTTGCCAATGACTCTTTATATTCTTGTTCCGTAGTGATCGTTTTATCCCATTTCATGATTTTATTCCGGCTTTAAATTAAATGGGAAAGGGGAGGAAATAAAAAAAGCGTTTTTCTGAATTTTCGGAAACTCGTTAATCTTCATAATGCCCATACGCACCAAGAACTGTTACCACGATCTTTCCTCCATCAATAATATAAACTAACCTGTGTTTCCTATCAATTCTCCTTGACCATATATTTTCTTGATAGTACTTAAGCTTTTCAGGCTTACCAGTTCCTGTCTCTGGATGCTGTTTGAGCTCTTGAATTAATGAATAAAGCTTCTTTAAAAGTGCTTTATTACCAGTTTTCTTTAATTTGTCAATATCTTCTAAAGCCTCAGAAGTGAAAACTATCTCATATATCATATATCCAGAAGTTCTTTTAGTTGATCATCGGTCAACTTAAAAGTTTTTCCCTCATTATAAGATTGGATGCTTTTTGCAAGACGTTCTTTAATTGCCGGATCATCCAAGAATCTGTCATTCTTGATTTCCTTAGAAATTTCATAAGCTTTATCATTGCCTCTCTGGATAATGACTCGTTCATTATTATCTACTAAGTCGAGGTATTTTTTCTGATTCTGACGAAATTCTTTAGAGCTGACAACAATCATGGCTTTAAATTTTTATGTGTACACAATAAGATACACCAAGTTAATTTAAAAAGTTCAAACTCTTGAGTTCCCAAGTTCCTTTAATCAATGCTTTTGTTCAATTGCAGGGCTTAAAATCCGGATCCAGTCTTTGAGTGTTTGGACTTCTTGTTGCTTCTGGGCAAGTCTTTTTTCATTGATGGCGTAGCCCTCCTGTAGGCAAGGTCATCAGGTCTTCAGTCTCCTATCTTCCCCGCCTGATTGAATTTAGTCGGGCAGGGGTCTTCCAAATTCAACTGAAATTAGGTCACTGGCAGAGATTTCCTTGTATTCAAATTTTAATTTAGGATTGATCATTTCCCGATACAGAAAGTGCAGCTAGTTAGTTCTCAATAAGTTAACGTGTATTCGGTACAGATACGGTACAGAAATCCACAAAAAGGCTAATTTTGTAAGGTTATTTTCATTCTTGGCTTAGAACTTAAGAATCCTTTTCACTGATTGGTGCCAAATATATGACCAAATTTGTTTAAGACTTCACATTGCCATTATTACCTTAAATAAACACCTGCAGACTTACAATATGATCAGCAAACATATGATGCATGACTATCTGGACGAGTTTTGTTACTAGCTCAACAGAAGATGCTTTGATTTAAAGGTCTTTGACAGCCTCATCATCGCTATAATTTATCCTTACTGCCAAGATTTCGGATATTGATACAAGCGAAATTAATTTTAAATTTATCTATGAGAAAAATTGCATTTCTTTTGATTCTTGTCTTATTCTCCTTCATTGGGTGTAAGGAAGAAGAAAAGCCGCTAACTGATCCATATGGCATATATGCAGTTGAATCCATGGTTTCGGCTATTCCGGTTGATTTCACCGATTCGGGTGAGCAAATCATTGAGCACGCTGCTAATTTTTTAATGTGCGGACCAGGAGAATTTTCTATAGAATGGCATCTGAATAAGCAAACTCCAATTATGGATTTTGACACATTCTTATTTGTGGACCGGATAAATCCAGAAACACAGGAGAAGGAAATTTTGAAGGGATGTGGATTTTCGCGGAGGATAGTAAATCTTAATGAAGATGGCGAGCTGGAATTGAGATTTTTCGGTGGAGAAGGATCTGTTTCATCTAACCCATATAATTTTCTTTATGAATTCGAAGTAAAGAATTTGGAGTATTTTCCAGATGATAAATCTATTCGGATGGTAACTTTCCAGCAGGTTTATGACTTTTTTTCTGAAGAATATGTTGAAACTGAAATCACCTACCTGTTTTCCTATTTGGGGCCTGTTTTTCAATTAAATTAGTCATTGCAAAAAATCCACGTTTTCTGGTGGTTTTACTCAGATTCATACGGTGAGAGTAGTCTAAGTGTCAAATCTCAAATTATGATAGCTGCAATCTTGCCAGCGATTTAATTTCCATTCTTAAATTCCAGTACTGAAGAGGCTTCAATGTCCAGTTTACAGCTAATTTCCCGTGCGATTTTTAACGTTGGCTCACTTTTGCCGTTTAGGTACTCGCACACTTGGAATAAGCTTTAATTTTTCGCCAAGTATTTTCTTATGAGGGATAGAAAATCATTCTATAACTCATTTATTTCGTATTATTGAGCTATAGAAATAAGTTTAATAGCTCATGAAATGCCCATGAGAAAGTCTTTACACAGAGGGAGATGATTATATAGGGCATTCTCCCGAATCAAGTTCGGGACAGGCTATCTGACCAATAAAAATCAATTATAAGCAGATGAAATGGATTTGGGAGAGACCGGATTGGCCAAACTTCACATTTGACGCAGCGGCATTCATACAATTAGAACGCGAATTTCATCGGAATACGGGTTTGATTTTAGGTTCACTTAGTTCTGTGTCGTCCGACGATGTGGATGAACTACAGGTGACCCTTTTGAGCAACGAAGCGCTGGATACATCAAAAATTGAAGGGGAAATATTAGACAGAGATTCTGTTCAATCATCCATCCGCGGTCAGCTGGGATTGCAGACTGATGGAAGAAGGTCTGGTCCCAAAGAAACAGGTGCTTCGCGAATGATGGTGGATCTCTACAAGAGTTACAGTGAGCCCCTTGACCAAGAGCGCCTATTCTCCTGGCATCAAATGATGATGAACGGAAGGATTGATTTGGAAATTGTTGGAGGTTACCGAGTTCATGAAGATCCGATGCAGATTGTATCGGGGAGATTGGATTTGCCCCAAGTTTTCTATGAAGCTCCACCATCTCATAGGGTGCCAAAAGAGATGGAAAATTATCTCCTTTGGTTCAACCGAGCTTTCAGCGAAGGAATGCCTACGTTGGTTCATGCTGGCTTGGCACACCTGTTTTTTGAATTAATTCACCCTTTTGAAGACGGAAATGGTCGAATCGGACGTGCCATTGCAGAAAAAGCCTTGGCTATGGGAGCCAAACATCCCTTGATTACTTCACTGTCCAGCACCATAGAGCGAAATAAAAAGGCGTATTATCAGGCTTTGGAGCGTTCCAATGGCTCTTTGGAGGTGACAGATTGGTTAGTATATTTTTCTGAAGAGGTATTGAAAGCCCAAATCAATGTGCAGAAATTGATTCTATTTATTGTGGAAAAGGCTCGCTACTTTGAGGACTTCCGGAATAAGCTGAATGAGCGGCAGTCCAAAGTGGCGCTGCGGTTGTTTCGGGAAGGACCGGAGGGGTTCAAAGGTGGGCTGAGCGCCGAGAACTACATACGTATTAGCAAAACTTCTCCTGCTACTGCAACAAGAGATCTAGCGGAAATGGTAGCCCTCGGAGCCCTAAAAAAGACTGGAAAACTTAGACATACGCGCTACTATCTCCCGATGGTGGAAATCTCACATTGAGATTTTTTCATCTTGAATTCAGGTCAAAATAAAGTTCCTCAAGGATTTGAAATACATCCCATTTTCTGGCTGATCATACGATGAATTTGCTCTTTTTAAGGAAAAGGGTAGTGCATCTTTTTCATTTTCAGCTATTTGTCTTTGTGCACACACCGTGTGCACAAAGTTTATCCAAACGTTCGGATTGAGTAATTGAGTGCATTGTTAGATTTAACTCGGTAGCCGATTGAAATGATTACATCTAGATTGTAGAAGTTTATTTTCCGGGTAACTTTTCGTTGGCCTTCTTGCTGAACTGTCAAGGATTCCTTGACAGTTGCCGCTTTATCCAGTTCCCCTTCTTTGAAACAGTTGTTGATATGCAAGCTGATGTTTTGCTTGGTTTGATTAAACAAGCTCGCCATTTGATCCTGCGAAAGCCACACCGTTTCCTGCTCAAACTTTACCTCAATTTGGGTCTGACCGTCACTTCCTTGATATATCTCGATTTGGTTGTTCATTTTTTTCTTAAATCTTACTCTGTTTTCCTTTTTCTGACCTCTTCCAGTATCTCAGCCATTGTTTTGGTAGTTAGGCTACTTTCCACGCCTTCGATCAATTCATTTCTGAACCAGGTATTCTTTTCATAATCAGCAACAAGAACCGCTAATTGTTTTAGACCCAAGTAGCATTTGGCGTCCGGATCTTCGATATTCTCTGGTATTGTAAGTAATTCTTCTACTCTAGCAAGAATATTTATGGTATTTTGTTTCTGACTCAATCATAAATTAGTTGACTTTTCTTAGAAGAAATTTGAGCAACTTCTATTTTTTCAAAATTTTAACATTTTTATGTTCGGCACGCTGGCTACTAGCTTTTTCAATTTCTTGATTCAATATCCTCATATGAGCGGCTATTTGTCTTCTTATACTTGGCGATCCCATTCCTTCCTTTTGTTCTCCGGCTGAATTTTTATAGTAATCCTTTGAGGCTTTATTCGCATACGATAAGAAGTTCGTCTTGCCTAAATGAGAATATCTACTAAATATTTGTTGCTTAAAAATGACATTTGATTTTGAATTCTTGCTGTATGCCATTGAAACCGATTTTGCAATTCTTGCTTTCAATTTCCTAAAATATCGAGAAAGGCTTCCGGGTCGTAGGTTAATATTCTTTCCATTGTACTCAAAACCTAAGTACTGAAGGCTTTTGAAATTTTTATCGTCGTTTCGCAATGAAAGAAATGTCTTGGTGTAATCATCAAACTCTCTTTTGTAGGATCTCATTTGACCATTCGGCGTGAGTTTGAAATCGATGACTTCTGTTTTTTTATCCTGGATGGTCAGTCTATATTCTCTATTGATTAGATCGATGAGATAATCCTTTAGATCATTGACCTGGTTGGGTCTGCAAATTACTAGTAGATCATCACAATATCTGCGATAGACAAATCCTTCCTTTTGGCCCTTTTCAAACACTGCCTGATCAAATTCAGCAAGGTAGATGTTTGAAAGAAGAGCACTCATTGCCGAACCTTGAGGAATACCGTTTTTACTAAAAGACCTGTCTTTATTTCGGTTTATAGCAATAAGTTTTCGCTTGCGCAATAGCTCAATCTTATTGTAAAAGGTCGGGCCATTAATGTCACTAGGTACTAGATCAAATAGCGACTGATATCCCTTTGGTACTATTTTTTCGCCCTTATATTTCTTGTTTTGCTTCCTATCAAGTTTTTTGAAGTTGATATTGAAATGTTTTAGGAAACTTGCATAGTTTACATAGCTATATTTAGTAAGGGAACGAAACACATTGTATTGGTCAAGAGGTAGGTCGTCCTCGTCAATTACTTTGCACCACATTTTTTTTAAAATGGAATGGTCAATATGATCGAAATAGCCTTTGATATCTAGGGCAATCACAGAGCACTCACGATTTTGGGAGTAAGCTAATTTAACTTGATTAAAGGCCTCCTTCGCAAACTGAATGTTGCAATTGCCTTTTAAGTCGTTTCTGTATGCTAAGACAACTTCTTGAAATCCGTTGTTGTGAATGTATTCTTGATAGACTTTGTTTAGTGCAAACGAATAAAATCCGTAAATGTAGGTGTCGAAGTGAGAGGCAAATGAAATTGGGCGAATCTTTGTTTCCAATTCATATTTTCCTCCGGAGCTTAATTCCTCATCTTCTTGCCATTTGTATCGCGGAGTTTTTTGTAGGATTTTGACCAATGGTAAAAAGTCATGATTTTTCATCCTTTTCATCGAAAAATCAGAAAGAAGCTTCTTAAGATGATGCTTTTCTTTTGGAAAATCAAAATAGGGATCAAACTGAGGGTAGGTCTTCAGAACAAATCCATCCTCAACCTTCTTTGAATATTCGTCCCACAGGTCCTTTGTAAAAATTGTTTTCATAGGCATTTTCAGTGGGAGCGTGGGCCATGGACATACCGGCTATCCGATATCGTGTATAATAACACGTCTCCCAATCCACAGAGGAATTTCACCTCACACGGGCCCTATCTCCATCCCTTGGCAGGATCATATTTCTATGCCGCACTCCTGATCGAAACTTAGCATTGCTGCCTAAAACGACCAAACCCAGATTCACATCCGCGGTATTTAACCTTACAAACTGTAAGGGTTAGGGAGAAAATTGAACAAACGAAAGAGTATGAAGTCAATCGAGCTTATAATCAACTTGCTACCTTGCTTACTCCTGATAATTGGAGCTGTGTCAGCAGACAACCTGTCAGCACTCCTGTCCTCTCTGGCATCCTTCTTGAGGATACTGAGACAACAGGTTAACTTAAACCTTTCACCGACAAACCTTTTCTTATAACTCAGAAATACTTTGAAGCATTTTTTCATTCTCAAATTGTGAGCCACTCTGTTTGTCAGGACATTATGGCAGATTTTGCCTTTGGAGCCTAGAACAAAATCAACCGAAAAGGCAAATCATTGAGGCCAAAATAGGAATCGCCTGATAAAAAAACTGACTCTAATAATATCCTTTACTGATATTTCTAGAATGAAAATCCTATCTATCTCAATCGACCCGACTCTTGGTCAAAAAAGAAATCGGAGTCGATTTTCTTGCGATACTTTCCCAAGGCCGATTTGTGAAGTACTGGCTTATTAAGTTCCTGAACTGGCAAAATGTACAACTCTGCTGGACTGGAAGCTTTGCCTCCAACTCCCAATGCGATGAAAACAGGATAGTTTTCCTGCTGGGCAAAAGCCTTATAGCGTTCCAGTTGGCCATCATTGGCAAACCGAATAAAATCACCTTTAGGTTCTGATCTCCACTTGCATTCTACAGCAAAAGGGAAGGAGGCTCCTCGTAGTTTCAATAATAGCTGAATATCCGGCTGTGTAGTAGTGTCAGCATAGCGGCCATCTACAAATTTATCTCCAGCCCAGTTTCTGATATCAAAGTATTTCTTGTCAAACTTCTGCACCACAAACTTCTCGAAATCCAGACCAGCTTTTTGATTGACATCGATAAGTTCAGTTTCAGAGTCTTCTCCAGAGTCTTCGAGTTCTTTCTTTATCTGGGCTATAGTCATATCTCCATCTTTGCCTTCACTTATAGCAACTTCTCTGATCAACTTTTCTTCTTTAGGAGTCAAAATGCCATCCGCTTTCACAGCTTGAATGACTTGGGTTAAAGATTCGCCTTTAATTGACTTTGATTTAACCAGTAGAATAATTCCAGAAATCAGTAGAATTCCACCTAAAATGATGAGGGATAATGGTAACATACGGTTCATTCTTATTCAAAAAAGGATTTCCCATGGAAGGAATTTGGGACTCTTGTTGGTATTTCTATTTTAAATTGCTTGATGGCGCTTTCACAAGCCTCATAAAAACTATTTAAATAAATAGTATACCTGCCTTTCCCTCTGATAGGTTTGACCTCGATAAACGGGATTCCTTTACCTGGATGCAATAATATTTCTTTTCCAATTAAAGAGTTATGGGCTAATTTATTTCTTATTGCGGAAAAAATTTGCTCGAAATCAGCTTCCGATAAGTTAAGATTAAACAGTTGGCTGTTTAAAATATAGAAGTGGGATTTTACCTTATCCGCTTTTATGGTGTGTTTACTTTTTCCAATTTGAATTTCTGCATTATCATAATAACTGCCAATGGAATCCACAATTGAGAAAAGGAGGAGTGTAGCTGGAAATCCTAAAGTTCCTCCAATTGCATGAGGCTTTGGCCAAATTGTACTGTTAACTTTTCTATAATCAAGACATAGTCTAGCGGTAAACAGAATTTCATCTAGAGACTCGAACAGCATTTCTGAAGGAGTGGAGTGTCGTCCTTGATTCATGGTTTAAAAATATTTATGGTTTTAACTCTCTGACAAATGGATCAAATGCATTCATGAATTTTGGAAGCATTTCAATGAAAAACTCATTTCTTTGAGACCATTCCTCCTGATTGAAAAAATCCAAACCATCTATTTCCGTCTTGATTCTGCACATTTTTTTATCAGGAAGCTCTTGCCACTCCAACGGAATTCCAAATACGCTTTCAATGGCATTTTTGTGTGCAAATAGCTGTCTGAAGTAAGATTTATTCAAATCCTTGCTGGAAGTCATGAGGTCAAGTTCCACTCTTGAACAAGACTTGGTGATTACCAGTGTATAAGAAACTCCTGTAACTCCCGATCCTGTACTTAACCAATGATCTTTCGTTGGTTTAATATTCTGGAATAGTCCTAATTCCTTAATGAGAGGCAGTAATTGTTGCCAGTATTTTCGATGTAAATTGGCCTTTCCCGGTTCTCCACTGTTAACTGGTCCGGTTTGATACTTGATAATCAGCTCTTCCTCCAACTCGAAAAGCGATAAAAGCTTTTTCAGAATACTGAATTTTGAGTTGCTGTCAATGTTGGATTCAATAAACCAGCCATTTTCCAGTTCTCTTGCCTCCCGGAAATCAGATTGATTTCTGCTGATTTTCAAAATGTATTGTCCACTAACCATTACCTGTGAATTTTTTTGAAATAGTGCTCTCAAAACATAAAAGTACATTTGGGCCACCGCATCCTCTTCAATCTTGTTATTCTCAAAAATGAAGTATTCAAGTTTTTTGAAGGTTGGTTTTTCAGCATCAAAAATATTTTGTTCCTCATCGGATTGGTCAAGAAAAACAACTACTTCCGGAAGCTTCCAGATTTTTAGAAATCGTTCATAAATGATCTCAAACCGCTCTTCCAGATGTGGTATCGTCCATTCCTCGATCTTTTGAAGGTGAGAGTTTAGCCAAAGTCGGCTGTGAAGGTATCCTTGTTCGTTTCCTTCTACATTCATGGTTTTCTTCTCCTGGAAAGACTTGTTTCCAAGTGCTCCATTATTCCCTGATAGCGTTAGGTTGGCAATTGTATTCAAATATTTATCCTTGAACTCTGAATATTGCTCTCTGGAGAGTTGTTGTTTCCATTCCTCGGCTGGAGTGCGTGGAAAAATATGTTCTATAGTTATTGCCTCATTCGAGGTGTCGACATATTCTTTGTTTTTAAAGTTCTCAAGCAACTCAAAAAAGTAGGATCTATTCTTTGTCTGAACATTGTAAAGATCTTTGTCCTTCAGTGTCAATCTGATCTCTTCATTGGTCGGGAACTTGGAGTTTCCGCCTTTTTTCATGAGAGCCTTCTCAAGGGATTCTACATATTCCTCTGAGTCAATTTCTGAATACAAGGTCATAAAGACTTTATTCAGAGAATTGGTAGGCAAGCCAACAATAAATCTTCTCCAAGCAAAGCTTTGGATCAATTTGAGAATGGACACCAGATCCGAAGTTTCAATCAATCCGTTTTCCAGATCTTCGAATACCTGAAGCAGAAAAGGATAAGCCACATTAATTTCCAGCCTGTTAATATATTCCAACTCTCTTCGAACAAGCTTGTCAGCGACGCTTGTCGGATTGACAAGTTTCTTGTAGTGAAAAGAAAGAGACTTGATATCTTCCAATTCCTGGTGGAAATCCGCTTCATCTTTATCCTGAAATAGAAGCTTGAATTCCTGATAAACCTTGTTTTTGTTTGGGATTTTTTTGGTTTTCAGCGTCAAATAATCCCGGATAAAGTCAGAAACCAAGGATGTCTTTTTGGAAAGATCCTTTGCATTTTCTTCTATCGGACTCCAGATGGATTCAAAGATTTTGTCTTGTTCTATGGGTGGTAAATCCATCAAAATGAAATTCCGAATCAGATCGGATTGAGAGAGATCAAGACCGGTGGAGTTCAAACTTTCAAAAATCCGCTGGGGATCGTCTTTCCCTCTTTCCAGAGAAATCTCTACAAAAATCAATCGGTTAAGCCCTTCGAGAATGGTCTGGAAGGTGTCAGCGTTAATCTCAGACCTGAAAAAAGTAAAATTCTCCTTGACATTAGAGTATTCACTGATCGACTTTTCATTTCCTAAAAGGATGGCTTTAAAAGCAATCGCATTTCGATCTGTCTGCTTCAATTTAAGCTTGTAGGCTTCTTTTTGGACATATTGGTTGACCAAAAACATATTGTAAAGCCGTTCTGATTCCTGAGAAGGCAAGTTCTCTTTGGCAAATCGATAAAGTGCTGCAATCAGGATATTGATAGTAGTAAGTCGCTGCTGTCCATCTATGATCACCAACTCTTTTACCTCATTGCTGGTGCTATAGACTCCATCGTGTATAAAGACAATGCTGCCGATAAAGTGGGAAACGCGTCCTTCATCCGCCACTTGGATGATATCTTTGAGTAACTCTCGACACTCCGTAATCGTCCAATCGTAATTCCGCTGGTAGATCGGAATCACAAATTGTACATCAGGAGATTTTAAAAATTTGACTATTTGGAGTTCGTTTGCTTTCATTATTCAAAAAGGCATTTTGTTTTAACATCTGTTTATTTAAATATTGGCACTAAAAATTGTGATTATTTATTGTCAAAAATATCAGCATATATAATTCTGTATTCAGAATATGTTTTAAGTACTTCCATTAATGCTGATGCGTTTACAAAACTATTTAAATGATAATTATAGTCATCTTCTTGTCCATGGAATAGTTGATTTCTTTGAAGGCTAAACCTTCTTCTCAAAAAATCTAAACGATCTTTTAATGTAATATTTAGGTTTTGACTTTCTTTATCTCTTATATTAATTGGATCATAATTACATGTTAGCAAGGAGTATTTGGAAAAAGAGACAATTAAATCATTTTTCCAAGGGATTTTTCTAAGAAATGAATCTATAGAATTATACTCTTTTGAATTTGGATTTATTTTCAACTTATAATGCTCTATCAATTTATTGCCCAAATATCGTACGCTTTTTTCAACATCAGCTATTAATAATAAGTTTAAGGATCGAAAGGCATTGTTTTTTGCATTAATAGATATCTCATCTAATGATATGATGTTTCTAAATACATTGGCAAATTTCTTATCACTTTTCAGATATTCTTCAATCTGATTAATCCGGAGTAGTGTCTTGTTTTTGAAATCAAGGTTTTCAAATTTCCCTTGAATGATGCTTAGCATGTCAAACAATGGAAGATCATCAATCCAGAAAAAGTCATTAATAACACTTCCATGAAAAGAGTTCATCATAAGAAAGATAATGTCACTATTAAAAGAATTTATATTAAAGGGAAAAGCACGATGGGTTCTACAATAATCTTCAATTTTACTTTTATTTAATTGTGAAACTAAAAATTCAGAATATAAGGCTAGACGTCTCATACAATCTTTTGACTTTTGAATCTGCCAAAATTCAAGTGGGTATTTTAATCCCGGCGTTTTGAAATGATTGGTTATTTGATTTCCAATAATATCTAATTCTTTTTTTAATTCCTCTTCCCTTTTTTTACAAAATATTATAAAGGAGTCATTGCTATCGTCGTCAAATATACCTGTCTCCAATGCATTGATGATTTCACCAATTGTTATTTTTGGTTCCATTTTTTATGTGTTTTCCACTATCTCAATCTCCTCCTCACTCAATCCATATAGCACATACACTAATTGGTCAATTTTATTTATCAATTCCATATTTTCTCCCTTTTGTTTTATAAGTTGTTCGACTGCATCATCAATTTCATTGCTTGACAATTGAGAAGGAAATGGAATGCTTTTAATGTATCGAGATTCAAAACTATACCAACCTCCCCGCATTTGAGTAGATGTGATACTGATATACCAGTTTGCAATCCTGGAATTTAAAATACCCAGCAGAAAATTGAATGAAATACCAGACTTCGGGATAATCCCATATCCGCCGCTGGCACCTCCTGTAAACATGTATCTACCAGTAGTATCAAATGCGAAACGTGAGGAGGGCGCAATATCAGGAGTAAAAATTTTTCTGGTTTTTATAACCTCTATGGCTTGATGTCTCCCATATTGAAACCAATTCTCACCTTTGAATTTTCCACTCTCCCTCTTTTCCAGGTAACTCTTATTTGCAACGAGATATTCGGCTATAAGTGGGGCTTGTTGTCTCAGTGAATCAAATGGCACCAGATATCCATCTTTATAGGGGAACAAAATCAACAACTCAGGTTCGGATAAGGTATAAGCTCGGCTGTTTCCGCCTTTGATTATCGGGAAAAGAAAAGTTTTTTCAAGTTCCAATTCTTTCTCTAATTGCTCGGAAAAAACTAGATAGTTGCTTTCTGATTCTGACATTTTCTTGACTATGAAGATTTTATCAGCACTTGTTTTCAAACCTTGGAAAATTCGATCAGTCAGGTCTTCTAAATTGTTTTGGTGTTGTTTTATTTTTTCTAATATGAGGTTGTCCTCTTTTTTTAAGAATATCCAATTTTCCTTGTTGAGGGTTGAAAGATCTACAGGACTAAAGTCTATATCATTGTATTCCAAAATTTTTGAAGGGGAGTCACAATCAAAATAAGATATAGTCAAATTCAGCTTCTTAGACATAAAGAAAAGACCAGTATAAGTAGTGGCATCTTCAAATACCTGCAGAGACCCAAAGTGGATTATCTTCTCAGGGAAATTAGTCTTCTTTAAGAATCCTCTGATTTCAGCACCATAGTTCGCGTTTAAAAATTTATGAGGCATAATATAGGCAAGAGCCCCTTCTTTTCGAAGAATATTATAACCTAACTCTATAAATGGTATATAGATGTCATAATTGCCTTTCCCAGCCGATTCGAACTTTTCATTTAAGTATTTTACAAATTCCGGAGAATTATTTTGAAGTTCTTGTATTCTGATATAAGGCGGATTTCCTATCAATACATCAAATCCTATAAAATCCCCTGAATCATTCAGCACCTCAGGAAATTCAAAGCGCCACTCAAAAGCATTTTCATAAATTTTACTCTCTTTGACTTCTCGAATTGTATTAGAATACTTTTCGATGTCAGATTCTATTTTGGCTATTTTTTCAACTCTTTCTTTTTCTTTTTTCCTGTCCACATTCTTGAGTTCTGCTTCATCAAATAGCATTATAGAAGTTCCATCTCGTCCTTTTCCTGTCAATTTAAAAAGTTCATATCCAAGGCGGTCAAGGGCTATTTGTTCTTTGCTTGTTTTCCCTATGCTCGTTCTAAAGTTTGATTTAATTTGGAAAATAAGGACCTCCATTGCCTTTTTTTGATCCTTAGATTTTGCATTTCGATAACTCGAGACAGCAACCTTATAATCTTCAATTTTCCAAGAGCCTTTAAGTGCAGACTTTAGGTCAGAATCTAAAGCGAACCGAGAGACCAATGAATTTCCGCATTTTATATTGATGTCAATATTTGGTAAAGTTTCCAGTTCATCGCTGCTTTTATAGTATGCGCTTTTAAGCAATTCTATCCAGAGACGAAGCCGGCATATTTTTACTGAGTTTGGGTTGATATCCACTCCAAAAAGACAGTTTTCTATTATTGTCTGCTTTTCATGAAAAAGTGTTTCCTGAATTCTGTGTGACTCTCTATTTGTTGGATTGTATTCGAAGAGTTCTCCATCTTCGTCGGTGACGATCAGTTCGTCATTCTCTACTTCGACCCGATATTCCTTAAGCCGCTTTCCCGATCTGTCCTGCAGGATTTTAAGATCATTTTTGACGGCGATGATTTCATTTAGTGCAGATACCAAAAAGTGCCCTGAACCTACTGCAGGATCACAGATTTTTATGGAGTTGACAAGCTCATTTGCTTCTGTACGGTCCTCGATTTTATCATACAGCTGATCAATGGTTTCTACTTCCCATCCTTTCTCTTTTTTAAACTTTTGAATCACCGCTCTGCGGATGGTCTCCCTACACATATACATGGTGATAAAGCCGGGAGTGAAGAAAGAACCATCTTTGTAGCCGTTGATCTTTTCGAAAATCAATCCCAAAACGGAAGCATTGATCAGTGTCTTATTGTCTTCTTGGATTTCTTCTGAGCCCTCACTTGCAAAATCATAAGCATCAAGGAATTTAAAAAGATAATCGAGAGTGGTGAGCGAACCAGTTAGCTTTTTCCCCTGATCATTTTTCAAAACCGTGGAAGAAATCACCGGAATGGTTTTTTCATTCTTCAGGAAATTGATCATGATCGTTTTTTGCTCCATATCCGTCGGCTCAAACAGCGAGGAATTGAGGTAGGGTACTTTAGCGAACGCATTTCTCACATCCTCATTTCGTTCATCCAGCCTTTTTGCCAAAACCTGAAAGAAAAGTGAGTTCATTTCATCCCAATCATGAATATTCTTTTTGTTAAGGAAGGCATAGGACTTATCTCCTTTATGATAGGTGATCAACTGCGCTTCCAAAAGCTTGAGGAAGAGAATTCGATTAATCCAGGTAATGCTTAGTTCAAGACCGACATTAAACAGTCGCTCTTCATTTGTATTTCCGTATTGACTCGGTTTATCGAGTTGCCCGATCTTATCCAGGGAGTCGAGTTGGATGATTGCATCTTCGAGAATACTTCCGGAATTGCGGTCTTCTTTCCTACTTCTTCCGATCAGTTTTTTACCACCTTCTTTGGTTTCAGTCAAGCCAAGAATATGCAGCAATTCACTGTAAAAGCGCTTGTCCAATGAATTGCTGTCATTGGCAAATGGAAGCTTCAGCAAATGCTCAGGAGAGAGTAGCTTGAAGAGGGAAATCAGTTTATGATCATCCTTTTGGTCTGCATTTCGCAAAGGTTTGTCATAGGTGCGGATATCGAAATAGGTAAATTCGATCTGATCTTTGACATTCTCGATTGCAGGCTCAGCGATATTTTTATAGAAGAAATCTGTCTTGATTTCTGAAAGCCGACCTCTCTCAAAGTCTTCAAATTGTTTGACCAAAGTTTTATTCTGAGCAAAGTGACGATCAAAAGTTAGAGCATCAAAGATGAACCATTCATGAATATTGGTTACGATCAGATGCTTTAATTCCAGGTTGTTATTGGTGATCCGCTCGCGGAGATAATACAGGACTAATTCTTGAAATGCTTTATAATTAATATTGGTAGTTTTCAGCATTTCCGACTTGTTTGTCGGTTTTTTTGCTTCGATGATTACCACGACTGGCGATTTTGCTTTTTCTTCTAAATGGATTACCAAGTCATTTTTGCCTTTTGTATTGACATAGTGTTTGGGATCGTAATAGGTTTTCTTTAAAAAATCGATTACCAGATTTTTATGAAACTCCTCCGATTCAAATTCATTGGTTTGGTCGATGAGTTTGATAAGGTTCGTCTTGAAGGATTCAATTTCAGTCCTAATCGGCTTTACTTTTAAAAATGCTTTTTTAAGAGCCTGTTTGGGCTTGAGTAACTTGTCAATCATCAGAAAACTTCTAGGGGTAGCAAACTGAAAACAAGATGCATTTTTTTTGACTAAAAAAGCAATAGAAAAGTATAGAATGGTTAGAGAAAAAGAGACAGTTTATGACGGAAATATCAAAACCAACTTACTTCCCGATACAAAACTTCGAAAAAATATTGGCAAGCAAATCATCTGTGGTGATTTCTCCGGTAATTTCTCCCAAATAATGCAGGGATCTGCGAATATCCATCGCCACGAAGTCATTGGTAACCTGATTGTCCAGGCCGGTTAAAATATCGAGGAGGGACTCACGGGTTTTTACCAGGGAATCGTAATGACGCACATTGGTGACAATCGTATTTCCGGTTCGGAATTTATCCAGATTGACAAGTTCCAAAACACGTCCTTTCAGCTCTTCCAGGTTTTCTTTTTTGCCTGCGGAAATGAAAATCGCATCCGGATGCATTGACTTTAACTCATTGATAATATTTGGCTTAGCCTTGTCTGTCTTATTCGCAACTTTCAGAAAAGGAACTCCCAGATTTTCAAGCTTATTGATGTCCCGATTGATCTCCACCAGGTCGGTATCACTCAGATCAAAGAGGTACAAAATCAGGGAAGCTGTTTTCATTTTCTCCTGAGTTCGGCTGACTCCGATGGCTTCGATCACATCGGTGGTTTCACGCAAACCCGCGGTATCGATGAACCGGAAGATCACTCCACCCAAATTGATTTCGTCCTCGATCAGGTCACGCGTAGTACCTGCGATTTCAGATACAATCGCTTTTTCCTCATTAAGCAAGGCATTCAGAAGGGTTGACTTTCCTGCATTTGGCTTACCTGCAATGACCGTTGGAACGCCATTTTTGATCACATTTCCGAGATCGAAACTCATAATCAATTCTTCCACAACGCGGAGAAGGCGTTCAACCAGCTTTCGCAAGTCGTCTCTGCTGGCGAATTCCACATCTTCCTCGGTGAAGTCCAGTTCCAGCTCAATCATGGAAGCGAAATGAATCAACTGAGTTCGCAATTCCTGAATCTCCGAACTGAAACCTCCTCGCATCTGATTCAAAGCAGCTTGGTGACTGGATTCTGAATCTGCGTGAATCAGATCCGCAACAGCCTCAGCTTGCGCTAAATCAAACTGACCGTGGAGAAATGCACGCTGAGTGAATTCTCCGGGCTTTGCCGGACGAATTCCCTTGCGGATGAAAAGCTTAAGAACCTGATTGATGATATAAGAAGATCCGTGTGTGGAGATTTCCACGACGTTTTCTTTGGTAAATGACTTGGGAGCAATGAAAATCGAAACAAGCAATTCATCGATGATTCGCTCACCGTCCCGGATTGTGCCAAAATGAATGGTATGGGAAGGTTGGTTTTCCAGGTTTTTTCCGTGAAAAACAGAATTGGTCACCTTGATTGCATCCGGTCCGGAAAGTCTGATTACTGCAATCGCACCTACGCCCTGAGGTGTGGCCAAGGCAATAATTGTATCGTTTCGCTCAGCGAGATTAAAACTCATTTGGTCTTAAATCCTTTATCAACGATGGTGGACAATCCTTCTAAAAATTGAGGTGCGGTACGGTATCCCGATAGTTGGGTGATATTCTGAAGGGTAGGGTCGATGATCACAAAATTAGGGTAGGAGTTCACTCGCATCGCTGCTGCCATTTGAGCCTCGGTGTATTTCTTGCCTTTGAAATCAAAAGAACGGCTCATGTTTTCTGCATCAAGTTTTACTGCGTAGAATGTTTCATTCACGTATTTGATGACTCCCGGATCGGTGAAAGTCACTTTGTCCATCTTTTTGCACCAGCCACACCAATCGGTGTAAACATCCACCAAAAGCATTTTTGGACTCTTTTCAGAGGCGGCTACTGCATCTTCAAATTTCATCCACTCAATTTTCTCCTGCGCATTTACCGACAGGGAGATAAAGAGAAACGTGACTATGATTCCAATTCTTTTCATCTGTTTATAATTTGTTTTTTAGCGGCCATAACCTGTCCCGTGACGAAGGAAACGGGATGGAATCTCGCTTGGCCCATAATCATTCCAGTGTGATTCGCTTGCGTCATGCTTGATTTCATAATTCTTATGAGATCAAATTTTAAACCAACCTTAAACTCCGGAAGTTCCAAGCTTGAAATTAGGTTTCAGGCTTTTGATAAATGCGCTTGCCAGAAAAACCACTCCGGCAACGGCCACTATCATTCCCGCAATCGAGCTATCCATTAAGTAAGCAAGGTAATACCCCAAAACAGAAATAACCAGGCCAAGAACGCAAGTCAACTGAATCAACGGAACCAATTTCTTTGTCCAAAGGAAAGCCGTAGCTGGTGGTACTACTAAAAGTGCAACTACCAGGATTGCTCCGACTGCTTCGAAACTACTGACAGTCGTATAGGACACCATACTCATCAGCGCAAGGTTAATGGCGCCTGCAGGAAGTCCGATTACCAGGCTAAAGCTTTCATCAAAGCTGGTGACGGTTAACTCTTTGTATAATAGTAGAATAAAACTCAGAACAAGACCAAGATTCAACACTGCCAGCCACATGATTCTGGGACCAAAATTGATCCCTGAATCGGAGATCCAAAGGTCAATCGGCAGATAGGCAATCTCTCCGTAAAGGACACATTCCTGATCCAAATCTACTTTATAGGCCAAAAGATTGATCAGGATAATGCCGATGGCAAAGAGCAGGGTAAAGGTGATCCCAATCGAAGCGTCAAGTTGGACTCTTGCCTTTTTGCGAAGCCAATCAATAATGAGTGTTGCTAAAATGCCCAGAATCCCTGCTCCGATGATTACTTCCAATCCTCTCTGACTTCCGGAGATAAAGAAACCAATCACGATTCCCGGAAGTACCGCATGGGAAATCGCGTCTCCTGTCATGGACATTTTGCGAAGCATCATAAATACACCCAGCAAACCGCAGGAGATTGCAATCAGAGTTGCGGTGAAAATGATGAGGAATGCGTTTTGGTCAAATGTCATCTGTGTCTCTAGGTATGTTTTCCTGATGTGGGTCAAGCTTGGGGAAGTTCAAGCGCTTTTCAAGTAATGTTTCTAATTCCGGAGTAAGCAAATGCTCCAGTTTTTCTGCTGAATCATGCACGTGATCCGGAGCGATATTCATGTATTCATTCAGATACAATTCCCATAGTCTATGAAGTCGTACAATACGTTTGGCCTCCGATGTTCCCGATTCTGTCAGGATTATAACCTGGTCATTTTTAGTTATTAATCCTTTTCTAATTAATCTATAAATGGAATTCATGCTCTTGGCGGATTGGTGAGGGTAGGCCTGATAGATTTCCTCTATGGTGAGGAATTTTTTCCCCTCTTCCATAGCCTTGTAAAGCGACTTCATCAGGTGATCCTGATGCGTCTTTTTCAGATAAGTCCTGCGGGCAATGAACCTGGAGAGTATACCTTTTTTCGGAGCAAAAAGGAAAGAGATCAAAGCCAAAAGCGAAAGGCAAACAACCACCCAAGGTCCGGTTGGCATCTGTGGCAAAACGAAGGAAACGTACGTTCCGAGGATTCCGGATACAGCAGAAAAGGCTCCGGAAATCAGCAAAAGGATTCCCAGTCGGTCTGTCCAAAACCTGGCTGCTGCGCCTGGAGTAATTAATAAGGCTGCCATCAGGACAACTCCAATCGCTTGGATTCCGATCACTACTGCCAAAATCATCAGGACATTGAAGATCAACCGGATTGATTCCATCGGGTAGCCAATGGCTTTACCGAAGTCAGGATTGAAAACCAGCAAGCTGAATTCCTTTTGAAATAGAGTCAAAATGAAGATAATCACTAAAGCCAATCCGCCATAGATGTATAAATCCTCTTCGAGAATGGCGATTGCATTTCCGAAGATAAACTGGTTCAAACCGGCCATTTCGGGGTTTCCGGATTTCTGAATAACAGTCAAAAGCACGATTCCAAACCCAAAAAAGATGGAAAGGATAGAAGCGATAATGGCATCTTCACTCAGTTTGGACTTGGATCGAAGCCAGGAAATCAGGAATGTGGCCAATGCGCCTGATGCAAAAGCACCCGTCACGATGTAAATCGGGTTCTTTTCTCCGGCCAGGATGAATCCCAGGCAAATCCCGGGAAGGACCGCATGTGAAATAGCATCACCAAGCAACGCTTTCTTGTCCAAAAAGCTGTACGTACCGACATAAGCTGATCCGATTCCCAAAAGCGTGATTCCGATCACCACAAAGGCAATCGATTCATCCTGAAAAGTGAAGAAATACAGAAAATCTTCCATATCAGCTTTTGAGTGGATTGAAGTCTTTTTGGCGAATCAGCTCAGTCACTTTAGTGAGAAGGTTGAGCTTTCCGCCATAGGTTTTGCGAAGCAATTCCTCTGTCATCACCAGATCAGTCGGACCGGATCCAACCAAGTGAAGGTTTAGCATAATGATCCAGTCGAAGTAATTCATGGCCGAATGGATGTCGTGATGAACAACGATGATCGTTTTTCCTTTCGCAGTCATATCCTTCAAAAGCTGGAAAATTGCAGTCTCAGTTGCCATATCCACTCCGGCAAATGGCTCATCCATCAGGTACAAATCTGCTTCCTGTGCCAAAGCCCGGGCGATAAAAACCCGTTGCTGCTGACCGCCGGAGAGTTCCGAAATCTGACGATTGACGAATGACATCATGCCGACCTGATCCAGGCAACCCAAGGCAATTTCCTTTTCCTTCTTTCCTGGTCTTTTGAAAAGTCCAAGCTTTCCGTAGGTCCCCATCATCACCACATCCAGAACAGATGCCGGAAAATTCCAGTCCACAGATTCCCGTTGGGGAACATAGCTGATTCGGCTTCTTACGTCCTGAAGTGTTTTATCAAAAATCTTTACGTAGCCGCTTGTTGGCTTGACCAAGCCCATAATGGCTTTGATCAGAGTAGATTTACCGGCGCCGTTTGGACCCAAAATCCCGATCAATTTTCCGGAGGGAAGTGATAAATCCACATTCCAGAGTACAGGACTTTGATCGTAACTGACCGTGAGATCGTGAACTTCTATAACAGGGGAGGTGACTTGATTGATCATGGTTTGAGATTTTCAAAAATGACTTGAACATTGGTTCGGACCATACCTATGTACGTTCCTGCCGGTGTATCCGGAGCATCCAGACTGTCGGTAAATAATGGCCCGGCCATCACGATTGTATGATTTTGATTTGCACACCCGGCAACTACCGCTTCGATTGCTTTGGGAGAAATAGTTTGCTCTGCGAAAACCGCTTGAATATTCCGGTCGACGATAAACTGAACCAAACCAGTCAAATCCCTTAGGCCGGGTTCGCTAAGCGTGGACAGTCCCTGCAAACCCTGAACTTCAAATTGGTAGGCCTTTCCGAAATAGGCGAAGGCATCATGAGCAGTAATTAATGCCTGATTTGCTGACCGGAGTTCATTGACTTTGATTTGAATTTCGGCATTCAATTCTGCCAGCTTAGCCTGATAATTGGTTGAATTTGCTTCAATCGCTGACTTCCATTCAGGTTTCCATTTGATGATTTCAGAAGCAGTATGTTCCAGAGCTTTTGACCAGAGGTTAACATCAAACCAAATATGCGGATCGACGCTATGAGCTTCAGGACCGCTTCGAAGTAGAAGTTCTGTCGGAAGAGTTTCGGAGGCGTTGATCAGACTTTGGCTGAAACCAAGTTTTTCAAAAATCTCAGTCATTTTACCTTCCAGAAAGAGACCGTGGTAAATGACCAAATCGGCATTTTGAAGTAAATCCAAATCCCGAACCGAAGCTTTGTAGAGGTGTGGATCAACTCCCGCAGGCATCAAGGCCACGACTTCTGCTTTGTCCCCAACCAGGTTTCTGACCCCGTCTGCAAGGATACTTGTTGTGGCCACGATCAACGGTTTATCCCGCTGCCCAGGGTTATCAAACTTGCAGGAAAAAAATAATAGAAATGCCAGTGTCCAGAGGTTTTTCATGTGATAAATTTTTTTTCTTTAAGGCCACACCTGCCTGCCGGCAGGCAGGTGGAGTTCCGCATGGTAAATAATTGTCCCACTGTGTATCGCTCTTCATCATGCTCGATTTCATGACTGCAAAACGAGAATATTTCCGGCCACATCCTTGGACATAAACAAGGTCTTTTTCTGATCCACGAGGATCTCCAGCGACCCGTCAAATTCCACTTTATCCAGCACTTTTATTCGAGCACCAATGTACGCGCCCATTTTATCGAGGTGTCTTAAGAAGGCTGCGGAGCTGTCTTTGACAGCTACGATTTGACCGGTTTGGTCCACTTCCATTTCGTTCAGCGCTACTCTTGGTCGGGCTTTCACATCTCCAAATTCATCAGGAATGGGGTCTCCATGCGGGTCAAACTTGGGATAATTCAGATAAGCGTCCAGTCTTTGGATGAGTAGGGGAGACTGAATATGCTCCAATTCCTCCGCCACTTCATGTACTTCATCCCACGCGAAATTCAATTTTTCCACCAAAAAAACTTCCCAAAGCCTATGCTTTCGGATAGTCTGAAGGGCTAGTTTTTTGCCCTCGTCGGTGATGTGAACACCGTAATATTTTCGGTATTCGATGACTTCTTTTTCACCCAGTTTTCGCAGCATATCGCTGACAGAAGCGGGCTTTGTTTTCATCTCAGCAGCCACATCATTTGTTGATACACCTTTCTTTCCGCCTTCGGAAAGGTGATAGATGGCCTTTAAATAATTCTCTTCAGCAGTGGTAAGCGTCATGGACTTTTTGTTTGACTGAGGCAAAGATAAAAATTAATTTAGAGATAGCTAAATAAATAATCAATAGTGACTAAAACGGATGTGGATAAGCCAAACCGGATTGTGTTTTCAGTTTTAGTCCTATCTAAATATTAATTTATAGTGCCTGAAAAATAAAACTAAGTCACTGAAATAAAGATATTTGATTTGATAAATAATGGGAAAATGAGAGCTAATCTGTCAAAATATAAATGACGGACTGAGTTTCCGCTTTGTGAAAATGAGTGTAAAAATCAGGGGGCAGGTGGATAAGTTTCCGCTTATCCACGAGGTGAATCTCAGGAAAGCAAGCCTTCGATAGCTTTCAGAAAGTCAGATTTTTGGGAATCCCACCCGATGGATTGATCGGGTTGGGCGGTGAAGTACTCTTGTTGCAGGGCTTTGCTCAATTGCAAACCGACTTCTTGATCGTTTGAAAAATCAACCGGAAATCCTCCTGAAAATGGCTTTAAAAAATTCTCCCATTTCTGATTCGGAGTGATCAAAACCGGGATACCCAAAGCCGCTGCTTCAAAAAGTTTGGTGGGCATTTTATCCTTGATTGCCGGATGGTTTTGATAAGGGAGCAAAGCAAAATCTGCTTTCGTCATCGCCTGTATAATTTGTTCATGCGGGACAGGAATTTCAGAAAGTGACAATTTAATCCCGGGGACATTTTGGCAAGCCTGCGAAAGCTCTTTGCCGAATTCAGAAAGGGTCAGATGTCCGATAATATTCAGCCTGCTTTCGGGAAATTCCTTCAAAACTGACTTGAACCAAAGCACCGCATCGAGGATCCCAAAAGCCGGAGTGATGGTTCCGGTGATTACAAATTTATATCCCTTTCGCAGCGGAAACCGGATCGGCTTCACCGGTTTGATCTGCCCGGAATACTTGTTTTCCAAAACCAAAAAAGGTCGCTTTTCCGGCATTTCATCCCCATAGCATTTCTCTGCAAAAAGATAAAGATCGATGCCATTTACCGACTCTGAATTTTGGATAATTATGGTTGCCCGCTCTTTTGCTTTCGCAGTCAGATTGGGGTTCAGATCCAGGTTTGCGACGTAATTTTCCTGCACATCGTAAACAAGTTTGAAGGTTAACAGCTTTTTAAAAAGCGCTGCAACAGGCAAATACTCATACGTGCAACAAATCAATATTCGTGGTCTGATCTGCACCAGAAGCCTGATAAATCTTAACTGGGAAATAACCCGTTTCCACTTTGAATCAAAGGAGCTTTTTGAGGAGAAAAAATTAACGCCATTCTCTTGTTCAAGCATTTTACCTGAAAATCCTATGATGTTTAGGCTGTATGTATTTGTTTCGCGCAGTGAACGACCCAGCTTTTCCCAAGCTCTTACATCTTTTAACGGCTTCAGACTCGAAGCTAAAAGAATAGGAATTGGTTTAGCCGGACTTTGACCCATAAACGAAACTACTTAAAATAATGGAACTGAAAACCATCATCGAAACTGCCTGGGAAAACCGGGAATTATTGAAAGAAGAAACTACTCAAAAAGCAATCAGAGCTGTAATCGCTGATTTGGACCTGGGGCTGCTTCGTGTAGCCGAGCCCACTGAGGATGGAAATTGGAAAGTAAATGACTGGATAAAAAAGGCTGTCATCCTTTATTTCCCAATCCAAAAAATGGAAACAATCGAAGTTGGACCTTTTGAATTTCACGATAAAATGGCTTTGAAAACCAACTACGCAAAGCAAGGTGTTCGGGTGGTTCCTCACGCTGTGGCTCGATACGGAGCATATTTGGCAAGCGGTGTGGTGATGATGCCAAGTTATGTTAATATCGGCGCTTATGTTGACAGTGGCACGATGGTTGACACCTGGGCTACAGTCGGTTCTTGTGCGCAGATCGGCAAAAATGTTCATTTGAGCGGCGGAGTGGGTATTGGAGGAGTTTTGGAGCCTGTTCAGGCAGCGCCGGTTATCGTTGAAGACGGAGCTTTTATCGGTTCAAGAGCTATCATCGTAGAAGGTGTCCGAATCGGAAAAGAAGCTGTGATCGGAGCTGGAGTAACGCTGACAGCAAGCTCCAAGATTATTGATGTGACCGGTACCGAACCAATTGAATACAAGGGATACGTTCCTCCAAGATCTGTTGTGATTCCGGGATCTATTTCAAAAGTATTCCCTTCCGGAACCTATCAGGTACCCTGTGCCTTGATCATAGGCCAGCGAAAAGCTTCTACCGATCTCAAGACCTCTCTCAATGATGCGCTAAGAGATAATAGTGTAGCAGTCTAAATCAACAAAAATGAAAAATTTAACGCTTGCCTTCCTGGTTCTGATTCTATCCGGAATGTTTTGGTCTTGTTCGAAACCTGACCAAAATCCCGGTGACAAATATTTCAAAGAAGGAGAATACACCAAGGCAGCAGAAGAGTATACCGAGAAACTAAAATTCAACCCGACAGATGTTCGCATGCTCTACAACCGTGGGCGTGCGCATGAGGAACAAAGTGAGTTTGATCTCGCGAAAGCAGATTATGAAAAGGCTTTGGACCTGGATCCCAACAATTTTCAGGTACTCTTGAGTCTTGCTAATCTTCATCATGAGGAGAAGAACTACAATAACGCTTTGCTTTATTCCAGTCGGGCGGAGGAAATCCCCGGAGCTCCGGCAATGGCTTCTTTTATGAAAGCAAGAGCTCTTCAGCAAATGGGGCTTTCGGATGACGCGTTGAAATCTTATGGAAATGCGATTAAGCTTGATAAGGATTTTGGGCAGGCGTATTTGAATAGAGGTTTTCTGAAAATCGCCTTGAAAAAAGAAAAAAGTGCCTGCGAGGATTTTAAACTGGCCCGAACTCTTGAATATCCCGGGGCACAGGATGCTCTGGATAAATATTGTAAATAATTAATATGCGTATCCGGATATCTGCACGATTGATAGAAGTCCATCGGTTTTAATGATGCGGAAATGTGACTCCCTCCGCCGCGGCGGAGGGTTAGGGGGATTTTTTCATTCAAATCCCAACTTAATTCTGTTATGTGCAATCAAGCGAATACACATAATAATTAAAACCGGCTCAGGCCGGTTTTTTAATGCTCATGGATTCTGCCTTGTGATCGCAGAGATGTTCTGAAGTAAGTCTTCCCGATCCGGAACAGGTTTTACAAGCACTGACTTCTTTATTTGATCCTTTACAAACCGGACAGGTAAGCCGGCCATTTCCAGCGCAACGCTCACATTCATAGAACTCCGGAATGTTGAAAATATTGATTCTGGTGATCATTCCGGTGCCGGCGCATCTGCTGCAACCCACCACACCTTTTGCTTTGCAATAATTACAATCTTGTTCGATTTGCTTGTTCCCATCACAAGTGAAGCATTCTCTGTATCGATAACCTCTTCGGTCGCATAGCTGGCAAACCTGAATTGCGTTCAGCGGACTCTCCAATTTTTTCTGCAACTCTTTTGCTCCTTCATAATGATCTCCCGTGAAGCCGCTCAATTCCAAATACTTATTCAGGAAATTTGAACTGTTGTCATATTGACCCAATTCGTACAAGGTTTCAGCAAAAAAGTAGGGCATTTCCTGAGGCAAAGGGAAACCTGAATCAATCAGATTTCTGAAAATTCCATTGGCAATTTCATAGTCTTTTCTCTCCATAGCCGCTTGGGCGCTTTTCATCCAGTTATCGGTCTGACCTAAATTTGGACCGAGCTGCGCAAAACCTGGAAAACTGATAAATATGCCTGAAAGGAATATTGAAAAGAGGAGGGAATTAAGAATCTGCTTCAAGTTGGTAATCTGGTTCTGTTTGAATTGACAATAAAGTTAGAAGTAATTTTATCTAAAAGTTAAACTTTGCTAGCGGCAGGAATTCCATGGTTTTTCTTTCATAATGATCCACCAACCATTATTTTCAAAATCCGAATTGGTCTCAAAAACCTTTTTGCTAACTGCAATGAGGTTTTTTTTGTAGTTTGTCAGACCAATCTTTTTCAAGATGAGTAATACAGAGAAATTCAAATCACACCTCGCAGAGGGTCAGATATTTAAGAAAGACTATATCATTTTAGGCACAGGAGTTTTGGATGGTGAACCTGTTGCTGGAGCACAAATCAAAATTCCTCTCAAAACCCTTAACCGCCACGGGCTGATTGCAGGTGCGACCGGAACCGGGAAAACCAAAACCTTACAAGTAATTGCAGAGCAGCTTTCTCTCAAAGGAATTCCCTCTGTTTTGATGGATTTGAAAGGTGATCTTTCCGGTTTGGCAAAGCCTGGTGTTACGAATGATTTTATCCTGAATAGATCAGCCGTAATCGGAGTTGACTATAATCCGCAGGGATTGCCGGTTGAACTTATGTCAATCTCACATGAGAAAGGAGTGAGACTGAAGGCCACCGTTTCTGAGTTTGGTCCGGTTTTGATTTCTCAGATTTTAGAGTTGAACGATACCCAGCAAGGAGTGATTGCGTTGATTTTCCACTATTGCGATTTGTATCACCTCCCTCTGTTGGATTTGAAGGATCTTAAACGTGTACTCCAATTCGTAAGCAACGAGGGAAAAGAGGCGATTGCAAAGGAATTTGGGCAAGTTTCTTCCACTTCCGTCAATACGATCATGCGTAAGATCATCGAACTGGAGCAGCAGGGAGCTGAACTGTTTTTTGGGGAGAAGTCATTTGAGGTTGAGGATTTTTTGCGAACCAAGGATGGAAAAGGAGTGATTTCAGTCATTCGGTTGACCGATATTCAGAGTACTCCGAAACTGTTTTCCACCTTTATGTTGAGCTTGCTTTCAGAGATTTATGAGACTTTCCCTGAGCAGGGAGACACTGATCAGCCAAAGCTTTGCTTATTCATTGATGAGGCGCATTTGGTGTTTTCGACAGCATCCAAAGATCTCCTTGATAAGATCGAAGCGATTGTCAAACTGATCCGATCAAAAGGTGTGGGCGTTTACTTCTGTACTCAGACACCGACGGATGTTCCGGAGAATATCCTGGGTCAGTTGGGCTTGAAAGTACAGCATGCTTTGAGGGCTTTCACTGCCAAAGATCGAAAAGCAATTACAAAAACAGCTGAAAACTATCCGGATTCGCCTTTTTATAAAACCTCAGAAGTCCTTACTTCCATGGGAATTGGGGAAGCCCTGGTTACAGCTTTGAATGAAAAAGGGATTCCTACGCCATTGGCTCATACGCTTGTAAGGGCTCCGATTTCCCGAATGGATATTTTGACTGAATCTGAAATTGATGAGTTGGTCAGGGGATCTCAATTAGTCTCCAAATACAATCAGGAACTGGATAGAGAAAGTGCTTTTGAACTATTGGAAAGGAAAATGGAACTGGTAGAGAAGGAACAGGAAAGGGCAGGATTACCGGGTCCGGGAGCTCCAAAATCCGGAAGCAGAACAAAGCCGGAGGAATCCTTCATTGAAGAACTCAGTAAAAATACCATGGTTCGGCAGGTGGGAAGGACTCTTTTCAGAGAATTGGCAAGAGGAATTTTAGGTTCTTTCAGTCATAAAAGCAGATAGATTTAAAATATTGATTATTAAACGATTATATTCTTGAAAATCGGAGTAATAGGCGGGGGAGCTGCAGGCTTTTTCGCTGCTATTTATGCAAGCGGTCCGGGGAGGGAGGTTACTATTTTTGAAAAATCCCCCAAACTTTTGTCTAAGGTAAAAGTCTCCGGAGGAGGCAGGTGTAATGTTACGCATCGGCCTTTGGAGATTTCCAAACTGGTCAAAAATTATCCGAGGGGAGAAAAGTTTCTGAAGAAAGTCTTTGCCCATTTCAAATCCGAAGACACCATTGAATGGTTTGAAAATCGGGGAGTAGCTTTGAAAGTTGAGCCGGATGGTAGGATGTTTCCGACGACCGATGACTCCCAAACGATTATCGATGCCTTGATGCGGGAGGCCCAAAAACTTAAAATAACTATTCTTACTTCCTTTGGGATCAAGTCGGTTTACACATTAGAGAAAGGGTTTAAACTGGATACAGACAAAGGTGAATTCAAATTTGATGTCCTGATCATTGCAAGCGGCGGTCACCCCAAAACTGAAGGCTATCATTTCTTAAGCAACCTCAAGCACAGTATTTCCGCCCCGATTCCATCACTGTTCACTTTCAATACTCCCGGAGAGCCATTGAGGGAATTGATGGGGATTTCAATGCCGGATGGTTTGGTCAAACTCGAAGGGACCAAGCTCAATTACCGAGGCCCGATTTTAATTACCCATTGGGGACTGAGCGGACCTGCTGTGCTCAAGCTTTCGGCTTTCGGAGCTGAATGGCTTCATGATCATCGATATCGGGCAAAGGCAATTATCAATTGGAATGCTGATTTGGGTGAAATGGACTATTCTGACCAATTGGCAAAATACAGTCTGAATCATCCTGCAAGAAAGGTTAAAAGCCATCCGCTTTTTGGAGTTCCTGTCAGGCTTTGGGAGCATTTGACGGATATTTCCGGCATCGAATCACCACAGACTTTCAATACTTTATCCAAAAAGCAAGTCAATAAATTGGTGCAGAATCTTTTTTGCTATATTTTGACGGTCAATGGGAAAACGACATTTAAAGAAGAGTTCGTTACAGCTGGCGGAATTGCTTTGAATGAGGTCAATCCGGAAACAATGGAAAGTATTTATTACCAAAACTTATTCTTTGCCGGCGAAGTCTTAAATATTGATGGAATCACAGGTGGATTTAACTTTCAAGCAGCTTGGTCCACTGGGTTTTTGGCTGGTCAATCAACTTTTAAAAATGCTTTATGATGCATAGTTACCCGGAATTAAATCAAAGAATCCAGGAAATTTCTGAAGGAGACGAAGGCTTTCAGACAGAACTTACTCTTGCCATTTACAATGGACTTTTGGAGCTTCAGACTAAATATTGCGAAGGATTAGAGGAGAAAAATGAAATTATTATCCAGCAAATCAGACATAAGCTGAAGCCTACTTTGAGCATGTTTGAGTTTAGTGACTTAATTGAGGAACTTCAAAACGGTAAAGAAATTCTTGAATCCAAGGGTTTCGGAGAGGAATTCATCCTTCATTTTGAAAACTTGAATTTGATGCTTGAGGTAGCAGTAAAAAGAGTCTATCAACTGACGCAATAAATAAGGACCAACTACCTGCAGTCCAATTGAAGGTTTTTACCTGAGGGAAATTTACGTCTTGAAGCCATGATTTGATTTTTGGTTGATTTTTTTTCAAATCATGAACAAATCCTTGAACGTCTGAGCTCTTCTCAGTTGATTCCGACCAAAAAATTTCATACGTATATTGGAGTGGAAATGAAGCTAATTGGATGAAGTTTATTGAGATTCCCACTCTTATTTTGAATGCTCTAAACGATCCTCTGCTTGGACCGGAGTGCTATCAGGTAAGCCTTGCGAAAAAGAAAGCGGAGATAATTCTTGAAATGCCAAAAAGGGGAGGACATACCGGATTTGTACTTCAAGGCCAGGAGTTTTCCCTGGGCCGAAAATCGATTCGCAGAGTTTTTACTTCAGGAATAAAAAAAGGAAGCCAAAACGACTTCCTTTCTTAAAACAAACTTTGAAATCGGGTTAAAATCTCTTCAAAGCCATTGCTGCCACAGTTCCGCCAATCGCAAGAGAACTCGTTGCAGCAGGAGAAGGTGCATTTAGCACGTTGATGGCATATTCCGACTCGCGAATCGCAAAATCATCCAACAATCCACCTGTCCGGTCACAAGCCTGAGCTCTGACTCCGGCACCGCCCTCAACCAGGTCAGATTCCTGAATTTCCGGAATCAGTTCCTGCAAGGCTTTTGTAAAGGCAGCCTTCGAAAAGGAGCGATACATCTCACCGAAGCCAGTTTGCCAGTATTTGGCTGCAACTTTTTGGAATCCCGGCCATGCCAGCGTTTCGGCAAGTTCTTTAAGATTGATTTGAGATTTCTTGTATCCTTCCCTTCGGAAAGCTAACACGGCGTTTGGTCCGGCTTCAACTCCTCCTTTTTTCATTCGGGTAAAATGAACTCCCAGGAAAGGGAAATTAGGATCAGGAACCGGGTAAATCAGGTTATTAACGAGGTATTCTTTTTCTTTTCGAAGCTTGAAATACTCGCCTCTGAACGGGATGATTTTAATATCAATAGGATCTTCTTCACTCATTTGTGCGACTTTATCCGAATAAAGTCCTGCACAGTTGATGACCAGTTTGGCCTGAAAATCAGACTTGGAAGTTTCAATTCTGTTGATGCCATTCTCATGATTGATTTTCAGTACTTTATGGTTCAAAAAAATCTCTCCGCCATTTTGAATAATCTTTCTTCCATAGGCTAAAGCAACCTGGAAATAATCCACAATTCCGGTTTGAGGCACATGAATCGCAGCGACTCCGGCACAGTAGGGCTCGTAGCCTTTAAGCTCATCCAAGGTGATTGATCTGGTTCCAGTTAAACCATTTTGAATACCTCTTTCCAAAAGTCCGTTTAGAAGCGGGATTTGCTCATTACGGGTAGCAACCACAACCTTTCCGGTGATTTCAAATGGAATTTTTTCCTCTTCACAAAACTGAATCAATTCATGATATCCGCCGATGCAATTGGAGGCTTTCAACGAGCCCGGTTTGTAGTAAAGTCCGGAGTGGATCACCCCGCTGTTATTTGCAGTTTGATGTTTGGCCACCTGATCTTCCTTTTCCAAAAGGGCTATTTTGAGGGTTGAATTTGCTTTTTGGATTTTTAATCCGGTTGCAAGCCCGACTATTCCTCCTCCAACTATTATTACATCGTATATCATGCTGATCAAATTTCGAAGTCAAATATACAGGGTGGGAAGTCAATTTTCCTGCAAGATAAATGAACCTATTTCTATCGAATTCTGAATTTTTAACGCAATCATTTAAAAAATGCCTCAACAATGAATTTAATTTGCGGTTCCAACGGTTAGATGCAAATACGCTTAGATGATTCGACTAGTCCTTTTTTTGATTTCCTTTTCATTTTTCTCTCAGGCATTTGCTCAATTTACCGTAAAAGGAAAAGTCACTGACGCTCAAACAAGTGATCCCATTCCGTTTGCTTCTGTCTTATTGAAAGGTACGACGATAGGCATTTCTACAGATTTTGAGGGGAATTATCTGATCCAGGCTAAGTCACTTCCTGATAGTATTGTTGTGAGTTATTTGGGATATATCAACGCAACAAAAGCATTATCCCGTGATTCTGATCAAACAATCAATTTTCAGTTGAAACCTTCGGATTTTGAACTGGAAGCCTTTGTTTTTGAGGCTGGCGAAAATCCTGCTTTTGAAATTATTCGCAGGGCGGCAGAGAAAAGGAAGGAATTTGACAAAAGAACTCTCTCTGCCTACGAGACAAAGAATTATACCAAGATTGAGATTGATATCGATAATCTATCGGAGGATTTTAGAAACCGAAAGTCTGTAAGAGGTGTAACGGCTGTATTGGACAGCATCAAGGAGCTTACCAATGATGAAGGGGAAAAGATTCTCCCGGTATTTTTCTCCGAAACAGTTTCGAAGTATTACTATCGAAACAACCCGGAACTGCGAAAAGAAATCATCGAAAAGACCAAAGTGACAGGAGTGGGGATCACCGATGGCTCGACAACATCTCAAATCACCGGTTCTGTTTTTCAGGAATACAATTTCTACAAAAACTGGCTTCAGATACTGGAAAAGGACTTTGTCTCGCCTTTATCGGATGGTTGGAGAACTTTCTATGACTTCGATTTGCTGGATTCGGTATTAGTGGGACAGGACTCTTGCTACAGGCTCCAGGTGTATCCTCGAAGAGAGCAGGATCTGGCTTTTTCCGGTACAATCTGGATCAATAAAGAAACCTATGCGCTGAAACAGGTGGATTTAACTATTCCAAAAGCAGCGAATCTTAACTATATAGAGCGAATCAAAATTCAGCAAGAATTAACCCCATCTTTAGCCGGACCTCTTATTCCTTCCAAAACCAGAGTATTGATCAAAATCGGGCAAATCAGTGCAAATTCTGCAGGACTTTTAGCCAAGTTTTATACTTCCGCGGATAGTGTGAAAGTTGACCAGCCTCAGGGTACAGCTTTCTTCAACCAAGCTGTGGAATTGAAACCTGATTTCAACGTGCATGATCCTTCATTTTGGCAAACAAACAGACCTGATCCTTTGAGTTCTGATGAATTGGCTGTTTTGCAAATGGTGGACACGCTGAAGAAAATCCCCATAATCAGGTTCTATTCAGAGGGATTGAAGTTTTTTGCAACGGGTTATAAACCAATTGGGAAACTTGATATCGGACCATGGCCGGGCTTTTTCAATTACAATGATGTGGAAGGTGTAAGATTGGGATTTGGCTTGAGAACAAATTTTAAATTCAGCAAAACCTGGCTGATCCAAGGATACATGGGGTATGGTTTCACAGATCAGGAATTGAAATATTCCACCACAGTTACCCGGATATTGGACAGAGCCCGATGGACAACCTTAAGTCTGACTACACAGAGAGAAATTGATCAGGTAGGATTGGAGATTTCCAACCTTCAAAGCAATAGCATATTCCTGGCAGCCAGCCGTTTTGGAACCTTACGAAGTCCCTATTTCAGTACGAATCATCGGCTGAATTTCCAGCGCGAATTTTTCAAAGGTTTTCTATTTTCCGCAGGAATGAATACAAGTCAATTTGATCCTTTGTTCGATTTCTATTATCTGGATAAGGATACCCGAGAGTATATCACTAGTTATAAAACCACAGAAATTCAGGCAGGAATCAGATATGGCAGAGATGAAATCATTATCATCAATGACAATGAACGCGCTTCTCTCGGTTCCTTGAAATGGCCCATTTTTGAAGTGAATTATGCAAAAGGATTGAAGTGGCTGAGCGGAGATATTGAATACAGTAAATTGAGTTTATATGTATATCAGCGAATCAACCTCGGACTGCTGGGAGTAGGGAGGTATGAATTGGATGCGGGAAAGATTTTTGGGGAAGTGCCTTATCCCATCATGAAAAATCATCTTGGAAACGAGACTCTATTTTATACCACGGCAGCATTTAACACAATGAATTTTACTGAATTCAGTTCTGACCAATACATCAGCATTCGTTACAGGCAGTCTTTTGAAGGATTTTTGTTGAATTCCATTCCTTTGATCAAGAAACTCAAATGGAGATTTGTAGGAAATGCGAACGTGCTTTGGGGTTCAGTTCAGGATTATAATATAGACAATGTGCCAACTGTGGATCCGGATGGCAATCCGCTCGGAACCTTTGGTCGCCTGAATTCAAATATTCCTTATGTCGAACTTGGCTATGGAGTGGAAAATATCTTCAAGTTCTTCCGGGTGGATTTTTTCCACAGAATGACTTATCTGGACAATCCCGGAGCTAAACCTTTCCATGTGAAAGTGAGTGCTCAGATTATTCTTTAATTTTAAAGGACTACGAAATCTTTGGTTTGTTGAAAATAGATACTTAAGTTAGTTATCAAGTTTCTATATTCGCTAAATCACTGATGGTTATGCTGCTTTTCACATCCCACCGCAATTTTTCACTTCAATTCAGATTAATTCTGATCTGTTTTGTTCTGGTTTTGTTGACTCTTCCTTTTCAAGCTTTTTCTCAAAAGGAAGCTGAAACTTTTTCGGCGCGTAATGCAGTGTATGTGGAATTTGGGGGAAGTTCTGGTAGATATGCGATTAACTACAACAAGATTTTTCATCAAAAAGGGAAACTAAAGCTCAATGCCAGTGCAGGTTTTTCCATGTGGCGCTATAAAATAAATGATTTCAAGACTATTTGGCTTCCTGTGATTCCTTTAGAGGTTTTCAGCCTTATATGGTAAGTCAAATCATCATCTGGAAATGGGTTTTGGAGTCACTTCTTACTTAGATAGAACTTTAGAAATTGATTCGGAAACATTTGAATTTAGTGATAAAGTGATTTTTGACGCCTTCATTCCTCTAAGAGTAGGATACAGGTACCAAAAACCAGAAGGAGGATTTTTTTTCCGCTTGGGATATACTCCAATTATCATTCTTCCAACTGGCGGAAGAGAAGGATGGGTCTTTGAGCCAAGATTTGCAGGGATAAGTTTTGGAAAGAGTTTTTAAGAAGTTGAAGTAATAATTTTTTTGACCGAGTTATCTCTGAGTCTACTTTCAAAATCCATTTAGATTGGAAAGCGTGCTGAGAATTTATCCATTCATTTTTCATATTACTTTGGCCTAAATTTTTCCTTTGCTAGCCGGTTGTGCATATTTGCAGCTTAAACCAAATGCCTGCTTGTATGGGCAGAAACAATTTAACTCATGTCAGAACAAATCAACATAACACTTCCTGATGGCTCAGTGAAAGTGTTTGACAAAGGAACTACCGGACTACAGATTGCTCTAAGTATCAGCGAGGGTTTAGCACGGAATGTTCTTGCCGCCAAAGTAAATGGCCAGGTTTGGGATTCTTCCCGCCCCATCACTGATGATTCCAGCGTTCAATTACTTACTTGGAATGATCTGGAAGGTAAAAGTACTTTTTGGCACTCTTCAGCACACTTGATGGCAGAAGCGCTCGAAGCACTCTATCCGGGTGTCAAACTAGGTATCGGACCTCCCATCGAAACCGGTTTCTACTATGATGTCGATTTTGGAACACACACCCTTGAAGGTGCGGAACTCGAGAAAATCGAGCAGAAAATGATTGAATTGGCTAAAGAGAAAAGCGAATTCATCCGAAAAGATATTTCCAAAAAAGATGCTGTAGCCTTCTTCCAGGAAAAAGGAGATGAGTACAAATTGGATCTTTTGGAAGGACTTGAAGACGGGTCAATTACATTCTATGAGCAGGGAAACTTCACTGACCTTTGCCGTGGACCTCATATTCCGAATACCGGATTTATCAAAGCTGTAAAGCTGACCAACATTGCCGGAGCATACTGGAGAGGGGATGAGAAGCGCAAAATGCTGACCCGTATCTACGGAGTTACCTTTCCGAAGGCAAAAGAACTTCAGGATTATCTGACTCTATTGGAAGAAGCCAAAAAGCGAGATCACCGAAAGCTGGGTCGTGAGCTTGAGCTTTTCATGTTCTCAGAGAAAGTGGGAATGGGACTTCCCCTTTGGTTGCCAAAGGGAACTTTGCTACGTGAGCGACTGGTGAATTTCATGAAGAAAGCCCAGGATAAATCAGGCTATCAGCAGGTTACCACGCCTCATATAGGTCACAAAGCGCTTTATGAGACTTCCGGTCACTATGAGAAATACGGGAAAGATTCCTTTCAGCCAATTACCACTCCGAATGAAGGAGAGGAGTTTTTGCTGAAGCCGATGAATTGTCCTCATCACTGTGAGATTTATAAATACAAGCCTCGTTCATACAAGGATCTTCCTATACGCTACGCGGAATTTGGTACCGTTTATCGTTACGAGCAAAGCGGTGAATTGCATGGATTGACTCGTGTTCGAGGATTTACTCAGGACGATGCGCATATTTTCTGTCGTCCGGATCAGGTAAAAGAAGAGTTTATCAAGGTGATTGATTTGGTTTTACATGTTTTCAAAGCGCTGGGTTTTGAAAGTTATACTGCACAAATCTCACTCAGAGATCCTGCGAAAGCTGAGAAATACATTGGAACTGACGAAGCCTGGCAAAAAGCGGAGTCTGCAATTATCGAAGCTTCTGCTGAAAAAGGACTGGAAACAGTTACTGTTTTGGGCGAAGCGGCTTTTTATGGTCCAAAGCTTGACTTCATGGTGAAAGATGCCTTGGGTAGAAAATGGCAACTTGGAACAATTCAGGTCGATTATAATTTACCGGAAAGATTCCAGTTGGAATACATAGGTTCAGACAATCAAAAACACCGACCGGTAATGATCCACCGAGCCCCATTTGGATCTTTGGAGCGGTTTGTAGCGGTTTTGATCGAGCATTGCGCCGGAAACTTCCCGCTTTGGCTTGCTCCGGAGCAAATCAATATACTTCCTATTTCAGAGAAGTTTGTAGGTTATGCTGAAGAAATTAAAGCCATCTTGGATGAGAATGGAATCACCGGTTCAATTGACAATCGTGATGAAAAGATTGGAAGAAAAATCCGTGACTCAGAAGTTAAGAAAGTGCCTTTCATGCTTATAGTAGGTGAAAAAGAACAGGAAGAGCGCCAACTTTCAGTAAGAAAACATGGAGAAGGCGACTTAGGTAATTACTCTCCGGAGGAATTCATAAAGTATTTCCAGGGGATCATTTCCGAATCCCTGAGTAAGTAATAATTTAGGTAAAATAGAATTCTGCTTTTTTGAATTAGAAATAATTCAGATATTTGCAGGCAATTTCACAAAAACAACCGAAAGCAAACTTGAGAGACAGACAACCCTTCAGAGGTAGACAAGAAGAACCCTACAAGGTAAACCAAAAGATCAGAGCCCGTGAGGTGAGAGTAGTTGGTGATTTCGTAGAAGGCGGTAATGCCGTTTTAGCTACAGACAAAGCCATCAGACTTGCCCAGGAAAACGACCTGGATTTGGTGGAGATTTCTCCCAATGTAGATCCACCTGTTTGCAAGATTCTTGACTACGCGAAGTTCAAGTATGAGCAGAAAAAGAAGCAGAAGGAGATTAAATCCAATGCTGCCAAGGTCGTTTTAAAGGAAATTAGATTCGGGCCTAATACCGATGATCATGATTTCAACTTTAAATTGAAGCATGCAATCAGCTTCTTAAAAGAAGGTGCAAAAGTAAAAGCTTACGTTCATTTCGTAGGCAGAAGTATTGTATTTAAAGAAAGAGGAGAAATGTTGCTGTTGAAGTTTGCCCAAGCTCTTGAGGATTACGGAGCTGTGGAGCAGCTTCCGAAATTGGAAGGAAAAAGAATGAACATCTTTATCGCTCCGAAAGCAGGAAAGAAATAATTTCAACTAAACTATAACAGCAAAATGCCAAAAGTAAAAACCAAATCCAGTGCAAAGAAGCGGTTCACTTTGACAGGAACCGGCAAAATCAAAAGGAAACATGCTTTCAAAAGCCATATCCTGACGAAAAAGTCTACCAAAAGAAAGCACAACCTGACCAAAACCGGTCTTGTACACGTTGCCGACGAAGGTAGAGTAAGAGACATGTTGAGAATCTGATTTTCAACTCCCTCTAATTAAGTAAGGTTAATTTATTCACCAGATACTTTGGTCTCAAAGATTCCGAGTATATCGGGACACCAAGTGTCAAAAATCAACAAACTATGCCTAGATCGGTAAACGCGGTAGCGTCCAGAGCAAGAAGAAAAAAAGTGCTAAAGGCCACAAGAGGTTACTTCGGAAGAGGTAAAAACGTATGGACCGTAGCGAAAAATAAATATGAGAAAGGTCTTCAGTACGCATACAGAGACCGTAAAGCTAAGAAAAGAGAATTCAGAGCTTTGTGGATTCAGCGTATCAATGCCGGTGCAAGACAGCACGGTATTTCTTATTCTCAATTAATGGGTCTATTGAAGAAAGCTGAAATCGAGCTAAACCGTAAGGTTTTGGCAGATTTGGCCATGAATCACCCGGTAGCATTCAAAGCTGTAGTTGAAAGAGTAAAATAAGGTGTGCACTGCCTTATTTTACAAAAGCCTTCCTTCGGGGAGGCTTTTTTGGTTAATGGGGATTTTTAAGGATTGGCAAAAGATTGGTGATTCGATTCTGACTCTAAAACAGTTTGAAAATACCATACAGGGAAACTGTCGCAATGGAAGCCACACTTAGCCAAAACATAATTTCTGATACCGGACCTGACGATAACTTCAAAAACCTGTTATGGGACCGGAAATCAATCGCCGCGAAAACAACTATCAACAATAATACTGAACCAACAACGCCACCCGAAAGTATCATGAAAGTTGGCATTTCGATAAACAGGTAGGCAATCACCCATAAACAAGGGAAAAGCCAGGCAAGGATTGCTACCCATTTTTTACGGTCAGGGATGCTTTCCGGATTTATCCAACCAAGTTGTCCGAAGATATCCGGAAATAACCTTGACCAATAGGCTAAAGTGGCAAATACACTGGAATATAAAACAAAGAATGCTCCGGCCAGATATGCCAAACGAGCCTCACTTCCCAGAGATTGAGTGTAGATATTAGCCAAAGAATTAATTAATTCATTTCCTTCAGGAATTGCTTCCTGACCATGGAGAATAGAGGCACCAAGAAGATAAAATGCAGCTGTTACAATAGTGTAGATAATCATAGCTACGACCGCATCGAGCTGCATGATCTTTATCCAACCATTCGCCCTTGATTTCCACTCTTCGGAACCATCATTTACCCCTGCATAAGTAGCATATCCTTTTTCCAGGCACCAATACGTGTAGGCGATGATTTCATCACTGGCAACTCCGGTGATTCCAAATGCACCGATGGCAATGAAAACAAGATCAGGAGGAAGCTCGAACTTCAATCCACTCATCACATCTGAAAATGTAAACCCAAGCGGGGTATAGGAGATAGCTACAACCGATGCGAGTGTAAAAAGAGTAAATCCTGCCACCATTACAATAGAAGTTCTTTCGATGACGGAGTAATAATTTTTATAGATTAAAAAGCTTGAAAGAATTCCTAAAACAGGGGCCCATATTAAAACCGGGATTTCTGGAAATATCATTCCAATCGCTATCGCAGCTCCGCCAAGCATTCCGCCTAATTGAAGAATCTTAAAAAGAGTGAGCGTAAATGTGGCCCAGACTGCCCAGTTACCTTTTCTGAAGGAAGGCCCGGGAAGTTTCGAAAATGAAAACATTAAAGTTTTTCCGGTTATGATTGCATTTTTTCCGAATTCGAGCTGGATTGCAACTTTTACAAAACAACTGACAAGGATGACCCAGAAGGTGATAAATCCACCTTTTGCACCCAGGACGGTAGTAGCGATCAATTCTCCGGAGCCAACGATAGATGCCGAGAGAATGAAACCAGGACCCAAAAACTTTAGTCTTGAGAAAAATGACTGAGGCGGTTCTTTGGTTGAAATTTGGGTCATTATTAAGACTATAATTTTGAATATAGTAAATAATGACTTTGAAAGGCAAAGTGAGTGATGATTTCACTTGAAAAATAAATGGCTTAAAAAACAAAAAGGCTTCCATTTCTGAAAGCCTTTGTAGCGAGGACGAGAGTTGAACTTTCGTGTCCGCCGCGGCGGATATGAATCCTGCGCTCTAAATACTCAAAAGTCAATTTCAAATAGTGGAAATGAAAAAGGCTTCCATTTCTGAAAGCTTTTGTAGCGAGGACGAGAGTTGAACTCGTGTCCGCCGCGGCGGATATGAATCCTGCGCTCTAAATACTCAAAAGTCAATTTCAAATAGTGGAAATGAAAAAGGCTTCCAT
>JAKFCO010000058.1:0-4381 GCA_036676605.1 Algoriphagus sp.
TGAAAGGCGAAACAATGAGAAAAAAACAATAACTTTTAACGCCACTAAAACGGTAACTGAAACCCCTTGTTGGAAGGGTGGTCAGGATGACCGGATTGGTGGTCAAGATCATCGGATTCTACAAGGGCTTCAGAACTAGCTTGTTTTCAGTTTGAAAAGAAAGCGGAGGTAGTACATCCACTTCCAATTTGATCTTGATGGTCGGTTTCACAGTGGGGATTGAGATGGAAGTATTCTCCAAAACCAGCTCTTTCCATTCGGTATCTGATTTCAGAAAAGCCGATTCGATTTGAGAATTCGAATTTCTTGACTTTTCCTTGATTGATATCTCCATTCCCAAAGCCTCAAATTCGGTAATCAAAAAAGGAAGGTAGCCAGACAAGCTAAACTCAGAGTTTTTATGCAAAAGTGAAAAATCTAAATCCTCCGAAAATCTGGGCAAGCCATAGAAAATTCGGAGACAGGTTCCACCATAAAATGCCGCTTCTTTGAAAAATCCTGCCCGATAAAGCCCGGCTAAAGCCACTTCCTGCATGATTTCCCGCAAAGCTGATTGGAGGTCTGCTTCTGACTTTGGGTTGTATTCTTCGATCCAGCTGGAAATCATAGTTCTTTTAGCGTTTTGATAAATAAGTCAAGGCTAGCCTTTTTGGGTGAAATGGGAATCCAATTCGACAGTTGGTCAAGATTCCAATTGGACACCGCGGAGAGGTCAAACCGTAAATCCTCTTTCAGAAATTGCTTGACTTCTACTTTGCTTCTGAAAAGCACCCCGGAAGTCAATACTATTTTGTCCCAAAGCGCCTTTTCGGGGCTTGCGAGCATAAAGTATCCGGAGGTCAGATTTCCATAATTTTCAATTCCTAAAGAAAAATAGGATGGTTTGACATGGAGGTAATCAAATCGACCCATGGCTGTCTCGAATTGTTTACTTGGTCGGGTACTCACCGAAGTGATTTGGTAAACCCGCTCGGGAATCAGGCCATGGAAGGAAAGTGCCGAATCCATTGATACATAGCTAGGCCCATATATCTGATTGGCTAAAAGGAATGGATTAGGGCTTTTTTTCGAAATCCGGCTTCCCAGCACATAGAGTCCCTTTTTTACCTGGATCAAATCTCCGGATTTAACCCAGTAATTGATTTTGTCATAGGGCCTTTTGTACTCCCGTAAGAGAGGCAAAATCGAAGAAGTGGACAATGGAAAATTGCCCAAAGCTTTCAGTGCCAGTAATTCTTCCATATGTTAAAAATAGGATGTTAATTCGGATAATTTCCGAATAAGATTTGAAAAAATTACAAAGTTGATCAAATAGAGTTAGGACAAGTACCTCCTCATAATTCTGAAATTCATTTTGAACCTTGGTAGACGGAAAAGGGACCTACAAGCTGGGCTTAAATTGGAAGTTCTCCCCTATTGCTCGAATTACCTTTAAAATGGTTTCAAATTGAGACTTGGATTCATATTTTCTTTATTCATCCCTGTGTATATCTCCTTCATTGTCTTCTACCAGTAAAATATTTACTTCTTTTTGTTCATCTGTTTTGTTTTGGTATGCCTGCCTGTCCGGTAGGCAGGCTGAAATAAAAAGTGCTGCCATTGCCCGGCTCCGACTCCACCCATATTTTTCCTTTATGGATCTCTACTATTTTTTTGCAGACAGAAAGACCGATGCCCGTACCGGGATACCCGTTTTTGCTATGCAGACGCTGGAAAATGATAAAGATTCTATCCATGTCTTTAGCTTCAATGCCAATGCCATTATCTTTTACATAAAAAGTCCATTGCTCCGCATTTTCTGTAAAGCCTACTTCAATTTTGGGTTCCTTATCTCCATGAAATTTCAGTGCATTGCTTATCAGGTTTACAAACAACTGGGAGATGAGGATTTTATTGGCTGTAATAATCGGCATAGGATTCATGGTTATTACAGCCTGCTTTTTCCTTATGTCTTCTTCCAGCACACGGGTTGTGTACTGCATTACTTCGTTAAGGTCAACATCTGAAAAATCTTCTTTATTCGTGCCTACCCTTGAATATTCCAACAGGGCCTGGATCAGTGATTTCATCCGCTCAGCTCCGCCCACCGCAAAATGAATATACTGTTGGGTGGTTTCATCTAATTGCCCTTCCGTTCTTTTTATCAGCAGCTTCATAAAGCTGCTTACCATGCGCAGGGGCTCCTGCAAGTCGTGACTGGCAACATAGGCAAACTGTTCGAGTTCTTTATTGGAAGCACTTAATTCATTATTCAGTTTGTTCAGCTTTTCTTCTGCTTTTTTTATTTGCGTTACATCCTGTGCGGTTCCTCTCATTTTTACAGCCTCTCCTTTTTCATTCTCTTCTACTTCGCCCATACCAAGCACTATGCGTATATCGCCATCAGATCTCACAGTGCGGTGAAATAAGCTGTACGGCTTATGGTCATTATAAGCCTGTCGCACAACATTTTCCACCATCTCCCTATCATCCGGATGAATGTATTTAAGATATTCTTCAAACGTGATTTTAAATTCCTTTGGCGCAAAACTAAATATTCTATAGAGTTCATCTGACCAAAAAACCTGGTTGGTTATAATATCCCATTCCCAACTGCCAATATGAGCCAGCTCCTGGCTCTGCGTAAGCAATTTTTCGCTTGCAATAATTTTATCAGTTAGAGTTTTTGATTCGGTAATATCCCGGCAAATGATCACGGCTTCTTCCTCATTGATTTTTTTTATTCTGGCTTCAAAAAATCCTTTTTCGCCGGTTACGGTTATCATCGGATATTCATAAATCACCAGTTTCTCACCGTTAAAAGCTTTATGTGTATAGCCCATATGAAAATCGGCGATCTCCTTTGGCCATACTTCATAAAATGTTTTACCAAGAAAATCTTCCGGCCGGAAGGCCAGCAGGTTTTTGTCCTCCACTTTACAATCAAGAATACGGCCATCCTTATCCACCCGGAATAAAATATCCGGGATGGAATTGATCAGTGTTTGCAGGTAATTTTCTTTTTCTAAGAGTTCGTTTTCCGTTTTCTTCAGTTGAGTAATATTTAACCCGCACCCAACAAGGTAGCGTTGTTTGTTGCCGATTGTAAAAGGCTTCAATATTCTCAGTAGCCAGATCTTGTTACCGGCCTGATCGGTTAGTTCTTCCACAAACTCCACCTGCTGATTACTGGCAAATGCCTCCCTTATTTTTTCAGTCCGTTGTTCTGCTATGCGGATATCTTTTCCTTGTTTACGGCAATATTCAAAATTGTCTTTCCCTATCTTCCACTGTCTTAATTCATCATTTTTGATGGCAGATTTGTTGAGAAAAATATATTTGTTATTGTTGTCGAATACGGCAATATCAGCATTTATATTATTGATGATGCTTTCGTAAAAATCTTTGGTATTGCGGATAGTTTCTTCTGCTTTTTTCTGTTCCGTAATGTCAACAAACGATACAATCACTTCTGATAGTTGATGATCTTCTCCGGAAAATACCGGCTCGGTATTAACGAACACCCAGTTAAACTGTCCGCCAGACTGATATATACCTACAACTACATTGTATTGAGGCTGGCCAGTTTTCAGAGTTATTGCAGTTGGCCGTGTTTCGGCAGTAAAATCGCTGCCATCTTCATGTATGCAATGCCAGAGGGGTTCCATGTATGTGATGCCCATCATTTGATCAGCGCTGAGTCCTAAAATTTTTTCAGCAGCCTTATTGCACAAAATAACTTTACCTGCTGCATCGAGGCATATTATGCCTTCATGCATCAAATTGATGAAGCGGACAAAGTTTGTATCTGTAAAAAGTTGACTTAAACCAATCATTTTAATATTTTAATAAAATTTTTAGTCTGTGATAATCTACTTTTCACCATCCTTCTACTTTGCTGTCAACGGCTCAGTTTTTCGTAAGCGGCAGTTTTACAATACCTAACCAGAAATCTTCTATCTTATGCACCACTTCCATAAACTTGTCCAGGTCAACGGGTTTGGTGATATAGCAGTTGGCATGATGTTCATAAGCAAACCTGATATCTTTTTCTGCTGAAGAGGTGGTGAGCATTACAACTGGTATAATTTTAAGCTGCTCATCGTTTTTCATCGTTACCAGCACTTCCAGGCCACTAAGCCGTGGCATATTAATATCCAGCAGCACCAGGTCGGGTTTTTCTGCATTCGGGTAGTTGCCTTTGCGTTTCAAAAAATCAAGCGCTTCATCGCCATCTCTGGCTACCGATACCTGGTTGATGATTCTTCCATCATGCAGGGCTTCTTTAGCCAGCACTATATCGCCTTCGTTGTCTTCTACCAATAGAATGTGAATGTGTTTTGACATAAAATTTGTTTTAGTTTAAATAAATCCTGTGCCTCTATTCTTTCTTTGTGTTCCT
>JAKFCO010000059.1:0-2785 GCA_036676605.1 Algoriphagus sp.
GGACGTCAAAAAAAACATGCCTTATGTTTTAGCTGAGATTGGATACTTTATTGATGATTGGGAAAAGGAAAATGGAGTTCTGAAAACCAGTTTTTAAATCTCACTTGATATCAAATCCCCCTGGCCCCCTTTGTAAAGGGGGAGTTGCATCTTCTCAAATTTTTTAGCTTGTTCTAGAATACCATCCATTTGAAAATAAAAATACCTGAAGATTCAACGGAGCCAACTTTCCTCCCGCTAACCATCCCGATAAGGAGCTGAGGGATTTTACCATAAAAAATTCCGTATTTTCAAACCTCTAAACCCATAACCTATGAAATCTATATTTCTCAGCTTCTTGCTCCTGTTTTCCATTCAGGCTTTCGCCCAAAATGCGACAGAATGGAAAGTCCTCGAAACTACCAATGAAGCCTCTCCCCGCCATGAAAATTCCTTCGTAGAACTGGATGGAAAATTCTATGCTTTGGGTGGCAGAGCGGACAGACCTGTGGAAGAATTTGATCCCAAAACCAATACCTGGACAGCACTGGCAGAGGTTCCGATGAATTTCCATCATTTCCAGGCGATTGCTTTCAAGGGTGAAATCTACGTTGTCGGAGCTTTCACCGGAGGATATCCTCATGAGATGCCGATTCCGAATTTTCTGATTTTCAACCCTAAAACCAAAACCTGGAGAGACGGACCGAAGATCCCTGAAAACCGCCTTCGCGGTTCGGTTGGAGCTTTTACCCGCGGAGATAAAATCTACCTGGTTTGCGGAATCATCGACGGACATTGGGATGGACACGTTTCCTGGTTTGATGAGTACGACACCAAAACCGGAACCTGGAAAATCCTTCCGGATGCGCCCCGACCAAGAGATCACTTTAGCGCTACGATGGTTGGCGACAAGGTATATGTAGCCGGTGGCCGAACTTCCAATGCTGCAATCGGAAAAGTGCTTGATCTGACGATTTCTGAAGTTGATTTCTTTGACTTCAAAACCAATACATGGACAACCATCGAATCTAAACTTCCAACTCCAAGAGCCGGAACTTCCACGATTTCCAACGGAACTCATCTGGTCGTGATGAATGGGGAAAGTAATACCCAGCAACCTGCACATGCTGAAGTTGAGGTGCTGGATACCCGAACCGGGACTTGGTCAAGATTGCCAAACCTGAATAAAGGCCGACATGGAACCGGAGTGGTTTATTACAAAGGAAAAATCTATGTAGCTGCCGGAAGTGCCAATCGCGGTGGCGGTCCTGAGTTGAGTGATATTGAGTATTTGCAGTGGAAGTAGGGATGTCGGATTTATGATTTCGGATTTATGATTTAAATACTTCGATATTCTATGTTCGGAATTGAAAAGTTGGAAAATTGAAAGATTGAAAGATTTCCGGTTGATTGGGCAATTCTGATTGATCCTGATTTCAGCCTCTTATTTCGTAAATCGTATCTCGTACTTTTCAAATGATGGTTTGGGCAAAAATAATTGAACACCCTCTCCACCTCGTAATTCGTATCTCGTACCTCGTACTTCCTCCGTATCTCGTATTTCCTCTCCACTTCGTATCCCGTACTTCCTTAAATATCCTTAAATCTTGAATCTTAGTTCTTGGTTCCTGACTCTTCTCCAAAACTGGCAACTCTTTTGAACGTTAAGTATCCAAACTAACCACAATGAATATGAAACCTTTACTTACGCTTTTTTTGGCCCTGATGATGGCCGTTCCGGCTTTGGCACAAGACGATTTGAAAATTCCTCTGATCGAGGTGGAAGGTTTCAGCGAGCGCAAACTTGCTCCCGATGAGGCGGTTTTTTCAATTCACCTGGAAGAAAAATCCATGAAGGTCAATGATGCTGTCAAAGTCCTGAACACGAAAAGTAACAACCTGGCAGATGCTCTTAAAAAGGCTAAAATCAAGGATTACAAGCTTGTTGCGGATAATTACTCAGTGAACATTAACAGAATTTACCGAAGCGGATATGCCCGTGACAGCGGTTACATCGCTTCGCAAAACCTCAGAATCGTCACCAAAAGCACAAATGACGATCTCCAGAAAATCGTAGAAGCAATCCAGGGTGCAGGAGATATGAGTTTCAATCTTAACTTCCAGGTCTCTGAGGCTACCCAGAAATCCCTGGATGATACCTTGCTTGTGGAAGCGTTGAAAAATGCGGAAAGCCGGGCTTTGCTGATTTCTCAAACTCTCAATATCAAATCGATTCGGGTTCACAGAGTAACGCTTGAGGCAGTTCCTATGCCTTACCAGAAAAATCAGATGCTGATGAGGGCTGAGGCTTCAGACGCAGAGGTTTTGATTTCACCGGATGAACAGAGCATCCAAAAACGAGTTTACGTCAAGTACACTTATTAATTGAAAGGCCGCGAAAGTGGCCTTTTTTACTTTTTAAACCACAAAGGCCTCAAAGGAACGCAAAGAAGTGAGTGTATCCTTTAAGGTTTTTGGAATCTGAGTTGTCTTGCTTCTCGAGAAGCTGGACTTTTTTTTAAAACAACAAAGTCAACAAAAGAGAACAAAGAAGTTCCCGCCACGACACAAAGACGCAGTGAAAGTAAACTCCCGCCTAGATACCATCTGCGGTCTTAAAAAACTCCGTGTAACTCCCCGCCACGGCGGGCAAGTGTGCCTCCCCTGCCTGCCGCCTTTAGGCCATAGCCGTCAGTTTAGCGAGCCAAAACACTGTATGTGAGTTCATTTATGAACAGGGTGTAGATCCCCATTGGGATCTTTCTTCCTTTTGCCCATATTTGTATATTGTTTTTTTAGTTTGAAA
>JAKFCO010000060.1:0-4187 GCA_036676605.1 Algoriphagus sp.
TATTAAGATTAAAGGCCTTCAGCCTTTTCTGCTCTATTTCTCAATAACCCAATAACCAATTAACCAAACTTCAAACTTCCCACCTCCAAACTTCCGCTGTTAGACATTTGTAATGTCGAACTATATATCGTAGGATTTTCAATCCGACCCAACAACAACCGTCTCCGTACCCGGTACTCACTTTCTAATACCCAAAATGATTCCGGGCCGGGTTCAATGGGTTTTTCCTTTTTTTATCCACGGGTTTCACTTCGTTTCACCCATGACTATTAAGATTAAAGGCCTTCAGCCTTTTGATTCTGCTCTACTACTCAATAACCAATAACCCATAAACTCTTAACCTTTTCACATTTTGACAACTGACAACCGACAACCGACACCTGACAACCGACACCTGACATCCGAATTCAACCCATTTTAAATTTCTAATTTTTAATCCTCTCCCCAATCGCCTCCATATTCAGGGATTCCATTCCAAATTCACTTTTTAGACTTAAAAACCAGGAAATTACCTCGTTTAATTCTTTCAAAGATCCAACCGGATCATTTCCAAAATTATGTGGGTGCCACCAGAGATGATAAACCTCGCCAAGTTGAGCTGCTTTTAGCATTTCCTTTTTGATTCGCCTCAATCTTGAGGAATTCATAAATCCATTCCCCTTGTTGAAAGGCCTCAAAATTCTTGATGCAGGAATTATCAACGGTTCTCCTTCAAAAACCTTAATTTCCTCTATTCCAAAAGAGGTTCTTTCACCCATAGGGAAAAAGCAATCGGCAGATCTGAAGAGTTTTTTGCTAAAATCTTCATGCTGGGTTTCTTGCCAAAACCAATTTTTTGGATTCCCTCTTACAAACTCATATCCTTCCTCAAGACAAATTCCCAGGTATAATTCATTCAGGTGATTTCTGGGGAAAACGAGTGATTTAAGGCTAATACCAAATTTCTCCAGGGAGATTTTCTGAGTAGCTTTCAAGTCCTGTCTGAACTGTTCTGGGCTTTGTCCTCTTATCAAAGTGTAATAATGGGCGAAGGAATGTGACCCCAATTCCTGTCCCGGAGTATCAATAATTTTTTGAATTAATTCTGGAGCAAAGTGAACATCAGGCCTTAATCCATGAGTTTTTGCAAACTCGTAGGCCGAATATTTTTTATCCCGATAGGAGGGTAAATACTCCGGAGAATATGCTCTCCATTCTTCCTCATTTACAGCAAAAAGCATCCCTACTGTGGCCCAGGTTGCCTGGATTCCGGATTCCCCAAACTTATCCAGCATTAAGGGGATTATTTTCCGGGTATTGGTGAAATACTCAGGCCTATACCTTACCCCAATTTTGTCGAAAATTCCCCAGAGGAGTTCAAAGTCGAGGGAGATGGTGAAGGTTCCGGTTTGCATTTATGAGATTGGGAGATAAAGAGATTAGGAGACTGGAGAGTACTAGACTGAAGATTAAAATGAATTACTTTTTTAAATGTTCTCTTTTCAGGAAAAAGATAAAGCCATTCAGAACTTTAAGAGTTTCCAAAACCAAAATCCTGATTAGCTGATATTCACTTTCTTCGATATATCCTTCATCTCTTGCTTCAATCAAATGGTCCAATATTTCTGAAACTGAACCTCGGGTATTGTAGTAAAATTTATTGCTATCGAGATAATGGAACCTTCCCCATCCTTCGGCGATATTAGCAGTTGCAGATCTTGCTGCACGCGTAAGTTGAGATTTCAGTTCAAATTTTTCAAAGTTTGGAAGCTTGGGTAAAACCTCCGTTTTAATTACATTTTTCAACTTGTAAGCTAATTGCCAGCATTTTAAGTCCTCAAAAGTTTCTGCATGTTCCATATTTTTAAATTTAAAAAGTTTAACTAAAATTTAAAATAATAAAAAGAGAAAGAAAACTTGGTGAAATGAATATCAGTTACTAATCTCCTATTCTCCAATCTCCTAATCTCCTATCTCCATTTCCCAATCCCTATTCCTTCACCAACTCCAACTCCTCCCTGTTTCTCCGTTCCTCCTCCACAATCCTATTATAAATTTCAGCTCGTTTTCGTACACGGTTGGTTTTTTGCCAATCCATGAATGCAACGATAACAAAGAGCATGAAATACATGATCTGACTTTTTTGTCTGATGATGATTCCCAGGTTGGACATTACGAAAGTCATAGAGAGGGAAATAGAAATAAAAACCAATGCGGACATTTTTACCATTGCAGGTGCTATGCGCATGTATTTGATAAAGTCCTTATTGATGATTTTGCTAAACATATAGATGTAAAGCGCATTTTCCATGGAAACTACAAGTCCGATTACATTGGGTGAATCAATAAAAAGGGGTCTGAACCAAAAGGTAAATAGTTTCATGGGTAAATTGTAAGATGCCATATCTACAGCGGAACCGGCAGATTGTAATCGCTGAGAGTTTAAAGCAGATTCCTCTTCAAAGCTTGCTACTACGTTATTAGGATCATATCCAAGGAATATCAGCAGATCTTCATAGACAAAAAGGGATATAAAGATTGCACCCACAGCGACTAAATATTTCTGGTACAAAGGCACTTTTTCTCTACCAAGCACAAATCCCACACCCATTCCTATCAAAATAGCAAAGAGGATATGGGGACGAACCATATAGCATAAATATCCCCCAAATAGCATGTGGGAAATTCTCTTTCCCGGCCAGGAAAGGCCGTAAACCAAAAAACCGATACCTCCAAAAATGATGGCCCCTTTACCGAGGGATGCAGTCCAGAAGTGCATATTGGGTAAAAACATAAAAATCGTAATTGCATCCCAACCTTCGAATTTTGGATTAAATCGCAGGTTTTCTTTGAAAAAAAGGTAGAAATAGACAAAACCCCAGAATCCCAACCAAGTAGTCAGGAACATCATCATATCATAATTGAAGCCCAACCATCGGACCCAGGGGAAAGCAAGCCATTCGACAAAATCAGAACCGGCACTATAAGCATCAAACCAATTTCTCCAATGGTACTTGGTTCGATTGAAATAGGTAACTGCATCGGATCGATTTACTTGTGCATATGTCCAGTAGACCAATCCAAAAAACATATGATACCAGTACATCTGGTTCAAAAGACCTGCCTTCACCCATTTATGTTCCTTCTGGAGCCTGTCCAGAATAGGTTGGCTGATTGCAAACAGAACTAATACAAGGATTACAGCGCCTAGCAAATCAAAGGTTTTTGAAGAGTTTAATAATGAAATAAATATAAAGTAAACCTATGGGATTTCGGATTTAAGATTTTGGAGATTTGGAAAAAGGGATAAGAGATTAGGAGATTGAGAGGCTGGAGAAGCGTCAACTCCCCCTTAGTCTCGAATATAAACCTGGATTAGAGACATCTCCAAAGGGGGATTTGATTTCGGATTTATGATTTGGGAAATAGCCGACAACTGATATCCGACCGTTGACGCGGCAACTCCCCCTTTGTCTCGCTTATAGACCTTGAAATAAAATCTTCTTCAAAGGGGGCTAGGGGGATTTTGTAACGGACCCGCCTGCGGCTGGCAGGTTGTTGAAGTATGAAGTCAGAAGGCTGAAGTGTGACAAGACGGTCTTAATGCCGAGGGGCTTTCACGCAGGTGCCTGACCGATCCGGACAGTAAAACGATGAAGGGAAGGTACGGCCACTATCTTGGCTTCAACTTCCGGATATCAGTGGACACGGAAAGCCATATGGTCACAGAGTATCTGCTGACCAACCACCAGAACGATAAGTGCCTTTTATCGTCAATGGTTGCAGGATCGGAGGATGTGACAGGCCAGAAACCCGAAGAGGTACAGGCGGATGCAGGCTATTATAAGGCAACTGAGGTCGAAGAGATAGAAAAGGCGGGAACAGAATGCTATGTAGCGGTGAATGAAACACCGTCAAAGATAAATGATGGGGAAAACGGGCTGGGATTTATCTATGACAAGGAAAAAGACCACTATGTATGCTCTCAGGGAAGGATTCTGGGGTACTCAAGGAAAAAACAGAGCAGGGATATGAAAAAAGGATTTATAAATCAAAGGACTGCAGCGGCTGCCCCCTATTGGATATATGCACTAAACCGGGTTCCAAAGACAGAAACAGAACCTATACCAGAAACCACAACCAGGAATGGATAGATGCCTACAGGCAAAAAATGAAAAGCAAAACAGGCAAAGAAAAGATGAAACAGA
>JAKFCO010000061.1:0-3721 GCA_036676605.1 Algoriphagus sp.
AATAGAACGGTGATTAGTGCGAATGGCGATGCAATTGTCGGCGCGCTGGCATATACCGAAAGAGCGCCCAGAATAATTACAATAAACACCCCGATAAATTTTATTGTCACTCTATTTCCTTGAGTAAGCGCATAACGTTGAAGCTCAGCGGACGCCCGACGGCGCAGCCGTTGGGCGGTCCGCTGGAGCGACCTGTTGGGCCACTGCCGGAGCAGCGGGTTTAGTTGAGTTAATGAATGCCGCGGATATGGACGCACCGGCGGCGACTACTGCTACAGCCATAGGAAGAATCACCGATTTCCAGCGATTCTTGCGTTCGAGCTGTTTGTCATGTAGTTGAATTGCGAGCTCCATAAGCTTGTTGGCGACGGACGCCTCAAGTGGCGGACGTTTTTCTTCGCCGTCAGGTAGTTGTTGATGGTCAAGGACGTAGCGAGCCAACAGTGCAACCCGAGGTTTTCGGGTTGGGTCGTTGCGTACCCGAAAGAACTCTGGGTGTTGCTTGGCAAGGGCCATCCAGGTTTCACCAACGGATGGTTTTCTTTGTAGTTCGTCGTCGAGCCCGTCCTCCGTTCGATAGGAGTCGCGGTCATATGCCAGAACTTGGATAAGAGCCAAAACGTCGGCCAACCGGCCTGGTTGCAGATACGAAGTAATGGCATCCATTGGCTGCTCCTTATTTTGAGGTCCAACGTTTGAATTTACCGGCCTGCGCGGCTTTTCGCGTAGGTCCGGTGGAATGGTGGGTTAGCCATTATTTCCCACTACGAATACTGTTTACCAGCTTCGCAATTTGTTCCACTCCGTCGAATGTGGATGGGAGAGCTTCGCTGTCGGAGGTAATGCCGCTGAATATAAGGCTTTCGAATTTTTCCAGCGCGCCAGTATCCTGCTTTTTAATTTTGGTTGAGTATTCAGAGTAGCTCTGAATGAACTGGCAAAGAGATATTCTGAGGTTGATCTGTAACAGTTGCGTTGTGACACCTCGAAAGTGCAAGAGCACAACCCGAAACAGATATAGCAATATCACTTCTAGTGCGATAAGCGGTGGCAGTGAGTACATGAGCGTGTTGCGGTGCGAATCAATGGTGTCCACATGACTCGCGGTAAACCATAGCTGCACGGCGACAGGCACCACCATTAGGGCACCAAGTACTAGAAGCGATATGAAAGAGCGACGCCGCTCACCCTTCTTGGCAGAAGCAAGGCTTTCAAAGCCCTTCACGAGTCCGACAAAGTTGTATGTTGTCGTGATACGACTAAGTCCATCCCGTAGCGCCTCAATCTCTTCGCTCTTCGCCTTGATCTCTTTTTCCCACTCCAGTTTTAATTCTGAGGCAGCCTTTGCTGTTTCAGCAAAGGCCTTAAATTCGGCAAGCGCAGGACTATGTATTAATTTTTTGGTGATATTCGCTGGCATGACATAGTTCGCGTAGACCAGCTGCTGCCGCTCTGTGTCAACAAATTTCTCCAGATTTTCTTCTACAAAATTCCTGATGGCTCGAAGCTCAAAACTCAAGTCGCCGGGTTGTGAGAAATCAAGCTCACAGAGGAAGCGATATGCCGATGTAAATATCGAAAGTAGGAGTCCAGATTGGTTTTCAAGCTTTGCCTCCGGAAATTCGACCAACTGCCCGATAAGTCGCTGTCCGATCCACTCAATATTGGCTGCACAATGCTGATCGAAGGCGTTTGTATTCGAGATTAGAATTTTGAAGAACTGTTTTAGGGGCGCTAGTACATTTGGCGCTGGGGGATCGATTGCCTGAACAGATTCAAGCGCCACTGCGAAGCGTCTAAGAATCGCCTGATTCTCTTCCTTGCTAAAGAAACTTGTCGCTGTTGTACTCATTAGAGACTGGCTTCCGTATGAGAGTCTTAATAATGGCTAACGATTAAGCTAAGGGGCCGCGCTACGCAGTCCATATACAATTGTTAGAGCCCCACGCACCTTACAGTAGTCTATTAATAAGCTTCGTGACTTCTCCGCGTGCCTTGTGAGTCTTGAATATAGACGGCACATGAAGAAGGAAACTGCTCCAACGATATTTGGATATATTGCGAGTATTGCTTCCGATGTAGTCTCGCAGGTCAATTGCAGAGTCGCGATTGAATGCCCAAAGCTCTTTTCCCTTGTAGGAGATTGCGTAGTAGGCATCCAGAGGCCAGCGTAAATTATGAATGGCGCGCTTGCTGCATTGATTGCACGATACCGATCCTAAGTCAGAGTCATGGTTTCTATATATGTATTTTGAACGCTGCCAATTGGTTGGTGTATAGCCTTCTGGTAGATTGCTCAATGCAACTCCTGGCGAGCCATGAAGTCCGGCGAAATAGATCGCTGCATGCCAGTAATGGCCGCACGAGTCTTGAAAGCGGCTGTATTCAAATTGATTGGATTTCTGAAAGAATTCTATATCTTCTTTCCTTGAAATCCGGACTATTTCTGCGAATTCGAAAACGGCGTGATTTCCACAAGTCGGACACTTTACATCCACTTGATGTGGCATCGGATTCCATTCATAGGTTCCGGTCATTACATATTCTCAAATGGAACTCTAACGATTAAGCGAAGTGAGCGACTTGTTATAAGTCATTTACTTTGATTTTTTGCTTCAGATTTCATGGCTTTTGCAAAGTGAGTCATTGCCTCAAGTGCTTCTTTGGCAAAGCTGACTTCCGCTCTATTGTGCAAGTAAGATTCCGGCCATTTTATGTCATCTTCTAGAAGCCTCAGCATTGCTTGGTATTTGGCTTCTTCATTACTGTTGGCGTGCCCAAGACTCTTTATGGCTAGAAATGACATCATGTATTTGTCAAAAATAGATTTGACTTTTATATGATAGGTGGATGTATCAACGAAGTGACGATATTGTTTGAGAAACCATGCTGAAAGAAATTCGATAAAGATAAATAGTAGTGAGCAGGATACTATTCCGTAAATATATTGCTCTTTGAATCCAGTGATCCATGAAAGTATTTGCCAGGATATAATTGAAATTATGAAGAATGTAATTCCGCCTTTTGAGTATGCGGTGCCTTTGTCTAGTAAAATTGAAGCCTTTTTATCTGCTGTATGGGCTTGTTCAATCAAAACACTTCTAATGTCATTGAAGTAGCTTTCGAAGGATTCAAAAAGATTTTTTATTTCGGACGACTTGTTTTCTGAGACCGTGTCAATTAGTTCTTTAATTTTTTCTGGTGTTAGTGTGTTTGATTGCGCCTTCAGTGATTTAATGTCTTGTAGTATTTTTAATTGTAGCTCTGAGTTCTCGCTGGCTCTTTTGTCGTCTACGTCGATAAAGCGATCTTCTTTTCTCTGTATTTTTACTTTTCCGATTTCGGAAAACATCATAAAAACGCCAATCAGCGCGACAATGACTCCTGCGATCATAGGGCCTTTGTTCTCGAGTAGAATAAGAATGCTTGATTCACTTCTCAAGAGAAAAGGGATTCCTATTCCAGCATATATTAAAACTCCGCCGATAAGTGTTTTAGGGCTTGAGAATAATTTAAATATATGGGGTTTATCAAAATGCTCGATTCTGTCTGTGTTCTTTTCGGGAGTTTTGGTCGACACCGAATTATCCTTTTGACTTATAACGATTAAGCTAAAGGGCCGGCTTTAGCCGGTCCCAGTGAGCGAAGCGAACGATTTGAGCGATTTGTTATGAGTGAATTCATTCGCGCACCTCAAGATCTATGAAATATGAGGCCGGCA
>JAKFCO010000062.1:0-16765 GCA_036676605.1 Algoriphagus sp.
AGAGGGAAGGAATGCGGCACCGCCGCATTCCTTCCCTCTCCCTAGACTTCAAACTTAAATTCGGTCCCTGAGCGCAGTCGAAGGGAAAGGTTTTCAAAATATTATTTTGGCACGTGCATTCAAGCGGATACACATATTTTGTAAATACAAATTTTTCAAAATTAAAATTAATTTCCCCGAAAAATCAGCCAATGAATGGGGCGATAACCTATACTGACTCCGGCAGTCTTAGTCAGGTAATTGTGGGGACAAGGTGTAATCCCGTACAATTGGCGGGGGCAATTAAACCCTCCTGTCTTTTGCATCCAGTAAATAACCGGAAGCAATTGGATTCCATCCTCACCCCAGCTCCCGACACGCTTCGCTATCGGGAAGAGGGAGTTTGTGAACTGCTTCGGATTTAATGCCTGGTAGTTGGAGACTCTTCCCTAAAGGCACTACTCAACTTCCGGAGAGAACCGTATCAAAGGAGTTAAGATGATTGAGAAATCAGATTTATCCATAATCAGATAAATTGAAGGGCTTGTTCATGATAGATCGGAAGTGTCAGATAAATTACTTTTCTTCATTCTATCAAAAAAAATATCAGTTTCTAAGTAGTATTTATCGCCACTCTAATCCAAAAGAGGGAAAGCTTTTCAATTTTAAATCTAATCCAGATGTACTTGAGTTCAGGAAAGAAAAAGAAATATATTCTTGAAATACTCAATTCCCAGGCAGGAAAATTCATGACTCTTAAAGAATTAAGCAGTCAAATTTTGAGTCGGCCAGAGTTTCCAACCCAAATCCCATATTGTGTACCGGAAAAGATATTCTTCAAAGAACTTAAATATCTCGTTTCGGAAAATTTAATCCGGAAAATTGGAAATAATAAGAATCTCAAATATGGAATCAGAATATCAGATCAGGATACGAGTAATGAAATTCTTTCTGAAGATTTCATCAACTATTTCATTTGTCGCGCTGTAGAGCCACTTGAATATTGGATTAATGATCCCGGAATACCAAGTCTCAAACAAAATGATTTCAAAATCATCGAAGGTTGTCAATTGTTTTCAATTCGACCAAAGGGAGATTCATGAGCCCCTTTGAAAAATCAATAAAAAGCCAATAAAATGGCAGTTTCCTAAGGTAAAGGCTAGTGGACTGTGTGGACACAATCCACCGCGCCCTGTAGGAACACAATCCACGGCGCTTGAAATCACGACTACCGGACTCTGGGGAAGACACAGTCCAGGGTGATTGGATATGTAACTATTGAGTTGTGAGGACACAGCCCAAGGTTATAGAAAGTGGCTTTTTCTATTTGCCCAATTTTTCAATATGCCTTTCCTCAACACCCCGGTCTGTGTGTTCACAGATCGGAAGTTTGTCAATTGCTTTCAAATCGACCAGAGGGAGATTCAGGAGCTCCTTTGGAAAATCAATAAAAAAACGAAAACTGGTAGTTCCCTAAGGTAAAGGCTAGTGGACTGTGTGGACACAATCCACGGCACCCTGTAGGGAAACAATCCACGGCGCTTGAAATCACAGCTGTTGGAATGGGGGACACAGTCCAGGGTGATTGAATATGTAATTATTGGGCTAGGGGACACAGCCCAAGGTTATAGAAAGTGGCTTCCTCTATAATCCCAATTTTTCAATATGCCTTTCCTTGATTACCCTTCTCAGGATTTTCCCAACATTGGATTTTGGTAATTCATCGGCAAAGTAGACTTCTCTTGGCACCTTGTAATTCGTAAGAGTTTCTCTACAATGGGCTATGACTTTCTCGGCTGTTAAAGTCTTGTCTTTGGCAACTACATAAGCAATCACTTTTTCGTTTGACTTGAGATCCGGCATTCCGATCACTCCTACTTCCAATACTCCGGGACAAGAAGCTACCGCGTCTTCCACTTCATTTGGATAGACATTGAATCCCGAAACGAGAATCATCTCTTTCTTTCGATCGACAATTTTCACAAATCCTTCATTGTCCATCACTCCGATATCCCCGGATTTGAACCAATCTCCATTCATCACAAGGACGGTTTCATCCGGTCGGTTCCAATAGCCTTTCATGACCTGCGGTCCCTTGATACAGATTTCACCCCGCTCACCAATTGGAAGCTGATTACCCTCATCATCGCAAATTATTACCTCCGTATTGGGAAGGGGAATCCCGATGGTTCCCAATCTTTCTGTCCCATCGATCGGATTGCAAGTTGCTACGGGTGAAGTTTCGGTCAGGCCATATCCTTCTGCCAAAGGCACTCCGGTTATTGATTTCCATTTCTCAGCAGTAGCTTTTTGGACTGCCATTCCGCCGCCAACAGCAATCTTTAAACTACTGAAATCCAAAGCTCTGAATCCTTCCTGATTCAACAATCCATTGAACAACGTATTGACTCCGGTGAAAACGGTAAACTTCTTCTTCGAAAGCTCTTTGATAAAGCCCGGCATGTCTCTCGGATTGGTGATCAGTAAATTATGAGCTCCGATTTTGAGCATTGCCAGGCAATTTACCGTGAGGGCGAAAATGTGGTAAAGAGGCAGTGCAGTCACGATGATCTCTTCCCGCTCTTTCAGCTTTGGCTTCATCCAGGCAGAGATCTGCTGCATGTTTGCCACGATATTTCCATGCGTCAGTTCGGCACCTTTGGATACTCCTGTCGTACCGCCGGTATATTGAAGAAAAGCTGAATCGGAAAGACTGAGCTTCTTAGGTTCGTATTTGAATTTAGATCCCTGAGACAAAACTGATTTGAAGGATACTGCTTTAGGCAGGGAAAAAGCAGGAACCAGTTTCTTCACATGCTTCACCACGATGTTCACGATCGTTCCTTTCAGCCCTCCCAATAAGTCTCCCAATTCGGTGAGGATGATGTGTTTTGCTTTAATTTCCTGAAGGATTTTTTCCAGGTTACCAGCAAAATTTGCCACGATCACAATCACCTCAGCACCTGAATCATTGAATTGATGCTTCATTTCCGCAGGCGTATAAAGCGGATTGGTATTGACCACAATCATCCCGGCACGAAGCGCTCCAAACATTGCAATCGGGTATTGGAGGATGTTCGGCATCTGAATCGCAACCCGCGTTCCTTTTGGGAGCTTGAGAACCTCTGTCAGGTAATTTGCAAAGTTTGCGCTCTGCTTATCCAACTCCGTAAATGAAAGAGTCTTACCCATGCATTCAAAAGCCACTGAATCTGAATATTTCCTGACGCATTCGTCAAAAAGCTCCGAAATACTGCTGTAAGCCGCACAATTAACCTGTTTATCAACTGAAGCAGGATAATGCTTTAACCAGGGAAATTCATTCATTGTAATCGTATTTTGGGTGAAGTGCTAATTTTTCTGAATTACTAACTTTTTATGGGTTTGATCAATAGCTGAACTCTCCTATTGTAAAATTTTTCTGGCAATCAGCTCTTTCATAATCTCATTTGTACCGGCATAGATTCGCTGAACCCGGGCATCGGCATAGGCTCTGGCCACTCCATATTCCCACATGTAGCCATATCCGCCATGCAGTTGCACGCATTCATCAGCCACTTTGCATTGAAGTTCGGTCATATTATACTTGGCAGCGGAGGCCATTGCAGAATCTACTTTTTTATCGTTGTGAAGGAGAACCAATTGATCACAATAGATTCTTCCTTGTTCCAAAGCAGCTGTCATCTCCGCCAATTTGAATCTTGTATTCTGAAATTCTGAAATGTATTTATTGAAAGCTTTTCGCTGCTTTACATAGCTGAGTGTAGCCTGAAGCATATATTCTCCCAATGCAACTGCTGCCAAAGCCACAACCAATCGCTCCTGAGCAAGTTCGGTCATCAGGTATTTGAAACCTTCTCCCGGTTTTCCAAGCAGGTTTTTTTTTGGCACTTTCACATCTTCGAAAAACAATTCGCAGGTATCCTGAGCGTGTAAACCCACTTTTTCGAAGGGAACTCCTTTAGTATAGCCAGCCATAGAATTATCCAAAAGCAATAAGCTCATTCCTTTGGCGCCTTTTCCCGGGTCAGTTTTCACCACCACAACAGCCACGTCGGAGAGGTAGCCATTCGTGATAAAGGTTTTGGAGCCATTTACCAGATAGTGATCGCCCATGTCAACGGCACTTGTTCGAATCCCCTGTAGATCTGATCCCGCCCCGGGTTCGGTCATCGCAATCGCACCGATGTAATCGCCAGCGATCATTTTTGGCAAATATTTCTGCTTCGCCTCTTTGGTAGCGTAATGCAAAATATAAGGCATCACAATTTCGCTATGGAGGGGGAAACCAATCGCCGGGCCCGAGCAACCGCTCAATCCCAGTTCCTCGATCAATATTGCATTGTATCTGAAATCCTGAATATTCATGCCGCCAAAGGCTTCAGGAGCCTGAATTCCCAGAAACCCATTTTCGCCAAATTTCAGCCAGGCCTCCCGGGAAACCATCTTATTTCTCTCCCACTCGGCATTGTGCGGAGTTACTTCTTTGGCGATAAAATCTCTCACACTCATTCTGAAGAGATCATGCTCATCATTGAAAAGGGTTCTGGGTAGTCCAAACATGGGTAGTTTCTAAAGTGGGTTTAATTCTGATCAAAAATAAGGATTTTTGGCTCCTGTCAATTTCTTATTATATGAGCGAAATCAGGTTATTTCAGACCAATTATCCATTCTGAGTCTGCTCAATCTTACACGAATCGAAAATTATTTGAGTTAGGAAAAATGACCTCAATACTTAGATTCATAGGTTGAGAAAATGGAAAGCTCTTCAAGAAAAGTCGAAGCTTCCAGGTAATTCAATCCTTTCTCGCACAAAAAAAAACATCAGTGGGAATACGGTAGTATTGGAGATATTTCATTCGCTCACTGATGATGAAATTCTCCCAAAGAGCCCCTACATCCGAGCGCAGTGCCAGAGAATTGAAGTTGTTGACTGATGGCATTTCTTACCCCATTATTCCAAAATATGCGTATCCGGATATCTGCACGTATGTCCAATCAGGCTTCGACTTCGCTCAGCCTCCGGCTAATTATAGTTTAGAGGGAGGGGGAGGGAATGCGGCGGTGCCGCATTCCCTCCCCCTCCCTAGACATAAAACTAAACTTCGGTCCCTGAGCGAAGTCGAAGGGATAGGTATTCAAAATATTATTTTGATATGTGCAATCAACCGAATACACATATTCCAAAAATAGATTTTTCGGCTTTTTTTGATCTCACGTCGCATATTCCGGCTAAATGAATTCAGCCTGAAAATCACAAAAGCATTTTCCAGTAAATCCAGGTATTTTTCTGCAGTTTCTTTATCAATACCTACTGTATTTCCCAGATCATTAAAAGTCACTTCTGAACCTACTTGCAGTGCCAGTGCCAATAAGTGTTTTTGGAGAATTGCAGGTTTCCTAACCTCATCCAGACTCAGAATATCCTTGTACAAATAACTTACCGTGATTTCAGAAAGCTCTTCCACAGCATCTCCTGGATGATTTACCACCTCAGGATAAAAACCGTAAATCAATCGATTTTCCAACAATCGCTTTTCTTCACGTTCGGAGGTCACTCCAATCAGTTCTTCTGTGGAAAATGGTAAAAGATTAAACTCCCGCTTCCTTCCTGTAAGAGGTTCTTTGATAAAATTGGCCAATTCCGAAGCAGAAGATCCGGAAGCAATGACTTGTACAGCCGGGAAATTATCCACCAATAGCTTTAGCGTAAGACCTATATTTCGCACACGCTGAGCTTCATCTATTATGAGAAGGGTATAGCTTCCTGTCAAAGATGTAAGAGAAGTAAGGGTAACATCCTCCAAACTCAATCGATCATCAGGATTATCACAATTCAACCAAAGCTGTTTCTCAGAAAGCTGTCCAGTGATTTGTCTCAGCAGCGTAGTTTTCCCCACTTGCCGGGGCCTGGTAAGCAGCAAAAACTTTCCCTGATGCACTCGCTCAAGTACAGATTTTTCTATTATCCTCGCAATCACATGGTAAAAACATGTAATTATTCGATCGTAACCGAAAATAAACATGTCTATTTTCGGTTACGATCGAGAGAATACATTTAATCTCTGCACAAAACCGTATTCCGGGCAGCGGGGATGAGTGTGGGAAGAAGGAGATTTAATCCGTTTAGTGGCCTGGCGATTTAATCTTATCGAAAGTTGGTTCACCACTTAAATCAAAATGGCATTTCTTATTGAATTTTTCATTAATTATTTACAATTTAGGAATCTAATTCCATATTTGTAAAAAATGATCGAGCGAGAAGCAAATGAAGAACTAAAAATCTTGGCAAAAAATTTCAAAGCTGTTGCCGTAATTGGTCCACGTCAATCGGGAAAAACGACGCTTTGCAGAGCAATTTTCCCCGAAAAAAAATATGTAAGTCTGGAAAACCCGGATACAAGGCTCTATGCGCGAGAAGATCCAAGAGGTTTTTTAAGGGAATTCCCGGAAGGAGGAATTCTAGATGAAATTCAACAAGTGCCAGAACTATTTTCCTACTTACAACAGATTTTGGATGAAAGTAAAAGCCCTGGCCAATTCATTCTAACCGGATCAAACAACTTTTTGCTTCAGGAAAATATTACACAAAGTCTGGCCGGAAGAATCGGATACCTTCAGCTCCTGCCGTTGACGATCGATGAACTAAATACCGCCAAACTCCTCCCAATTGATCCAAATCAATGTCTGCTTACCGGTTTTTATCCAGCAATAGCTGACCAAAAAGCTGATCCGATCAGATGGCACACCAATTATCTGAAAACTTATGTAGAGCGCGACGTGAGACAAATCAAAAACATCCTTAACCTGGCTGTTTTTGAAAAATTCCTCCGTCTCTGTGCGGGAAGAGTCGGTCAACTTCTCAATGCAAATAACTTAGCAGTGGAATTGGGAGTGGATAATAAAACCATCAATTCATGGCTAGGGGTATTGGAGACGAGTTTCATAATTATTATGCTCAGACCCCATCATCAAAACTTCAACAAGCGAATTGTCAAAATGCCGAAATTGTACTTCACTGACACAGGTCTGGCTTGCTCATTATTGGGAATAAAGAACACGCTCCAATTGGAAACTCATCCGCTCCGGGGGAATCTGTTTGAAAATATGATTTTGGCTGACCTTTGGAAAAACCGATTGAATAAAGGAAAGGAAAATGAATTATTCTTCTGGAGAGACAATACCGGAAATGAACTCGACCTGCTCTGGGAAAAAGAAAACCAACTAATTCCAGTCGAAATCAAATCTGGAAAAACTATCAACTCTGAGTTTTTTAAAGGATTAAAGTACTGGGAAAAATTAAGTGGGATACCTAATGGATACCTCATCTATGGGGGAGAAAGCTCCCAAAACAGAAGTTCGGGCGCTACGGTCCTTCCATGGAACGAAGGAGCAAACATTTTTCGATAAAGAGCTAAATTCGCCTAAAAGTATGAAATCAGTCAAGTAGTGGTTTTGGATGAAGGAAGACGAACGTTGAATCCATTTAACAGGATTGCGATCCGGAATTTAAAATGGAGAATTGGGGAATGGGAACCAAGCCATCCTCGACCTCCGCGCGGTGTTCCATTTGGCTTCGAATGCAAAAAGTTTACATTTCACTATTCCAGCCAATCCAACTCTTTGAATTTTCGAATTTGAAATCGATATTAAGTTTAAATTTTATTTGACCTTGAGCACCAACCACCACCTCTTCACCACTCCCCGACTTGGATTCCGACTTTGGAATGAAGACGATTTACCTGCTTTCGCAACAATGAATTCCGATACTGATGTCATGCGCTTTTTCCAAAAACCGCTGAGCGAGGAGGAATCAAAGGCAATGATGGAGCGGATGAACCGACTTTTTGATAACAAAGGCTATTGCTATTTCGCAGCGGATCTGCTGGAAACCGGCGAACTGGCTGGAATGATCGGGCTGGGATGGAAGACTTTTGATGCGAGTTTCACTCCCTGCGTGGATATCGGCTGGAGAATCCGGAAAGAATTTTGGAATCAGGGACTTACAACCGAGGGCGCTCAGGCATGCCTGGGTTTTGCAAAAGAAAAAGGAATCCCCGAAGTCCTTTCGATGGCCTCCCTTGCAAATCTGGCCTCCATCCGCGTCATGCAAAAAATCGGAATGAGGTATTGGCAGGACTTTGAGCATCCCGAACTCATCGATCATACAGCCATCTCCAGGCTCAGTCTATACCGCATCTATCTGGGGTAAAAAAAGATGCCACCTCCAAACGGAAGTGACATCTAACACCCAAACCCAACTATTTTTCTTTTTATGCCAAAAACAGAGATGCAATCCCAAGGACCTGATCTTTGGCCAGCGGCTCATCCCGTCCTTTGGACACTGCAGTAGCACAATTCTGTAAGATTTACCACATTCACTCCGGCGTGCATGACGTTTTCTTCACCGGCATAGATCGCCTGAGTAGCAATCGAAGGATCCGATGCTTCCGTTGCTGATCCAGCCTTTGACTGTATCCAGACCTTTTTTGGTTCGCAATCTCCTCACCATCGAAGCATGACTTCCCTCCATTGAGTGAATCGAAAGCGCTCCAGTACGTAAGCGTAGTATAGAATACCAATATCTCCGGAACCCAGACTCACAGTCGGATTATTGGGATCTACTCGTCGTCGTTACATCCGATCATCAGCAAACCTGCTGCTGCCACAGACAGAGAGCCTCTTTTCAGAAAAAGCCGACGATCTGCACTCTTCACCAGTCCGCTTGGCTTGATTAGTTCATTTTTCATTTTGGTGTCTTTAGGTTAATAATTCAGTTTAGTCTCTATGGAAAAAATTGAATCACCTGCCCTTTTCAAATCGGTCGGGTGATTTGAAAAGGATTTACGAACTGAGTTGAAAGGTTGGATTGAGTAGCGCACAAGATTTTTTGAAAAACCCGAAAAAAAGTATTTTTTTTAACCTGAGTTGGGCCAAAGTGTACCGGAATAGACTTTCTAAACACAATTCCCACAAAAAATCCATGAAAATTTACTTTCCGAATTGTTCCTGTTTTTTATTTTTTTTCATCTGAATGCTGAGCAAAAATTCTCCGCTTGAGAGATGGATTGGGTGAATTGAATGGGGCTTGCGAAGCTTGTCAAATCACAGAATCATTTTTTCAAATAGCCAATTGAAAAAACTTAAATCATTATATTTTAGACAATTAACTCTCCATTGTGTAAATTTTAATACCTAATAGGTCCCTGCTTTTTAGTAAGCATAGAGTTTTGCGCCCGGTACCCTCGTGGTTTTTTAATTTTTATTTAATCCTTCTTTCCTACACCAAAACCCAAAAACCAATGAAGAACACATCTTCAAAAATTCAATGGGGCATTTTGCTGATTTTGATAGCAATTATGGTCCAATCAAGCTGTATCTCTGAAATCAGCAATCCTTCCCTCCCGTTGGATCCCAGTTCGGATCTTGAAAAAGCAATTAATGAACCTTTTGCTAACCCTTTGGAAAACCTGAGAATGGATCCCACCACGCTCAATATGCTGGCAAATCTTCGGGGTGGTACAGCAAAATATCATAGAATCGAAGTTGCAGAAGACGCCGGATATTCCTTAGGGTCGGAATGCGTTTCCCATCCCACCCTTGGAGGAATGGGTTATCACTATGTTAATTTTGGCATTGTGGATGGAGTCTTTGACCCCACCCAACCAGAAGCCCTTCTTTATGAAGTGGACAAAGAAGGAAATTTGAAACTGGTGGCTGTTGAGTTCATCGTCGTTGCTGAGGCTTGGGACTTTGAAAATGAAAATCCACCCTTTTTTGGAAATCAGGAATTTGATTATGATACTCAAGTTCTCCCATTTCCCAACTATCAACTTCATGCCTGGGTTTGGAAAAACAATCCTGCCGGCATTTTTACGAAGTTTAATCCGAATGTGGAATGCGGAGATGATTAAAGCTGAAAAGACCCTTCTGACAAACCAGAAGGGATTTTTTCATTTTTTAAAAGTTGGACCTCCCATTTTCTTCCTAACCGGCTTAATTTTTTCCCTTAATTTCACGACTCTTCATTTCATTTACCGGTCCCACCAAACTTATGATTCGCTCTTTCATCTTTTTTCTTTGTCTTTTTCTTTCGTTTTCCTTTGACCTGAAAGCTCAGAATTCTATCTCCACTCGCGAAATGGATCGGGTGAATTGGATGGAGTTTGCGGAGTTTGTCCCTGAGAAAATCAACACGGTTCTCCTTCCTACAGGAACACTTGAACCTCATGGCGTAGTCAATAACGGAGCTGACAATACTGCTCCTTTCGCCATGGCAAAAGCAATGGCGGACGAACTGAATGCAATGATCGCACCGACATTAAATTATGGAATCACCGGAAGCATGGCTGCTTTCCCGGGAGCTTTTCAAATCACTGAAGAAGCTTACAGACCGTTCATTCGGGATATTTTGAAAGGACTTGCCAAAAACGGCTTCAAAAATATCATCATACTCAATGGTCACGGAGGCGGACAAACTGCAGTCCTTCAGGCCGTAGCTGCCGAAGTTGCCAATAAATTTGGCGTTCGCACACTGGTAATCAACTGGTGGTCGTATGCATCGGATGTGACGCTGGAAGTTTTCAAAGAAGATGGTGGTCACGCCGGGCTAAATGAGACAGCTTACATCCAGGCGATCGATCCGACTTTGGTGCATAAAGATCGCTACAATGCAGACATGGCGACTGCCTATCCGAAGACCGGAACCTGGTCAGCGGTGCCTTTCCCATCCTCAATCGGATTGTATCAGGAAGGTCAGGGCTACCCAAATTTCAATCAGGAGCAGGCGGATGAATACTTCAAAAAAGTAAATGCTAAAGTCGCCGGACTGATCAAAGAGACCATCCGTAAATGGGATTTGGCAGGACTATGAAGTGACGAGTTACGAAATACGAATTACGAGGTCAACCTAAACTTCATTCCTTAATTTCAAATTGCTCTTTACCAAACTGAGACTGATTTCTGAACACTGAGACTAATGCTTTGACTAAGCTCAGCAACCGAAAAAACATGCCCTATTTCTCTGAACAAACTTTCCAAAACCAGGATTTTTCCATTACCTCACTTACTCCAGGAGAGTATGATAATTGTCAATTTCTGCAGTGCAAGTTTTCCGGATTGAACCTGAATGGATTCAGTTTTGAAAACTGTTCGTTCAAAAACTGTGATCTCAGCAATCTGAAAGTGCCGGGAGTTGCCTTTCGCAACATCAAGTTTGAAGGATGCAAAATGCTGGGTATTCACTTTCACTCAGCCAATCCATTTTTGCTGGAGTTTAGTTTTCAATCCTGTCAACTGGACTACTGCAGTTTTTACAATCTGCAACTCAAAAAGTCAAAATTTTTGAACTGCCGGATGCTCGAAGCGGATTTTACCCAAGCTGATTTGAGTTCCGCAGATTTCCAGGGCACGGATCTGAGCGGAGTTGTTTTTAACCGTACAGTTTTGGAAAAAACCGACTTTCGGAATGCCCAGGGCTTCCGCCTCGATCCTGAACTCAATCGCATCAAAGGAGCCCGATTTGACTTGGATGGATTACCGGGTTTGCTTGGAAAATATGGGATAAAAGTGGGGTGAGAGATGACCGATGACGGTTGAACGATAGTTTCAATTCGGTATTTATCGTATGGAGTTCGATATTTTTCATCTGGCTTTTCCTATATTCCATCTCTGCCGATGATCATATTTCAATCAAATTTGGAATTGTTTCAAATAAAATGGGATGAATACTTTTGCTAAATACAAGTCTTACCAAGCTACTAACCTCACATTTACAGAGGATAAAATGACCGTTTTTATTGAAGATGGCCGTGAAGTGAGTATTCCCCTCGAATGGTTTCCCAAACTGCGAAATGCCTCTCCTTCGGAACTCAATGATTGGAGATTTATTGGAGATGGAGAAGGAATTTATTGGGAATCATTGGATGAGGATCTGCTCGTAAGCGAATTGATTTCCTGAACATTTAGACAATCTTTCATTCTATCCGAGGCTCTCCGCTTCGGATTTTTTATTTCTATTCTCCAACAGCTCACCTGATAAAATCTCGTCATAATTTTCCCGGAAATCCATTTTTCCCTTGCTTCCCTATTTACTTTTTGACTACATTATAAACATTAAAATGTTAAAACAATTGACATTTTAACTTGGGTTTTAGTGTTGAAAGAGGTTGGATTGAGACTTATATTTTCCAGAAATACAATGGAAATACGGTAGAAACACAAGTGCCTTCGGTAGAAGAAATACTACGGACAACCTATTCTCATTCGTCTACGGGTCTTCATCGCGAAGCTTATCTCGCGTCAGCATATCTCGCGTCAGCCTATCTCACGAAGCGAAGCGAGGTGTGTTTCGCGCAGCCTATTTCACACAGTGTATTTCCTCTAATAACTTAAAAATGTTCCTCAACTGCCACTCTCACTTCAGCTTCAAATACGGGACAATGTCCGTGGAAGCACTGATCGCTGAGGCGAAAGGCAAAAAACTTGATGCCTTTGCCCTCACAGACATCAACTGTACCGCCGGGGTTTTCCCATTTATCAGGGCTGCGCAAAAAGCCGGCATCCATCCTGTGATCGGCATCGACTTCCGAAATGGCACGACCCAGCGATACATCGGTCTGGCCAAAAACCAGGAAGGCTTCTACGAACTCAACCTCCACCTTTCGGAGCACTTGATTCAGAAGAAGGATTTTGCTGCCAAAGCTCCGGCGTTTGCAAACAGCTTCGTGATCTATCCCTTACCGGAGAAGCATTTTGCCCTCCGGGAAAATGAGTTCGTCGGCGTGCATCCCTTCCAACTCAATCGCCTGATCTCCTCCCCCTGGTTTCGCTACAAGGACAAACTCGTCCTGCTCCAATCGGTGAGTTTCGCGTCCAAAATTGAATTCAACGCCCATCGGCTTTTGCGAAGCATCGATCTGAACACTCTCCTGAGCAAGCTTCCAACGGAAGCTCAGGGAAGTGCAGACGATCAGTTTTACAGCTATGCAGATATGGTGGGCCCCTGCGAAAATCACAGCTATCTCCTCGCCAACGCCCAAAAACTCCTCGAACAATGTCAGTTTTCCTTCTACTTCCAGGCCGTCAAAAACCGTCGCGACATCCTGGGTTCGGACTGGGAAGACTTCGATTACCTCAGGCAGGAGACATTCAAAGGAGCCATCAATCGCTATCTCGAACTCAGTCCTGAAATCTCCGCCAGGATCGAAAAGGAACTCGAACTCATCCAGCAAAAGTCCTTCACTTCGTACTTTCTGATCAATTACGATATCGTGAGCTTTGCGCAGCAGAAGAACTTCTACCACGTGGGTCGAGGCTCCGGCGCAAACAGCATTGTAGCCTATTGCCTCGGGATCACAGATGTGGACCCAATCGAACTCGACCTCTACTTTGAGCGATTTATCAATCTTTACCGGGAAAACCCTCCGGACTTTGATATTGATTTCTCCTGGAAAGACCGGGATGAAGTCACCGATTACATCTTTCGCAAGTACAACCAGGGCAAGCAGGAACATGTCTGCCTCCTCGCCGCGCACAATACCTTTCAGTATAACTCCGTACTCCGCGAACTCGGGAAAGTCTTTGGCCTGCCCAAATCGGAGATCGAATCGCTGATCCACTACGCCGACAAGCCCGGATACGTACCGGATCAATACGGCAAACTCATCCTGAAATACAGCAATGTACTCAAGAATATGCCGTCGAATCTGACCATTCATGCCTGCGGAATACTGATCTCGCACAAGCCAATCCACTATTACACCGCGACGGAAGTGCCGCCAAAAGGCTTTCCTGTCTCCCACTTCGACATGCATGTGGCAGAAGACATTGGGCTGCATAAGTTTGATATCCTGAGTCAGCGCGGGCTCGGTCATATCAAATCGGCCATCGAGACCATCTACCAGAATCAGGGAATCAAAGTCGATATCCGTCAGGTGGAGCAATTCAAGAAAGACCCGAAAATCAAGCAATACCTGCGCGACGGACATACCATCGGGGCATTCTACGTGGAGTCACCGGCGATGCGCATGCTGCTTGCCAAGATGAAAGCGGACGAATATCTGGAACTTGTGGCTGCCAGCTCAATCATCCGCCCCGGTGTCGCCCGATCGGGAATGATGCGGGAGTACATCCTCCGGCATGTGGATCCGGAGCGGAGAAAACTTGCCCATCCGGTTCTCGCTGAGATCATGCCCGAGACCTACGGGATCATGGTGTATCAGGAAGATGTGATCAAAGTGGCGCATTATTTTGCAGGGCTGAGTCTGGGTGAAGCGGATGTGCTGCGAAGAGGCATGAGCGGAAAATCACGCTCCAAAGATGAATTTACACGGGTGAAGGATCGGTTTTTCAGCAACTGCAAGGAAATGGGTCGGGACGAAAAAGTCACCGCCGAAGTCTGGTATCAAATCGAAAGCTTCGCCGGATATTCTTTTGCCAAAGGGCACTCGGCCTCCTTCGCGGTGGAGAGCTACCAAAGCCTGTACCTGAAAGCTTACTTTCCGCTGGAATTCATGGTGGGAGTGATCAATAATTTCGGAGGATTTTATCACACTGAATTCTACATCCACGAACTCCGAATGAACGGGGCCGACATTCAGCCCCCCCACATCAACGAAAGTGAATACCTCACCCGAATCACAGGAAAGACGGTTTACCTGGGATTTATCCATCTGAAGTATCTGGAGAAAACCAGCATCGACAAAATCCTGAACGAACGAAGAGAGAATGGAGATTTTCTGGGTTTGGCGGACTTTGCTGCCCGAATGGATATCAGTCTGGAGCAATTACTGATTCTGATCCGGATCGGTTGCTTCCGGTTTACCGGAAAAACCCGGCAGGAATTACTCTGGGAAGCCCATTTCATCCTGAACAAGCGGAAGGCCATTCCTGCCCCAAATGATCTGTTTCGCCAAAACACGAGGAAGCAACCGACTGTGCCCCAACTGGAAGAGATCGACATTCGTCAGGAAATCGTGGATCAGATCGATATCCTGGAGTTTCCGCTCGACTCGCCTTTTCACCTGATCAAAGACCAGGGTATTCAGGGGATCAAAGCCAGAGATCTGAAAGCCTGTCTTGGTAAAACCGTGCAAATCATCGGCTATCTCGTCACGGTGAAGTACACACGCACGATCAAAGGCGATGTGATGAACTTCGGCACTTTCATCGATCGGGAAGGTGATTGGATTGATACGGTTCATTTCCCCCCCGGGGTAAAAAAATATCCTTTCAAAGGCAGGGCAATCTACCTGATCGAGGGAAAAGTCACCGCCGAATTTGACTTCTACAGCATCGAGGTGAGTAAGTGCGAACGGATGGAATACTGGAATGCGGGGGATTGATGAATTTAAAATGGAGAATGAAGCGATTGAAAATTATTTATAAAACCCGATAGCCTGGATTCAAGTAATTGACTTCCATTTCTGAGCAGAAATGTAAAAACTAGAAGCCTCCTACAGAAATAATTGATTTTGAAAAAAATCCGGATCGGAAGAATCAATTTCAGACAAATTACGTTATCTTAGAAGACAAATTACCGATTTTAATCATGGCAAAGAAACTCTCCAAAGTAAGCGAACCAGCCCTAGCAGTCTATCAAAAAGCTCATGTGTCCGTTCAAGACATCCTACGGATGGACGCAGACAAGCTGGATGAGCCACTCTCCCGAGTGGATGCCTTCCGCAATGGCCTCGACAAAAGCTCCTTTGAAAGCTTCAAAGAGCTATCCGGACTAGATTACAATACGCTCGCAGATGCGCTGGGAGTCTCTGCCAAGACCCTGCAGCGCAAGGATGTTTTTGACACCAACCAGTCCGAAAAACTCTACGAATTGGCCGAGCTCTATGCGATAGGTGTGAATTATTTTGGTCGGGAAGGATTCAGAAGATGGATGGAGCGCCCACTTTTTTCCCTTAGGAACCGCAAGCCTCTTGATTTAATCGATGTCTCAGAAGGAATTGACCTGCTCAAAACCGAAATCATGCGGCTTCAGCACGGTATAGCTGTCTGAGGGAAATGAAAGTCTATCGGATAGCCTTAACCCAATACTGTGACAGCAGCGGCGAAGGTGCCAAGTTGTATGGAGGCAGATGGAATCTCCCTGGAAATCCGGCGATCTATGCGGGATCCAATATTTCGGTTTCCTTGCTTGAAAGATTAACCATAGACCCCGAATTGTTTTCATCGGAGCGCCATGTTTTGTACTCAGTGATGGAAATCAGTATTCCTGACAACTTGATTTTTATTCCCAGGATGACCGATTTGCCATCGGATTGGAACCAAATCCCAGCCATTCGTGCGGCTCAGGAATATGGGACTAACTTGTTGAAATCCGGCATACTTTGCCTTGCTGTTCCTTCGGTAGTGGATCCCAGTTCTCTGAATTATGTAATCAATCCCCTTTCTCAAAACTTCTCTATGCTGGAGTCTAAAGTCTATCCTCTTGAGCTGGATAAGCGGGTTGTGAGGTAAATAAAAATAACCATCTCGGTCAATTCTTTGAAGTTTAATCCCAAAACAAACACCTGGCCCAGTAGAAAAAAATATCCTTTCAAAGGCCGGGCAATCTACCTGATCGAGGGAAAAGTCACCGCCGAGTTTGACTTCTACAGCAACGAGGTGAGTAAATGCGAGCGAATGGAATATTGGAATGAAGAGGATTAAAACCGGTTCAAGTCTTTAGCGAAGCGGTGACTTGGACCTGCTAAGATGACAGTCTTTGGACTGTTTTTGTGAAAAGATAATTAAGACACAATCCTTTTTCTTTCTCACACGGTCTGAAGAC
>JAKFCO010000063.1:0-41091 GCA_036676605.1 Algoriphagus sp.
AAAATCAGTCGCTTCGCTTCACTTTTCGATCTCACCGTAGCGGTGCTACGCCTCGTTCTCCAAAGTGACTGATTTTCTTGCAGTTTGAACCCTCGTAACGAATTCTAATGCATAGTCCGGGTTTAATTGTTTGAAACGTTGAACAATGAAAAAGCCCGGACGATTATTTCCGGGCTTTTTTATGAGGCGTTTGATAAGATATTTTAGAAGATTATACGCTTTTTGTTGCCAGTAGGGAGAAATTAATCAAATATGGCTTCGACTTCCTGCCCTCCGGGAGGCGGGAGCTCAGCCACCGGGTTCTGATTTTTTTAGAGGGAGGGGAAAATGCGGATATTGATGATATTTTAAAAGCTAAACCTGAATGGGGCAGCAGGCAAATCTATGCTGTTTACAAGATTGACTTCAGGATTATCAGCCCATGCATATCGAAGTTCAGAAGGTTCCATTCCTTTTGGAAGTACTATTTTAACCTGATCTTTCCCCAAAATCTCACCTTCAATTGCATGAAACTTGCCTTTCTTATCTGCGATTATAAAACCTTTTACTTTCTCTCCTGCGGAAAGCTTCAATCCCTCTCCTGCTTCAGAAAAACTGAACAGAACTTCTTCTCCGTTCTTCACTGAAGTTTTGAAAACAGGTCCTGAAGCAAGGATTTCTTCTCCAAAAGCAACTTTTTTAGCTTGAAGCCAAAGTCTCTCTCCAACATCCTTCTTGTTTTTAGGATGAATATCGGCGGCCTCTCCCAGGTCAATAATGACAGCCATTCCGGTTGCCGGTAACTGAAGTGTTTGAGTTTGTGCTTCCCTCAGGAATGCCCAATCACTATCGGGCTGAACTTCCTGCCTTTCCATAAAGTTAGCCAGCTGCACAAACAAAAATGGAAAGTCACCTATTCCCCAGGCAGTTCTCCAGTTGGTGATCATCGCAGAAAACAGCTCTTTGTATTCCTCATGTTTCTCAGTATTACTTTCGCCTTGATACCAGATCACACCTTTTATCGGGAACCTGGTTATGGGAGCTATCATCGCATTGTACATCATGCCCGGTCGCCAGTTGTTCCGCTCCACATCCGGAAGCATTGGCTCGACAATGTCGGTGGAGTAAGCCCATTTTCCTTCAAGAGAAACCTTTTTACCGTTCTGAAGAAAATACATTTCACCTGACTGCCCTACTTGTGGTTGGTTGTTCCAGGTATTGACAACCCGGATTGTCAGAACATTCTTTCCTGTAAAAAGTAATTCCGGTGCAATCGCTAAATCAGGCATTCCAGTTCCAAAATCTTTGAAATAGACCTGTTTTCCATTGATGTAGAGGTATGCCATCTGATCAATGTTTGGTAAATGAAGGGTCACATTAGCAGACGAAGCCAGAACAAATTTCTTTCGGACCCAGGCAATATGCTGCAAAGGATTTGATTTTGGCAAGTCAATGGATCTCCAATTTGAGTCATCATAGGCTAAACCTGAAACCTGAATTGAAGTAAGTGAGTCAGGTTTCTTGACAAGTAATTCGCGCATCTGGCGATTCTTTTCATTATCCAGATTTTCTTTTTCCCACTTTTCCGGATTCTCAAGGATTTCTTTGGCTTCAGCAGAATAGGATTTGCCCATTTCTGCCAAAATCTTTGGATCTGTCCATCCTTCAGCCGGAGTGCCTCCCCAGTTGGACTCGATGATTCCTACCGGCACTTCTTTCTCCAGGTGATTTCGCTTCGCAAAAAACCAGGCTATTGCTGAGAAATCAGGCAAATTCACCGAATCAGCTACTTTCCACTCGCCTCCTTTCACATCAGTTTGAGGGAATGCACTGTAGGAATTAGGCACTTTAAAAAACCGGATCTCCGGAAATCCTCCCTCTGCAAATTCAGCTTCCGCACCAATGACCTGGGATTTCAACTTCCATTCCATATTGGATTGGCCACCGGCAACCCATACATCTCCTAAATAAACATCCTCTACGACGACATTATTGGCCTGAAGAGTATGGGGTCCGCCAGCCACCAAGGATGGGAGCTTGATAGACCAGGTACTGTCAGGCTCGACCTCTGTGCTTGCAATTATTTCAGCAAGGCTGATCCGGACTTTCTTTCCGGGAATTCCCTTTCCCCAAACCGAAATTTGCTGGTCTCGCTGGATTACCATCCCTTTTGAGAACAGGTTTGGCAAGACAACTTCGGATTCAAACTTGTTTGATTCGCAGGCCAAAAGACCCAGGAAAACCAACAGGAGCCATAGATTTTTCATAGAGGTAATTTCGAAAAAAAAATGAGACCCGAAGGTCTCATTTTGATTTTAGATATATCGGTTAAGCATATTCTCGAACAATTCTTGCTTGCCACTGATCTTGGCCGGTTCGCCCGTAGCGAAGGCATGGTTTCTAAGATCCTCAAGAGTTAAATCACCTTTCTCGAAAGATTCACCTTTTCCGGAATCAAAGCTTTCGTAGCGGGCTTTTCTCCTTGCCAGATAATCGGATTTCTCAAGAATATCTTGTGCAATCAACATTCCTCTTGCAAAGGCATCCATACTTCCGATGTGAGCCAGAAAAAGATCATCTGCATCTGTTGAGTTTCTTCTCACTTTGGCATCGAAGTTTACTCCTCCGCCTTTGATACCGCCGGATGTCAAAATCACCAGCATGGCTTCAGTCATTTCCTGCAAGTTCATCGCAAACTGATCCGTATCCCAGCCGTTCTGATAGTCGCCTCGGTTAGCATCAATGCTTCCAAGCATGTCGGCATCTGCAGCTACCTGAAGCTCGTGCTGGAAGGTATGACCTGCAAGAGTAGCGTGATTTACTTCGATGTTCAATTTGAAATCTTTGTCCAAACCATGATGTCTCAGGAAGCCAACAACTGTAGCAGCATCGTAATCATACTGGTGTTTGGTTGGCTCCATCGGCTTAGGCTCGATGAAGAAAGTACCTTTGAATCCATTCTTGCGCGCATAATCACGAGCCATGGTAAGAAACTTGGCCAAGTGCTCAGTCTCACGCTTCATATCGGTATTGAGTAAAGACATATAGCCCTCACGACCGCCCCAGAATACGTAGTTTTCTCCACCCAAAGCAATCGTAGCATCGATTGCATTTTTCACCTGAGTTCCTGCCCACGAAACGACATTGAAATCAGGGTTGGTGGAAGCACCATTCATATAGCGTGGATTGCTAAACACATTCGCAGTACCCCAAAGTAGTTTGATCCCGGATTCAGCCTGCTTTTGCTTGGCATATTCAGTGATGATTTGCATCCGCTTTTCGTAGTCTGCCAAACTTGGTCCTTCATCGATCAAATCGATGTCATGGAAGCAATAATAAGGAGCACCAATCTTTGTGATAAATTCAAAAGCAGCGTCCATTTTATCTTTAGCTCTTTGAATCGGATCCGCCGAAGCATCCCAAGGATGAACGATCGTACCCGGCCCGAATGGATCTCCGCCTGTGCCACAGAAGGAATGCCAGTAAGCTATCGAAAACTTAAAGTGCTCCTTCATGGTCTTGCCGGCGATTAATTGATTCTCATCATAGAATCTGAATGCCAGGGGATTATCACTTTCTTTTCCTTCGAAAGGAATTTTGCCGATGTTGGGGAAATAGGATTTTGACATATTGAGTGAAAGTTATTTGGTTAATAGGTTTCTAATAGTTGATAATTTTAAATATTACGCTTTGTTGCCAGTACTGCGATAAGGAACAAATATGGCTTCGACTTCGCTCAGCCACCGCATTTTTCCCCCTCCTTATTCTACAATTTAATACGGTCACCGAGCAGAGTCGAGGTGAGGTATAATTAATTTGGCTACTGGTGTAATTACGGATATACATATTATTTAATTCAATACTTAAAGCCCGGACTTCAATAAGGCTGTAAGCTTTGAATTCCAATTTTGATAAGCTTCTTCATACGGCTCGAAGAAAGCCCCATTTGGCTCAAGAGTTTCTAATAAAGTCAGCCCTTTAAAGGCCTCAGATTCGGTTGCGAATAATCCAAGTCCGATTCCTGCACCTCTAGCCGCTCCCTGAGCTCCGTCTGTATCGTACAATTCCAGACTTACCTTATTCATATGAACGAAGGTTTTTCTGAAAAGCGGACTTAGAAACATATTTGCATTTCCGGCTTTCACTGTTTTCAGGTTCATGCCCATTTCCTGCATGATTCTGAATCCATACGTCAAAGCGGAAACGATCCCTTCCTGAGCTGCTCTTACTACATGATGTTTGTCGTGTTTGAGCAAATCAAGTCCAAGCAAATGTGCTCCGACAGGTTTGTTTTGCATGATGCGCTCAGTCCCGTTTCCAAAGGGAATGAAGACAAGGCCTTCAGATCCGATTTGCGCAGAACTTCCGATTGTATTCATTTCATTATAGGTAATCCGATTGCCGCCCATTACTTTTTTCAGCCAGCTATTCAGAATTCCAGTGCCATTTACACAAAGTAAAACTCCATAGGAAGGACTCTTCTTTGAATGGTTCACATGGACAAAAGTATTGACTCTGGAAAGCGGGTCGTAAAGCGGTTCATCGCATACTCCATAGACAGTTCCAGATGTCCCTGCTGTGGTAGCGAGTTCTCCTGGTTTCAAAACCTGAAGAGAAAATGCATTATTCGGTTGGTCGCCTGCTCTGTAGCAAACAGGCACTCCAACTTCAATCCCGGTTAATTCTGAAATTTCTGCTTTCACTTTTCCCTGAACGGAGAAAGATGGAACGGCTTCAGGTATCCAGGAATTTGGGATTTGGTATTGATTCAGAATTTTTTTACTCAATCCATTTTCTTTAAAATCCCAGAAAATCCCTTCGGAAAGTCCCGTTTCGGAAGTCAGAATTTCACCCGTCAGCTTCATGGCGATGAAATCTCCCGGAAGCATGATTTTATGAATTTTGGCTGCTACTTCCGGCTGGTTTTCAATCACCCACCTCAATTTGGAGGCGGTGAAATTTCCAGGAGAATTAAGCAAATGAGGAAGACAAAAGTCTTCTCCAAGGGATTCAAAAGCTTTTTGTCCAATAGCTACAGCCCTGCTGTCACACCAGATAATTGAAGGTCTAAGGACTTTTTGATCCTTATCCACGACCACCAATCCATGCATTTGATAAGCGATTCCAATTGCCTGAAGTTCGCCTTTCTTTACTTCCGCCTGATTGAGGACATGTTTGCTTACCTGCTGCACATATTTCCACCACATCTCAGGATCTTGCTCAGCCCACCCTTTCTCAGGTGAACTCATAGGCATCTCTTCCTCAGGAAAAGCTTTAGAAGCGATCGATTTCCCGGAATCAGCATCCAGCAAAGAAGCTTTGACCGAGGAGCTACCCAGGTCTAAACCTAATAATAACTTACGCATAAGATTTTACCAGAATATAATGTAAAGCGCTGCGATGATACCGGTAATAATAAAGGCTCCGATCTTGAATCCGGTGCTGGTTTTGAACAATTCCGCATCGATTTCAATGGCATTTGGATGGTCTTTACCTTTTCCTTCTACCAAACTGATGGTAATCATCAAGGCAGCTAAAACCAAAAATACATAACCCATTCTGTCAATGAAAGGCAGTAAAGGTAAGGCTATTTTAAGTACAACAGAAAGCGGGATGCTTAGAGCTGCACCAACCAGGGCTGCATTGGAAGTAGTTTTCTTCCAGAAAACTCCAAAAAAGAAAATCGCAAATACTCCCGGGCTGATAAATCCGGTATATTCCTGAATGAACTGGAATGCCTGATCTAATTGACCCAAAGCAGGCGCTACGATTGAGGCAATGATGAAAGCAACAACGGCTGTAATTCTTCCAACTGTTACTTGCTTTGATTCAGAGGCATTTTGACCAAAGTATTTCTTGTAAATATCCATCGTGAAGATGGTCGAGGTGCTGTTTGCCATGGAAGCCAATGAGGAAACAATTGCTGCAGTCAATGCTGCGAATGCCAAACCTTTTAAGCCAGTTGGTAATAACTGAAGCAAGGTCGGATACGCTCTGTCTGATTTGATCAACCCTGTAACCGGATCTTTCATCGACTCTACGAAGCCTGTATCAATGCCATTATTTACAATGACCAAAGCTGCAATACCAGGAACCACTACTATAAGAGGCATCAGGAGTTTCAGGAAACCTGCGAAAATCATCCCTTTCTGAGCCTCATCGAGATTTTTTGCCGCTAATGCCCTTTGGGTAATATACTGGTTGAATCCCCAATAACTCAGGTTTGTGATCCACATACCTCCTACCAAAACACTGATTCCAGGAAGATCTAGGTAAGCATCTCTTGTACCTCCTTTTCCGTCAGGAACCATCATTTCACCTTGAGACAAAATCATTGAAAAATGGCCCGGAACTTCTTTTCTCAAAATTCCCAAACCTTCCCATGCATCACCAGATCCGACCATTTGCAAAGCGATGTAAGTGGTAGCCAAACCACCGGCAATCAGGAAAACTACCTGAACCACATCTGTCCAGGCTACCGCTTTCAATCCTCCATAGATGGAATAAACCATTGCAAAAAGAGCCAAACCGATGATTGAATACATCATCGGAACACCCAAGATTGTGTTAATACTTAGAGCACCCAGATATAATACTGAAGTCAGGTTGACAAAAACATAAAGAAGCAACCAGAAAATTGCCATGGTCGTTCTCACTCTAGTATCATATCTGTCGAGCAGGAAGCCCGGCATGGTATAAATCCCCTTTTTTATGTAAACAGGAAGGAAAAAAATAGCAACTACCAAAAGAGTCGCAGCGGCCATCCATTCGTAAGTTGAAATGGCAAGTCCCAATGCAAATCCGGAACCCGACATCCCGATAAACTGCTCAGCAGAAATATTGGAAGCAATCAAAGAAGCACCTACAGCCCACCAGGGTAAAGCCTTGGAAGCCAGGAAGTAATCAGAGGAATTTTTGACGTGGCCTTTCTTTTCCTGAGAAACAAAAAGGCCCATCCCTATAATCAAAAGGCAATAGCCAATGAAAACTATAAGGTCTAAAGGTTCTAAGAGCATAAATAGGAATTATTTGGATTGATGGGCTATGGTTTTTGTAATGGACTAATCCTAAAAGAATAAGCCGCTAAATATAAGGTTTTCGCACAAACGTGTCTATAATATTTAGCCGGATTGGTGTTTCAATTAAAAAAATTTTGAAAAATCGAAAGTGGCTCAGTAGAATATTCTTTTTGGTCAATTTGAGCTAAATAGCTGATTCCGGCTACATTACTCACCCAAATCTGGTCTGCACTCTTCAATTCCTCAGGCAAAAAATCTCCAACCTGAATCGGGAGTTCAAGCTTAATTATTTCCTCCAGAATTACTTTCCGTGCTACCCCATTCAAGCAAGAACAATCAAGAGAAGGAGTGAAATACTCTCCGCCCTTTCGCCAGAAAAGATTGGAGGATCCTGCTTCTGAAAGGAACCCTCGGTAATCCAGTAAAATCACCTCATCCATTTTAGCCTCTGCCCTCTCTTGGTTTGCGAGGACGTATGGCAAAGAATTCAAAGTTTTGCAGCCACTCCAAACTGTTGGAAAAAGTCTGATTTTATCCGAAATAAAAGCAGTTCTTTTGGATTGAGGAGCAGAGATGAAGGGAGAAATTTGCATTGTTTGGTCAGTCCGGGAACTCTGGGGTGTATATTTTCCGGTTCCCGACCTGAACACATTCCACCGAACTCTTAATTTTTGCCCCGGGAAATTCTGGTTCAGAAATGACTCCAAACCATCGAAATCAATACTGCTTCCGTCCAAATTCAAAACTTCCAACCCATGATTCAGGCGTGCGAAATGGTGATTTGAAAAGCGAATTTGATCCCGATCGAATATCATCGTTTCAAATAATCCGTCACCAAAATTCATTGCCCGATTAGGCACGTGAAAACAATCAATCCGAGTCCACTCCGACTCCTTTCCGGGTTTTGAAAAAACTGTTTCAATTTCGCTCATAAAAATGTTCGTATTCGGTCAGGTTATCAAAGTGTCTTATCTCTGTTTTGTTAAAATTAGCAAACAAAACACTGCTCATTCGCTAATTAACCTAAATATTAAGATTTTTAGAACTAATTGTAATGAGAGAATTACCTTAGCACCAAAATTGGTGAAATAGAGCCTATGGCAAATAAAAGCAGTGTTTTTGACATGATCGGACCAATTATGATCGGACCTTCATCTTCGCATACTGCCGGGGTAGTAAAGATTGCCCGAGCTGCCATTCGCATTTTAGGAGGAATACCTGATGAGGCCTCCATTACTTTTTACAATTCATTTGCCCGCACTTACGAAGGACATGGAAGTGACAGGGCAATTATCGGTGGATTGATGGATTTTCAGACGGATGATGCGCGAATCAAAAATTCCCTGGATTTAGCCAGAGAGCGAGGCATGATTTTTAGTTTCAAATCCATCGGAAACTCATCTGTCCATCATCCCAATACTATCAAGCTTCTGATTCGGAAAGGTTTAAAATCAGTAGAGGTGGAAGGTGAAAGCCTCGGCGGAGGAGTAATAAACATTTCCGAAGTGGATGGATTTACTGCTAATTTCTCCGCTAAAAATCATACGTTGATTATCAAGGCTGAAGATGTTTCAGGTGCAATTGCTTTCATATCGAGTGTCATTGCTCAGGAAAAAACAAATATCGCTACCATGTCCGTCTCCCGAAAAGGAAAAAATGACGTGGCATGCCATGTAATTGAAATGGATTCGGGAATCAGAGAAATAACCCTTGAATATCTCAAATCGTTGCCTTGGGTGAAAGAGCTGATTTATATTGAGGATATTGATTGATGAGTTTTAATTTTTGCCAATTAGAAAAATACGCTTATACCACAACTTAAAAATTTTAATTTAACTAAATCAACCACCTATGAAGAAATACTTTTTGAGCTTTCTTTTAATCCCGGGACTTATTTTCTCCGGCTACGCACAGCAATCTTCTTCGGTTTACGACCTGGAAACTGCAGTAACAGTAGCGTTGGAAAATAACCTGAATTTGAAGCGGAGCGAACTTAATCAACTTACCATTGAAGCCAACCTGCTTCAGGACAAAGGCCAAAGATATCCCAGTCTGACAACCGGTTCAAGTGCAAGTTATCGTTGGGGTCGATCCATCAACCCGGTAACTAACTTGTTCCAAACTTCCAGAATTGGAAACATCAATTTATCTGCTTCTTCAAATGCTACCATCTATGCCGGAAGCAGGCTTTCCAATTCAGTGAAACAATCAAAAACCGATCTGGAAGCAGGTCTGTTTAATATTGAAGCTGCTCAAAATGACATCACACTGAATATCATCAACTTGTTTATCAATGTGGTTTTCAACAGAGAGCAAGTTAAAATAGCGGAGAATCAACTGAGTACTACCAAGGAGCAACTGGACAGAACGACTAAACTGGTCAATGCCGGTTCCCTTCCTTTCTCGGATCAGCTGGACCTTCAGGCTCAAAATGCAACCAACCAATTGGAAGTAATCAATTCTAAAAACAACCTCAGGATTGCAAAATTGAATCTTGCCCAGGCGATGCAAATCCCATTCACGGAAGATTTTGATGTGATCGAACCTGAATTTGAAATCAATGAACTTTTGATCGCCACAGAATCTCCTGAAAAAATATACGACACAGCATTGGACATAATGCCTGAAATCAAAGCTGCGGCTGCAAATGTCGAAAGCGCTGATTATAGCGTAAAAGTGGCTAAAGGCGCATATTTGCCAACTTTTGGAATTGGTGCTAACGTGTTCTCTAACTACGTTGACCGGGTATTCGGAAATACCGATCGACTTGCATTTGGAACGCAGATAGACAATAACCTTTCTGAAGCAGTCAGCCTTCAGTTGAGCATTCCGATTTTCACCCAGTTCAATAACAAAGCAAGTTTGCAAAGAGCACGAGTTCAAAAGCAGCTTTCTGAAGTGGCGGAATTGGAAGCAAAAAACCAACTCCGTCAGGATATTGAATCTTCCTTCAACGCAGCAATTGCTGCTGAGCAATCTTATGAAGCTTCATTAATACGAGTTTCAAGTTTGCAGGAATCCTTCCGAATCGCGCAGCAGCGTTTTGATTTGGGAGCGATCAATTCCGTTGATTTTCAGGTAGCTCAAAACAACCTGTTCAACGCTCAGGCTGATCTGTTGAATGCTAAATACACCTATATTTTCAGAGTAAAAGTGCTTGATTTTTACCTGGGCAATCCAATTAACTTAAACTAAACCATGGCTACAAAGAAGACAAACAAGCTGTTATATTACCTTCTGGGAGCAGTTGGAGTAATTATCGTTTTCGCAGTTATTGCCCGATCTGCAGGTTGGGTTGGCGGAGAAAAAGAAGTTGAGGTCGAGTTTGCAAAAGTAAAGCGGGCTCCGATTATTGAAAAAGTAAGTGCATCGGGTGAAATTCAGCCAGAGGTTGAGGTGAAACTCAGCCCGGATGTTGCCGGTGAAATCATCGAATTGAATGTACAGGAAGGTGACTCTGTTGCACAGGGTTTCCTGCTTGTGAAGATTCGTCCTGACAATTTTATTTCTGCCCTTGACAGAACCAGGGCTAACCTCAATCAGCAAATGGCTAACCTGTCTCAGGCAAAAGCAAGCTTGCAAAGAGCTGAAGCTCAGTTCACACAAGCTGATCTGAATTTTAAAAGACAGAAGACCCTATTCGAACAGAAAGCAATCTCTGAGGCTGATTTTGAGGTAGCCCAGGCTAACTTCACTTCTTCCGAAAAAGACCTGGAAGCTGGCAAGCAAAATGTGATCGCTTCCGAATTTATCGTGAAAAGCTCCCAGGCTACAGTAAATGAAGCCTCTGAAAATCTTCGATTGACAAATGTGTATTCTCCGGTAAGCGGAATTGTCTCCAATTTATTGGTTGAGCAAGGAGAACGGGTTGTTGGAACACAGCAAATGGCTGGCACTCAAATGCTCACAATCGCTGACCTTTCCAAAATGGAAGTCAGAGTGGACGTAAACGAGAATGATATTGTAAGACTAAGTTTGGGAGACACATCGATTATTGATGTGGATTCCTATTCTTCAGCTGGCAAAAAATTCAAAGGCATCGTGACAAGTATCGCGAATACTGCAAACACAAAGGCTTCAGTAGATGCTGTGACAGAATTTAAGGTGAAAATCAGAATCCTGAATAGTTCTTATGCTGACCTTGTGAAAGAAGGCAAAAAGTATCCTTTCCGCCCGGGAATGACTGCTTCAGTTGAGATTCTTACCAATTCAAAAGACAATGCCCTTTCAGTTCCGCTTTCAGCAGTTACAACCCGTGAAGATCAGCTAGACACTTTAGAAGGAGGAACTACCAAGTCAAGAGAGCTTGTATTTATTAACGACAATGGTGTAGCCAAACTCAAAGTGATTAAGACCGGACTTTCTGATTTCCAGAATATTGAAATATTGGAAGGCCTCACGGAAGGCGAAGAAATTATTTCGGGTCCATACTTCGTAGTCAGCAAAGAACTTAAAGAAGGCGACAAGGTCAAGTTGATGGAGGTGAAGAAACCTGAAGTCAAAAAAGAAGAAGATTAACCCAAACAAAAAAGCTCCGAAAATTTCGGAGCTTTTTTGTTTACCATTTTTTCAGTTGCTCATACACCAGATGAAGCGGAAAACCCATGACATTGAAGTAGGATCCTTCAATCCTGGAAACCCCAATAAACCCAATCCATTCCTGAATTCCATAAGCCCCGGCTTTATCAAAAGGCTTGTACTTCCTGATGTAATGCCAGATTTCATCCTCGTGCAAAAATCGAAAGGTAACCTTCGTCTCATCTTCAAGAGTAATTCTTCTGGTCCGATCCATCATGGTGACGGCAGTCATGACTGTATGAGTGGCGCCTGACAGACTTTTGATCATGTCGAAAGCCTCCTGCTCATTCGCCGGCTTTCCCAAAACATGACCATTTTCAATGACAACCGTATCTGAAGTTATCAGTATCTCATTTTCAGCTAATTCATCGGGGTAAGCTTCTGCTTTTAATTTGGAAAGAAAAGCTGCAACATATTCAGCAGGTAGATCCACAGGAATTTTCTCTTCGACCGGATTTACTTTCACTTCAAAATCCAGCTCCAAACCCCTCATGAGCTCTTGTCTCCTCGGTGAATTTGAAGAAAGAATCAGTTTTTTATCCTTCAGTTTGCTCAAAAAAGGTTCCATAGTCAAATTCAAATTCCTTCTGATTAATACTTCCAAAAAGTAATCCCCCCAAAGCTTTGGGATAAAAATAGGTAGATTTCTGAGGCAGCACCTCCCCTGTTCTACAGACTTCCAACACTTGTGAAAGTTCCAATTCCCGGGTGATCACAGCAAAGCTAGCTTTTCCGTTTCTCACTTCCTGAATACATCGTGAGAAATTTCGCTCGTATGTAATCTGGTCTGAATTCCTTTGATTTGGCCCCGGAATCCCGAGTATTTTATCAAATACCACATCGTGCAAAATCACCAAATCAAGTTGTCTCACGACTTGCGGAAGATCATTTCGAACTTCAGAAAACTTCTCTTCTTTCAATTTAATCACAAAGCTTTCGTCTTCCAAGACAAGGCCGAAAGACCATTTTCGCTGAAAAGAATAGGAAGCCAACTCTTCCGAATCATCAAACTTCCGAATGGTAAACCACTCCCCGAGTTTCGTTAAAAACACTTCTTTTGGCATTTGAAGACCATAGAACAAACGATGGGTGGGAAGAATCTTGAGATGATTCCCCTGAGTATTTGTCAGGTACATGAGATGATAATCACTCCCTTTCCATTTTGCATCCGGAAACTGATTAGCTGCTTCTTTTCGGTATTCAATCGCTCCTTCTAACCGGTGATGTCCGTCGGCCAGAATAACTTTCTTTTGGCTCAATACCTTCAAAAACTTCGCAATTACTGCAGGATTCTGAATCACCGCCAAAACCTCACGCACACCCTGATAATCATCCAGCTCATAAAGCGGGGCTTCCATCGCCTCATCCATATAGGACTCCAATTGATTTTCCTCATCCACATACAAGCCATGTGTGGGACTCACCTGGATTTCGGTGGCGCGAAGTAAATCAATCCGATCATTGACTGCAGATACGATTGTATTCTCATGCCTCAAAATCATCTTCTCTGACCAATCATACGCTTTGATCTGGGCAATGAAACCTTTGCGGCAACTCTCGTCCCGCTCTCCGGGAAGTCGGAAGTATTGGTAATAAACATAAATCCCGGGTACTGAATCCTGTTGAATTATGCCCTTTTCTTTCCAGGATTTAAGAATAGATGCAGCATTTTCAGCAGGATCGGGTCCCTGCGGAACAGAAAGGTGAATGCTGTTTAGAGGATTTGTGTAAAGCTTTTGTCGTTGTCTTTCCGAAACCACATCAAAGAGCGGTGAAGTCAGGTCTTCCAATTGAGGAGTCAATTCCTCAGAATATCTCCAGGCTTTTAGGGGTAAAATCTCAGCCATGCTTATTTCAGTCTGTTTCTCCAGAAAGTGGAAATCGTTTCGACTTCCTTACTTTCTGAGGTTGATTTCGGAGAAGCCTTTGAAAGAAATTCTACCGCCAAGGCCGCAAGCAATTCAGATTCTTCATCAGAAAATTGGTCTTCTAAAACAGCCGGACTGAAATATTGCTCCAAGAATTTCGTGTCGAAATTTCCACTTACGAACGCTTCATGCTGAAGAGCAAATTTGCAAAATGCCAGCGTTGTCTGGATTCCGGTGATCTTAAAATCATCAATCGCCCTGATCATTTTATCAATCGCAGCTTTTCTGTTTTCGCCATGCGTGACCAGCTTAGCAATCATCGGATCATAATAAATCGGAATATCCATTCCCTCTTCAAATCCATCGTCAACCCGGATTCCAGGTCCCTGAGGTCTTCTGTACGTGATCAGCTTTCCGATATCCGGCAAAAAGTTGTTTTTCGGATCCTCAGCGTAAACTCTTACTTCCACCGCATGCCCGTTTATTTTCAGATCCTCTTGCTGAAAGCTTAAAGGTTTTTCCTCAGCAACCAATATCTGCTCGCGGACAAGATCTTTGCCGGTGATCATCTCAGTGACCGGATGCTCCACCTGAAGACGGGTGTTCATCTCGAGGAAATAAAAATTCAATTTCCCATCCACGATAAATTCCACCGTGCCGGCTCCATAATAATTACATGCTTTGGCCACTCCTACCGCTGCCTCTCCCATCGCTTTCCGCATTTTCGGAGTTATTACGGCAGAAGGTGCCTCTTCAATTACTTTCTGATGTCTCCGTTGAATCGAGCATTCCCGCTCAAAAAGATAAACTGTGTTTCCATGCTGATCCCCCAAAACCTGAATTTCAATATGTCTGGGAGAGGTGATGAATTTCTCAATAAAAACCGCTCCGTCGCCGAAGGCAGATTGGGCCTCGGAAACAGCCCGCTGCATTTGCTCCTCAAATTCAGCCTCGTTTTCTACGATTCGCATTCCTTTGCCTCCGCCACCTGCACTTGCTTTGATCAGAATGGGATAGCCGATTTCTGCTGCCTTAGCTTTCGCGGCAGAGATATCAGTAATCGCCTCATCTGTACCGGGAACTAATGGAATATCATATTTTCCAACAGCTTGCTTCGCAGCAAGTTTGCTTCCCATTACCTCGATAGATTCAGGTGAAGGCCCTACGAAAATCAACCCAGCCTCTCTTACTTTTCTGGCGAATTCGGCATTCTCAGACAGGAAGCCATATCCGGGATGGATAGCATCAACTCCCAGGTTTTTACATTCCTGAATGATTTTATCCCCCAGCAAATAGGACTGGGAAGAGGCAGGAGGCCCTAAACAAACAGCTTCGTCCGCAAACATGACATGTGGCGAAAGTCTGTCAGCCTCGCTGTAAACCGCCACCGTTTTGATGCCCATTTCTCTGGCAGTCCGCATGATTCTCAGACTGATCTCGCCCCGGTTGGCGACTAAAAGTTTTTTTATTTCAGGCATATTCTCGTGAGTTTATTTGGGATTGGCTTCACAGCACGGAGCGAAATAAGGAAATTTAAACGAGGATTTTAAAGAAAGCTTTGAATCGAAAATGCTTTTTTGCTTGGTAGGTATATAAGTTTTATTTTTGCCAAATTTTAATGAAAACATCATTAAGGCTTAAACACTAAAATTCAATCTGCTTTGGATCTATTTGCAAAATTAAAAACGAATATGGGCCCTTTGGGCAAACACTCTGAGTTTGCAGACGGCTACTTCTCATTCCCTAAATTAGAGGGTGAAATCGAGCCCAGGATGAAATTTCAGGGTAAAGAAGTACTTACCTGGAGCTTAAATAATTACCTGGGTCTGGCAAATCATCCTGAAGTAAGAAAGGCAGATGCAGATGCTGCTGCCAAATGGGGTGCCGCTTATCCGATGGGTGCAAGAATGATGTCAGGTCAAACAGATCTTCACGAGCAGTTGGAGAATGAGTTGGCAGAATTTGTAGGCAAAGAAAAATCTTATTTGTTGAACTACGGATACCAGGGTATCATGTCTGTCATCGATTCCATTCTTGACAGAAAAGACGTAGTAGTGTACGATTCAGAATGTCACGCTTGTATCATCGATGCCTTAAGAATGCATCTTGGCAAGAGATATGTTTTCCCTCACAACGATATTGAGAGCTGCGAAAAGCAACTTGAAAGAGCAACCAAACTTGCTGCTGAAACCGGAGGAGGAATCCTCGTGATCACCGAAGGTGTATTCGGAATGACCGGAGATCAGGGCAAGTTGAAAGAAATCGTTGAACTTAAAAGCAAATTCGATTTCAGACTTTTAGTGGACGATGCACATGGCTTCGGTACCATGGGTAAAACCGGTGCAGGTACTGGTGAAGAACAAGGTGTACAGGATCAAATCGATTTATACTTCTCCACTTTTGCAAAATCCATGGCAAGTATCGGTGCATTTATCGCCGGGGATGCTGATGTGATCCTTTTCCTTAGATATAATATGAGATCTCAAATCTTCGCCAAATCACTTCCAATGATTATGGTGGAAGGTGCTTTGAAGAGATTAGAATTGCTACGGACACAGCCTGAGTTGAAAGATAACTTATGGAAAATCGTGAATGCGCTTCGCAAAGGGCTTCATGAAAATGGTTTTAGCACAGGAAAGTCAAATTCTCCGGTGACCCCTGTTGTATTGAATGGTACTGTAGGCGAAGCAGCGGCACTTACCAGGGATTTGAGAGAAAATTACGGAATCTTCTGTTCAGTAGTTATTTACCCAGTGATACCTAAAGGCATGATTATCTTGAGGTTGATCCCTACAGCTGTTCACACAGTAGAAGACGTGGAAGAAACCATCAAAGCCTTTGCCACAATCAAGGATAAATTGACCAGCGGAGTCTATAAGAATAGTGAATTTGCTATTTCAGTAGGCGAGTAAAAAAAAAAGTAAAAAAAATGGCCTCTGGGTTGAATTAGCAAGTATTTGGCCTATATTGGTTCTAAATAAACTTATCATCAACCTTAAAAACACACTTTTACTATGAGCAGATTTAGTGAAGTTAGAGACCTTGTAATGAGCCTTGAGGGCGATTTCGAAAAATTCTATGAGAAAGGCAATCAAGCTGCCGGCACTCGAGTAAGAAAAGGTATGCAAGACCTGAAAAACTTATCTCAGGATATCCGTAAGGAAGTTCAGGATAAGAAAAATGCTGAGTGATCTTAGCAATAAAAAAAGGTGGCCGTAAAACCACCTTTTTTTATGCTTTAAATAAAGTGGAGCCTTAAAACTCCACTTTATTGTTATCAGGCTGAAGATCCGCCATTCTTTTAGATGGATCTATTTCCACAGACTTGATCGAATTGATGTTTTTTTGAATTATAAAGGTCTTAGTCAAATTCGTCCACGGCCATGCCTCTGTCAGTACTCTTTCTGGCATTCCTTTTTCCTTTGGCTTTTCTCCCCTCATGATGACCATTGGCAGATATACTTGTTCTGAAGTACCATCCATGTATGTAATCACAACATCCAAAGGCATAGCCATCAATCCAATTCTTTCCAGCGTTACTTCCGTCTGGTTTCCCAATGGTTTGACTGACTTGACACCATAATCGATGGTTTTGGTCGTGTAAACAAAGTATTCCTTGTACCAATCCAACTCCAGATCACTTTCCTTTTCCATCACCCGGATCAGGTCATTTACATTTGGATGCTTGAATTTCCAGGTATTGAAATACCTTAACATTCCACGATCGCGCGTCACTGCTCCGATCACATATCCTAATTGCTCCAGAAAAACAGCTCCCTTTGAATAGGCTGCAGCGCTGTATGCAGAGTTGGTGTTGTAGTGATCGGAATGAGTGGACATTGGTTCCTCCTGACCCGATTTGGCTAATTTAAAATAGCCTGCATATGATCTGCTGTGGGGATTGCCGGTGGTTTTGAAAATCGAAGCACTTGCCAGACTTGAGGCATAGCTCGTAAATCCTTCATCCATCCATGGGTAAAGCGATTCGTTCGAACCCAAAACACCATGGAACCAGCTATGAGCAAGCTCATGAATCATCACTCCTGCCAAACTTGAAACACTTCTTTCTCCTGTGATAAAAGTTGACATGGCGTATTCCATACCTCCATCACCACCCTGAACTACAGAGAATTGCTTGTATGGGTACTGTCCAAAATGCTCAGAAAAAAAGCTGATTGCCTTCGGAGTGTATTCTTTTAGCTTTTCCCAATTTTCACTTGTATTCGGGCCCGGGATAAAAAAATGGTGAACAGTGATTCCATTTTCCATTTGAATCTTATCATGCTGATAGTTGGGATCAGCTCCCCACATGAAGTCATGAACCTGTGGCGCCACAAAATGCCAGGTCAGCGTATTTCCTTTTGCTGCAGGCACTTTCACTCCGGCATCTTCATAGCCATGACCGATCTCGTTTGGGTTTTGCAAATAACCCGTTCCGCCCAAAACATAGGTTTTGTCAATGGTGATTTTAACATCAAAATTTCCCCAAACTCCATAAAACTCCCGTGCTATATACGGATTTGCATGCCAGCCTTGCTCATCGTAATTGGCCATCTTGGGATACCATTGTGACATGGAATAGCGGACACCTTCCTGACTGTCCCTTCCTGATCTGCGAATTTGAAGTGGCACTTGCCCTGCAAATTCCATTTCAAAAGTGACTTCTGAATTTGGGAGAATTGGCTCTGAAAGCTTCACTTCAAGAATGGTTTCAACCTCTTTGAATTCGACTTCTTTGCCGTTCATTTTCAGTTTACTCACATGGATATAGCCAATTTCATCGGGCTTGAGTTTCCAAATCCGGTCTGCCACTCTTCTGTCAGGATCAGCGATTGTTCTCGATCTCACATCCATCATACTTCCAGGCTGGAAAGCATTGTAATACAAATGATAAAAAACCCGCTCCAATGTATCCGGAGAATTATTGGAGTATTTCAGCACTTGGGTTCCGGCGTACTGATTTTTTTGGACGTTCATCTTCACGTCCATTCTGTAATCAACAGCCTGTTGAAATCTCCCTGTCTGTGCAAAAATTAACTGGCTGATTAGCAAAAGAAAAAGCCCAAAAACAGGCTTAACCGTACTGTTTATCATGTGAAATATTTTTTTCCAAAGGAAAAGAAAACTCCTTCCAGACCCAAACCAACTATCAAAAATCAAGCAATTGACTTCTTTTCAAATTCTCCTTCCATTGGAATAAAAAACAATCTCAAACCGGGAGGTTTTAACTTAATTCAAACAAGAATTTAAACCATCAATAACAAATGAAGAAAATCTACCTTTTGATTGTGGTGGCTTTGTTTAGCCTGGGAGTCCAGGCTCAGCAAGTCAATATGGACCAATTCAAGTCCATGAAAGCCAGAAGCATCGGACCAGGAGCAATGAGCGGACGAATTACCGCTATTGATGCCGTGGATGAAAACCCGACCGTCATGTATGCGGGTTCGGCATCCGGCGGACTTTGGAAATCAACTTCCGGAGGCATCACCTGGGAACCAATTTTTGACAATGAGAAAGTGCATTCTATCGGTGCAATTTCCATCTATCAGAAAAACCCAAACATTATTTGGATTGGAACCGGCGAAGGCAATCCAAGAAACTCCCTCAACCTGGGCTATGGTGTGTATCGTTCGCTCGATGCAGGAAAGACCTGGCAGCTGATGGGATTGGAAAAAACCCGCGCTATCCACAGAATCATCGTTCATCCTGACGATCCAAACACAGTTTTCGTAGGAGCAATCGGATCTCCATGGGGTGAGCAGGAAGACCGTGGGGTTTACAAAACTACTGACGGCGGCAAAAACTGGTCAAAAATCCTTTACGTAGACACCAAAACAGGTGTAGGCGAAATGATCATGGATCCAAATAATCCAAACAAGATCTTCGTCAACATGTGGCAACACAGACGTTACCCTTGGTTTTTCGAATCAGGAGGAGAATCTTCAGGTCTTTATGTCACTCATGACGGAGGCGAAAACTGGAAAAAACTTGACGAAAAAAATGGGCTTCCAAAGGGTAAATTGGGAAGAATGGGCTTGGCAATGTCAGCAAACAATAGCAGCAAAGTCTATGCTTTGATCGAGTCTTCGAAAAACGCGCTTTATGCTTCCGAAGATGGAGGAGAAAAATTCACCATGATCAACGACAAAGAAGACATCGGCGACCGTCCTTTCTATTACTTCGAAATCTACGCTGATCCAAAGAATGAAAACCGAATCTACACCCTCTACTCACGAGTGGGAATGAGTGAAGACGGGGGAAAATCATTCCGGCAATTGCTTCAATACGATGGCGTTCACCCGGATCACCATGCCTTCTACATCAATCCAAACGATCCTAATTTGCTGATCGATGGAAATGACGGAGGACTGAACATTTCCCGTGATATGGGCAAGACCTGGTATTTCGCAGAAGGAATTACGGTTGGCCAGTTTTACCACATCAATGTGGACAATGAAATCCCTTACAATATCTATGGCGGTATGCAGGACAATGGTTCATGGACCGGACCCGCTTACGTTTGGAAAGTGGATGGTATCCGGAATACCTACTGGCAGGAAGTTTCCTTCGGTGACGGATTTGACGTAGTATCTCATCCTTCTGATTCCCGATATGGCTACACCATGTCTCAGGGAGGTAATGTGACGAGATTTGACAAGCAAACCGGTCATAACAGGACCATCCGTCCCACTCATCCTGACAAAGATGTATTCCTGAGATTCAACTGGAATGCAGCAATCGCACAGGATCCTCATGATCCTAACACAGTTTACTACGCTTCTCAGTTCCTGCACAAGTCCGTAAATTCAGGTGAAACCTGGGAAATCATCTCTCCGGATCTGACTACTAACGACACCACCAAACAGCATCAGCAAATGACCGGTGGTTTGACTTTTGATATCACAGGAGCAGAAAACCACACCACGATCATTACGATTGCACCAAGTCCGGTGGATAAAAATGTGATCTATGTCGGTACTGATGATGGAAATGTACAAGTCACTCAGGATGGAGGAAAGACCTGGACAAATGTCGCTGCCAGGCTTACCGGCTTGCCAAAAGCTTCCTGGATTCCTCAGATTCAGGCTTCCAAATATAGTGCTGGTGAATTCTGGGTGATTGCTAACAATTACAGAAACAATGACTTCGCCGCTTACGCATACCATAGCTCTGATTTCGGAAAGACTTTCACCCGAATCGCTGATGACAAAAAAGTATGGGGCTATACCCTTTCCATCAAGCAGGATACCGAGGAACCAAACTTGGTATTCCTTGGTACTGAATTCGGTTTGTACGTATCATTCGACAAAGCCAAAACCTGGAACAAGTGGGAACACGGCTATCCAAAGGCAGTTTCTACCTACGACATGACCATTCAGGAAAGAGAGGCTGATTTGGTGATCGGTACTTTTGGACGTGCGATTTATGTTTTGGATGATATCCGTCCATTAAGAGCTTTTTCTAAAAACGGAGGAAAGGCACCTGTCCGAAAAATTGCTGCTTTCCCTGCTCCGGATGCTTATCAGGCGGTGATTCAGAGAGCCCATGGAGAGCGTTTCATGGCTAGCGGAAAATACGCAGGTGAAAACCGCGAAACAGGCGGAAGACTAAGCTACTATATCAATGACGACAAGGAAAAGCTTGATTCAGTTACTGTGAAAATTTCCAATGCTTCCGGGGAACAAATCAGAACTTTGAAAGCGCTTCCTGAAAAAGGAGTAAACAGAATCATCTGGAACCTGGATCGCAAATCTATGGCAGAAATGACCGGCGGATTTGGTGGCGGTGGCCAAGGTGGCGGAGGCGGACGCAGAGCCGGCTTCTTTGAACCAAGCGGAGGTCCTGTCCTGCCGGGAACTTACAAACTGGTCTTTGAATATGGAGGAGAATCTTCAGAAACTTCAATCCTGGTTAATTCCGACCCAAGAATCGAAACTAAATTGACCGATTTGCAGGCAAAAGATGCGTTCATGAAGAAAGTTGAAGCGCTTTCCACTGAAGTAAGTGCAGCGACCAAGCAACTGGACGAAGCTCAGAAGACCATTGATAAAGTGAATGCGCTGACGAAAGATATTACCAATGCTGAGGCAAAAGCTTTGGCTGAGGCAGCTAAGGAAATCAAGAAGAAACTGGATACTGCACGTGAGGCATTCAACGGTCCAAAAAGAGAAGGACAGGGAATCGTAAGAAACCTTTTCCCAACTACCATGACCCGACAGTTTGCTCCGAGAAGCTACGCAAGCTCATCTTTTGCAGCACCCGGCCCTACTGAAGAAAGGCTTTACACGCAGGCAAAAGAATCAGCTGACGAAGCAATTGCCAAAGTGAAAGATTTCATCAACGGTGACTGGAAAACATTCGAAGAGAAAGTGAAAAGCACTCCGATTGACTTGTTTGAGAAGTTTAAGGATTAATTAATCTGTATATACGCCTTTACTACCATTAAACGAATTTTCTCTATTTAACGGGTTGGAAGACCGAAGACCGAAGACCGAAGAAATCCAAAATCAATCGTTACTCTGGAGTTTCAATTGTATAAATAAACCAGTGGCAAGATTGTGGGTTCATATTAATTGAAATCCGTTTGATAAATACCAAAAGCACCTGTGGAAATGCAGGTGCTTTTTTCGTTTTCAAGCAAATCAAAAACTGAATCCTTATCTTAGAGTAAACTCTTGGAAATCATGATCACTGAAGCTGAAAAAAGAAAACTCATAGATTGGATATCAACTCTTGAAAACCAATCCTTGCTTGAGCAATTGATGGAATTGAAAAAATCCAGCGAAGCTGAAAAAATCCACATAGTCTCAGACGTGGAAAGGGAAGGAATTGAAAGAGGTCTAAATGATTTAAAAGATTTCAGATTGAAATCTCAAGAGGATGTAAAAAAAGAAATGAAATCCAAATACCCTCGATTTTTTGAATAGAGATGGAAATTGTCTGGACTCAAAATGCCCAAAATGAGTTTATTAATAAACTTCTCTACATAGAAGCAGAGTGGTCTATTTCAGTAGCTATCACTTTGAGTCCGAATACCTCTAAAATCTCCTGGCAAACTGCAGCAGGACTCGTCATCGTAAATATGATCGGGACTGGAGTCTTCACCAGTTTGGGCTTTCAGCTGGTTGAAGTTCAGAATTCCTGATCAATTCTTTCGCTTTGGATTTTGTGTGGCGGAATGGCCCTGATCGGTGCTTTGGTTTATGCCGAGTTGGGAACACATTTTCATAAATCCGGCTGTGATTATATTTTTCTCTCTGAAATCATCCATCCTTCTGTTGGCTATTTGTATGCCTGGGTTTCCTTGACAGTTGGTTTTTCAGCCCCGATAGCGATCGCTGCCATGGCGATGAACCAATACCTCAAATCACTTCTCGGAGAAACGCTGATTCCGGGATTGTTCTTTTTGCTGCAGTTCCGATTTCCCATATGTTCAGTGTGAAGCTCTCCGGGACGGTTCAGGATATTCTCACACTGGTGAAAATTACTTTTGTTTATCCTGATCGGACTCGGGCGTTATTATACTCCGGCAATGAAAATACCCGCATTCGATTTCTCCTCTTCCTGGCAAAATGAGGTGATCATGCCCGGTTTTGCTGTTTCTCTGATCTATGTTTTCTATGCTTATACCGGTTGGAATTCGGCAGCGTATATCGTGGAAGAAGTCGATCAACCCGGAAAAAATCTGCCAAAAGCGTTGATTTCAGCCACCGATTTTATGATGGTCATCTACGTTTTGCTCCAACTGGTTTTTTCTTAAGCACGCCAGTTTCTCCCAACTCGAAGGAAAAGTAGAAGTCGCCGATATCGCCTCTGGCAATCTGTTTGGACCAAGCGGAACACTTTGGGTAGTGTTTCTTCATCGCGGTGCAATTGATCGCTACAATCAGGGGATATGCATGGGTGGGGCCAAAAATCACCTTTGCCATGGCTCTGGATTTCAAGCTTTGGAAGCCGCTGGCAAAAGTGAATCAAAACGGAATTCCGATCCGCGCAATTGTACTGAATACACTGATTAGTTTCGGTTTATTTCTTACCGGCTCCTTCGAGCAAGTGATGCTGTATGCGGGGTTTGTACTCCAACTGATTGGGACGATCACGATTTATTCTTCTTTGAGAATCAAGAAAGCCGACGGTTTCAAAAGTCCATTGAAATCCTGGATTCAATGGATTTACACCTTTTTCAGTTCGGGTGTGATGTTTTATCTTTTCTGGGACAGACCCTGGGAAAGCTTCGCAGGATTAGGAATTCTGGCAATAGGAATGATTTTGTTTCTGTTTGACAAAAAAGTGGTTTCGCATTAAAAAACCCCGATTGAAATCAACCGGGGTTTCGTTTATCTGTCAGCATAGTGCTCAGAATAGTAGGCTTGGTAGGCACCAGAAGTCACATTCTCCAGCCAATCCTGATTATCCAAATACCAGTCGATTGTGAGTGAAATCCCCTCGTCAAACTGCAAGCTTGGCTCCCAGCCCAACTCTTGCTGGATTTTAGTCGCATCGATCGCATAGCGAAGATCATGTCCTGCACGGTCCGTCACATAAGTGATCAGCTTCTCTGAAGTTCCTGCTGCACGACCGAGTTTTTCGTTCATTTTGGCACAAAGAAGCTTCACGATGTCAATATTTTTCCACTCGTTGAAACCTCCGATATTGTAAGTTTCTCCGGTTTTTCCTTTGTGAAATACAACATCGATAGCTCTGGCGTGATCCAGCACATACAGCCAATCCCGCACGTTTTCACCTTTCCCATAAACCGGAAGAGGTCTGTTATTCTTGATATTGTGAATGCAAAGAGGGATCAGCTTTTCAGGAAATTGATTTGGTCCGTAGTTGTTGGAGCAATTCGAAATCACCGTTTTCATTTTATAGGTATTAGCATAAGCTCTTACAAAATGATCTGAAGAAGCTTTTGATGCGGAATACGGAGACTGAGGATCGTATGGGGTGGTCTCCAAAAAGAACCCGCCATCGTGAAGCGAACCGTAAACTTCGTCTGTGGAAACATGGTAAAACAGGTGATTGCTCAATTCACCAGCCCAGTATTTTTTGGCTGAATTCAGGAGATTTACTGTTCCAATCACATTGGTCATCACGAAAGCCAACGGATCGGAAATCGATCTGTCCACGTGAGATTCCGCTGCAAGGTGAATGACATCAGTGATCTGATGCTTCGCAAAAACCTCATCCAAAGCTTCCGGATTCAGGATATTTACCTTTTCAAAAACGTAATTTTTTGCGCCTTCAACTGACTTCAGATTTTCCAGATTTCCCGCATAAGTCAGGGCATCCAGGTTTACAATCTTGTATTCAGGATATTTTTCTACAAAAAGTTGCACCACATGGCATCCGATAAACCCGGCACCTCCTGTGATCAGGATAGATTTATTCATAAAGATTTCAGTTGTTTTTCTTATAGTAATCCAGATACCAATCTGTGAAGGCTTTTACACCGTCTTCAATCGGGGTTTCCGGTTTGTAACCTGTATCGCGCACCAAGTCTGTGACATCTGCATGAGAAGCAGGCACATCACCCGGCTGAAGCGGAAGCAAATCCATTTTAGCTTCTTTGCCTAATCCTTTTTCTACCGCTTTGATGTAATCCATCAAAAGGACGGGGGACGAATTTCCGATATTATAGATTTTATACGGCACTTTGGAACTTCCCGGATCAGGGTTCTGAGGATCAAAATCAGGATTCGGTTTCGCTGGTCTGTCTGCTACTTTCATCACTCCGGCTACGATATCATCCACATAAGTGAAGTCGCGCTTCATCTTTCCATAATTGAAAACCTGGATGGGTTCACCTTTCAGGATCGCCTCTGTAAAGAGGAACAAAGCCATATCAGGTCTTCCCCAAGGTCCGTAAACCGTGAAGAATCGAAGGCCGGTTGTTGGAATTCCAAAAAGATGACTGTAAGTATGAGCCATCAATTCGTTAGACTTTTTGGAAGCTGCATATAAGCTGATCGGATGATCTACCGAATCAGAAGTGGAGAAAGGCATTTTTTCATTTGCTCCATAAACAGAGCTTGAACTGGCATAGACCAAATGCTTCACCGGATGATAACGGCAACCTTCCAGGATATTGAGGAAGGCCAGGATATTGCTTTGGATGTAAACTTCCGGATTGGACAAGGAATATCTCACTCCGGCCTGAGCTGCCAGGTGAATTACCACATCAAATTTTTCCTCTGCAAAAAGAGCCATCACCGGTTCTTTTTCAGACAATTCCATCTGAACGAAACGGTAACCCTGGTAAGTGGAAGATTGAACTAATTTATTTCTCTCAATCTGAACTTTGGAAATTCCCATATGCTCCAGACGGGCATATTTCAGATTGATATCGTAGTAATCGTTGATTATGTCCAGACCTACTACTTCCTCACCTCTTTCCAGTAACTTTTTGGCAAGATGAAATCCAATAAATCCGGCAGTTCCGGTAACCAAATATCGCATAGAGGGTGATAAGGGAGGTTTAAATCGCTTCCAAATATAGTTATTCTGCGTGAGCAACTGCTCGCAACTTTTGGTGATAAGTTTCTAAAATTTCCTGATGGATGGCTTCTCTGGAATAGTTTTCCAAAACTTCCCGGTAAAGATTTGCCGCTAATTGGGCCATTTTATCCCTTTTTACGAATGCAAATTCAAGGGCTTCTTTCAATACCGCCGCATCTTTGACAGGGAAAATCAAACCTGTTTTCTGCTGGGTGATGATATCGGTATTTCCAATAATATCAGAGCAAATCACTGGCAATTGCATCGCTCCTGCTTCCAGCAACACATTCGGACAACCTTCCCGGTGAGACGGATGAACCAATACATCTGACAACGCCATGTAATGAGCGACATGATCAGTCCAATCGATCTGCACGATTCTGGGATTATCACGAATCATCTGAATGGTTTCCATCGAAAGTGGATTCAATTCCTGCTCAAAACCCCCCAGCAAAACCAGTTTGGACATGCCGGCGATTTTGGAACTCAGGAAAGCCTGGACTAACTCTTCGATGCCTTTGTCCCGTACCAGTCTGCCAACAGAAAGTATGATGAAATCATCTTCTCCCGGTAGAATCCGCATTGTCGCAGCTACCAGGTGGTTTTCTTTGAGCACATCGCGATTGAATTTAGAAAAATCAATTCCATTGGAAGATCCTTTTCGTATGATGTGAAGCTTTTCCGCCGGACAAAGTTGATTCTCGATTACGAAAGTTTTTAATCCCTGAGAATTTGGCCAAACTTCCGTGGCATAATCGTATGTGAGTTTTTCGACACGTTCCAGGATACTTTTCATTCCGCCTTCAGCAGCCATAAATGGAATACCGGCAAGCGTATGAATCCTAACCTTTACTCCGGCGAGTTTGGCAGCGATCATCCCCAGCAAACCAGCTTTCGGTGTGTGAGTATGGACGATATCAGGTTGCTCCCGCTTGATAAGGGAATACAACTGCCAGAGGCAAATCAAATCCTGAATCGGAGTGATTTTTCGGGTAAATGGAATGACTTCATGTCTGCAGTCCTCCGCTTTCAATACCTGGGGGATTTCTCTGCCATCTGCACTTACCATGACCACATCCCAGCCATTTTCTTTCATGTATTTCATTTGCCCTGCAAGCAAAAGTTTGAGAGAAATAGGTACGGTAGTGATTCGAAGTAACTTGGGCATCAAAAAGGAATTCTAAAAAGGCAAAGATAAGATTTTATAACGTTTTGGAAGGTTGAATTATGCAATTAGCATTCCATTTAGACCATAAAAAATCAATCCTCTTCCTCCAATTCAAAAATCTCCTCCAGCCCAACTCCAAAGATTCGGGCGATTTTCAATGCCAGAACCGTGGATGGGACATATTTACCAGCTTCGATGCTGTTGATGGTTTGTCGCGAGACGTTGACTTTCTCAGCAAGGTCTTGCTGGGTCATGTCTTTTTTTGCCCGCTCTACTTTGATCGTATTTTTCATAACCGGATCAGAAAGCAAGCATACTTCTCTGCTGCTTATAAAGCACCCACCTGAATCTCGCTATGAAAATCAACTGAATCGTAAACATGTTGTATCCCATAAATTCAAGGTAACCAAAACTATAAAAAAGCAGCGTTCCCAGGATCAGAATGAAGGTATTCACATAGCAGGCCAACAATAATGAATCGAGACGAAGTTTTTGAATGTATTCGTCTTCCTCCTTTTCCCGGCTGAAAGCAATCAGAAACAATGAGATGAATACTCCTATCAAAGCAAGTTCGTTGGTGAAGTTTTCTTTCGAGCTCCCGAAAAAGCCATCTTTCCGGGCGAATTCAAATTCCAGCCAGGAAAAACTAAAATCCAGATAGTTTTCTGCGAATAAAAGGGCTGCAAACGGAAGGAAAAGAATCCATCCGATTAACTGATACCGATGCGGAAGCAGGATTTTGGTAAGCATGGATGAAGTTGGTTTAGTTTAATTTTTGGAAGCCATGTATTTCTGATACTGAAATGCCGCATAGACATAAGCATTCAAAAGGAAAAGCACCAAATAGGCAGAAAATATCTCTGAGGTAAGTCTGCCGAATCGTAAATAATTCACCATCATCAGCGCTGCTACGCCCCAGATCAGCCAGTAAAAGCCGGTTTGAAATGCCTGGAGACGGAATGATTTGACCATCTCGTCCTCTACTTTTTCACGCGTCAGGTTCAGGATTCCAAAACCAATGGACCAAAACCCATAAATAAGCTGAGCGGTCTCATTTGGATCAAAGTCCGGATAGGCAAATGCCAACCCTATCACCAACAAAACCGGCAATGGAAAAAACACAAAAGCCAGCCTCTTCCATCCAAATGGAAGCAGGGGCATATTTAGGATTGATTTATCTTTCATAGGACAATCTTGTTTTACCAAATGTAAAATAAACTTTACTTTATGTCAAAATATTTTTCCATAAATATTTTCAAAATAGTTGGAAAGCCCTTCTGGAAGCTTCCTGGAAATTAAGTTTTATTCAAAAAAATAGGGCATTTGTTTACCTTTAATCAATATTTATCGTCAAAAATTAAATTCTCCATGATCTCCAAAATGAAAATAGCCATCATCGGATGTGGTAACCTGGGAACTTCCATCGCAAATGGCCTGCTGATGCGTGAAGATTTTGATCCGAAAAATCTCACACTCACTAAAAGAAACACTGCAAGTCTTGCAGAATTTGAAGCACGAGGAGTGCATGTTCATACTGATAATCTCTCAGCGGCTCAATATGCTGACATCATTCTTCTGGGCGTAAAACCCTATAACGTCACCCCAATTCTTAAGGAAATTAAACCCGGGCTTGATCCAAAAAAACAAATCATCATTTCCCTTGCTACCGGAGTCACACTGGAGGAAATGTATCAAATCATAGATCCTTCAACAGTGACATTCCGGGCAATGCCGAATATCGCTGCCGATATCCAAGAATCCATCACGTGTATTTGCGAGCAGCAAGCCAATCCGATTCAGGTTGAGCTGGTCAAAGAACTATTCGATGCGATAGGACTCACGATTCCAATTGATGAGAAATTAATGGAAGCAGCCACTGTCTTGGGAGCTTGCGGGATCGCCTATGTCTTAAGATTTATGCGGGCAATGATTCAGGGCGGAATCCAAATTGGGTTTGATTCGGTGACGGCAAGCAGGATAGTTTTTCAAACTGTGAAAGGTGCATCGGAACTTATGATCCAACGAAATATGCACCCTGAAGAAGCTATCGACAAAGTGACAACTCCAAAAGGCTGTACCATAGTGGGTTTAAATGAAATGGAGCATCAGGGCTTCAGTTCAGCAATGGTGAGAGGCGTGATTGCCAGCTACGAAAAGATTGAAAAGTAAAAAGTTGCTCAGAACCGTTTAAAAAGGATTATCCTAGAATAATTAATATTAATCACGATATATTACCATAAGATTAAAAATAAATAATTTAAGGTTTGTTTTTCTTTTGAATATTTTCATTAGATTTATCTCGGGTGATAAACAACTTTTAATATTCAATTTTTTAACAAACTCGATTTTTAAGAGGAAGGATTGTTTGGTACTTTTTCCTCCTTCCTTTAAATCACAAAAAAAATGCCCTCCAAAAATATTCGGAGGGCATTTTTTTTTTTACTTGTCGGTTTGAAAAACCTTAATCAAAAAGCTGAGCAAGTTTTGCTTCCAATGCAGGTCCTCTAAGGTCTTTTGCAATGATCTTTCCATCAGGATCAAGCAAATAAGTCGCTGGAATTGCTTCGATCTGATACAATTCCGCAGCTGCGGAATTGAAATATTTCAAATCTGAAACCTGAGTCCAGGTTAGTCCGTCATCCTCGATTGCCTTTAACCAATCTTCTTTGGTCCGGTCCAGAGAAACTCCAAAAACCTCAAATCCTTTGTCTTTATATTGACTATAAAGCTTCACCACGTTTGGATTCTCAGCTCGGCATGGCTTGCACCAAGCTGCCCAGAAATCAATCATCACGTATTTTCCTCTTAAACTGGAAAGCTTCACCATTTCTCCCTGAGGATTTGGAAGCTCAAAATCCGGCGCAACCTGACCAACAGACAATGCTCTCATCTCATCCAACTGAACTTTCATCGTCAGGATCATCGCTGTATTAGGATAATTCTCATTCAATCGGGTCACGATCTCATCAATGAAAGGAAAATCATTCTTAGGGTTCAAAAGTCCGATCGCAGCTAAGGAAGCAAAACTATCTCCCATACTTTCGATTACTTTCTTCACTTCCTCCGCCTGATTACTTTCGAGATTCATCGCTTCTGTCTGGATTTTCTTGATTGCTTCAGTGTCATTTTTGCTCATAGCTTCGTAATAAGCCTCATTGAGCTTGTTCACATTAGCTTGATATTTCTCCATCATTGCCTCGATTTTCACCATTTCTTTGCTATCCTGAGATCCTTCGATGGCCAAACTGGTAGAATCAGCCAAATCATACGAAACCTCCACATCGTCTCTGAACAGCGCAAGTCTGACAGACTTCTTTCCATAAAGATTCAATTCATAAAAAGTCGGGGTATCAACAGCAAGGTCATAAGTGAATTCGCCGGATTTACTTACTTCCAGCGTGTCCAGTACTTTTGGACGGCTGTCTGTAAACTGCGAAAGAATCACCACTCCTTCCGGAGCATTTGATAGTTTCCCGGAAACTTTAACCATGCCATCTGTTTTGGACTCAGTTTCTCCGCAGGAGAAAAGAGCCATCAGGGCAACTACAATAATTCCACTCATAGGGTACTTCATATTGGTTAATTTTCTAATAGTTCTGTCAATAGTTTGGTAGCAACTTTTGGATCTGCTTTGCCTTGGGATTTCTTCATCACCATGCCCATAAACATCGCCATAAGGCCCTTTTTACCAGTTCGATATTCTTCCACTTTCGCAGCATTTTCGGCCAATACGCTCTCCACGATTGGTTTCAGGGAAGACTCATCACTCTGCTGAATCAGGTTCAGTTGCTGAGCGATTGCCAGCGGACTTGCATTTCCACCTTTCAGCATCTCAGGATATACTTTTTGAGACGCTACGGAGAAGCTCACTTTTCCGTCATCCACCAGTTTGATCAGCTCTGCCAATGCATCCGATTTGATCGGGAAGTCATCGATATGCAGCGTCAATTCATTCAGATAAGACTTTACAGGACCCATTGTCCAGTTGGACGCTGCTTTGTAATTATTTGTCTTGGTACACAACTCATCGAAAAACAAGGCAATTTCCTTGGATTCTGAAAGCACGCCTGCATCGTAATCAGGCAATCCGTACACCTTGACAAACTTCTCATGCAACTCTCTAGGCAAAGCCGGCATTGTGACTTTCACACTGTTCAGCCATTCTTCAGAGATGACAATCGGACTCAAATCCGGCTCCGGGAAATATCGGTAATCGTTCAGATCTTCTTTGGTACGCATGCTTGCCGTAGTTCCGGTACCAGCGTCAAAAGTCCTCGTTTCGGAGATAATCTCCACTCCCTGCTCGAGCAATTCTATCTGTCGCTCCACCTCATGCTCGATTGCCCGAGTCACATTTCGGAAGGAGTTCATGTTTTTCACTTCTACCTTTTTTCCGTATTCAGCAGCGTCTTTCAGCATGATCGAAACGTTGGCATCACAGCGGAGAGAACCTTCTTCCATGTTGCCATCGCAGATATCCAGGTATTTGACCAATTTTTTAATTTCCGTCAGGAAAGCATAAGCCTCCTCGGAAGTTCTCATATCAGGTTCTGACACAATCTCTATTAGAGGCGTTCCCGCACGGTTGAAATCAACCAACGTATCAGTCTCTCCCGCCAGGTGCATGGATTTACCCGCATCCTCTTCCATGTGGATTCGGGTCAGCTGCACATGCTTGGTGGTTCCATCAGGCATTGTGATCGGCACGATTCCGCCTACGCAAACCGGATTCTTATCCTGAGTGATCTGATAGCCTTTCGGCAAATCGGGATAGAAATAGTTCTTTCTTGCGAAAATATTGAATCTCGTGATTTCAGAATTACAGGCTAATCCCATTCGGATCGCAAATTCCACAGCCCTTTTATTGACTTTGGGAAGTGTGCCCGGATGTCCGAGAGTGATGACTGAAATTTGGGTGTTGGGTAAGTTACCGTACTCCGTAGAGTCAGATGCGTACATTTTGCTTTCGGTCAAAAGTTGCGCGTGCACTTCCAGACCTACTACCAACTGATATTTATTTCTTATTTCTTCGCTAAGCATTACAGCTTGATTTTTCTGGTTTTTAAAGATACAATTCCCGGGCCTTCGCTACTACTCTTTCCAGACCGGCGAGGTCTTTTCCTCCTGCAGTGGCAAAAAACGGCTGTCCGCCGCCTCCGCCCTGAATTTCTTTCGCCAGTTCTCTCACGATCAGCCCTGCATTCAGTTTTTTGGATTCGATCAGACTTTCGTCCAGAATCACTGCAATCTGTGGCTTATCTTCAATCTGAGCTGCCAAAACCACAAAGGCCAAAGGAACCTCATTTTTTAACTCGTATGACAATTTTTTCAAAGCTTCAGCATTTGGCAATTCCACCTGCGCGATCAGGGTATTAATTCCCTCTCCGATCACAAATTGCTTGAGCAATTCAATTTTCAGGTTTGCTGATTTCTCCAAATACAAAGCCTCGATATCTTTCTTCAGTTCGTTTCGCTCATGAATCAGGTTTTCAACGGCCTTTTTCAAGTCGGCAGGATTCTTCAGAAGTTCACCGATTTCTTTCAGAAGACTTTCCTGCTCGCGCAAATGAGCCTCTGCAGCTTTCGAAGTAATCGCCTCAATTCGACGAACACCAGACGAAATGGATCCTTCTGAAACAATCTTGAACAAACCAATCTGACTGGTATACGGAACGTGTGTACCTCCGCAAAGCTCAACCGAAAACTTAGGATCGAATGTGATCACGCGCACAAAGTCCCCGTATTTTTCTCCGAAAAGCGCGGTTGCACCTTTCTTCCTGGCTTCCTCAATTGGCACATTGCGAAGCTCAACCAACGGGATATTTTCGCGGATTTTGGCATTCACGATTTCCTCCACCTGAGCGGTTTCCCCTTCTGTCAATTTGCTGAAATGGGAAAAATCGAAGCGGAGCATGTTCTCATTCACCAGCGATCCTCTCTGCTGAATATGACCTCCCAACACTTCTTTCAAAGCGGACTGAAGCAAGTGTGTGGCAGAGTGATTATTCTCAGTCAGTTTACGCTTGGTGCTATCTACTTCTGCGGAAAACCTCAACTCGGGTTTTGAAGGAAGTTTTTCCACAAAATGAACGATCAGATCGTTTTCCTTTTTGGTATCGATCACACGGATCTTCTCCACATCAGAGATCAGCCAACCTGTATCGCCAACCTGTCCCCCGCTCTCCGCATAGAAAGGTGTCTTGTCCAGCACCAATTGGTATCTGTCACCTTTCTTGTCAGTGATCACGCGGTACTTGATGATTTGGGAATAGGCATCTAAAAAGTCGTATCCGATAAATTCAACTCCTGCATCCTCATGAACCAATACCCAGTCTCCGGTCTCTTGCTCAGAAGCTGCTCTTGATCTGGCTTTTTGCTTTTCCATCTCTTCGGCAAAGCCTTTCTCATCCAGTGAAAACCCGCTCTCACGTGCAATCAGGGAAGTCAAGTCCAGCGGAAAACCAAAGGTATCATACAATTCAAAGGCTGTTTTTCCAGGAATAACCCGTTCGAATTTATCTTCCAATTCCGCCTTGATCTGATCGAGGATTTTCAATCCATTGTCCAGTGTATGCAGGAATGAAATCTCTTCCTCCTGAATCACGCGGGAAATAAACTCCTGCTGCTGTCTCACTTCAGGGAAAATATCTCCAAAATTCTCTGCAATCAATGGGGTCAATTCAAATAAAAATGGCTCACGGAAGCCCAGAAAGGTATATCCGTATCGGACAGCTCTTCTCAGGATTCTGCGAATCACATAACCTGCTTTGTTGTTGGATGGTAACTGACCATCGGCAATCGTGAAAGAAATCGCACGAATATGGTCGACGATTACGCGGAAAGCTATGTCTGTTGGCTCGTCAATTCCATAGGTTTTTCCTGATTTCTTAGCCAGTGCATCCAGGAAAGGACTAAATAAATCGGTGTCGTAATTGGAGGATTTGAACTGAATGGCTCTCACCAGACGCTCAAAACCCATCCCTGTATCCACATGCTTTGCAGGCAATTCTTTCAGGCTTCCGTCTGCGATTCTGTTGAACTCCATGAAAACGAGATTCCAGATTTCGATCACCTGAGGATGGTCATTGTTGACCAATTCACGTCCGGGAGTTTTTGTAATTTCGGCTTCGGATCTCAGGTCAACGTGGATTTCGGAGCAAGGTCCGCAAGGTCCGGTATCTCCCATTTCCCAAAAGTTGTCCTTCTTCGAACCCATGATGATTCGATCGGTCGGCACTATTTTACTCCAAAGCTCATACGCTTCTGAGTCCATTTCCAACTTGTCGCCGGCATCTCCTGCAAAAACAGAAACATACAAGCGATCCTTCGGAAGTTTATAGATTTCAGTCAATAATTCCCACGCCCACTCGATTGCTTCTTTCTTGAAATAATCTCCAAAAGACCAGTTGCCCAGCATCTCAAACATGGTGTGGTGATAGGTATCAACCCCCACTTCTTCAAGATCATTGTGCTTTCCGCTCACGCGGAGGCATTTTTGGCTATTGGCTACCCGGGGATATTTGGCGATTTCATTGCCGAGGAATGCGTCTTTGAACTGATTCATCCCGGCGTTGGTAAACATCAGGGTTGGGTCATTTTTGACCACAATCGGGGACGAAGGAACGTAATGGTGCTGCTTGGATTGGAAAAACTCGATGAAAGTACTCCGGATTTTCTTTGCTTCCATGAAAGGTGTATCGTGCAAGAGTTGAATTTTGATCGTCCCGATAGCTGTCGGGACGATAGCTATCGGGAAGTCGTTTTTTTCTGGTTGGCAAAATTAGCAGAAAATATGCCTCCCGCAAAGGCGCAGAGGAACAGAGAGGATTTTGCCCCTGATTCAGCATAAAAACCCGGAGATAAACACTGTTCACAAAGGATTGCTCGCAAAGGCGCAATGACGCAACGATTTTTATCTCCTGCAAAGGCGCAAAGGAACAGAAGTGTCTTCTGGAGGTGGGAGGTCGGTTCAAAATTTATTTCTTGAATCTTTTGTCCTGATTCTTGATTCTTCCGTTTTCCAACTCTTTCTATTGTTGCCTTTTGTTCCTTTGTGGTAAAAAAAATACAACCACAAAAGACACAAAGTTCACAAAGGATTGATCGTAACGGCTCAAAGACTCCACGATTTTTATCTCCCGCAAAGGCGCAGAGGAACAAAGCCAATTTAATTTGGAATTCTTAATTTTGGCTTTTTTCCGCCTTTTTCTGAGCTTTTTCCTGGTCCTTGTAATACTTTCTGAAAAGGAAATTTGACTTCATCGCTTCCATATTCTCATTCAACTTGTAAGTAGTGCTCTCTATATTTTCCAGCGTTAGCACCATTTGCTCACGGAATGCAGAGTCGCTTAGGATCAACCCGGCTGTACCTTCTCCCTTTTGGATGTTTTGCATCAAGGTTTTCATGCCTACCATCATTTCTGCTGCATCAGCGCTTGTTTGTTCCAATTGCTCCAGAGACTTTTCAAAATTCTGATTCATCAGCGTGTCGGTAAACAAGTTATTGACAAGTCCATCTCCTTGTTCAAGAGTGGAGACCAGATCTTTTCCTGCTTTTGCCATAGCAGAGGCATTGGCTCCAGCCAACCTGAATTCTCTTACTGCTCCTTTCAAATCAGCAGATAAATGAGGATCAGAGAGCACCTCCCAAATCGCCTCACTTTCGTTCAGTTTCTCGGTGATTTCAGCCAGATTTATCAATGTCAATTCAAGGTAATTACCGGAAGCATTCAGCTTTGCGAGCATTTCATCCGTATCGATTTGCTTCGCTGGATAGAGCGTATCCCCTTCCTCTATAGCTTCCGCAAATTCTTCCTGGGGAAGGATCTGAATGATCTTATTCCCCATCAATCCATCAGTATTGATCGATGTCAAAGCATTCTTTTTAATAAAAGATTGCATCGACTTGCGGATCAAGAGCGTGATATGGATGGTAGTGTCCCCCAGCATTTCAACGGATTTGACTGTTCCCACATCCATCCCCTGAAAGCGGACATTATTACCGGGGACCAATCCATTCACGTTTTCCACCACTGCGGTGATGGTAAATGACCTGCCAAAAATATTCTGATTTTTTCCGATCATATAGAGGGAAAAAATCAGGAACATCAAACTGGCAATGACCACCAATCCCAATTTTGCGTTAGCTATTCTTTTGTCGTCTTTCATAATTAATCAAAAAACTCCCTGACTTTAGGGTCAGTTAGGGCTCTTAAGTTATCATACGTTCCCGAGGCGTAATTCCTTCCTTCAATCAGCATGATCACTCGATTTGAAGTCATCTTGATGCAATTCATATCGTGCGAGATTATAATAGAAGAGGCTTTGTATTTCTTCTGAACGGCACTCATCAAATGACTGATCTCCCTAGCCGTGATAGGATCCAGTCCGGTCGTGGGTTCATCATAAAGAATCACTTTTGGTTTCAAAATCAAGGTTCTCGCCAGCGCTATTCTCTTTCTCATTCCTCCGGAAAGTTCCGCAGGCATCATATCAACTGTATGGGATAATCCTACATCCTCCAATGCTTCCAAAACAGCTTCCTCAGCATTAAACTTCCTTTCCTCTTTCGTCCAGTGCCTCCTTAGTGGAAATTCCAGATTTTGCCGTACCGTCATCGAATCATACAAAGCATTGCTTTGAAAGAGAAACCCAACATCAGCTCTCAGAATATCCATTTCATCTTCATCCAATGCACTGATATCGTTATTAATTACAAATATTTTTCCGGAATCGGGAATCAGCAATTTGATAATGCATTTGATCAAAACTGATTTTCCTGATCCCGATTTCCCCAGGATCGCCAGATTTTCCCCGGGAATAAGATCCATTGAAAAATCCCTCAGGACATGATTTCTCCCAAATGAAATATTCACATTCTTCACTTCAATAATTGGCGCGATTCCGGTCATATTTTACGTCAGTCCCAGCAAGTCAGTAATCTGAACAGCAATCAAGTCAATGATAAAAACCAATAAAGAAGCCACAATCACGGCCGTTGTGGCAGATCTTCCGACTCCTTCGGTACCTTTTTCTGAAGTATAACCTTTGTAGCAACCGATGAGGCCTATGGCAAACCCGAAAAAGAACGTCTTTAGCAGAGAAGGAATAAAATCTCCATAACTCAATGCGTCATAAGACTGAAACCAATACAGATTCCAACTGACATTCCCCCGGATATTAACACCCAGATATCCCCCATACATGGAGATCGCGATCGCCAAACAAGAAAGCAGCGGAACCATCAGCGTGGACGCCATGACCCGCGTCACCACCAGGTATTTGAAAGGATTGGTGCCGGAAACTTCCATCGCATCGATCTGCTCGGTCACCCGCATAGAACCCAGTTCGGCGCCGATTCCAGAGCCTATCTTTCCAGCACAAATCAGCGCAGTGATCACGGGTGTAATCTCCCTGACAAGGGAAACCGAAACCATCGAAGGCAGCAAAGACACCGCACCAAACTCCACCAGAGTTGGTCGGGATTGAATGGTCAAAACCAATCCCATAATAAAACCGGTGATGCCTACCAGGGTAAGTGACTTATAACCTATCCAATAACACTGGTTTACAAACTCCTCAAACTCCTGCTTTGGCTTGAGGATTTCCCTGAAAAAACGGGCTGTGAAGCGGGAAATATCTCCAACTTCTGTAAAGAATGGACTGTCGAAAATTTTCAAGCGATTTGTCTTTTATTGCTGTATCTAAAATCGAAATTGTACTACTAAAATTTACAAAAGTAAATCACTTGTTTCAATGATCTTGGTCATAAAATGATTGAAAGTCACTTATTGCATATTCTTAAGCTATTGCCCTAATGCCAAAAGTTCAGGTCGATTTAACCGTTACCAATAAGCAAACAATTCCTTTGATTAATAAACCTCGTTTGATTTTTAGCGCATGCGAGTTACTTTCATAAAAAAATTTAAAAACCCGGTAAAAACCTAATCCCCCGCGATCTCAACTCACCATTTGAGCATTCCGCGATCAAAAAACGATATGAGCTACCTCGATAAAATTACCTCCCCGACTCTCCTCCTGGACGAGAAAATCTGCCGCGCCAACCTGAAAAACATGGCCGACAAGGCCAAACGCCACGGCAAAAAACTAGTTCCTCACTTCAAGACTGCCCAATCTCATCAGATCGGTGAATGGGCCAAAGAATACGGAATCACGGAAGTGACCGCCTCTTCCATCAAAATGGCGGAATATCTCAGCGGTCAGGGCTGGGAGAATATCCACATCGCATTCCCCTTCAATCCCCTGGAAATCCCCCGCTTGAATAAATTGGCGGCAACCCAATCCATCTCTGTCCAACTCATCAATCCCGTTACCGCACAGATGCTGGTGGATCAATTGGAGCATCCGGTAGGATTCTTCATCGAGATCGATGCGGGTTACGGACGGACAGGTGTAGAAGTAAGTGATTTCGGGCTGATTGAGGAGATTCTTCGCACTGCAAAAAAGTCCGATAAACTCTGGTTCAAAGGCTTCTACATCCATGCCGGACATTCTTATTACATCAAGGACATTCCCGGACTTTACGAGCAAACACGCAATGCGCTCAACATGCTCAAGTTTAAATATCAGTCAGAATATCCAAATCTCGTCACCCGAACCGGAGACACGCCGGGCTGCTCGGTGATGGAGGATTTTGGCGATATCGACGAACTCGGACCAGGCAACTTTGTGTTTTACGACCTGATGCAGGTGGTGCTGGGAAGCTGCGACCGCGAGGATATTGCAGTAGTGCTAGCCGTGCCGGTGGTGGATATCAAAAGAGACCGGAAAGAAATCCTCGTCCATGGCGGCGGAGTTCATCTTGCCAAAGACGTACTCGTGGATGCTCACGGCACCAAGAACTTCGGCGAAGTGGTGATCCTGAATGAAAACGGTTGGACCATTCCAAAGGAAAAATCCTTTTTGAAAAGCATCTCCCAAGAGCACGGAATCATCCAGGCCTCAGACGAATTGATCAACTCGGTGAAAGTGGGCGATGTCCTCGGCATCCTGCCTGTTCACTCCTGCATGACCGCAGACTGCATGGGAGAATACATGACACTGGACGGTAAGATGGTGGATCATGCTGAAGGTTGATTTTTGGAAAAGGGGAATAGGGATTAGGAGATCGGAGATTAAGAGAATAGAGATTAGAGATTGGCAACCGTCACCTTGACGAAGGAGAGGTCTGTTTGAAGGGATTAGGAGATTGGAGAATAGAGATTAGAGATTAGAAATTAGGAGATTAAGAGATTAAGAGATTAGAGATTAGAAACCGTCACCCCGACGAAGGGGAGGTCTGTTTGTAGGGATTAGGAGATTGGAGATTGGAGAATAGAGAATAGAGAATAGAGATTAGAGATTAAGAGATTAGAGATTGGCAACCGTCACCCCGACGAAGGGGAGGTCTGTTTGTAGGGATTAGGAGATTGGAGAATAGAGATTAGAGATTAGGAGAAAGAGATTAAGAGATTAGAGATTGGCAACCGTCACCCCGACGAAGGAGAGGTCTGATTCGAGGTATAGATTTCCATCATAAGGGTCCTGAAGGGACCAAATGTCAATAGCCCGGGGTAAGCGCGGCGCAACCCCGGGTTTTTTAATGGGTATCGGTTTTGGTTTTTGGCAGTATGAAATTCAAGATCCAAAAAAGGCCTTTCCCCAAAAACAGGGATGAACAATCTGGTTTTCCCGTTTTGCTTTTTCTAATCTCAATTCCAAAATACTTACCCTTTCGAAAAACCCGACTCTGTAAAGGCCGTATGATTCTGAAAAGGAATGATTTGGTTTCGTTTCCTAAGAATCTTTATCTTCCTTTTTACTTCTGAATCGAATCCAATCTTCCCATGCACACCCCTCTCGCAATCACCAGACTGTATAACGCTCCAATTACGAAGGTTTTTGAGGCTTTTTCAACCTCTGAGAGTTTACAGCAATGGTGGGGACCAAAGGGGTTTGACATGGATGTAAAGACCTTCGAATTTGAACCCGGTGGTATTTTTCACTTTGTCCTCCATGGTCCGGATGGATTTGACATGTGGGCAAAATGGGCAATCCTTGAGATTGAAGAACCAACTATTTTTCGATTTATCAATTCATTTTCCAACCCTGAAGGAGAAACTGTTCAGGCACCTGAAATCCCATTTGGCAAGGATTGGCCACTGGAAATGGTTGTGATTTTCCGATTCAGTGAGGAAGATGATCAAACCCGCCTGGATTTCATCTCCTACCCATACCAAGCCAGCGAGGCTTCCAACAAGGTCTTTTCCGAAAATATCCACAATATGGAACTCGGCTTTGCCGCGACTTTCCAGGGATTGGAGGAGTATTTGAAAGGGCTTGAAAAGTAGAAAACCCTGAATTGGATTTTAGACAACTCCAAACCCAAACTCCATGACCCGATCAACTCCCATCGACTCAAGCACAGCAGCGTTTTTGAGCTTTCTGATTCCCGGATGGGGACAGATGCGCCGGGGCAAAACTATCCAAGGATTGATTTGGATGGCTCTGGTGATCGCAGGCTATTTTATGATGCTGGTCCCCGGTTTGATTTTGCATGTCCTCTGTATGTTGGAGGCATATTGGAGGGAGTAAAAGAAACGTAGGCATAGGAATGAAGAGCAAATCTAAAAACATAAAAAGTCATAGTTGCAAATTATTCCTAAAATATTAGGTCAGTTAACTCTCAATAACAAATATAGATGAACAAGTCACTCTCCCTTTCTTATCAAAATAGACAGTTCTTATTTATTCTAGTTGCACTAGTGTCATGTCATATATACTTTGACGTATAAATCTTTTATCTTTGGAAAAATACAAAGATAGAGATGATAAAATACAAGGTAACATTAAGTCAAGAAGAGAGATGAATTGATGTCACTGACCAAAGGAGGCAGGCATTCATCCAAAAAAGTAATCCATGCATTGATACTCCTGAATTGTGATGAAGGGGAATTTTCAGATAAGGTCAAAAATGAAGAAG
>JAKFCO010000064.1:0-6330 GCA_036676605.1 Algoriphagus sp.
TTGTTGCACAGAGTTAATTTTTAATCCAAAACTCTGTGAAACTCCGTGTTTACTCATCAAAACTCCGTGTAAATATTTCTTCTGTGGAACTTAGCTGAACCCTGCCTGCGGCAAGCAGGTCTGCGATACTCCGTGTGCCCCGTTTTTAAAGGATGAACCTTTTAATCCCGGTTTTTAGACTTTTTGTATTGAAATTGAGAAGAAGTCCTACCCCTTTCTTTGCCAATTTTAGATAGGTGAGAATTTGGGCAGTATGAACATCTGTAAGTTGCTCAACCGTTTTAAGTTCTATTATTACTTGATTCTCAATCAATAAGTCAATTCTATATCCACAATCCAGTCTTACCTCCTCATAAAATAGTGGGACAGGAACTTCTGCATCCACTTCTAAACCGGATTTCTCTATTTCATATTTTAAACATGCTTGATAGGCTGATTCCAATAAGCCCGGACCTAAAGAAGAATGAACTTTAAAAGCACATCTCAATATTTCCTCCGTTAAATCTTCTTTGATCAGCATTAGATGTATTTAAGTTACACGGAGTATCTCTGAATAATTTACTGATTAACAATGAGTTTCACTGTATATCTTTTTGTGTTACGCGGAGTAGATCGGTGTATTCTTTTTTTGTTACACGAAGTACATCGGAGTTAATCACGGAGTCACACGGAGAAAATTATTCTTTTTTAAATGGAAGCTCACTAAGTAAATCTGGAAGTCCTGGAAGTTATTTTTTAAATTCCCCTCTGTGAAACTCAGTGTGAATTCTGCGGAACTCCGTGTAACTAATTCCTCTGTGAAACTCCCCGCCGCGGCGGGCAAGTCGTGCCTACTCTGTGTAACTCTGTGATCCTATTTTGGCGAGCTTGCGAGCCCTCCGTGTAATAAAGAAGCGAGCCTGCGAGCACTCCGCAAGACCTATTAAATCTTTACTTCCTTAAAGGAATCCTGGTGCTCCAGGAACCATTCATAAGTTCTTTTGATCCCATCTTCCAAACCGACTTTAGCTTTCCAGCCTGCTTGTTCCAATTTGGAAACATCCATGAGTTTGCGGGGAGTGCCATCCGGTTTGCTACTATCCCAAATGATATCCCCTTCATGACCAACCGTTTTCTGAATAAGTTCGGCCAAAGCTTTAATAGTCAAATCAACTCCCGTACCTACATTATACAAATTGTCCTTGAATTGATTTTCAAGGGAGAAAACCACTGCATCAGCCAAATCATCCACATATAGGAATTCCCGCATCGGTGTTCCGGTGCCCCATAATTCAACCGGCTGATTCCCAGCTGATTTTGCCTCATGAAACTTCCGTATCATCGCGGGAAGGACATGGGAGGTATTTAAATCAAAATTATCGAATGGCCCGTACAAATTGGTCGGCATCAACGAGATGTAGTCTTTCCCAAACTGCTTTCTGATCGCTTCACAGGCTTTTACTCCGGTGATTTTTGCGATAGCATACCATTCATTTGTTGGCTCCAAAGCAGAAGTCAGCAGATATTCTTCTTTAAGGGGTTGAGGTGCAAGTTTGGGGTAAATGCAGGAAGAACCCAGGAAAATAAACTTCTGTGCATCAGATTTGAGTGAGGAGTCAATCAGATTATTCTGAATCTGCAAATTCTCCATCAGAAACTGATAGGGATAATTTGAGTTGGCCAAAATCCCTCCTACCCGGGCTGCTGCATCGATGACTACATCCGGTTTTTCGGATTGGAAAAAATCGGAAACTGCTTGTTGATTCCGGAGATCAAGTTCATTGGAAGAACGTCCAATCAAATTTGAAAAGCCCTTTGCTTCCAAAGCCCGCCAAATTGCTGATCCTACCATTCCACGGTGACCGGCGATGTATATCTTGGTGATTCTACTGATCAAATGTTTAAAATGTTAATTGTTAAATCGTTAAAATGTTAAATCGTTAAGCGTTAAATCGTTAAGCGTTAATCGTTAAAATGTTAAATCGTTAATATTCTTAAATATTTATTTATAACCTTTTCCACCACTGTTTTTCAATGTTGAAATAAGTCCATTGGTTTTGTATTTGATACTTTCTGTAAAATTCAAAATAATGATAAGTTCTTCGTTATTAATAAACCCGGCATCGAAGGCTCTTAAACCTTGAGACCTGACCTCACCACAAGACCCTTTTGCGATGTAAAGAAATTGTATAAATTCTTTATTTCCGTCTCTTTCAAATCCTTCAGCTATGTTATCCATAATGGACCCAGCCGCGCTATTTATCTGAGAACAAAACCTGAAATCTTTTTTGAATGGATCTTCTCTCGTCAATTTTCTAACAATTTTGGCCAACTCCCTTCCTTGTCTCCATATTTCAAGTTCTTCAAAGGAATTAACCGACATACACTTCTATAATTTTGAATCTTGAAAAACTTGAAAATCTATAAGAAATCATCGATTAACATTTACCGGTTAACGTTTAACATCCCTAAACCAACTCAGGTCTCTCCTTCTCCAGCCTCTCAAAGATCTTCTTCACATCCTGGGCTTTTTCCTTTTTAAGAACCAGAATCGCATCCGGTGTCTGAACGAGAATTGTCCTTTCCATCCCTAAAAATTCTGTGTGGAGTTCTGTTCCGATGACCATATTCCCGGAAGAATCCATTGGATGTCCTTGTTTTTCCAGGTATTCATAAATAGACTCGAACGAACCCATATCTGACCAGTTGAAAAAAGAAGGAACAACTTTTATCTTCTTCGTTTTCTCCATAACTGCATAATCCACAGAAATCGAAGGGATTTTCATGGAGAGTTCGTAATCGAGTCTACCCTTTTCCGAAGCCTCAAAAGCAATCTTGGAATTTTTGAAAACCTCCAGCTCATTTCTTTCCAGTTCTTCCAGATAAGTACCTGCCTGGAAGCAGAACATTCCTGAGTTCCAATAGAAGTTGCCCTGCTTCAGGAATTGCTCGGCGGTTTGAAGGTTTGGCTTCTCCCGGAAAGATTTTACTTCCTCTCCAAAAGATTCGATATATCCAAATCCTGTTTCCGGTTTAATTGGCTTTAAACCAAAAGTCACTATGTATCCTGCCTGGGCCAGTTCAATCGCCCGAACCAATGATTTTGTGTATTCCTCGCCTTCGGTGATTAAGTGATCAGAGGGAGTGACAAACAGGATGTCTTCAGAATTAGCTGCGAAAGCCGCAAAAGCAATTGCTGCAGCGGTATTTCGGGGACAGACTTCAATAATTTCCGTGAAATTCATCACACCTGCTTTCTCAAGGTCAGTTCTTGATAGCAAATAATTGTCGCAGTTGCCTACAACAGTTACCTGATCACAGTAGGATTTATTTCTTAAAACCGTCTTTTCGAAAAGTGTTTGATTTTCAAAAATCGGCAGATACTGCTTCGGTCTGTTCTTTCTGGACAAAGGCCATAATCTGGAACCTACACCTCCCGAAAGGATTACGTTTATTATGCTCATGAAAAAGGTGGAAGGGAAAAGGTGGAAGGTGAAAGGGAAAAGGGTAATGGTCGAAGGGTGGTGGTCAAAGGGTTTTTGAGATAGCGTTAATCAATCCTTTGAGCAGGGACACGATTTCCAGTCCTGGGTTTCGAGGTTTTTTAATTGCTCTTCTGAAATCCAACTCCTTCTACTAAAAACATTCAGCAATGAAATAGTCTCATAAAGAGAGCCTCTTGCAATGTATAGAAACCTTATATATTCCTTTTTTGATTCTCTGCCTTTTCCTTCCGCAATTTTAGAAGGGATTGAAACGCAAGCAGCTTCTATTTGCTCAATTAACCGATAATGCTTTGAAATGGAATTCAAGCTTTCAACAATTTTGAGGATTTCATCAGCAAAAAGAATTGACTTTTGCCAAACCTAAGGTCCTTAAATCCAAATTCCAGATTTTCCATAAAAAATTACTACAAAAGAGTTTGTCAATTTTTTAGTCCTTTCTCCCCGCCCCCTTCCACCTTAAAACTTTGACCTAAACCTTTCCACCTTGACTCCTTTCTCCTTCCAGGCATCCGTCTATGTCCCCGGCGCTCACTTTGCAATTCCTAATATGTGCCTGGGCCGGAGTCAATGGCCTATTCTTTTTTTAACCAGGGTTTCACTTCGTTTCACCCATGGCTATTAAAATTTAAGGCCTTCAGCCTTTTCTGATTCAGACCCATTTTTGAAACCACCTCCCAACCTCATTCCTTCCACCTTAAAACTTTGACCTAAACCCTTCCACCTCAACCCTTCCACCTCGACTCCTTTCTCGATCGGTCACAGCTTCGCCCTTTCAGTCCCATTCTGATCAGAAAAAAAAGTAACAATTTGGAGGTGAAATGAGACAAAAATCTCATCACGGGCCTTAAGATTATACCTGTTTTCTTTGTCTCAGATCGAGCTTAAGAGTCGATTCAAATTGAAATGGAACAAAAAAGCTTTCAGATAATGAATGGATGAAATTTCTTCATTATAAGCCTCAGAATCAAAATTTGAGGGTTTTATGTTCCCGGGTGCCCGCAAAGGTAGCAATGAAACCCCAGCTAACACTAATTTTTTCTGTTATTTTAAAGTGAATTTTTCACACTAATAATAGTGCAGTTCAGATATGGATTCGTTCATTAAATCCGGAGAATCCCTTTTAATTTTTGGGTGATTGTTCCAGATTTCATCTAAGCCGTCTGCATTATTAATGACCCAAATCTGGGTATGTCCAAATTTTTCCAAAAAATGGCTTGCCGGGAAATACCATCCACCCAATAATAGGAATTGCTATTTTGAGTGTGGGGTTTACTTCCATAGGATTCCATTCTTTCCAAAGCGCCGGCAAAATCCTTACCATAATCATATTGTCTTTGAAAAACAGAAATTAAATTTCCGTCCGGAAAAAATTCATACCTGCTGCAAGGCATGTTACCAATTGTCTTTACGCTCCAAATGGCCTTAACCTTTTTTCCTTTAAACTCATAGTTGGAAATTACAGTCGCATTCAGCTGCTCTTTGACAATCAACTGATCATCATCAATATTTTCAATGGATTGGGAAAGATTCAATGCGAAATTTCCGGAATCCAAAATTCTGAAATTCAGATATCTAATCATCTCAATAGGATCAAAAAGAATAGGTTTTCCGAAAAATTTATAGTGGACATCAATTCCCTCAATTGATCTGCTTTTCTTCTCAATATCCTGTAAAAAATTTGCTTAAATAATTAATAAGCCACATTTGAAATAAATTAATTTTTGGTAAGAAGGAATGATAAAAGCGAAAGAGATTGAATCAAAAATCCAAAAACTACAAAACAAATTTAACGAACATACTCAGATATTTCGGGTATTTACTTTAGTAATTAAAAAGTTATTTGAGAAAAATTGGGTAGAAAATATCCAGATATGGGAATGGTTGGGGATACACAGAAAAAAAGCATTTCTGATATATTGCGAGAAAACAATAACTTAAATATGCCATTTTCTAAATCACTGATAATCAAATATGCGTATCCGGTTGATTGCACGTGACAATAAAAAATTCTGAAGAAATTTCCCCCCGACTTTGCTCGGGGACCGAATTTAAGTCTTGAATCTGGGGAGAGGGATGGAATGCGGTGCCGCCACATTCCATCCCTCTTCCTCTAAACTATAAACCTCCGGAGACCGAGCGCCCGCCTCCCGGAGGGCAGGTAGTCGAGGCCAGATTGAACATACGTGCATGATTACGGATACACATATTTAATATTACTTGGTCACCTGATTTCATTTTTCTGATGGATAGAAAATTAAATGAATTTGAAGAGTTGTTAATTCCGCAGTTTTTAATTTCCCAAATGCCATTTGAAGAAGACCCCATTTTATCAAATCGGCTATGGCTGTATTGTCCAAGAGCATTGAGCCTCATTGAAGTTTTGGTAACCAATAATCTTGAAAACAATGGTTTGGAGAGATCCTTCCCGGAAAATTTCCCGATGGGGAATCTGTATAATTTCTTTTTCTATTAATCCAAAACAACTGTGAAAAAACCGGATATGATCCTGAAACCATACTTCTGTCTGGGTGGGAATGGTTTTTCCAAATTTTGGGATTGGCAGGATCAATCTTTTGATAGTACCAACAGGACAAAAAACAATATGCGTATCCGGATATCTGCACGATGGATAGAAGCCTGTCGGTTTTAATCCCGATAGTTCGGGATGCGGAAATGTGACTCCCCCTTTTAAAGGGGGTTAGGGGGATTTTTTCATTCAAATCCCAACTTAATTCTGTTACGTGCAATCAAGCGAATACACATATTAATTTAAATAATCTGCCTACTGTTGCCGCCGGCAGTGTCTCACTCCGGCATTATTTATAAAATGATCATAAGCGTGACA
>JAKFCO010000065.1:0-37414 GCA_036676605.1 Algoriphagus sp.
TTCAACAAAGAAGATGCAAAGCAGCAACCCATATGCAAGTCTTGTAATGGTTGACGGACTAATTGTCCCGGTGGACACATTACCGGATCAATATCAACAAGCAGTTAGACAAGCTCGATCAGAAGGTAAAGACATCTCATTTACTACACGATGAGAACGCCAGCCACTAACAACTAAACTTTCGTTGCGTGCGTAGCACAGCTTGCCCCCTGCGGCGGGAACAATGATCCCGATAATCATCGAGGACGCTGTTGCACTGCCTGCCCCGATTTTTTCGGGGGAACCGGTGAGGTGCTTATGAGGATTGAGTCGGATTTGTGGATTATTTTTGTTTCGGAAGGACTTTTAAAAATAAGCGGCTAAGTCCCTGTTCTCTTCAAAAAGTTTTATTTTCCTCAGTTTGTGAGCCTTTCCCTGCCAGGCAGGCAGACTTGTTTTGGATGGGCTTTTTTGTGGATTGGACATAGCACTTCCAGCCCGAACGAAACTGAGAGTTAGAAGTGGGTTGGTGAAGCTCAGGCCAAGTCCAATTGTTACTAAAAGATTTTTTATCGGTGAAGGGCGACACTTTTCTGTCCAAATGTGATCACCCGGAAAATTGAAATAGCTCCTGGTAAACCAAGAATCAGATTTTCACCCTGCCTTTCCAAGCATTTTTCCTACCTTTGCACCTTCTTAAGATTTCATCCAAATCCATTCCCAAATGGCAATCAAAAAAATAGAATCTGCCCTCATCTCTGTCTATTATAAAGACAATCTTGAACCTATCATCGCTTTGCTGAAAAAGCACGGGGTAAAAATCTACTCTACCGGTGGTACTCAGCAGTTTATCGAAGAGCAAGGTGCAGCTGTAATCCCTGTGGAAGAACTTACAGGCTACCCTTCCATCTTCGGAGGAAGAGTAAAAACCCTTCACCCAACTGTTTTCGGTGGCATTCTTTACAGAAGAGAAAATGATCAGGATGTGGCTCAGGCTGCAGAATTTAAAATTCCTGCGATTGATTTGGTGATCGTGGATTTGTATCCGTTTGAGGAAACAGTTGCTTCCGGAGCAGCAGAAGCAGAGGTGATTGAGAAAATCGATATCGGTGGAATTTCCCTGATCCGCGCTGCCGCAAAGAATTTCAAAGACGTTACTATTATTGCTTCCAAAGCTCAATATGCCGAATTGGAAGCTAAACTTGCTGAGCAAGACGGAGGAACTACCATCGCTGACAGACATTATTTCGCTGCTCAGGCTTTCCAGGTTTCTTCCAATTACGATACTCATATTTTCAACTATTTCAACCGAACTGAGAACATCCCGGCGCTGAAGGTTTCTGAAACCAAAGCAAAAGCACTCAGATACGGTGAAAACCCACATCAGGCGGCTCGTTTCTATGGTAACATGGAAGACCTTTTTGACCAGTTGAACGGGAAGGAATTGTCCTATAATAACCTCGTGGATGTAGATGCGGCTGTTGCGCTGATCGCTGAGTTCCCGGGACAAACTGCTTTTGCTATCCTGAAACATACCAATGCTTGCGGCGTAGCAATAGCTCCAACAGTTAAAGAGGCTTACCTCAAATCTTTTGAAGCAGATACTACTTCCGCTTTTGGCGGTGTATTGGTGACCAATCAGACGGTAGATTTGGCAGCAGCTCAGGAAATGCATAGCCTATTCTTCGAAGTATTGATCGCGCCTGAGTTCACAGAAGATGCTTTGGCACTTTTGAAAACCAAGAAAAACAGAATCCTCCTTCGTCAGAAAATGCAGATCGAAGGCACCAAGCAAATCAAGACTTTGCTCAATGGAATCATCGAGCAGGACAAGGATTTGGCAACTGAGACTAAGGCGGATTTCAAAGTGGCTACCAAAAAAGCTCCTACGGAAGCGGAACTGGATGCACTGGTTTTCGCAGCTAAAATCTGTAAACACACGAAGTCAAATACGATCATCCTGAGCAATGATTCACAGCTTTTCTCAAGCGGCGTGGGTCAGACTTCCAGAGTTGATGCATTGAGACAAGCAATTGAAAAAGCGAAAGCTTTTGGCTTCGAACTGAAAGGTGCTGTCATGGCTTCTGATGCTTTTTTCCCTTTCCCCGATTGTGTGGAAATAGCTCACGAGGCGGGAATCACAGCAGTAGTGCAGCCGGGAGGATCGATCAAAGATCAGGACAGCATCGGCTATTGCGACGCGCATGGCATGGCGATGGTGATGACAGGAGTACGTCATTTTAAGCATTAATTCCAGAGCCTGGAATCAAGAACCAAGACCTCTGGTCCGCCGCGGCGGATCGGAGGTCTTTTTTATTAACCAATCCTGGTAGTGTAATTTCTTTCATTTCCCCGTCCAAATCCCCTATTTTGCAATCTGAATCGAAATCGGAGATTTAACGTACCTGGTACTTTGTACTTCGTACTTCGTACATCCTATGAAAACTCACCACCTCAAGCTTTACAATACTCTGTCGCGGCAGAAGGAAGATTTCCAACCTCTCAATCCTCCCTTTGTGGGAATGTATGTCTGCGGACCTACTGTATATGGAGATGCCCACCTGGGCCATGGCCGGCCTGCAATTACTTTTGACACAGTCAACAGATACCTGACTCATTTAGGCTATCGCGTTCGCTATGTCCGCAATATCACGGATGTGGGTCACTTGCAGGGTGATGCAGACGAGGGAGAAGATAAAATCGAGAAGAAAGCTAAGCTGGAAAAGCTTGAGCCGATGGAGGTTGCCCAGCAATACACCGATACTTATCATCGGGATATGCAGCTTTTGAATACCTGGAAGCCGAGCATTGAGCCACGCGCAACCGGACATATTCCCGAGCAAATTGCTTTGGTGGAGGCTATTTTGAATGAAGGATTGGCGTATGTAGTGAATGGGTCTGTCTATTTTGACGTGTTGAAATACAACGAAACCTATAAATACGGCAAGCTTTCCGGAAGGGTAATCGATGAATTGATCAGCGGAAACCGTGACCTGGATGGTCAGGGTGAAAAGCATAACTCGGTTGATTTTGCCCTTTGGAAAAATGCATCTCCGGAGCACCTGATGAAATGGGATTCTCCCTGGGGAATGGGATTTCCGGGCTGGCACCTCGAGTGTACAGCAATGAGTTCCAAATATCTCGGAACTCAATTTGACATTCACGGAGGCGGAATGGACTTGATGTTTCCGCATCACGAGTGTGAAATCGCTCAGGGAAACGCATGCAACCATCAGGATCCTGCCAAGTACTGGATGCACAATAACATGATCACCATCAATGGTCAGAAGATGGGCAAATCATTGGGCAATTTTATCAACCTGCAGGAGCTTTTCACCGGAAATCATAAACTTCTGGAGCAAGCCTACAGCCCGATGACGATTCGGTATTTCATCCTGACTGCCCACTATCGATCCACGCTGGACTTTTCCAACGAGGCATTGAAAGCTGCCCAAAAAGGCTATAAAAAGATTATTAACGGATTGAGAATCACCAGATCTCTTGAATTCCAACCTGCGGAGGTGGCTTTGGATGAAGAGCAGATCAAGCAAATCGAGCATAGCATCACCGCTGCTTACCGGGCGATGGACGATGACTTCAACACCGCTCAGGCGATTGGTCACCTGTTCAATCTGCTGAAGAAAATAAACTCAATTTTCACCGGACAGCTTCAATCGGCTGCGTTGGGAGAAGAAATTTTTACGAAGTTGAAAAACACCTATATCACCTTCGTGGAAGAAATTCTCGGCTTAATCGAGGAAAAATCTGATGTGCAAAACCCGATGCTGGAACTTCTTTTGAAGCTTTACGCAGAAGCTAAAACAGCAAGAGATTATAATAAAGTGGACGAAATCCGGTCAGGTTTGAAAGACCTGGGTTTTGTAGTGAAGGACATGAAAGACAAAATCGACTGGGCTTATGAAGAATAGATTTTGGCTGATTGGCCTGCTCATTTTCACATGGGCTTGTAGCACTCCTGAGAAAAAAACTGAAATTCTTGAGGACACTCTGGTAGCCAAACCTTATCCGGCATTCTCCGCGGATTCCGCCTATGCCTTTGTGCAAGAGCAAGTCGATTTTGGCCCGCGAGTTCCGGAAACTCCCGGTCATGCAGCGACCAAAGCCTGGCTTCTGGCAAAGCTCGAAGGATATGGATTTGCCGTACAGACGCAGGATTTCAAAGCCAAGACTTACGATGGACTGACCTGGAACCTGAGCAATATTATCGCTTCTTATAATCCTCAGGCAACCAAGAGAATACTTTTGGCAGCACACTGGGACACTCGAAGAATCGCGGACAAAGATACCGAGCGCATGGATCAACCCATTGACGGGGCCAATGACGGGGCAAGCGGGGTCGGGATTTTACTCGAAATCGCCAGAGTGATCGGTTCGCAGGATCTGAAACCTGAAGCGGGAATTGACATTATCCTGTTTGACGGAGAGGATGACGGTGAACCTGAAAACACATCCATTCAAAACAATACTCAGATCTGGTGGTGTCTCGGTTCACAGCATTGGTCCAAGAACAAGCATCAGGCAAACTATTCCGCTTATTATGGAATTTTGGTTGATTTGGTCGGTGCTAAAAATGCCCGGTTTTTCAGAGAAGGACATTCAAGACAATACGCTTCCGGAATTCTGAAAAATGTCTGGGACAATGCGGCTCAAATTGGTCATGGGGATTTTTTCGTCAACAGAGATTCTCCTGAAATCCTGGATGATCACCTCTTTGTAAATGCAAATGCAGGAATCCCGATGATTGATATTCTCGAGTTTTCACCCGATTATGGATTTGGTCAATATCACCACAAGCACACAGATAATATGGATTTGATTGACCGCAGAACCTTGCAAGCTGTGGGAGAAACCGTTTTATTTACAGTTTACCAAGAGTAAAAGATTATCTTCAAATTCAGATCCCAACCTTTAGGAAGGTTCTGAGTTCCAGTTCAAACTACTACGAAGGAATGAAAAAAGGGCATCAGGTAACGATGAAGGAAATCGCCAAGAAATTGGGGGTGTCGGTTTCAACTATTTCCAGGGCGCTTCAGGATTCTCCGGAATTACATCCTGAAACCAAGCGAAAGATCGTCGAAATGGCCAAGGAAATGAACTATCAGCCTAACCTTTTGGCTCAGAGTCTTCGGATTTCACGCACCAAAACACTTGGAGTAATCGTTCCGGAAATTACCTCCCACTTTTTCGGATCCTGTGTGAGCGGGATTCAGGACACCGCAAACTCACGCGGCTATAACGTGATGATCTGCCAGTCCAACGAGTCGATCGAACAGGAGAAAGCCAATATCAAATCCCTGGTTTCCAGCCAGGTGGATGGTCTTTTGATTTCATTAAGCCGGGAAACCAATCATTACGAACACCTTTATGAGCTTTACGATCGGGAAATTCCTTTCGTCCTTTTTGATCGGGTAAATGAAGATATTCCTGTTTCCAAAATCACCTTCAATGATGTTGGAGGAGCCTATCAGGTCACTAAATATTTGCTGGAAACCGGTTGCAGAAGGATCATGTATGTCTCCGGTCCTGAGGATTTGTATATCAGTAAAAAGCGCAAAGAAGGTTATCTCAGAGCATTGTCTGAATACGGACTGGGCGAAGAAGCTGATTTGATCAAGATCACGGATCTCACCTATGAAGGCAACGTAAAAGCTGCACAGGAAATCGCGGCAATGAATCCAAGACCTGAGGCCGTCTTTTGCATGATTGATCCGTTGGCAGTCGATGTACTCACCGTTTGGAAAAGTATGGGAATCAAGATCCCTGAAGATATTTCACTTGCAGGATTTACCAATAATCCGACCTCAGCAGTGGTGGAACCGCCATTAACTACTGTTTCTCAGCCCGGTTATGAAATGGGAAAATTATCGGTCAGCCATCTTTTGGATCAGTTGGACGGGGTCGCATCCGATGACCCGATTTCCATTGTACTGGAAACTACCCTCGTACCCCGAAAATCCACCAAACCTCTTCCTTTAAAATGATCGAAAAGGTATCCAATGCCTTTCGGGACGTTTTCAAAACTGATCCCATTGTAGCATTTGCCCCGGGCAGAATCAATCTGATCGGAGAGCACACAGATTACCAGGAAGGATTTGTATTTCCGGCCGCCATCGAGCAGGGAATTTGGGTTGCAATTCAAAAGAATCAGGAATCCATCGTCCGTCTATATTCCATTGACCTGAAGGAAGAATTCGCCTTTTCTCCATCTGATTTTTCGCCCAAAAAAGGTCATTGGGCAAACTACGTGATGGGAATGGTCAGCCAGTTTAATCAGGCAGGATTCTATCCCACCGGGTTTGATTTGGCATTTGGAGGAAATATTCCCGCTTCCGGCCTTTCTTCCTCCGCAGCTCTTTCGGTCGCGATCGGAACGGCAATCTCAGGTCTTTTTGGATATTCGGTTCCGAAAAAATCCCTTGCTCTTTATGCCCAGAAATCTGAACATGTTTTTGCGGGAGTGAATTGCGGAATCATGGATCCTTATGCCTCAGCCTTTGGAGTGAAAGACCATGCATTGCTGCTCGATTGCAGAAGCAATTCCCATCAGGAAGTAAAGGCGGATTTTGGAGATTATTCTTTGATTCTGGTCAACTCAAAAGTGAAGCATACACTGGCTGATTCGGCTTACAACAAAAGAAGGGAAGCTTGCGAAAAAAGCGTCCGCCTGCTGAAACCAACATTTCCCGAGATCAAAACCCTGCGGGACGTCGATACAGCTGAATTGGAAACGGTCAAAGAAATCCTTCCTGAAGATTTATTCCCAAAGGCAAAGCATGTGATCACTGAGATCCAGCGAGTTTTTGATGCAGTGGATGCACTTAAGAAAAAAGATCTTTCAAGATTCGGCCAACTCCTCAATGCTTCTCATGCCAGCCTTAGCGATGATTTCGAAGTAAGCTGCGAAGAGCTTGATTTTTTGGCTGCGAAAGCTCAGGAAATGGAGGAAGTCCTCGGATCCAGAATGATGGGAGGAGGATTTGGAGGTTGCACAATCAACTTGGTGAAAACTGATTGTATGAAGGAATTTGAGACAAAAATCAATCCCGCTTACTTTGAAAAATTCGGGATTCACCCTGAATTTATTCCCGTCAAAATCGGGGATGGAGCGAGGTTGATTTCATAATCAATGATAAAAAGAAAAGGGTCAGCTAAAATAGCCGACCCTTTATCGTTCATAGAATCCCTGATTATTTCACTCGCTTGTATTTACTTACTCTTTCGTCAGTAATCACTCCTGACCAGTTTAGCCCAAAGGCAAAATCATACGAATTTCCGGCTGCATCTACGTGAGGAATCACGTCATGAGCGACATCTTCCAACTGAGTTTCAACCGTCTCCATCGATGCAGGAAGCTGAACTGGCAAAAGCGCTGAAGGCTCAGATTTTCCGGTGATCAAATCAAAAACAACCTGATCCTGAACACCAAAATGGAAGAAAATTCCTTGCACTTTAGATTCAAATTCCGCCATGACCATTGGATTGGCAGCTCTCACAATTACAATCACCGGCTTATCCCCCATCTTGGTTTTGGTATCCAGAATTGATTTCAGATCGGCAGCATTAGCAGTGGTAACTGTTTTGTTTTTATAGGATCTGTTCAAAACCTCCGGAGCGACCACAGGATCACCGGATGCTATGCTGGAATCTCTTGCGCTGAAAGCTTTGTAGGGACCGTATTGCAAAGAAATCGGCACATATCCTGTTCCTCCGGCCTCCCGATCTGCAGGATCATAGCCTGTTCCGGACTCAGGACTGTCCACAAAAACCAATGCCAAATCTGCCAGAGCCGGATCTGTTACCAGTTCAAAGTAATTTGAGGCAATCGTCATATTAATTGCATCAACCCATTTGGCTTCGGATTTTATCCCCCACCAGTTAGTCGTAGATGGAATGTATTTCTGAGGAATGTAAGCTTTCTTCTTCTCTTTGACGGGCAATACCTGAGCCTCATTTTTCAAAAGAACAACCGACTTCATCTGAGCCTGATATCCGGCATCCATAAATTCTGATTTTCCGACGGTTGTCTGAGAAGCTTCAGGATCGAGGTATGGATTTTCAAATAATCCAACCTGGAAAATATTTCTCAACAAGCGAACGGCAGATTTTTCGAAGCGAGCTCTCATCGCTTCTTCTCCAAGCTCCTTCACTCCCATTTCATAGGCTTCCAAAACCGGAACGATATCGTTATTTCCTCCAAACTGATCTCCGCCAGCCATCATCACTTTATAATGTCTTTCTGCCACGGAAAGCGTCTCCACTCCCCAGGATTTCCCTGAGAAAATCTCTGGACTTTCTCCCTCATTCGCAGTGATCAACCAATCGGTACAAACCACTCCATCGTAGCCATATTCGCCTCGGAGCAAATCCGTGATCAGATATTTATTGTAAGCATTCCCGACATTTTCTCCAATTACAGTATCCTGATCAAAAGAAATAGTGTAATAAGGCATCACAGCTGAAGCTTTTCCTGTTGGTCCGCTCAGCTTGAATGCACCTTCGGTGAAAGGAATCAGATGTTCTTTAAAGTTATTTCCAGGATAGACTGCAAACTTTCCGTAAGCAAAGTGAGCATCACGTCCACCTTCTTCCGGTCCTCCGCCCGGCCAATGTTTCACCATTGCATTTACGCTGTGATAACCCCAGCCATTTGCAATCAAAGCTTCTCCGGTTGATGTTTGAAACCCATCCACATAAGCTCTCGCCATGTCGGCAGCCAAAGGAGAATCTTCTCCGAATGTACCTTTGATACGATTCCAACGAGGCTCTGTACCCAGATCAATCTGTGGAGAAAGCGCAGTAGCGATCCCCAAAGCCCGATATTCCTGAGAAGCAATTTCACCGAAAGTCTGAACCAAAGCCGGATCAAACGTAGCTGCCAAACCCAATGACTCAGGCCACATGGAGATTTGTCCACCGGCTCCGGCATTGTATTCAGTGCTTGCTACCGGTCCATGTCGTGGATCGGTGCTGTTGTTTGCCGGAATCCCCATGCCCAAACCTTCTACAAAAGCCTGGACATTATTATTCCACTCGGCAGATATTTTGGGGCTTTCTACCCGGGTGATCAGTACATGCCTCAGATTATCCGCTTCCAAAAATTTCTTCTGCTGATCAGAAATACTCGAAGCAGTTACTCCACTTTCCGGAAAAGGTTTCCCTCCATACGTTCCCGCACCAAATCCGGCAGGATTCGCGGGAATCGACTGATGCGAGCTATAAAGCATCAAGCCGGCGATTTGTTCTTTGGTGAGTTTTGAAGCCAGATCTTTTGCCCGGTCATCAACAGGAAGTCTCCAGTCTTCGTACCGATCAAGAGACCCGTTTTTGTTAAGATCTTTGAAAGCAAACCCCGATTCTTCCAGGATTTTGATCCCAGATGCAGTTGAATAGCCTAATTCAGGGCCTTCCGTTTGGAGCACAAGTTTGATTCCCTGAGTCCAATCAGTTTCCTCAATCTTATTGGAGCTGCAGGAAAAAGAAGTGATTCCCGCGAGCAAGACAATTGGAATTATCGATTGGTAAATTTTCAGATGCATAATTTTTTGTTTACTAGGGTGAAAGAGAAAAAAACCTGACTTCAAATTGAAGATAAATCAACAGTCATAATTTAAGAAAAACTAATGGAATAGACCATCATCCTTTATCCGTCGACCAACCGGGAATAAGAACTGATGAAGGAAAAATATTTCCCCTGTTTTTGGACCAAATTTCCATCCAGAACTTGGAAAACCAAAAATTTCAAAACACTGAAAACCTCCATTTCCGAAAGAGTATCAGAGATTTGTCAAAAAAACAAGGAGAAACAATCTCATTTTTCGTTATTTGCGGACCTCAAAATAAAAACCTATGAATTTTCCCAAAAACCTACGTAGTCTATTACTGCTGGTTTTGATCGCTGGTTTGGGTTTGACGAGCTGTAACAAGCGCTCCGGCAAACCCAAAGTACTGGTTTTCAGCAAAACAGCAGGATTCTATCACGAGTCTATTCCTGACGGTATAGCTGCCATCCAAAAACTTGGAGTAGAAAATGGCTTCACTGTGGACACTACCACCAATGCTGAGAATTTCAACGAAGAAAATCTCGCGCAATATTCAACTGTAATTTTCCTAAGCACCACAGCTGATGTACTCAATAACTATCAGGAAGCTGATTTTGAGAGATACATTCAGGCAGGTGGTGGTTTCGTGGGAATCCACGCTGCAGCTGACACTGAGTACGAGTGGGGCTGGTACGGCAGATTGGTTGGAGGATATTTCTCCAATCACCCCGGCATAGGTGATCCCCATCCAAATGTGCAACCTGGAAAAATCACCAAAACTGGTGAAAAACATCCTTCAACAAAGTTTATCCCTGAATCCTGGGAAAGAACTGACGAGTGGTACAGCTACAAAAATGTAAATCCCGATACTAAAAAAATCCTGATGCTGGACGAAAGTTCTTACCAAGGCGGACTGGATATGGGTGAGCATCCGATTGCCTGGTATCATGAGTATGATGGCGGCCGTGCCTGGTACACTGGTGGTGGACATACAAAGGAATCTTATACAGAAGAATTGTTCCTGAAGCATTTGCTAGCAGGAATTGAGTATACAATCGGTAAAAACAAAAATCTCGATTACGGAAAGGCAAAAACCAAACGCGTTCCTGAAGAAAACAGATTTACCAAAACCCCGCTTTCAGTTGGTCAATTCACCGAACCTACTGAAATGACAATTTTGCCAAATCTTGACATTTTGGTTGCTCAAAGAAGAGGTGAGATCATGCTTTTTGACAATGAAACTCAGGAACTGAAGGAAGTTGCGAAGCTTGACGTCTATTGGAAGACAGAAGTACAAGGCGTAAATGCTGAAGAAGGTCTGATGGGAATTCAGAAAGACCCGAATTTTGCCGAGAACAGCTATGTTTTCGCTTTCTACGCTCCTACCGGAACAGCTGAAGTAAACAGACTTTCAAGATTCACATTCAAAAATGATAAATGGGACATGAGCTCAGAGAAGGTTATTCTCGAGTTTTATTCTCAGAGAGATATCTGCTGCCATACCGGTGGTTCGATCGCATTTGACAAAGACGGATTGCTTTATCTTTCCGCAGGTGACAATTCCACTCCATTCAATCAGAAGGATTCCCGATTTACACTCAATGGCTACGCTCCTCTCGATCCAAGAGAAGGCCGTAAGCAGTGGGATGCTCGTCGAACTTCCGGAAACTCCAACGACCTGAGAGGAAAAATCATCAGAATTAAAGTAAACGAAGACGGTTCTTATGATATTCCTGAAGGTAACCTTTATCCAAAAGGAACTGAAGGAACAAAGCCTGAAATCTATGTGCAGGGTAACAGAAACCCATACAGAATCTCGGTCGATCAGAAAAACGGGTTCTTGTATTGGGGTGAAGTTGGTCCGGATGCTCGTGCAGATTCATTGACCACAAGAGGCCCAAGAGGATATGACGAGGTGAACCAGGCAAGAAAAGCAGGTAACTTTGGCTGGCCATATTTTGTCGGAAACAACTATCCTTACGTGGAGTATGATTTCGACAACGGAACTTCGGGAATTACTTTCGATCCGGCCAAGCCAATCAACAATTCTCCTCACAACACAGGTTTGAAAGAATTGCCTCCGGCTCAACCGGCATTTATCTGGTATCCCTATGATGTTTCTCCTGATTTCCCTCAGGTAGCTACAGGGGGAAGAAACGCGATGGCAGGTCCGATTTATTATCCGGACATGTACACCGCAGAAACCAAATTCCCTGATTATTACGAAGGAAAGCTATTCATCTATGACTGGATCAGAGGCTGGATAAAGGCTGTGACGATGAAGGAAAATGGCGATTTCGATAAGATGGAGCCATTCATGCCGAATACAAAATTCAATGCATTGATCGACATGGAAATGGGTCCTGACGGACGCATGTATGTGTTGGAATATGGAAATGGCTGGTTCTCCAAGAATCCTGATTCCGGACTTTCAAGAATTGATTTCAATGGCGGAAACAGAGGCCCTGTCGTGACTGAACTTACGGTAGATAAAACTTCCGGCAAATCTCCATTAACCGTTACCCTGACTGCAACTGCTGCAGATCCTGAGAAAGACGCAATGAGCTATTCTTGGGATCTTGGAAATGGTGAGACTAAAACCACAACCGAACCAACTCTGACTCATACTTACAATGCTGTAGGGGAATATGAAATCAAAGTAACGGCTTCCGATCCTGCAGGACTGAGCGGAATCAGTCCGGTTGTTTCCGTTTACTCAGGTAACGTCGCTCCGGTTGTGACTATTAACATCAAAGGCAATCAGTCTTTCTACTTCCCGGGCAAGCAAGTTGCTTATGAAATAACTGTAAGTGACGAGGATCATCCGGATGCCGGAAAAGACCTTTCGTCACTTTATGTATCGGCAGATTACATTGAGGGACTTGACCGCGCTGAAGCAAACATGGGGCATAAAATAATGAGTGATGCCATGACCGGAAAAGCATTGGTAAGTTCTCTGACTTGTAAAACCTGTCATAAAGAAGCTGAAAAGTCCATCGGACCTGCTTACACAGATGTTGCTCAAAAATACAGGGAACGTGATCGTGCTTACCTGATCAATAAAATCAAAACCGGTGGCGGAGGGGTATGGGGAGAAACTGTAATGCCTGCAAATCCGGGAGTGAAGGATTCTGAGTTGAATTCATTGGTTTCTTATGTCCTATCACTTCGTGGTGATGGAGTAAAACCAAGCCTTCCAGCCTCGGGAACTGTAAATCCAACTGCCGGAAAACCAGTTTCTCCAAACGGAGTGATGGTACTGTCAGCAACCTTTACAGATCAGGGCGGCGAAAATATCAAGCCTCTAGCCGGATCAGCTACCAAGATGCTTTCCAATAATTCAGTTGATTTGGGTCAGGTATCAGATCTGAATGGATACAGCAAGATGAATTACAATGGTGCCAACTTATTGATGGTGCCAAAGGAACCTGCTCACTTTGCTCTGTCAAATATCGATTTGACTGATATCAACTCCCTGATGATAATGACTGCTTCGATGGGTCCTTTGACTGAAGAGGTTATCTTCGAAACCAGGCTCGATAGCCCAACCGGCACAAAAATCGGTGAGACAATATTCAAACAAGGTCCTCAGGCGCCTGATCAGCAAGGCCCGAGCTATTCACCATTTTTGGTTCCGATCACCGGAGCAGCAGATGGAAAAATGCATAAGCTATACATCACCACCAAGACAAAAACCGGTGGTGATCTTGGGACATTTATCCTTGCGGGAATTACGTTCAACGCAAAATAAGATCCTTAGAAATTCATTAAAAAAGCCATTCCGATAATCGGAATGGCTTTTTTAATTATACTCCATTTCAATTAGTCCAGATTACAAACAGAATTTTCCGGACTCCAGATTACTTGTTGATTTTCCAAATCATTAAGAGAGGCATCTTCCACTACATTTCCTTGACAATCCTGAATAATCGCTATCCAATTACAAAAAGGGCAACAGGAAACCATAGAAAAAACTGTTCGTCCTTTGTAGGTTGCCTGAATTAGATAAGCATACTCTGCCAGACCACCTGATTCAGAGGTTTGAATGAGTGATTTAAGCCAGGCCAAATCCTCTGTAGGATTTTCCACGCCACAGCTACTTGGATATTCATTCTCATTGCAAGACCCTAGCAACAATATGCCGATCAAAAAAGTAAATGTTAGCTTTTTCATTTCTAAGGATTTAGGACATTTCTCCTTAACATTACGAAATACAATCAGGAGTCGCTACAGGAAAGTAGGTTAATTTTCAAATGAAACTGGACAAGCTGAATTCTGTGAGCCAAGGGAACTACTCTGATGAAGAAATGTATAAGATCCCTTTAATCAAAAAAGCCATCTCAATTTAATCGAGATGGCTTTTTTGATTAAAGAAAGTACGATTTAGGAAGTTTTTAAATTATAAAGGCTGAATAGAGAATTTATCCAAAATGTGAGATGTAATTTTCAACTTGGGGAACAAATCTTCCAATTTTCCAATCTTCCAATTATTTGTTTCATTTCATCGGAGAGAAAGGCAATGCTTTCAAATGCTTAGCATCTACTTTTTCGACAATCTTGCCGCTCGCTTCTGAAGCATCACGCGCTTTGGTCCACTCAGGGTCAGTTCTGAATCGCTCGAAAGCAGCATCAAAAGCAGCCCGATCAGAATGTCCCAAAAGATACACGAGCTTAGGCTGCGTTCCGTCTTTCACTACAGTAAGCCAGTATGGATAATTTTTCAAACCTTGTTTTTCAAATAAAGCCCGGGTATGATCACGAAATCTTGCCTGGATATTTTCAATTTTCCCAGGGAAGCAATGATAAGTTCTCAATTGGAAAATTCCGCTTTGAGTTGGCTTAGGAGTATCATTCAAGCCGGGTGCCCAAACCATAAATACCTGGTCAACTTTCTTCACCAAAGGACCATTTGCTTCTGATGCCTTATAGGCTGCTTGCCACTCAGGATCATTTGCAAACTTGTTCCAAAGATCATCACGCGATTCTTCACTGGGGTAGCCCAAAATGAACGTGAGCGTTGGATCTGCTTCATCTGTCGGCAGGAAATAGGCTACGTTTTCTATTCCGTTTTTCTCAAAAAGGCGAAGGGTATGATCCTGAAATCTTTTGATCAGATCCGGTCTTTTGCCTTCATTGGTGGTGTAAGTCCTCATTTCAAAATACGAGGACTTGATGCCTTGCTGGCCGAAAACGCTTAGCGAAACAAGCATTGTTAGAATTATTGAGAGAAGTTTTTTCATAAGGTTAATGGGTTGATAATAAATAATATAAAATTGAAATACCGTGGAAATATGTCCTCCTTCGGAGGAAGAAATACAGTTGAAATTCTAATTAGATTCACTTTTAGCTTACTTTATCGTGATGGTGAAATCTCGAAAATTGTGTTTTTTTAACAAAACCTTCAAACTTCTTCCCTATCTCTCGTATGGTTATCTTATGAAGCGTAGCTGAATGTATACCACCAAAGGCATATCCCGCTTTAATCTAACCGAGAAGCTAAACTATTTTTTCCATGCCTTGTACAGTGCCGGGCTCAGCACTAATGCAATGGTAAGCAAACCGAAAGTTTCCCGGTTTTCCTCCATTTGCTGGGTTTTCATGGTCAGATCTTTTTGGGCCCATTCCTGGGAAATCCATTCCCCTACTCCTCCCGGAAAGAAATAGATCGCTCCTAAAATGCAAACCAAAACAACCAATGTCAGCGGGATTTTGGGGAAAATACCTCGGGTACCAAGCAAGCAGAAAATCATTGCTACGCCATAAATACTGACCCAAACTTCCGGATCAGGATCGTTGAATTGCCAGTATGCGAACAGGGTGAATAAGAAAAACCAAACTCCAAAGAAGTATCGATTGAATTTCATAATGGTGAATTTTGGGTGAAACCAAATCTACTGAAAATAGGCTAAAATGTTAGATAGTTAAAGGATAGGTTTTCGTGATATCTTGGAAACTTCCTTCTGCTTAGTTATTAATTATTGAGATATTTAAATCAAAATTACGCCTAAACCCTGTTGATGATGATTGAATTTACACGAACCGAAACCAAGCAGGATCTTTGGGGGATTTTGGTCCTTCAAAAAGAAAACCTGATCCAAAATATCTCTGCCGAGGAAAAAGAAACTCAGGGTTTTGTACGTGTTCAGCATTCGATCGAAGACATGGAAAGCCTCCACTCCATCGAACCCCATATCATAGCAAAAGATGGACATTTGGTTGCGGCTTATTGTCTGGCTATGACAAAACATTCCCGGAAAGATATCCCGATGCTTATTCCCATGTTTGAGCAGTTTGAAAAGCTTGATTTTAAAGGAAAAAAAGCGAGTGAGTACAACTATATGTCCGTGGGACAGGTTTGCGTGGGAAAAGATTATCGAGGTCAGGGAATCTTCCAACGGCTATACGAAACTTATCGGGATACATTCCGGGAAAAATATGAGTTTGCCATCACCGAGGTTTCAACCCAAAATCTTCGCTCCCTGAAAGCTCATCAAAAGGTCGGATTCGAGGTTGTCAAAACCTTTAAAGATGAATTTGAGGAGTGGGCAATTGTGATTTGGGATTGGAGATGAAATAATATGTATGTATGCTTTCTTACCAGTAGGAGAATTCTCTTTGGGTAAATGGCTGAATCCCGCTTTATTCGGGAGGAAGACCCAGCCACGGCGGGCAAGCGATGACGGGAGACCCCACCACGGTGGGCAGGCGAAGAAATCAAAAATCCTATGTTTTCCAGTATTTTCACTTCTAAAATAAATTACTGGCAGGATTGCGGATAATCATATAAAATAAAAATATAATAAAATTACTTCCAGGCAGGTCAGAGAAGGATAGTTCAAACAGTTCAACATCCTAATTTTCATTTAAATAGAAGGTTTTCTTGTTATAGATAGGTAACTGAATTGGGGAAATTATTTTCCCCAATTCTTTTTTATACCAGTTTAAGCCAAAAGACCGCTTCAAAATAACTTGAAAACAGGATTTGGACGGTGGGCCTCCTGAATCAAAAGATCCAATTCTTTTACTTTTTCAGGTTGATCCATCGAAAGATCCTTTGTCTCCCCCGGATCCGCATTCAGGTTATAAAGTTCAACCGTCATTTTTGAAGCATCCTTAACCTGGAGCTTTACCAACTTCCATCCATCCTTCAGCACGGCTTGCCTTCCGCCCAACTCGTGAAATTCCCAGTAGAGATAATCATGTTGCTTTTGTACCGACTGCCCAATCAAAGCGGGTAAAAATGAAATTCCATCAATCCCTTTTGGCTCTTCGGTTCCTGCTATTTCTGCGAATGTTGGCAACCAATCCCAAAAAGCTGATCGATGGTCAGATTTGCTTCCCGGTTTCACTTTTCCCGGCCATTTGACAATCAGAGGAACGTGAACACCCCCTTCATACAAGTCTCGCTTGTATCCTTTGAAAGGCCCATTGCTATCAAAAAAGTCCGGATCGGCTCCGCCTTCCCGGTGTGCACCATTATCCGAAGTGAAAATCACGATGGTATTTTCGGTGAGTCCAAGTTGATCCAACTTCACTAAAACTTCTCCGACATAACGATCAATTCTCCCCACCATAGCTGCGAAAGTAGCATGAGGATACTGCTCAGATTGATAACCGGGGATCGACATTTCAGGTCCATAATCAGACCCTTTTCCTCCAACGTGCGGCGTTTCATCTCCGAATTTCAACCGGAATTTTTTCAGAATCTCATCATCCGGAGCTGCAAGTTCGGCGTGGGGCATTACGATCGGCATAAATAGAAAAAAGGGCTGATCTTTATTTTCCTCGATAAATTTCAGCGTTTCCTCCTGAATCAAATCCGGGGCATAAGTGGTTTTCTGAGTCCATCCATTTCCCGGTAATTCAACTTTAACCTGATTTTCCCAGAGATGTGCCGGATAGTACCGATGGGCGTAGCGCTGACAATTATACCCGAAGAATTGATCAAATCCCTGCAGATTTGGGTCGCCGGTAGTCCCGACGAAACCGAGTCCCCACTTCCCAAAAGCTCCCGTGGTATAGCCGGCTTGTTTCATGACTTTGGCAAGCGTTGCCAATGAATCCGGCATCGGATATTGGCCCTCCGGCAATACTTCAAAATTTCCCCTCACAGGCGTATGACCTGAATGAAGCCCTGTGATAAAAGCCGATCTGGCGGGAGCGCAAACCGGAGCTCCTGAATAATGGTTTGTAAAAAACATTCCTTCCTGAGCAAGCCTGTCAATGTTAGGAGTTTCAATGTATTTCTGACCCAAAAACCCTAAATCCCCATATCCCAAATCATCAGCAAGAATAAAAATGATATTGGGTTTGGATTGAATTTCCCGTATTGGCGTTTGGGCAATGCCTGCTGTATATACTGATTGAAAGATCAGAAGGAAAAAACAGCCAATTAAATATCTTAAGTCAAACTTGCGCATGACCTAATGTAAGAAAAAAAAGAAAAAACCAGCCTAAAACAAAAAGAGAAGCGATTCTTTCGAATGCCTCCCTTTGATGAAATTAAGACCGTAATCATAAAGTCATCACAAGCTACAGTTATTATGGCTTTTCCCCCAGTTACCCGGGTTCATAACATTAGGTATCAATTCCCATTCTAAACCTTTCGGTTTTCGATGTCGATATCTGCACTTCTGTGGTTGCCCATTTCAGACTTTATCCCGAAGGATTAAGCCCCTTTATGCTTTTCTCTTGAGTTTTCAACCTTAGTCCGGGATCGTGTCCCCGGCCTTTTATCTCTTACTTGGTGAATCTAATTTAAACTGTAAAAGAATATAAGTCAAGTTTTTTCAAATCTTTTTACAATATTTTTTCATTTTATAATCCTATTAATATTTAATCTAAATCCGCTAATAATTCTGACCATTTACCCAAGTCCTCCTTGCGGTCAATTACCAGATTATTGTAGCCTGATCCGCATCAAATACATATCTGCAGTCATATAGAGATAGGATTGGTCTGAATTAAAACCGCAATTTGCAGTGCCTTCACCTGTCAGGATTGTTCCCAGAAGTTTTCCTTCTGGACTAATCACCAGCACTCCTCCCGGACCGGTTGCAAACAGATTTCCTTTCTTATCCACTTTCAATCCATCAGGTAATCCTTTTCGTTCCTCTCCTGCCAGGGAAGTCACATCCAGCAAAACTTTCCCGCTGATTACATTACCATTTTCATCCAGATCAAACGCATAATAGCGAGCCTTTTCAGGATCGGACTGCGCCACATACAAGGTCTTTTCATCAGGGCTCAGCCCGATTCCATTTGGCCGGCTTAGGGTGTCCACTTGCAATGTCAGTTTTCCCGACGTGTCAATTCTATAAACACCCTGGAAATCGAGTTCTTTGGTATTCCACTCGTCCAGGCCATACGGTGGGTCGGTAAAATAAATATCCCCTTTGGAATGAATGACCAAATCATTGGGACTATTAAATTTCTTTCCTTCGAAAGCTGAAACGATGGCTTCATAATCCGGCGTCGGATTATCCGGAGTTGATTTCATTCGAGCAATTTGCCGGTTTCCATGCTGACACAAAATCAGATTGCCATTCTGATCCAAAGCAAGTCCATTTGCTCCAGGCTCCCGCTTTCCCTCTTCTTTACCCTGATAGCCTGATGGCTCGAGATATAAACTCAAACTGTCTAGCTCTGTCCATTTCCAGACTTTGTTCATCGGCACATCCGTAAAAATCAATGCATTTTGACTTTCGAGCCAAAGTGGTCCCTCCGACCATTCAAATCCTGATGCTAAAATTTCAATTTCTGCCCCGGGAGGGATCAATTCATTGATTGCTGAGTCGAGTCGCTCAACGGAGCCTGTGGTTTTAAAAGGTGAAGTTAGTTCTTCGATTTGGGTTGATTCTTTTGGTCCGGAACATGCCGTTAAAATGAACGCAACAGTAAAGAATTTAAGATTTTTCATGAGATTGGTTTTCGGGTTGGATTCCACGTCTTTAAGTTGGAAACAATTCCTGAATTCTGAAAATCAGATGAATCCGAATCACCAAAAACCAAACTTAAAACCTGTACTAAATACAACTCTATTATTACAGCCCTGTTGCCTGACTTGATTTTCCACGATGAGCGATAAGCTTTTCACGGATTTTTAGTTTTCTGAAAACTTCCAAAGGTTCGGCGGCACCTCCAATTCGTATTCTTGCTTCCCGTACCAGTGATCTCACATCTGTCAAAAATGCTTTTTGCAATACTTCCTGAGCTCCTGTCACATCCCCTTCCATCTGACAAATTCTCAGCTTTTCACGATCCACCAATAATGCTTTTGCATAGGCTTGGGAGATTGCTTCCAATGCCTGCATCAGGTCTTCCAGCGGATCTTTTGTATTATGACTTGCGTCGATCATCCAGGAAATACTGCTCCATCCCTGCGCCCCATCCAGGTCTCCGGCTATCAGTTCGCAAAAAATCAGAAATAGCTGATACGGTTTTGCGCTGCCCGTACTGAGATCGTCGTCTCCGTATTTGCTGTCGTTGAAGTGGAAACCTGCCAGTAGATTCTGATGCATGAGTGTAGCCACAATCTGCTCGATATTGGTGTTTGGCAAGTGATGTCCCAAATCCACCAGCACCTTCGCCCGATCTCCCAACTGTCTGCATAGCAAAGATGAAGTCCCCCAATCCGGAATTACCGTGTGGTAAAAATTAGGTTCGTAGGGCTTATACTCCAGCAAAAGCTTCCAATCGGAAGGCATACCGGCATAAATTTCTTTGAGAGAATCATCTGTCCATTGCAAGGCATTTCTAAAATTCGCCTGTCCCGGAAAGTTACTTCCATCAGCAAGCCAAACCGTCAAACCTTTACTTCCAAGACTTTCACCGATTCGAATTACTTCCAAATTATGGTCAATCGCCTGTTTCCGAACAGAAGCATCTGTATTACTTAGCGAACCCATTTTATAACTCATTGGCTGGCCGTAATCCTGAAAAGTATTGCTGTTCATCGCATCAAACCCAATCTGAAGTTCGGCTGCCTTCTGCCGGATAGCGGTTGCATCCTTCGGGATATCCCAGGGAATATGCAGAGAAACCGCATCCGTTTTCTTGGTCAATCGAGCCAAAAGACCGATATCATCCAGCTTTTCCTCAAGATTTCTTGGCTCACCGCCAATCTGAAACCTTCCAAATCTGGTTCCACCTGCACCGAGTGCCCAGCTGGGAACTGCAATCTGAAAAGATTGAATTTGATCTATCAGCAAATCAATATTTTGCCCCTCAGATTCCAATTGCTCACCAAGAAGTTGAAGAGATTTTGAGTGAAAGGGATCGATCGGAAAACCGGAAAGTTGATCAGAAGTGATTTTCATAGGTCTGTAATTTTGGCTTTATCTACTTTAGCATTGATCCAAAAAGGAGCGGTCACAAACCAAATGAGCATTCCCACGGTCATCAGGTGGTGGCTTGATTCAAGCTCGATTTTTCCCATAAAATAGAGTACCGAAGGAATCCCTGTCAGACCTAGTCCGATAAAAGAAAGGAGTTTCAGAAGAGTCTTCATACGGCTATTGATTTTTTGAGTGGATACTTGATTTTAGATAAAGTAATAAAAAGGAAAACCGCCACAAACCATCCCGGAAGACCCAAAAAGAATATTTCGACCCCATAAAACTGATTCATCCCCAGGCAAAAAACAAGCGTAAGTATCCAGGAAAATAAAGCCGGAGAACTGAATTTGGTATTATTAGTAAGCGCTTGTTCTTTCTGAAAACCAAACCTGTCTGCAAAATAGAAATCTGCGAAAATGACTGCTCCCATCGGCATCAGAAGCAATCCGTAAAGCGCAACAAAATCCAACAGCCTCATTACAAATGCTGGAAAGCAAGCTGCCAGGCTCGTGATTCCACCCACAATTGCAGTGATTTTCCAGGTTGGAACTTTTGGAAAAATCCCCTGCAAAGCCAATCCTGCTCTATAAATTGTTGGATTAGCTGTCGTCCAGCCAGCCACGATCACGCAAACTGCTCCGGCAATCCCGGCTGTCTGAAAGGCAATTGCACCGGGTGCAAATTCCTGAGACGCATTGTTGGCCTGAAGGAAAACCGTGTACAAAATCCCTGAAGCAATCCAGGCAAGAAAATGCCCGAGGAAAACACCGGCAAATGTATAAAACCCGGCAGTCCAGGATTTGGCATATCGGAGAATAGTAAGATCTGACATCCCGATGTGCATGGCCATATTACAAAACCAGGTAAAAAAGATGATGTGCCAAATGGTGAATTTGGACATCCCCGGAAGTGGTACTCCGGTCCAAATCACTTCCTTAGCTATAGTAATCATACTGTCAAAAGAATCTACTCCAAGCTCAGTCAAGCCGATAAATCCCGCTGAAAGGAAAATCAAAACCATCCATGGCGACATGATATTGGCAAACTTTGCCACCTGAGTATATCCTCTGATAGCTACCAAAGTTATAATTGCTCCCATCAAAAGAACTGTAACAACCCAACCCGGAGTGCGCGGCATCCAATCCTGAAGGGTGGGCATCTCCAGGTTAAATGGAATCCCAACCGCAGTCGCGGAAACTGCGATCATCGATCCCGCCAGAAAACAAAACATAAGCGCATTGACAAGATTATACCAGCGCACTACCTGAACCCCAGAGATTCGCTCAAGCTGATAATATAATGTCAGCCTTCTGGCCGTTGCAATCGGCGAGGTAATAAAAGCCCAACTCAACACAGCCAATAAATTCCCTATCAATAACCCAGAAACAAGATCCCCGGCTGTGACCCCGTGAGCAACAAACAGAGGGCCGATCACAAACTCAGTTCCGGCAGTATGTTCACCTGCATACATGCCCAGAAAGCTGTTACTGCCTTTTAGGTTTTCCTGTGGGATAGGAGTTCTCTCAAACTCATTAGTATCAGAAATTATCTTTTGGAAAATATTCTTCTTCATAGGGCTATTTTAATTCATAATAAAATCATCACCACTTCCATTTCTATCCTGCCGTATCCTACGTCATTTTTTTAAACACTTGATACATATTAATTTTGGAGAAAGTCATTCTTTAGGTAGATTTTCGAAGTAAGTAGATTTTCGAAAAAAAAACTTGCTTTTGATTCAGTTTGACTGTTTAATTAAATAAAATCTCACCATTCAAGACAGCACAGGATACCTAATGTCTGCTTTTGATCCAAATTCACTATACGAATCAACCTGCCAATTGCTATGGATGCACCTATTAAAAATTTTAAGTACGTAAGTTTTCTTTGGGACGAAGCAAAAGCTGCTGCGCTCGCCGGAAACGAAGTCGATTTACTTATCTACAGGTCAAATATTCTCGGAGCTGATCTCCGAATCACAAATTATGGAGGTGGAAACACCAGCTGCAAGACGATGGAACCGGATCCATTGACTAAAGAAAAAGTCGAGGTTATGTGGGTAAAAGGCTCTGGTGGAGACATTGGAACTCTTACAAAAGCAGGTTTGGCAGGCCTCTATGTGGACAAACTTCGCTCATTGAAAGAAATCTACAGAGGTCTGGAATTTGAAGACGAAATGGTCGAACTTTTCAACCATTGCATTTATGATTTGCAATCAAAAGCGCCTTCTATTGACACTCCGCTTCACTCATTTTTGCCATTTAAGCATATTGACCACCTTCACCCGGATGCAGCTATTGCAATCGCCGCTTCCAAGGATGGAGAGAAAATAACACAGGATCTTTGGGAAGGTCAAATTGCCTGGGTACCCTGGCAGAGACCGGGCTTCGATCTGGGTCTTAAACTTAAAGCTGCTTTGGATCAAAATCCGGGAATCCGAGGAATCATGCTGGGTGGCCATGGGCTTTTCACCTGGGGAGATACCGCTTACGATTGCTATATCAATAGCCTTGAAGTAATCGAGACTGCTTCAGCCTATTTGAACGATAATTACGGAAAAAGAAGACCTGTTTTCGGAGGACAAAAAACAGAATCACTCCGACCGGAAAACCGGAAAAAGCAGGCGGCTAAAATCGCTCCGATCCTGAGAGGTTTGGCTTCTTCAGAAAAGAGAATGGTCGGAACATTTACCGATGCTCCAGAGGTTTTACAATTCATCAATAGTCATGACCTGACTAAATTGGCTCCTATGGGAACCAGCTGTCCGGATCACTTCCTTCGAACCAAGATCAGCCCGCTTGTTTTGGATCTTCCTGAAAATGAAGATTTCTCCAATGTCGAAGAGTTGAAATCAAAAATCGGTGAAGCATTCCAGGCATATCGTGAAATGTATGCTGACTACTATCTGAGGCATAAGCATCATAATAGTCCGGGCATGAGAGACCCTAATCCGGTCATCATCATTTGGCCGGGAGTGGGGATGTTCAGCTTTGCGAAAGACAAGCAGACAAGCCGTGTTGCCAGTGAATTTTACATCAACGCGATCAACGTAATGCGTGGAGCCGAGGCAGTTTCCGAATACGTTTCCCTCCCGCTTCAGGAAGCATTCGATATCGAATATTGGCTTCTTGAAGAAGCTAAACTTTCGAGAATGCCAAAAGAAAAGCCTCTTTCCAGAAAGATCGCTTTGGTCACCGGAAGTGCAGGAGGAATCGGAAAAGGAATCGCTGAAAAATACATTCAGGAAGGCGCTTGCGTGGTAGTTACCGACAAAGATGCGGATCGATTGAAGCAGGCAGAACAAGAGTTCCAAAAGAAATATGGGAAGGATTCTTTCCTGGGAGTTGTGCTCGACGTGACTGACGGCGAAAGTCTTGAAAAAGCGATCGAAGCAACTTGCCTGAGATTTGGCGGAGTAGATATCATTGTCAACAATGCAGGGATTTCTATCAGCAAGACTTTCGAAGATCATACAGATCAGGACTGGTCAAGACTGAACGATATTCTGGTCATGGGACAATATATAGTATCCAAAGCCGGAGTGAAAATCATGAAAGAGCAAGGCTTAGGTGGTGATATCGTCAATATTGTAAGTAAAAATGCTTTGGTTGCTGGGCCAAAAAACGTAGCTTATGGAACTGCAAAAGCGGCGCAATTGCATATGTCACGATTGATGGCGGCTGAACTGGCTGACTACAAAATCAAGGTGAACGTGGTGAACCCGGACGCAGTAATCGAAAACTCCAACATCTGGGAAGGTGGCTGGGCAGAAAACCGCGCTAAAGCCTACGGAATAGAAGTGAAGGATCTCCCTCAGTATTATGCAAATCGCACTTTGCTGAAGGAAAGTGTAAAAGTGAGTGACATAGCAGACGCTGCATTTGTTCTGGTGAGTGGTCTTTTAGACAAGACAACCGGAAATATGATCAACGTCGATGGTGGTCTGGCAGCAGCTTTCCCCAGATAGCCCTTCTTTATTTGCTTTAACAATAAACCCACCCCGTTATGATTATCGACAAGTCTGACCGCATTCACCTGGATTCCAGGACGCCCAAATACCTTCAGGTTGTCAACCTGATGCTGGATGAAATAGAAAAAGGAAATCTGAAAGTTGGAGACAGGATTCCTTCTATCAATGAGACAAGTTTTGACTTGCTCCTATCGAGGGACACTGTGGAAAAAGCCTACAATGAATTACGTGATCGCGGGATCATCACATCGGTAAGGGGAAAAGGGTTTTATATATGCTCGACGAATATGGGCAGCAAAGTCAAAGTGCTGCTCCTATTCAACAAGCTCAGTTCTTACAAAAAAATTATTTACTACTCTATCATCGAGACACTCGGAGGACAGGCATCTGTAGATCTTCAAATCCACCATTACAATCGAAATATCTTAGAGGATCTTTTGGTGCAAAATCTTGGCAACTACAATTACTACGTCCTGGCACCTCATTTCTTTGATAAAAATTCACATCCTGAGACAGCATACGATCTGATCAAAAAGATTCCGAAGGACAAACTTTTGATTATGGACCGGGCGGTAAAAGGGCATGAAAATGAGTTCCCGGGCATTTATCAGGATTTTGCCAAGGATATATTTGAAGCACTTGAATCAGGAATTACACTGCTGCGAAAATACACCCGCTTGATTTTAGTGTTCCCGAGAGGAGACCATTATCCTGTCGAAATCATGGACGGATTCAAGAGATTCTGCTTCTTCCACGATTTCAATAACATGATAGTGGACGGTATAGATGACGAGCCGCTTTACGAAGGAGATTCTTTCATTGTTCTTGCCGAAACTGACCTTGTAAACATCATTAAAAAAAGCAGGGAACAGTCCTTTAAACTCGGAAAAGATGTAGGTATTATTTCCTACAATGATACTCCGCTAAAGGAAATTCTGGCCGAAGGAATCACCACTATTTCGACAGATTTCAATCACATGGGAAGATCAATTGCCAACCAAATCCTTGGGGAAGAGGATAAAATCCCAATTAAAAACCCATTCCGATTCATCGTTCGGAAATCCCTTTAACTAATGAATAGATTTCTCTTCCTGGTTCTGACCTTCGGGCTGACAGTCTCTGCTTTTGCTCAGGAAAGACCCAATATTATCTTTATCCTTGCCGACGATCATCGACATGATTTCATGGGATTCACAGGCGCTGTGGAAGGTTTGGAAACTCCAAATATGGACCGAATCGCAACAAATGGGGCCCATTTCCCAAATGCGTTTGTCACTACAGCTCTTTGCTCGCCAAGCCGTGCTTCAATCCTGACAGGAAAGTACGCTCATTCTCATACCATTGTTGACAATTCTGCGCCTATTCCCGCAGGAACTCAATTCTTCCCGGAAATCCTTCAGGCAAATGGCTATCAAACCGGATTTCTTGGAAAATGGCATATGGGTGATGCGGATGATAAACCTCAGCCCGGTTTTGATTATTGGCTGAGTTTCCGTGGTCAGGGGGTTTACAATAACCCTGCTTTCAATATCAACGGAAAGCAAGTTAAACAGCCCGAAGGAAGCTATACTTCTGACTTGCTGACTGACTATGCATTGGAGTGGCTTGAGGGAAGAAACAATGAGAAACCTTTTTTCCTGTATCTGTCTCACAAAGCAGTTCATGCTGAATTTCAACCAGCAAAAAGACACGAGGGCATGCATAAAAACACACCCATTGTAACGCCTCCAAGCATGTACCTGACTGCTACTGCAGAAAGCCCCTATTTCTCAGATCGTGAAAAGCCCATCACCACACCGGTCAATTACAAGGATATTCCTGAATGGGTCAGAAGACAGCGATTCTCCTGGCATGGAGTAGATCATATGTATCATGGTCAGATTCGTTTTGATGAGTTTTACAAACTCTATCTGGAAACGCTGATGGGAGTGGATGAAAGTGTGGGAAGAGTCTTGGATTGGGTAGAAAAAAATGGTCTGAAAGAAAACACCCTGATTATTTACATGGGTGACAATGGCTTCAGCTTTGGCGAGCATGGCTTAATTGATAAGCGTCATGCCTACGAAGAATCGATGAAAGTGCCTTTTTTAGCACAATATCCGCCTATGATCAAGGCCGGAACAGTTAATCAAAACATCGTCATGAACATCGACCTGGCTCCGACTTTTCTGGAGCTTGCGGGTGTACCCGGATCAAAGCCGGATATTCAAGGTCAATCTATATTGCCTATTCTCAAAAACCCTGAAAGCTCCTGGCGCGATAAGGTTTTTTATGAATACTATTGGGAAATGGCTTTCCCCTCCACACCAACAATTTTTGCCGTTCGTACTGACCGATACAAGTATATTTTCAATCAGGGAGTTTGGGACATCAATGAGCTTTACGATCTGGAAAAAGATCCTTACGAGATGAATAATCTGATTCGTTCTCCTGAGCATCAAAAAATAGCTGAAGAACTCCGAAGCGAAATATTCAACTGGCTGGAGACTACAGGCGGAGAGCAAATTCCACTGAAAAGAATCACCAATCCGAAATTTGATCACAAATATCAAAAAACCTATTGACCTATTCCTATGAGCAGAATACCGGTTACAGCCGTCTTTGACATTGGAAAAACAAATAAGAAATTCTTTCTTTTTGATGAAAATCTTAAAGAGGTATATAACACCTATATCCGTTTGGAAGCAGATATCGACGAAGATGGATTCCCCAGCGAACCCCTGAAGCCGGTCGAAGAATGGATGATCGCGACTTTCACGGTTGCGCTCGAATCAAAAGAATTTGAGATTAAGCGAGTCAATTTCTCCGCTCACGGAGCTTCATTCGTCCATACAGACGGGGCAGGAATTCCGGCAACTCCTCTCTACGATTACCTGAAGCCTTTTCCGGAGGAACTCCTGGAGCGATTCTATTCAGAGAATGGCGGTAAAATGGCTTTTTGCCAGAAGACTTCCTCGCCTCCTTTGGCCATGTTGAATTCAGGCCTTCAGATTTACTTCATCAAATACGCGAAACCGGAGTTTTTCAAAAACGTCCGCCATTGCCTCCATTTGCCTCAGTATTTCAGCTTTCTGTTTACCGGAGTCATGGTTTCAGATTATACCGGTATCGGTTGCCATACAGGTTTGTGGGATTTTGAATCAAAGGGATATCATGAATGGGTGAAGCGGGAAGGAATTACACCTCTCCTTCCTCCAATCGTTCCGGGAAATACGCTTTTGAAAACCAAACTTGAACTCGGCAGAATTCCCTGCGGAATCGGAGTTCATGATTCTTCAGCAGCTTTGCTTCCCTATTTGAAACAGGAAACCGAGCCTTTCGCTTTGCTTTCCACAGGAACCTGGGCCATCAGCATCAATCCGTTCAATAAAACTTCCCTCACAGAATCTGAGCTGGTGAAGGATTGTCTGCAGTTTTTGAGCATCAATGGAGAACCAATTAAAATCAGCCGTCTCTTCATCGGTGAGGAGCATAAATATCAGGTTGATGAAATGTATGGCTTCTTTGATCTTCCTTTGGGAACCTACAAAAAGCTGAAATTTGAAGAAGACCAATTCGAAAAAGTCAGAAATAATCCTGAAAAGCGAGTCGGATTTCATTACCTGAAGCCGGCAGATTATGGGCTGGAGAAAGCCAATGAGACTGATTGGGCAAGGTTTTCTGATTTTATTGAGGCTTATTACACCTTTATCCACGAGCTTACCGATATCCAGGTTGCTTCATTGAAACTGGTATTGGATGATGCACCTGTTGAACGCCTTTTCGTGGACGGAGGCTTCAATGCCAATGATGTTTTCCTGGGCATGCTTCGCAAAAAACTTCCGGGAATGGAGATTATTCCAAGCGATTTCCCGAATGGTTCCGCTTTGGGTGCAGCCATGCTCGTTACTATGGATAAGAAGGTTAACTTTTATACTGCATGAAGCCTGACTCTCTCCATATTGCCCTTTTCATCCCTTGCTATGTGGATCAGTTTTATCCAAAAGTCGGGATCGCCACACTTGAATTGCTGGAAAAGCTAGGCTGCAAGGTCAGCTATCCTCAGGGCCAGACTTGCTGTGGCCAGCCCATGGCAAATGCCGGTTTTGAGAGAAACACTGTCGGGACTACCCGCCATTTTATCGAGATATTCAAAGATTACGATTACGTAGTCGCACCTTCAGGAAGCTGTGTTCTCCATGTGAAAGAACATACTCCGGCGATTCCGGAATTGGAAAAAGAACAAGCAGAACTTCATCATAAGGTTTACGAACTCACAGAGTTCATCACCGATGTACTGAAGGTGGAAAGAATTGACGGAAGCTATCCGCATCGTGTCGGATATCATGCTTCCTGCCATGGACAGCGAGGTTTGAGATTGGCTTCCAGCTCGGAATTGAATGAAAAACCTTTTAGTAAAGCCAGAAAACTTCTTGAAAACCTTGTCGGCCTGGAGTGGATTGAACTCACCAGAACGGATGAATGCTGTGGCTTCGGCGGTACTTTCGCAGTGACGGAAGAGGCCCTTTCCATCCAAATGGGAAAAGACAGACTGGAAGACCATTTGGTTCACGGAGCCGAAATCCTCACCGGCGGAGACATGTCCTGCATCATGCATTTGCAGGGAATCGCCTCCAGAAATAAGCAAACGCTTCAATTCAAACACATCGCCGAAATCCTAAACGAAGCCATCTCATGAGCCATTCGGTACAAGCTGCTGAATTCCTTCAGGATGCTGCCAAATCAAAATGGCACGATGAGACTTTGTGGTTTGTCCGGGATAAGCGAGATAAAATCAGCCATACGATCCCTGAATGGGAAGAATTGCGAGAGCTGGCTTCAAAAATCAAAGACAATGTGCTCGGAAATCTGGATACCTATCTGGAGGATTTTGAGCGTAACGCAACTAAAAACGACATAAAAGTTCACTGGGCAAAAGATGCTCAGGAGCATAATGCAATCGTCCTGAGTATCCTTCAGGAGAAAAACTGCAAGGCAATCGTCAAGAGCAAATCCATCCTGACCGAAGAGTGCCATTTGAATCCCTATTTGGAGAAAAGCGGAATTGAAGTCGTGGACACAGACTTGGGCGAGCGGATAGTTCAGTTTCTTAATCAGCCGCCAAGCCATATTGTATTGCCTGCGATCCATCTTAAAAAAGGTGAGATTTCGGATCTTTTTCATGAAAAGCTCCATACCGAAAAAGGCAACGAAGACCCGACTTACCTTACTCAGGCAGCGAGAATACACCTTCGGGAAAAATTCCTGGGAGCAAAAGTCGCCATCACAGGCGTAAACTTTGGAGTTGCCGAAACCGGAGAATTTGTTGTTTGCACCAATGAAGGCAATGCCGACATGGGCGTGCATCTGGCGGATGTGCATATTGCCTGCATGGGTATCGAAAAGATCATCCCAAAGCGTGAGCATTTGAGCGTTTTCCTTCGCTTGCTGGCAAGATCTGCCACAGGACAATCCATCACTAATTACACTTCTCATTTCAGAAGCCCGGCTCCCGGAAGAGAGACTCATATCATTTTGGTTGACAACGGTCGCACGGCCCAGCTTGGTCGTGAGACTTTCAGAAACTCCCTGAAATGTATCCGTTGCGGAGCTTGCATGAATACCTGTCCGATCTACCGCCGAAGCGGAGGTTTCAGCTACGAAAGTACCGTTCCGGGTCCGATTGGCTCGATACTTTCTCCAGGTCTGGATTTGAAAAAATACAGCACTTTACCTTTTGCTTCCACACTTTGCGGAAGCTGCACGGACGTCTGCCCTGTGAAAATCAATATCCACGAGCAGCTTTACGCCTGGAGACAGGAAATCACAAAAGCTCAGGGAATTTCCCCAAAAAGCCTTTCGATGAAGTTGGGAAATGGGATTTTCAAAAGTCCGCTTGCTTATAAAATATCAGGAACTCTCATGCGAGCTGCTCTGAAAACCCTGCCTGATAGCCTGTTGTACAACCCGCTAAATGCCTATGGTAAGAGCCGGGACTTACCGGAATTACCAAAAGAATCTTTCAAGGACTGGTATAAAAAGAACAGAGAATGAGCAGCAGATCAGAGATCCTTGGCAAAATCAAAAGTCTGAAACTGGTAGAAAAACCGCTTCCTGAATCTCCGGCTTTTGCGGTTTCCCCAAATTTGGAAGAATCCTTTGTCCGGTCAATCCTTTCAAACAAAGGCGAGATTTGGACAATTCAGGAACTGGAAGGAAAGATCCGTTCCGGTACTTTTTCGAAGGTTTACTCTAAGGTTTCAGAATTCGAATCTTTTTCCAACCAGGAATTACCTTCCGATCCTCATGAATTTGCAGACCTGGATCTTGCCATTCTCCGGGGCCAATTTGGCGTCGCGGAAAATGGAGCAATCTGGCTGGAAGATGCGGATTTAGGCTTACGTGCAGTTCCGTTCATTACGGAGCATCTTGCAATTCTCCTGGATCGAAACCAATTAGTCGGAAACATGCACGAAGCCTACCAAAAAGTTGGAATGGCAGAATCAGGTTTTGGACTTTTCATCGCCGGACCTTCTAAGACCGCAGACATTGAGCAATCGCTCGTGATCGGTGCTCACGGTGCTAAGAGCTTACTCTTGGTTTTGGTCTAACCTAGATTACGGATTAAATAAAATACGACATTGTTATCATTCGGGCCATTTTCTAATCCCAACTTCAACTTCAATTTATCCGCAATTTTTTTGCAAAGCGGTAAGCCTATACCGGCGCCTTTCTCTTTCATCGTTCCGTAGCTGGTTCTCACCTTGAACTCAAAGAGATTATCCTGTATTGCTTTCGGAATGGTTTCCCCTTCATTCTTCACTTCCCACCTAATCTGTGTGGCCGACACGATCAAATCCAGATCTATTTTAGCTCCCACAGGAGAAAACTTGATAGCATTATCGAGTAGGTTTTTGAGAATAATATTCACCTCATTGACTTCCAAGTCTATCATCAAATCTTCTCCAACCGTGGAGACAATAATTTCCTGACCTTTCTGAGCCGCCGGCACCATCATTACCTCCTGAATCTCTTTTGTCAATTCAATGAGGCTTGTGTGCTTTAAGTCAAAATTACTTTCTTCCAGCTCAGACATCACCCAATCCAGCGTATTATTAAGAACTTTATTGAGATGGAAACTCTGATTTTTCAGATTATTGAGGAGTTCTTCCAATTCCCCTTCCTCAAAAGCTCCTTCACCCACCAGTTCCAATGTCATGCTGAGCATTCCGATCGGATTTCTCAAATCGTGAGAAAGCAGTGCGATTAATTGATTTTTCTTCAAATTAAGTTGTCTTAATTCTTTCAGGGCTAGTTCTTTTTCTTCTTGAATTTTGCTGAGTAGCTGATTCTGAGTTCGGTAATTTTTGATAAGAGTATGAATGCCAATGAAAACAAATAGACCAGACCCGAGTATAGCAGCCCAGTGATCCCAAAAAAGGTTATTAAAAGTCCTGTAGTCATGTTGACCTCCAAACAACTCATCTATCTCGGCATAAAAAAGAGAACCAAAGAATAAAAGGGTAAGAATCAACCAAACGTATTTTTTCCACCCATTTACCAAAACAGTAATGAAGACTATGAAAACATAAATTGTGTAAATAGTAGGTCCCCGAAAAACCTCATTATTGAAATAGTTTAAAGAAATGGCGGAAAAACAAATAAGTAACATCAAATTAATTACGACTTGATGACCACCATATCTTTTCATTATCCAAAAACCCACTAGAAAAAGTATTGAAATGACAAATTTGGCAAAAACGATTAGAGGAGGAAGATTGAAGTAAAAACCAGAGATACCCAAAAAAAACATCAGAATTCCAACCAAAAAGGCAAAAATTAAAGAAATCTTGTTTTGAAGTCCCTCAAGATGGTCTGATTTGTAATTAATTTCGAAAAGCTTCATTCAGACAGAATAGGGAAAAATCATACAGGCGAAAAACCGAAGTTAATTTATATTTGGCCGAAAATATTCAATTATTCATATTTTTCAAACCGACTATCCACAAACTTACACGTAGCCAAATTATTCGGGTAATTGACAAGCTGGAGTCAGGAATATCCAACATCCGATTTTTTTTTGCGGATCAAAAAATCAATTTCCTACAATTGCAAGGGTTCAGGCATGTCAGACTGCACTTTTGCCAGTCGTTAGATTCAAGCAAAGGATTTTTTTTGGAAAAAGGTGGAGGAGTTTGCCTGTCCTCCTGAGGCGGGCAAGTTGTGTGGGTAAGGATCAATCGTTTAGAAACAAACCTTGGGACTGTTTTAGAGGAGGGGGAAGCGCAGGATTTTTTCCTAAAAACGAACAGCTACGGATCTCCCTCTATCAGGATTTTGGTTGCTCTTTTTTTAAACTAGGGCAAAAAAGTAATAAAGATCGAATAGGAGTGGATCCCAATTATATTAAAGTCATAAATCGCCCGTATACAGCTTTGCGAATACTCAGATTTTTCAGAATAAATGCCGATTCTTGAATCCAATATATATCAAAAGTTAAACTCTGGAGTGTAAGGCTATTCTGTTTCCTTCTGAATCCAGGAAAACTCCCATATATCCGATATCCGGAGCAATCATTTTTTTAGGAATCAGAACCGATCCACCTTCCTTCCCGACTTTGTCCAATTCGGTTTCACAATTTTCGGAGGAAAAGTAAATCAAAGGCCCTGCAAAATCCGAGGTTTTGTAAAAATCCTTGTGATAGACGAGACTTCCTCCAGCTCCAAGCTTTTCCTGATCCCAGGGAAACCAGGCCATTACCAAATCTCCCATCTCATGCTTATCCAAATTGCAATCGAATACCTTTTCGTAAAAAGCGATCGCCCGATCCATATTTTGGACGGGAATCTCAAACCAGCCTACAGTTACAGATTTCATGGTGGGGGAGAGTTAATGGTTATTAGGTTATAGATTGGATATTCGACATTCGATGTTCAATATTCATTATTAAAATATCGAATGTCGAACACCGAATATCAAATGATAAAGTGGTAACGCCGAAAATCCTTTACACTCTCGTCAACTTAATCGGATACATCTTACTGGCATTCCACTGACAGACATAGATATTTTCATCCTGGTCGATGCAGACATCATGGCAATGCTTGAATATTGGCGCAGACTGCACCATTAATTGCAGCTCTCCATTTCGATATTCCGGCGCTGTTCCTCCTGGGTTTGAAACTACTTTATTGTCTTTATCCAGAATGGTCACAAAGCCGGAATTATCCATTTGCTCCAGATATTTCAGTCTTGACCAGCAAACCCCCGCATAGAGATTTTCTCCGTGAATGACAGGGCGGCAGACAAAAGCTCCCGGAAGGAAAATAGTCTCGATGTAATTGCCATCCATCGTAAATCGCTTAAAGGAATTATGACCTCTTGAGGTGCAAAGCAAAGTTGGAGCTTTTCCTCCACGCTGATCTACGGCGATTCCGTGTGCAGTTTTGAACTGTGAATCTCCATGACCATCTCCTCCGAATTTTCGGATAAACTTCCCATCCTTATCGTATTGCAGGAAAAACTGAGAACCATATCCATCTGCAACATATAGATCGCCGTTTGGTCCAACTGCAGTTTCGGTTGGGGTGTAGCGCATTTTTTCGGTGTATATTCCTTCCGTCACCGGAGGCATGATCTCCGCAACGATTACTCCATCAAGCGTGGTTTTTACGATTTTTCCTCCGTTATCCACGATCCATAGATACTCGGCATCGCCCTCATCTACCAGAGAAAGTCCGTGGGCGGATTTCAGCCCCAGCGTCCAGGTAGTCAAAAGTTTCCCGGATTGATCATAAATGATCACGTTGTTTTTGGCTTCGTCAGTAAGGAGAATCATCCGGCCTTTTCGGTCCATGACCATCTCGTGGCAGTTCACAACCGGCACTTTATCAGGATCAAGCATCCCCCATTTGGGATCAACACGGTATTGAAAATCTCCATGTCCGATCAGTTCATCTGATTTTGGAGAGAAGGCAAAATTGGGGGAAACACTCATGGCAAGTCCAAGTAGGGAAGATTGTTTGATAAAATCTCGGCGGTTGTTTTTCATAACGTTATACTGGGTTATCAATTTCTCAATTTTCCTGTAAAAGCCCTACTGGAAATCAATCTGTTTTTCCATCTGATAGCATTTTTGACAAATTTTCCCTTTGTTACTTTTTCCATTCAAGTGAAAAAGTAACCAAAAACCCCCACCAAAGTCCATTTTTTGGGGTAAAATCAATTCACCAACCGCACAACTTGTCCGCCTATGGAGGACAGGCAAACTCCTGTTCTTTTGCTGAAAACAAACTCTAAAATTCAATCATAAACAAGGCAAAAGTGTCGTCAAACAAGCCTGTGCCCTTTCTCCGCACTGAATTGATTTCTTAACCTCCCAAAACCAGACGGCAGAGTCAAAAAACTACCAAATCACTCAAACTGATCGATCAAAAACAGAAAAAATTTACTAGTTTAGGTTATAAACCTAAACTGGATCCCTATGAAAAAACGACTTTACCTCTTCCTCTTTGCTCTGGTATTTTCTCTGCCCATTGGCCTGACTCAAGCACAGGAGATTGCACTGCAACTCTACTCTCTTAGAAATGAAATGAAAGAAGATCCCGTTAAATACCATAAAATGATCGCCGACTGGGGGATTTCAGCACTCGAAGGCGGCGGCACTTATGGAATGTCTGACGCAGAATACTCCAAACTTCTGGCAGATAACAATCTCAGAGTAGTTGGTGTAAGCGCTGACTACAACCAACTGACCAAAACCATCCAGCCGATTATCGACGAGGCCAAAAAGTATGGGGCGAAATACGCGACCTGCTACTGGATTCCTCACACTGAAGGAGCTATTTCGATGGACGAAATCAAAGTTGCTACGGCACTTTTCAATTCCGTGGGTGAGCAACTGAAAAAGGAAGGAATCACGTTCACATATCATCCGCATGGATACGAGTTTGCAAAGGAAGGGAAAGGTGTCGTGATGGATTATATGCTGAAAAATGCCGAGCACTTTGCCTTCAACATGGACGTATACTGGGTGGCGATGGGAGGAGGAGATCCTGTAAAGATTATGAAAAAATACAAGGGCAAATTCCCGCAACTTCACCTGAAAGACCGCAAAATCGGAACTCCGGGTTCCAAAGACGGTCACGGTGATGTAGAAACCAACGTAGTCCTGGGAACAGGTGATATCGACATCGCCGGACTTATCAAACAAGCCAAAAAGCAAGGAACAAAATATCTGGTGATCGAAGACGAAAGTTCCAGATCGGTGGAGCAGATCCCGCAGAGCGTGGCTTTCATTAAAAAGAATCTGGAGAAGTAACCAATTGAATTGATAATCGGGTGTAGTTAAAAGCTACACCCTTTTTTGATACTCAAACCTGAACAGATCAGTATCGCAGATCTTTCCAAATCAGAAACCGAAACGATGTAATTCCAAAAATTGAAGTTGCATTATCTTAGTCCGATAAACTGAAAACAAAAATTAACCAACACAATGGCATATACTATTTCACCTATCATCCGGGCGGGCGAATTATTGAAAATTTACCAGAAAGAGAATCTTGTGCTTGTGGACGCTAGCAACAACCCAAGAGCTGCTTATGAAAAGCAACATTTGGACGGGGCATTGTTTGTCGATGTCAACACAGAATTGGCGGATATCAAGAAAGATTTGTCAAATGGTGGCAGACACCCATTGCCTGACCTTAAGGATTTTTCGGAAACCCTGTCAAAACTTGGGATCAGAAGAGACAGCCATGTAGTCGTCTATGACGATAAGAATGGCTCCAATGCAGCAGCGCGTTTTTGGTGGATGCTCAAATCCGTGGGGCACGAAAAAGTGCAGGTACTCGATGGTGGTTTTCAGGCAGCGGAACAAGCAGGCTTCCCGATTAATTCTAACCTCGTAATCCCAAAAAAAAACGGAAACTACCTTGCGGAAAAGTGGGAGCTCCCTTTGGCAGATATGCATGAAGTGGAAAAAATCTCACGAGACGAAAATCATCTCGTAATTGATGTGCGTGATGCGGTGCGCTACCGGGGAGAAAAAGAGCCGATTGATTTGATTGCGGGTCATATTCCCGGAGCAATAAATGTCCCTTTAACCTCAAATCTGAATTTGAATGGATTATTTCTTTCCCCGGGTGAATTGAGGAAAAAGTATAAGGAACTCCTGGCGGAATTTGAAAATGAAAACATAATTGTGCATTGCGGATCGGGAGTTTCGGCTTGTCATACATTATTGGCAATCGCTCATGCGGGATTAGAAATCCCTAAACTCTATGTGGGTTCCTGGAGCGAATGGAGCAGAAACAACAAAGAGATCGCCACCACAAATCGATAACAGGAACTTTTATATTGATTTCTAATCCTTCGAGGTCCTAAAAACCTCAAAGGATACTCTTCCCTCTTTGCGTTCCTTAGCGGACTTTGCGGTTAAAAAAAATCCAACACAAAAGAAACAAAGTTCATAAAGCTACGGCGCAAAGTCGCAGAAGTGTCTATTGGAATTGGGGGGCATAAATTATTTCTTGAATCTTGTGCCTTGATTTTTCCACCTCTTTCTATTGTTGCCTTTTGTTCCTATGTGG
>JAKFCO010000066.1:0-2321 GCA_036676605.1 Algoriphagus sp.
CAGCATTCCCATCCCGGCCGAATTCCAAAGATTTCGCGCAGCAACGCGCACCTTGATCTTCAGCGGGAGTTTTCACACAGCCTGGACCCACAGCCGCCGGTCGCGACAGGCAACAACCGGCCAAAAACGGCCCTTCACGATCGGTTACTGCCACACCCTCCCACCTCTTCTTGGGTTTTTCCACGGAGGGGATGCAGGGTTCACTATAGGCCTACCGTCTCCTACGGCTGAGATTGACAACAATTTATAGAACGTTGAAAGTCGCTCTGTACAGAATTTTCACGGCAGCGCAACATTGCACTGCCCCACACCAAATAGCGGATAAACATATGGATATTGTTGAAACAATCGACCACAGCATTGGAGAGGTACGAACCGAGTCTCTGGATTTAAGTTTTGGAGAAATTGTCAACCTCCATTCTAGCAAGGAACTAATAATCCACCCTGACTACCAAAGACTTTTTCGATGGACGATTGAGCAGAGGTCAAGGTTAATTGAATCTATCATTTTAGAACTCCCAGTCCCTCAAGTATTCGTAATCGAAAACGAAGATGGTGTTCTTGAATTAATTGACGGGCTTCAAAGAGTAAGCAGCGTCATTCAATTCATTGACTCTGAAAAGCTAGGAATGGATCCATTAGTACTTTCAGGCTGCGATTTAATCAAAGAACTCGACGGTCAGAAATTTTCTGACCTACCACTAACAGTACGGCTAAGAATAAAACGCTCTTCAGTTCGTACAATCATGATCAAAAGACAAAGTAAGCCCTTTTTGAAATATGAAATGTTCAAAAGGCTTAACACTGGCGGGGCAATTCTAGCCCCCCAAGAAATTCGAAACTGTTCTGCCCGAATGATTGGCGAGATGGGCGATAACTTCTATGCGTTCTTGAAAGAGTGTGCAAATTTACCGCAATTCAAAATATGCACTGAAACCTTATCCCAATCTGACTACGACAAGAAGGGAGATGAGGAATTAGTCTTGCGCTTCTTTGCAACGAAGAACAGCTCCGCTCTTTTTAAAGGCAGTGTGCGCGATTGGCTTGACAATTTCATGGAACAAATTTTGCTTGAAACCATCAGTTTCGATTTCGCAACAGAAGCTGAGGAATTTTTAAAAGTTTTTAGTTTTCTTGCAAGCGCTATTGGTGCCGGTGCTTTTGTTAAATATCGAGGACCAAGCCCCATCGGCGCACTTGCCCCTGCCTATTACGAAGCAGTCTCGATAGGTGTTTGGCGAGCACTGACCAATGATGCCAATCTCGCTGAAGATAAAGTTCGTGCAGCTATCATTGAGACAGTTCAAACCGATGCATTCCGGAATAACACTGGGCCAGGAGCCAATTCAAAGGAAAAACTTGAAGGACGAATCTCTTCGATAGAAAACGCTATCGTAGATGCCCATCGTGTCTAGTCTTTCAGATGTGTTAGAAGCAGATTTGAATTGGAGAGAAGGTGAGCTTGCCTCTTTTAAGATTGCAATCTTATCAGCTGATCGAAAGACCGTGAGGGAAAGTGCACTCTTGCGGGGAGCATGGGCAATCCTTTATTCCCACTATGAAGGCTTTTGCAAATTTGCATGGGATTCTTACTTAGATGAACTTGAAAAAATGCAATTGCCACGCTCAGAACTTTCCAGCGACATGGCAGCTCTCTCCTTAAGAAAAAATTTTAAAAAATTAAGAGGAGCGCTCAGTGACAAAGATTTATGGGAGTTCGGTCAAAGCAAGTTTGCCGAAATGCAAACTGCCATTGCCACATTTGATGAAAAATTAGAAACCGACTCTAACTTATGGCCAAACCTTTATAGAGACAACGCCAACGCCCTAGGAGTTTCTCCAACCTACATCGATACTTATGCAACAGAAATTAAAACACTTGTTGCTCGGCGCAATGATATCGCACACGGTCAAAAAATGACTGTAAAAGACATTCAGGAGTATAAAGAATATGAAAGCGCGACCCTATTAGTTATGCACGACCTAGCACTGTGCTTAATAGATGCTATCGAAACTGGGGCTTATAAACGCAGAGCGTAAAGATAAAAAAACCTGACAGCACAGTCCTTCTAAAAACTCCGCCTATTAGCGGTTTTTTTAAAAAAACAGTTATGCTGTGAGGCCGTGCACATTGGCCAAAAACGCATTCACATCTGAATCAACCTTGGTTTCGTATGCACGTATGAGTGACCGCTTTTGGCCGATTCTGTTGAAAAAGTCCCGCCGCGATTTTTGCCCACGAAAGAGCGTGGGCGACGTTTAAATCTGGCTCGCTCAGCGGACGGAGCTGTCTTGGTTTTTACGTAGCAACGCCGAAATCG
>JAKFCO010000067.1:0-15017 GCA_036676605.1 Algoriphagus sp.
GCAGGGGAGAAAATGCGGCTTCGCCGCATTTTCTCCCCTGCCTCTGTTAAATCAAATCTCCGGTGGCCGAGCGAAGTCGAGGCCATTTTGATCTACTGGCAAAGTAGCGGATATACATATTTTAAATTAAATGAATATCCACTTTCTAGCCACTACGCAAATAAAACAAGGCTTGAAGTCCAAATGTACGTACTGTGGACTGTCTACTGTCGTCTGTGGACGATAATCCGCTGCTTTAACAACCTATTTTGGTCCTACTGGCAAAGTTGCGGATAATCATATAAATGAATATCCACTTTCTAGCCACTACCCAAATAAAACAAGGCTTGAAGTTCAAATGTACGTGCTCCGCCACGCCTGTGTGCCCGTGGAGTAGCAGACAAGTGTGGTCCGATAGCTATCGGAATGTCGACCGTCGTCTCCGCCACGCCTGTGCGCCTGTGGAGTAGCGGACAAGCGTAGACGATTCAGGTGGAAGCATACAAAATGATCATCCCAGGTCAAACCACTGATGCCGATTTGGCGAAATTTCTGAAAGCAAAAATGACTGAATACGGAGTGAAAGATGCCTGGCATCCGGATCGCGGTCATTCTCAACAGACAAGGTGATCATGCCCGGAGATGTAATTCGGATTGATTTTGGGGTAAAACTCTATGATATATGGGTAAGTGATATTCAGCGGTTCGCCTATGTCTTGAAAAAAGGTGAGACTACCGCTCCGAAAGATATCCAGAAGTCCTGGGAAAATGGAAAAGCAGGCAGTCGTGCAGCTTTGGCCGCAATGAAGCCTGGAGTGAAAGTCATTGGCGTGGATCGGGCTCAGCGGGATCTGATGACCAAAGCTGGTTCAGAATTCGTGATGTGGAGTACCGGCCATCCGGTAGGATATGTGGCCATGATGCAGGGCCAAACCTGGGAAGCTCCAAAAGCCAAACTCCAAGACCTGCTGCTCAGAAAGAACTGAAACAGTGAATGATTTTTGCTTTTGATGGATTCCATTGCTGGAAACAGCCGGATGGAACTACCAAGACAATCTCTGTGGAAGAAATGGCTGTGGTCACTGAATCAGGAGCAGAATACCTGATCACTCCGCAATAAGAGTTGATTTTGGTGGGAGGAAAGTAAAAACCCCGAAACTCAATAAAAGACAAAAAGGCCTTTGAGCGTGCTCAAAGGCCTTTTTGTTTGAATTCAGAATCTGAAGAAATGAAGATTCCCTGGTTATTTTTTAGCCATCGACTCGTAGATGATATCGTGGATTTTGGTTCTGATTCCTTCATTCAAAAGCTTATTGTTTTCCGCTTCCGGATAAACACGGTTGGAAAGGAAAACATAGATCAGGTCATTTTCCGGATCAGCCCAGACGCATGTTCCGGTGAATCCTGTGTGTCCGAAAGTACTTTTTGGCGCCAGTTTTCCTGCCGATCCGCCTTTTCCATTCTCAGGTTCCGGCTTATCCCATCCCCAGCCACGTCTGCTTTGGGTGGATTGTCTGTCTGTAAATTTTGCTATTGTCCCGGGTCTGATCAGATCCACATCACCGTAAACACCTTCATTGAGCATCATTTGCATCATGACAGCAAGATCATTGGCAGTTCCAAAAAGCCCTGCGTGGCCGGCTACTCCCCCAAACATCGCTGCACCTGGATCATGCACAAATCCCTGAACTTGTCTCTTTCGAAAAGCAACATCATTCTCCGTCGGAGCAATATTGGTCAGGGGCACTTTTGAGTGGGGATTGAAAGTCAGGGTATGAAGTCCAAGAGGCGAGTAGAAGTTTTGCTCCAGAAACTCATCCAAAGGCTGATTCACGATTCGCTCCACTACTGCCTGCATGAAATACATGGTAAGATCTGAGTAGACATACTTATGCCTGCTGCCGGAGGCCTTTGAAATCAAGTCAGATTTCACCGTCCAGTTCCAAATACTGTCCCTCAAGCCATCAATCGCATACATTTCGTTAGAAACCGGCCGGCTGAATCCAGGTTCCGGAGCGCTTTTGTAATAATCACTTTTCCAGCTTCCGCTTTGGACAGTCTTCACATAATGAGGAATATAAGCCACCAAACCCGCCTCGTGGGCCATCACATCTTTCAGAATCAGGTTGCCTTTATTTGTTCCTTTCAACTCAGGCAAATAATCACCCAATGATTTATTCATGTTTATCTCTCCTCTGCTGTCGAGAAACATGACTGCTTGGGTAGTAGCCAAAACTTTGGTGATGGAAGCCAAATCATAAAGCGTTTCTGAGTTCACAGTCGGAGAGCTTTTGTATTCAAGTTTTCCATAGGAACGCTCAAACACAACTTTCCCATTTTTCACCACCAGCACATTTGCTCCCGGGGTGGCTTGAATCAAAATTGCACGCTCGGCGACTTCGTCTATTTTATCAAGCGTCTTACTGTCCAACCCCACACTTTCGGGAGTCCCGTAGGAAAGTCTGTTCATAGAACCCATAAATCCACCAACTCCCTGAGTATACTGAGAGCTTACTGAAACCGGCAAAATTCCGGCTCCGGTTCTTCCCCCAAAAAGGATTTGGGGAGCGATCTGTTGGGTCAGCTCATTATTTTCATAAGCCAAAACCACATTTCCCAAGCCTTCCAAAAACTGAGAAGCATACGAATTTCCAAAAAGGACCGTGACTACTTTTTGTCTTTTGCTCAAAAGCCGAAGCAATTCAACATCTCCGGGAGCGATCCCAAATGCACGCTTGGGGCTGTTTGTCACACCCATTAGACCGACAACTACAACATCAAAGTCCTCGAGTTGCTTCATCAGGTTGTAATGCGAAGTTTGATTTCCCGCTTTTTCAATATTGAAATGCTCGAACGAAGCATATTTACTCAGGTATTTCTGAAAGTCTTTTCCTTCACCCCCAATACTCACACTGGCAAACTTCTTCAAATCCAACTGGGTAAATGGCAGCAGATCATCCTTGTTTGAAGCAATGGTAATAGCATCCGCGTAAAGTTTTTCACGGATTTCAGCTGTTTTGGGCGTATTCAGTCGCTCCACCAGCCCAAATGTATTGATGGGTTTGTAGTGATTAAGTCCGGACCAATATTTTGCTTTCAGGACTTTTTTAACTCTGCGATCAATTTCTTTCTCAGATATTAACCCATCCTCCACGGCTTGTTTGATCAGTGCTTTTGCTTTTGGCACATCCTGAGAATAGACCAGAACATCATTTCCGGCAAGTAAAGCCTTCAAATCCACCTCACCCGGAGAATTGACATTGGCAACCCCCTGCATATTCAAAGCATCAGTGAATACCAACCCCTGGAAATTCATCCTGTTTTGGAGCAGGTCGGTTACCACTTTTTTGGAAAGGCTTGTTGGTATATTTTCAGCATTATCCAAGCTCGGTATATTCAGATGAGCCACCATCACCGACATCAGATTCTCCTTGAAAAGTTCATGATATGGATAAAGATCGACGTCCCAAATTCGTTTTTCCAGATGCTTTATTACCGGAAGGTCATAATGACTATCATCTTCCGTATCTCCATGGCCGGGAAAATGCTTGGCGTTTGCAATCACCCCATTTTCCTGCAAGCCTTTCATATAGGCCAAAGCACGTTTCGTGACAACTTCTCTGCTTTCTCCGAAAGCCCGATAACCAATCACAGGATTATTAGGATTGGAATTGACGTCCACTACAGGAGCAAAATTGATATGCATCCCCAACTCCTTGAATTGACGGGCCATTTCTGTCCCCATTTCATAAATCAAATCGGTGTCCTGAATTGCTCCCAGCGTCATTGCCTTCGGAAAATCAGGCACGGAATCAAGTCGCATGCTGATCCCCCATTCCGCATCCATCGCAATGAAAAGCGGGGTTTTAGCCTGGGCCTGGTAATAATTAGTCAATCGGGCTTGCCGGTCAGGTCCGCCCTGGAAAAAAATCAAACCTCCAAGATTTTCGGTTTTAACCAAATTGCTGATCTCGTCAACATGCTTCTGATCTTTGTTGGAATAAGCGGCAACCATGAAAAGCTGGCCCAACCTTTCTTCAAAAGTCAAATTTTGAAATACGCTGTCCACCCAATTGAGTTGAACCATCGGATCCGGGCTTATGAGCGGATCTTCTATCAACAGCGATTCATCCAATTTTCCGGATGAAAAGAAAATTGATATGCATACTATGCTGAAAACCTTCCAAAGCTTGTTGCTCATTACTGAGTAAATTTTTTATCCTTAATTTTTGAAATAAATTTGTAAAAACGGCCTGTCTGATAGATCCCTAAACACATCTGAATCCTTACTCTTGTACCGGGGCCGCTCAAATTTCATGGAGATAGGGACAACAGATATTTCAATATAGGAAAGTTCAGACAACAATGATCAGTTTTTAGGGTTAAAATTGGTATAAATTTGATGTCTGGTTTTTCATCCAGAACTTAATTCCGAAATATGCTTTTGAGAAACGAAGCATTCAAGCAAAAACATACAGTCATATGAAAATCCCTTCTCTTTTCCATTCAAAAAGTCCGAATCGATTTGAAATCAAACCGAGATATTGGGATCCTGTCAAAGAGGAAATCGAACAACGAACTTCCTACATAAAGAGAGAGCTGGAAGCTCAAGGAAAATTGACTCCGGAGGAAATTGATCTGAAAGCAAAATACGAAACCGGAATCAGAGGGGCTTTTTCACAAAATCGCAAAACCAAATCTTTTACTTCGGGATCCGGAGCCTCTACGGCAATTATCCGATCCTTAATATTTTTTTTCCTCCTGGGAGGAGGAGCCGGGTATCTATATCTTGGCCCCATCGTCTTCCAATACATGCTCATATTTGCTGTTTTGGTAGGCGGGATTTATTTTGTCTCCAAGCGAAAACCGAAGAGAAAAGATGAATGACATCATTCAACTTTTACCCGACGCCATTGCCAATCAAATCGCGGCCGGCGAGGTAGTTCAGCGACCGGCTTCTGCTTTGAAGGAACTCCTGGAAAACGCAGTGGATGCAGGCGCAACGCATATTCAGGTGATTGTGAAAGAAGGTGGTAAGCAACTCATTCAGGTCATTGACAACGGATACGGAATGTCTCCCACGGATGCCCGGATGAGCTTCGAGCGGCATGCAACTTCCAAAATCAGAACCAGCAACGATCTTTTTTCGATCCGAACTTTCGGATTCAGAGGAGAAGCTTTGGCTTCAATCGCTGCGGTAGCTCAGGTAGAATTGAAAACGAGAAAGGCTGAATCGGAACTCGGAACTCTGATCCAGATCGAAGGATCGGAAGTGAAAAAGCAGGAACCGGTGGCAAGTCCAACCGGAACTTCCGTGGCGATGAAAAACCTGTTTTTCAATGTGCCGGCTCGCCGAAACTTCCTGAAATCCAATCCCGTGGAGATGCGCCATATCGTCGATGAGTTTCAGCGAGTGGCATTATCCTATCCGGAAATTGCCTTCAGTCTTTATCAGCAAGATTTGGAAGTTTTCTCCCTTACTCCCGGCAAACTGAGCAACCGAATCGTAGGGATTTTTGGAAAAAGCTATCAGGGACAGCTCGTTCCCTGCGAAGAACTCACTCCGCATCTCAATGTAAAAGGATATATAGGCAAGCCTGAAAACGCTAAAAAAACACGCGGAGAGCAATTTTTCTTCGTCAACAACAGATATATAAAGAGTAGCTATCTCCACTATGCGGTCTCTTCAGCTTTCGAAGGACTACTTCAAAGCGATCAGCATCCATTCTATGTTTTGTTCATTGATATAGATCCTTCGCACATCGATATCAATGTCCATCCAACCAAGACTGAGATTAAGTTTGACGACGAGCGGACCGTCTATGCGGTGATTCGCTCTGCGGTCAAGCAGGCTTTGGGAGCGCATCATGTCGTTCCTTCGCTTGACTTTAATTACGATGTGAATTTTACAGAAAACTGGGATAAGGACCCGAACAAGAAGGAGCAGGTAGATCGGGAATACAGCTACAAGACTTTCAATACACCGGAATTCAAGAAAGCCAGTACTTCGGGTTGGGAGCGGCTTTTTGAAGGAAATTCACCTTCCCCACAGCCCGTCAGCCAATTTGATCAGGAAGACACGGAAGTCCTGACTTTCCCGAGCCGGGCAATCCCGGAAGGGAATTCTGATTTCTTCCCGAGACCTTCTGAAGAATCCACGGGAACGACTTTTCAGGTCGAACTCAGCTATGTAGTAGCTCAATTGTCCACCGGATTATTGATTCTGGATCAGCAGGCTTCACACGAACGGGTGCTTTATGAGCGTTATTTGAAACAACTCAAGCTTGCTCAGGGACCTTCTCAACAATGTCTGTTTCCTCCCACTGTCAATCTCAGCGCTTCTGACTTTGCGCTGGTAATCGATATTCTCCCGGAACTCCATAGTTTGGGATTTATGGTTTCTGAATTTGGCAAAGACACTGTCCTGATCCAGGGAGTTCCTGCGGACATTCAGGTAAAAAATGAAAAAGAACTTTTCGAAGGTCTGATCGAGCAGTTCAAAAACTTTAAAAGCGAGCTTTCCCTGGACAATAGAGAAAACCTCGCAAGATCTCTTGCCCGTAAATCATCTTTGAAGAAAGGGCAAAAACTCAATTCACAGGAAATGGAAACCTTGGTCGGGCAGCTTTTTGGTTGCCAAAATCCAAACTATGGGCTATCGGGGAACAAAACCTTCGTGAAATTGGATTTAACCAGCATTAACTCCTTCTTTGGTAAATAGTATGTTTAGAAACATAACTCCGGTAGTCCAAAATCTCCTGCTCCTGAACGTGGTTCTGTTCATTGTGAGCGCCTTTTTGTTTCCGCGATTGAGCGAGTGGTTTGCGTTGTATTATATCCATAGCCCATATTTCAAACCGTTTCAGTTTCTGACTTACATGTTTATGCATGCCGATTTCTGGCATTTGTTCAGCAACATGTTTGGCCTTTTGATTTTCGGACCGCTTCTTGAACAGTTTTTGGGGCCCAAGAAATTATTTATCCTTTGGATGGTCTGTGGTGTGGGTTCCGGCTTACTTTATTCCGGATATTCTGCCTATAGAATGAATGCACTGGAGGACAAAGTCGAAGCTTTTCAAAGCAATCCCGATCCGGAGTTTTTCAACAGATTAGTTTTGGAAAACAGAGGATATTTTGAGCCGACGGTTTTTGATTTTGTGGATGACTTTAGCAGAAATCCATCCGATCCGATGAAAATCAGTCGGGCAAATCAGACGCTGGAAGCAATCATGACTATTCAGGGAAATGTGCCGATGGTGGGTGCTTCGGGTGCTCTTTTCGGGATTTTGATTGCTTTTGCGATGCTGTTTCCAAATACTCAGCTTTTCCTGCTGTTTCCGCCAATGCCGATCAAGGCAAAATATTTGGTTCTGTTTTATGGACTTTACACAGTCTACAACGTACTGGTAAATAATCCAACAGACAACGTGGCCCACTTTGCTCACCTGAGTGGTTTGCTGATCGGGGGCATCTTGGTTTATCGTTGGAAAAGAGACAGAAATAGCTTCTATTAATCATGTACGGGAATTTTTGGGATAATCTGAAAAATGCCTTTCGGCACAGCGACAACAGCCTATACAAGCTGATTGCGATCAATATTCTTGTGTTTTTTGTCGTCCTGCTCGCCCGCGTATTAATGACCATCACAGGATTCGGCGATTGGTACTCAACCGGCATCTCGTACCTGATGATGCCGGCTTCATTGCCAAGACTGATCACTCAGCCCTGGAGTATCTTCAGCTATATGTTTTTGCACGAAGGGATTTTCCACATTCTCTTTAATATGCTTTTCCTGTATTGGTTTGGTCTTTTGATCCATCAATATCTTGGCAGCAGAAAACTGGCAAATCTTTACATTCTGGGCGGATTATTCGGCGCTTTGTTTTATGTGATCATCTACAATCTTGCTCCCTATTTCAGCAATTCGGTCGATTCTTCACTGATGCTTGGAGCAAGTGCAGGGGTTTTTGCAGTGGTAGTCGGAGCAGCTACCTTAACTCCCAACACAACTTTTTTCCTGATTCTCCTGGGACCCGTTCGGATCAAATACATCGCGATTTTCTATGTGATTCTCTCCTTTGCCAACTCAGTCGGAGCGAATGCCGGCGGGGAATTGGCTCATCTGGGAGGTGCACTTTTGGGTTTCTTGTACATCAATCAGCTTCGCAAAGGAATTGATCTCGGCGTACCCGTTCAGAAAGTCGGAATCTTCTTCGAAAACCTTTTTTCCGTACGACAAAGCAATGTGAAAGTATCGTACCGAAAAGAGAAAACCACCGGCGGAGGCTTTGCCTCTTTTGGTTCTTCTTCCTCAAAATCAGCAACCCCGGCTCCCAAATCGGATATAGCTACTCAGGAAGAAATAGACCGAATCCTGGACAAAATCGCAGACCGAGGCTACGAAGCCCTGAACAAGGAAGAGAAAAGGAAGCTGTTTGAATTCTCGAAAAAATAGGGAAGAGGGAAGTTGGAGGTTGGAAGCACGGAGGTTGGAAGTCGGGAGATTTGAAGTCAGAAGGATGAAATTTGAAGTCAGAAATGTGACAAGGTCGGAGTCCGCAGGAAGAGCTTTTTCCAACGCAAAGACGCCGAGATCGCAGAGAAAAAAGGAGGTTTTTTTTGGGGTTTAAAAAAAGTCCAGCTTCAGGAGAAGCAGGACAACAGAAACGATCAACTTTGCGTTCTCTGCGCCTCAGTGGTAAATTATTTTCCCGGAAATCTACAACGGGAAAGCAAGCCCCATTCTAAATCCTACTTCTTGCGGATTCTGGCTCTGAAATTTCAATTCTGTACTCAAGCCCACCCAATCTGTCAAGCGGATATAAGCTCCTACGCCCATATTGGCCCCTACATAATTCTTCTTGGTTCCCGCTCCATCAGGTTGCGTGTTTTCCCAGTTTTGGCTGTAGCCGGCCATAAAATACAATTGCGAAGGCCCGCTCGAAACATAGTAACGAAGGTCAAAACTGAAATTACTTCCTTTTCCAACCTCCGGGAAAAGCTTGGTATAGCTCGGCATAATCGCAAATTTCTCTGCGAAAAAATACTCGATTCCGGCACCTGCCCCAAAGTTCTCATAGCGCAATCCATACGTACCTAACACATGAATCCGGGCATCGCCCTGAAATTGAGTCTGTCCCAGAGCTGTGAGGGAAAACAATAAGCCCATAAAAAAAATCACCAAAGCCTTTTTCATTCTGATCGGTTTATAATTCGAGAAGAAATTAGGAGGCTTTGGTGAGGAATGCAAACTCTTACTCTAAAAAGCGAACTAATCGACCCAATCGTCCTTCTTCGTCCATTCCTTCCAGAATCAATAATTGTTTCTTCGCTACATCAGTATTGAAGTAATCCAGGCTTACAGTACCATTCGCATCGGTTTTCACCAGAGGATTCCAGTATATGGTGGCTCTCTTGTCGGTCGCGACTGTTGTAGTATTTTTGGTGTCGTATTTTGGCTGGTATAAGCTTTCTCAGTAATACGGAAAGTAAAACCCCTAAGCGTTCAGGGTAAGGTTTTAAGAATACAATTTATCCTCGCCTCCTTTAGCTTTGCTTCAAGATTTTTTTTGGAAAGTCGATTTACTTACTAACAAATCTGTTCGGTATCTGGATTTTGGCGGGTAACTCATTTTGCGTTAGTGCAAAATTGGAAAAAAGGCATGGTACTGACGCTAATACCAGTTTTAAAAAGGATTTTTTCATAAATAAACAGTTGGCTAGACACTAAAAACATGGCTAATAAAACTAATTACTTATTGAAGTACTAGTAAATAAATGTTAAAGTTCAGTCAGCTGAGCTACCTCGTTTTTATTGGCAAGCTGACCACAAGCCGCATCGATATCCTGGCCTCGGGATCTCCTTACTTTGGCGACGATTCCCTGGTTTTCCAAAATGCGCACATACATCTCGATAGCTTCCGGTTTTGCCTGACGGAATTCTCCCTCGTCGATCGGGTTGTACTGAATGATGTTGACTTTGGAAGGAATTATCTTGCAGAATTTGGCAAGAGCGCGGGCATGGCGCTCATCGTCGTTGATTCCATCCCAGATAACGTATTCGTAGGTGACTTGGCGCTTGGTCTTGTCGTGCCAATATTTCAGCGCTTCCCCAAGTTCTTCCACAGGGTTGGTGTCGTTGATTGGCATCAGGCGGGAGCGCGTCTCGTTGATAGCTGAGTGCAACGAAACGGCGAGGTTAAACTTCACCCCGTCATCCGCCATTTTTCGGATCATTTTCGTGATCCCGACTGTCGAAAGTGTAATTCGCCGAGCTGCCATTCCGAGTCCTTCCGACGAAGTGATTTTGTCAATCGCTTCGATCACGTTGGCATAGTTCAGCAAGGGTTCACCCATTCCCATGAATACGATATTGGTCAGCGGGCGCTGGAAGTAAGTTTCAGCTTCTTCCTTGATCGCCACTACCTGATCGTAGATCTCATCCGGGTTGAGGTTTCTCATCCGCTTCAGTCTTGCTGTTGCGCAAAAATTACAATCCAGACTGCATCCCACCTGGGAGGAAACGCAGGCAGTGATCCTCTTGGAAGTTGGGATAAGAACTGATTCCACGATCTTCTGATCGAAGAGCTTCACGGCATTTTTGATCGTCCCGTCAGTGGAATGCTGCATCAGATCCACCTGAATATGATTGATGACAAAATGGGTTTTGAGCAATTCCCGGGTGGAAAGGGAAATATTACTCATATTATCGAAGTTTTTCAGAGATTTGTTCCAAAGCCATTCATAGACCTGCTTGGCCCTGAATTTTTTATCCCCATGAGCCAGGAAAAACTCCTCCAACTCAGGCAAGCTTAGCTTTCGAACGTCTTTTTTCTGCACTTCTTCCATTTTGCAAAGGTATCGATTTGGAATGTAGAATCGGTGGAGCGGTCGAAAAGTTCAAAGTCCGGAAGGCTATTACAGATCTAAATCCTGGAATCATCTGATACTTTATACTTGGCCTTTAGAACTTTGCGCAATTATTCCTTCCATTTAAAGGCTTTCTCATCTATCGCCCGCATCGTGCAAAGAACTCCGTCAAGATGATCATATTCATGCTGAATGAGTTCGGAAATCGCACCGGAAACCGGCCAGGATTGAGGCTGCCAGTTTTCATCGCGATAATGAAGTGTAAGGGATTCGTGACGCTTTACTTTCACCAGCAGATTGGGAAAACTCATGCAATCGTCCCAAAGCTCGAATTTTTCATCGCTCAGGTCTTTCAGCTCCGGATTCAAAATAATGTAAGGACGATCCAGATTCAGGTAAAACATCCGTTTCATAATTCCCAACTGAGGCGCGGCTATACCTCTTCCAAACTGATAAACCCTTCGAATATCTTCCATGGCTTCGTGAAGCTGCTGCACCCAATCCGGAACCAGCGTAAGTTCGGATTCGAGGACAGACTCGCACATTTCATAGAGTCTTGGATCTCCAAGTTTGAGGATATCGTGGATGGTTTTCATGTCGGCAATTTATAATTTCCTCTGAAAGAATGAAGAAAGACCATGTCAATTCAAGCTTTGTTTTTCATTACTTCTTTGCATGAATTAGTTATCAACTGAGAATCTCAGCAAAGCTTTCGAAGGACGAAAGTATTTTAAATACTAATTAGAAATCGGGAACATTCGGCTCAAAAATCTCTTCCAAACCTGGAAATACGGCTCATATTTTATCTATATTGAGCCGTATTTACATAGATTTTGAGCCGAATCAAAAAGAAATGAAAGAAAGGGAAGTTCAGATTTTATCTCTCATCCAGGAAAAAAGAACTGTTTCTCGCCAGGAAATAGGAGAGAAAATTGGGTTGTCCACTAGTCCCGCGACCTTAAAACGGATAATCCAAAAGATGGCAGAAGGTGGTTGGATTCTTCCACAAGGTAAAGGAAAGGCGACTACTTATACCCCCTCCCCTAAGCTTGAATTAGTATTTCCAATCGATCTGAATACCTATTTTGAAAAGGAACAGGATGAACGAAAGATCAAGGAACGTTTTGAGTTTGAGCTATTCAAAAAACTTGATTCAACAGAAATTTTTTCTGAGAAAGAGCAGATCTTTTTGGATAATCTTCATCAAACCTTTCAACGTCGAACCAAGGATTTGTCTCCATCCGAATACCAAAAAGAAATGGAAAGGCTCGCCATAGACCTCAGCTGGAAATCTTCCCAAATCGAAGGAAACACATATTCACTCCTGGAAACGGAAATCTTGCTCAAGGAGAAAAAAACTGCCTCCGGAAAAACCAAAGAGGAAGCGGCTATGCTGTTAAATCATAAGGAAGCCATCGATTTTTTGGTAGAAAATGAGGACTATGTATCCAACCTTACCATTAAAATAATTGAGGAGCTTCATAGCCTTCTAACCAAAGAACTTGGCATCGATCGAAATATCCGAAACCGACGCGTAGGAATCACCGGAACGAATTATCTCCCATTGGACAACCAATTCGAAATCAGAGAAGCCTTGGAAAAGACCTGTGACCTTGTCAATTCAAAACAAAACCCCTATGAAAAGGCATTTTTAACCTTAGTGCTTATCTCATATATTCAACCATTTGGCGACGGGAACAAGCGGACAGCCAGAATTCTTTCAAATGGTATTTTACTTGCTTCAGGATACTGCCCTTTGTCTTTTAGAACGGTAGACCCGCTGGATTACAAAAAAGCTATGCTCATTTTTTATGAACAGACTAACCTCAGCCCTATGAAAACCATTTTTATGGAGCAGGTTGAATTTGCAGTGAAAACATATTTTTAAATCGGCCTCTAAAAGGATGAATCAAGACTGAGGTTATTCTTGACCTTCTTTTCCTTACTTTTGCGGCATGAATTACCTTTCGGTTGAAAATCTCAGTAAAGCTTTCGGAGAGCGCAAGCTATTTTCCAATATATCTTTCGGCATTTCGCAGGGGCAAAAGATCGCTCTTGTAGGCATCAACGGCGCAGGAAAATCCACCCTGATGAAAATCATCATGGGACTGGAAATACCTGACACCGGGCAAGTTGCCATCAACCAGTCGGTGAAAGTGGCCTATGTCCACCAAAATCCGGTTTTTGAAGGTTCGCTGACGATCTACCAAACCATCTTCGATCAAAGTAACAGCGAGATTCTGCAGGTAATTCAGGATTATCACAAGGCTATTATCGATTCAGAAAACGGCATTGACAACTCAGACAAAATGCAGGTTTTGTTTGAAAAAATGGATGCTTTTCAGGCCTGGGATTTTGAATACCAAGTAAAGGAAGTGCTGGGAAAATTAGGCCTCCCGGACACTGATATTCCAGTGGGAAGCCTGAGCGGCGGACAGCGCAAGCGGGTAGCTTTGGCGAAAGCCATTTTGGAAAAACCCGATTTGCTTTTGCTCGATGAGCCTACCAATCACCTGGATCTGGAAACAATCGAATGGCTGGAGGAATATTTGGCAAAAGCCAATCTGGCGCTTTTCATGGTGACGCACGACCGGTATTTCCTGGAGAAAGTCACCAACGAAATCCTCGAACTCGACCAGGGTAAAATCCATAGATACCAGGGCAACTACGGCTACTTCCTCGATAAGAAAGCCGAGCGAATGGATAACGAGGCCACTGAATTGGAAAAGGCGAAAAGCCTTTACAAGAAAGAACTGGACTGGATTCGTCGCCAACCGAAAGCCCGAAGCACCAAAGCAAAGTACCGTGTGGACGCTTTCGAAGAGACCAAAGAAAAAGCATCTCAGAAGCGAGAGGACAGGGATATCGAACTTCAGGTCAGTGCTCAGAGACTGGGAAATAAAATCATAGAAATAGATCGAATCAGTAAATCCTACGGGGATAAAAAACTGGTGGAAGATTTTTCCTATGTCTTCAAAAAGAAAGATCGTGTCGGCATTATCGGTCCAAACGGAGCCGGAAAGACGACTTTTTTAAATATGATCACCGGACAATTGGAACCGGACAAAGGCAAAATTTCAATCGGTCAGACTACTGCTTTTGGGTATTACCGACAGGAAGAAAGCAGTTTTGACGAGAGTAAGCGATTGATCGATATCGTGAAGGAAGTGGCCGAAGTGGTTGTGCTGGACAAAGGTCAGACGATCACAGTGAGTCAATTTTTGACTCAATTTGGTTTTCCCCCAAAGCAGCAGCATACTCCGATCGAGAAACTCAGCGGCGGTGAGCGCAGACGCTTGCAACTCCTGATGGTCCTGATCAAGAATCCAAATTTCCTGATCCTCGATGAACCTACGAATGATCTGGATTTGATGACGCTGAATACGCTGGAGGAGTTTTTGGATACTTTCCCGGGCTGTCTGATCATCGTATCCCACGATCGTTACTTTATGGATCGATTGGTGGAGCACTTGTTTGTGTTTGAAGGAGACGGGGTAATCAGCGATTTCCCTGGAAACTATACTGAGTTCCGTCTGATGGAAAAAGAGAATCAAGACACAAGATTCAAGACGCAAGACAAAAATAAGGCTAGTCAAGAAATAAAAGCAGAGAAACAAGAGCCAAAAAGCGACAAGTCGGAGACTAAAGTAAAAGCGAGCTACAAGCAAAAGCAGGAATTCAAAAAAATACAGGCGGATATTGCCAAACTGGAAGCTGAAAAAGGAAATCTGACAGATAAAATCAGTGCCGGCACAGACGATCACAGCGAGTTGATGATGCTGTCAAATCGAATGCTTGCGATCGATAAGGAATTGGAGGAACTGGAATTGGTTTGGCTGGAATTGAGTGAGTTGGATGGGATTGAGGATTAAATAAAACTCTTCGAGATACACCTGCAGCGAAATACACTTCGTGAAATATGATTGATTGAGATACAGTTGAGATATGTCCCGCAAGCGGGACGAAATAAGCTTCGCGAGATAGGACTCCGGCGCAATAACCTGTATAAGATTAAAACCTTCGAGTGAGATAGATTCGTTTTAAAGTAGGGTCTGCTGAAAAACTCAAAGTTTCAGATTCTTAAAACCAGTCCAGAATTTACTCTGAACTGGTTTTTTGTCTCTAAGCTCTTATAAACTGCTTCAACTATTGCTATTAGGGCATAGTTG
>JAKFCO010000068.1:0-4265 GCA_036676605.1 Algoriphagus sp.
TTGCAGGCATTCCGGCATAGATTGAATTAGCCTCCACGATAGTATTAGACAAAACAACAGCCCCTGCAGCTATCACCGCACCAGAATTTACCACAGCCCCATCCATTATAATAGCTCCCATCCCGATTAATACCCTGTCATGAATAGTACATCCGTGAACTACAGCATTATGGGCAATGGAAACTTTATTTCCGATATAGGTCCCTGCTCTTTTATAAGTACAATGAATCACCACGCCGTCCTGAATATTAGAGTCATCTCCTATTCGGATCTCATTGACATCTCCCCTTACCACTGCATTAAACCAAACTGTGCAGTTTTTTCCCATCACCACATCCCCTACAACTGTTGCATTTGGCGCCAGCCAGCAGTTGTCTCCAAATTCTGGCGATTTGCCTTTCACTTCCATTAACAAAGCCATACGTATGAGTTTTTGATGTACTGGTTTGCAAATAAATAGACTTCAGATATTTTTTCTTCCATTACCTGAACTTTTTTAAATGGTTTGAGTTTCTGTGTATATACATTTAATCAAACCAATTTAAGCACAATGAAACTTATCAAACAAACAGGACTATTCTTAGCAGCAGCAATGATTATGTTCTCTTGCAGCAAGCCAACTGACACTGTAGAAACTACAGAGGCTCAGGAAGCTGCAGAAGCTACCGGATCAACATTAAACTTAGACGTGGCTTCCACAACCATTGCATGGACAGGCTATAAGCCAACCGGAAAGCATTTTGGCAAAATCCCTGCAACCGGAGGTACTTTAGCTGTTAAAGGTGATGCAATTACAGGAGGTGCTTTCACCTTCGATATCACCGGTCTTAAGATCGAAGATATGGAAGAAAGCAACGAGAATTATGGCAAACTTTGGGGTCATCTTCAGTCTCCTGACTTCTTCGATGCAGCTAACCATCCACACGCTACTTTTGAAATCACCGCTGTTGAGCCTTTTGCTGCCGGCGACATGATTGCTGATAAGCAAGAATTTGCTTCTGCAAATACACCTGCCGTTGACAGTTCAATTGCTCCAGCTAATCCAACTCATTGGATCAGTGGTAACCTGACAATGAGAGGAACTACCAAAAACATCAAATTCCCGGCTATAGTAGCTATTGAAAATGGTGCAGTTACTGCAAAAGCAGGTTTCAACATTGACAGAACAGCTTGGGGACTTGCTTACGGTGACGAAGCAACAGCTGCAGACAAAGCAAAAGATCAATTCATCTACAACACCGTTTCTTTGGTTTTGGATGTGAAAGCTGCTCAATAAGCTAAACCAACTTATTTATAAAGAGGAATTCTCACGAATTCCTCTTTTTTTTGTCTTACAAAATGACTCCATTCCCTTTTTCATACCCGCTTCCCGGCCTGCATTGGGTCCAAAAACTTACCTACTGGGCAACCCGTGAATTTACCTATTTGGCGTATTTCAATGGAAATGACTATGCTTATCCCAAGGGCAATTTTGGAAATACATTTTTCGCAGGTAACAAATCAATCGAACTAAAGGAATTTTGGAATTCCTCCGCCGGTTTTTTCAAAGTGGGAATTATCGGCTATGACTTTAAAAATCGCCTGGAAAAACTTCAAAGTTCAAACCCCTCCTTTTTGGATTTACCAGAGACTTGTTGCTTTCAACCGGAGCTTTTGATCCAAATTGAAAATGACCAGATTCTTAGTAAAACCGAACTACCCCTTGAATTCTGGAATAATATTGAACGGATTGAGCTTCCACAATCACCAAATCTTGCATGTCGCTGGTCTCCTCAGATTTCAAAAGAAAAATACATAGATTCTGTCGAAACCATTAAAAACCTGATTGTTGAAGGAGAAACTTATGAAATGAATTTTTGTCAGGCTTTCTCGGGTAAGTTTGAATCCTGGGATCCAATTGCTGCTTATTTCAGGTTGAATGAAATTTCTCCAATGCCATTTTCGGCCCTGTTCAAAGCTGGAGAGAAATGGATCGTCTCAGCTTCCCCTGAGCGATTTATCAAAAAAACAGGATCTCAGATAATCGCCCAGCCCATAAAAGGCACAATCCGGAGAGGAACTACTGAGGAAGAAGATTTTGAAAACAAGAATAAACTCTCGAACAGCGAAAAGGAAAAGGCTGAAAACCTGATGATCACAGATCTCATGAGAAATGATCTTGCCAAAGTTTCGAAGACCGGAACGGTGAAAGTGGATGAGCTTTTTGGAATCTATCCTTTGCCAAGAGTCTTTCAGATGATCAGCACGATCAGTTCGGAATTGAAACCTGAGGTCACATTTGAAGAAATCATTCAGGCAACTTTCCCGATGGGAAGCATGACCGGAGCCCCGAAAATTCGAACCATGGAATTGATCGAAGAGCTTGAATCCTTCAAAAGAGAATGGTTTTCAGGCGCTTTGGGTTGGATTGATGAGGATGGTGATTTTGATTTTTCGGTTGTAATCAGGAGTATAATTGCTGATTTGAACGCTAAAAAACTCTACTTTGGAGTGGGAAGTGCTGTCACTTTTGATTCAGATCCGGAACAGGAATTTGAAGAGTGCCAGCTAAAAGCCCAAGCTATTGTAGAAGTCCTCCGTGGAGCATGAACCGCACATACCTGAGTTAGCGATCCGCAAAATCATCCATGTGGACATGGATGCCTTTTACGCTTCTGTGGAGCAACTCGATCATCCGGAATGGAGAGGAAAACCACTGGTTGTAGGAGGAAATGAAGCCAGAGGTGTGGTAGCGGCAGCGAGCTACGAAGCAAGAAAGTTTGGAATCTTTTCTGCAATGTCATCCGTTTTGGCAGCCAGAAAATGCCCAAATCTCATTTTTGCAAAACCAAGATTTGATCGATACAAAGAGATTTCAATGCAAATCCGGGAAATTTTCCTGGAATACACCGACTTGGTTGAGCCTCTTTCTTTGGACGAGGCATTTCTGGATGTCACAGAAAATAAACCCAACCTTAAATCAGCTATTTTGATTGCCCGGCAAATCCGGGCAAAAATCAAAGAAAAAACAGGGCTAAATGCCTCCGCAGGAGTTTCCTACAATAAATTTTTAGCAAAGACTGCTTCGGATTTAAACAAGCCAAATGGCCAGGCTGTGATCCTGCCGGATGAAGCGGAAGCATTTTTAGAGAAGCTTCCCATACACAAGTTTTTTGGAATCGGAAAGGTCACTGCCGAACAAATGAAATCTCTGGGCATTCACAATGGAGCTGATTTGAAGCAATTTTCACTTCAATTTCTTACCAAAAAATTCGGGAAATCAGGCCATCATTATTTCAATATTGTGCGTGGAATTCACTTGTCCGATGTTCAGCCTCATCGAATCAGAAAGTCGCTGAGTGCTGAGAATACTTTTGAAAAGGATCTGATTCAACCGGATGACTTGAAAAATGCCCTGAAAACTGTGAATGATGAACTGATCCGCAGAGTGGAAAAAAGCGGAATCAAGGGAAGGACGGTCACCCTGAAAATCAAGTTTTCAGATTTTACTCAGCAAACCCGAAGCAAAACTATTGAACACTTTCCGGAAGCAAATTCAATTTGGGAATTGGCTCAGGAATTACTCAATCAGGAGGAAATTCCAAAACCAGTCCGTCTTTTAGGATTGGGGTTATCCAACCTGAATATCACCGAAGACATCCAGTATTTTGGAGAGCAACTTAAGATTCCCTTTGAGGGCAAATAAAAAACCCGGTTCAAGTCTTTAGCGAAGCGGTGACTTGGACCTGCTAAGGTGACAGTCTTTGGACTGTTTTTGTGAAAAGATCATTAAGACACAATCCTTTTTCTTACTAACTAGATCTGAAGACCGGAATTTACCGGTCCAGGTCAGAGACTTGAACCAATACAGGGGATTAAAAACCGGTTCAAGTCTTTAGCGAAGCGGTGACTTGGACCTGCTATGGAGACAGTCTTTGGACTGTTTTTGTGAAAAGATAATTAAGACACAATCCTTTTTCTTTCTCACACGGTCTGAAGACCGGAATTTACCGGTCCAAGTCAGAGACTTGAACCAATGCGGGGGGTTAAAAACCGGTTCAAGTCTTTAGCGAAGTGGTGACTTGGACCTGCTAAGGTGACAGTCTTTGGACTGTTTTTGTAAAAAGATCATTAAGACACAATCCTTTTTCTTACTAACTAGATCTGAAGACCGGAATTTACCGGTCCAAGTCAGAGACTTGGACCAATACAGGGGATTAAAAACCGGTTCAAGTCTTTAGCGAAGCGGTGACTTGGACCTGCTAAGGTGACAGTCTTTGGACTGT
>JAKFCO010000069.1:0-16494 GCA_036676605.1 Algoriphagus sp.
CAGGAAGCTGATTCCTGACAAAGAAATGCGTCTTTTCTTCGCAGGTATGATCATTATCGCTGCAAACGCAGGTGGTGCCTGGTCTCCAATCGGCGATGTGACCACTACCATGCTTTGGATTGGCGGTCAAATCTCAGCCGGGGAAATCATGAAGAATGTGTTCATTCCAAGTTTGGTTACCATGATAGTTCCATTGCTTTATCTGACATTCACTTTGAAAGGTACTTTGGGAGATTTCAAGGAGTCCTCAAAAGCCGGTAAACCATCTGTGGCTACGGGAAACTTGATGTTAATCCTTGGTGTAGGTGCATTGATTTCTGTTCCGATCTTTAAAACTACCACTCACCTGCCTCCCTACATGGGCATGTTGTTAGGTTTGGGTGTTCTTTGGATCGTATCTGAACTGATCAATCCTAATCTGGATGAAGCTGAAAGAAAGCATTACACCGCAGGCCATGCACTTACAAAAATTGACATGCCAAGCGTTTTGTTCTTCCTCGGTATTTTATTAGCCGTGGGTTCACTTCAGTCTATGGGAACCTTATCAAACTTTGCCGCATACCTCAACGACAGTTTGGGTGATAACAGAATCATCATTACACTTATCGGCCTGCTTTCTGCCATTGTGGACAACGTGCCTTTGGTAGCAGCAAGTATGGGAATGTATAGCCTTGAGGCCTATCCTATGGATCACTTCATCTGGGAGTATTTGGCTTATTGTGCCGGTACAGGAGGAAGTATTTTGATCATTGGCTCTGCGGCTGGTGTAGCGGCAATGGGTATGGAGAAAATCGAATTCGGATGGTATCTGAAGAAGATCTCTTTACTGGCAGCATTAGGTTATTTTGCAGGAGCCGGTGTTTATTTATTGTTCCATGCATAAGCAATCAGAACTTAACTAAAATCAGAAAAGGCTCCAAATTGGAGCCTCTTTTTTTTTTTTTGACCTATCGCTTATTTCATTCCTAAGGCGAGGACCTCCGAATTTCTAAAACAGCTTTCCAGATGGTCATTGACTAATCCTGTCCCCTGCATGTGGGCATAAACAGTGGTGCTTCCCAGGAATTTGAATCCTCTCTTCTTCAGATCCTTTGCAAGCAAATCTGACTCAGTCGTTGTTGCAGTGATATCCTTCAAGGATTCCAATTTGTTTTGCTTCGGTTTTCCGCCTACAAATCCCCAGATGTAGTTGGAGAAAGAACCAAACTCCTCCTGCACTTTCATAAAGCAGCTGGCATTGTTGATGGCTGCTCGAATCTTCAAAACATTCCGGATGATTCCCGGATCGAGCAGTAACTCCTGCACATAACTCTCCGGGAATTCTGCCACAATTTTGTAATCGAAATCAGCAAACGCCTTTCGATAGCCTTCTCTTTTTTTCAAAATGGTAGCCCAGCTCAATCCTGCCTGAGCGCTTTCAAGAATTAAAAATTCAAAATGCACCCGATCATCCCAGATGGGCACTCCCCATTCGGTATCGTGGTAATGAACATATTCGGGGAATCCCAGACACCAAGGGCATCGGGAAAGATTATCCTCTGCTTTTTCCATGCCTGAAGTTTAAAAATTTCAGGTTTGGGTCAAAGTCCGGAAGCTCAATAAAAAATCACCGTCTTGTTTCGGAAGGCTAGCACCTTGCGATCGATATGGTATTTAATGGCTTTTGAAAGCACCATTTTTTCCACATCCTGACCTATTTGAACCAGCTCGTTTACGGTATTGTGATGACGAACCCGCGCCACTTCCTGCTCGATGATCGGTCCCGCATCCAGCTCTTCGGTCACATAATGTGCCGTAGCCCCGATGATTTTCACTCCCCGTTCGTAAGCGGCATGATAAGGCCTTGCCCCCACAAAAGCCGGAAGGAAAGAATGATGAATATTGATGATCCGATTCGGAAAATGCCTGATAAACTCCTCAGAAAGGATTTGCATATATCTGGCCAATACCACAAAATCAATTTTATTAGACTTCATCAATTCCAGTTGATTTGCCTCTGCTGAAATTTTTGACTCAGGATTGAAGGGAATATAATGAAAAGGAATTCCAAATGCCTCCACGATTGTCTTCAAATCCGGATGATTTGAGATCACCAGCGGAATCTCCACTTCGATTTGACCGGCATGGTACCTGCCCAAAATATCAAAAAGACAATGGGAAAGCTTGCTGACAAAAATCGCCATTCTCGGCTTTGGAAAATTGAAGTGAAGCTTAAACTCCATTCTAAATCGCTTCCCTACTTCCTGCTCAAAGCGGTCTGCTATTTCTTCTTTTTTCAGAGAAAATGAATCCAATTCCCACGCTGCCCGCATGAAAAATCTACCCATTTCTTCATCCACATGCTGATCTACTTCCAGGATATTTCCTTCATAAGAATATAAAAAGCGGGAAACTTCTGCTACGATTCCCTTCTGATCGGGGCATTGGATAATCAAGATAGCCTTATTCATACGTGAAAGGTTTAGGTTACTCGTTCCAGATTTTCCAGGCTGCTTCTGCCTGCAGTTCCAACATTTCTAATCCATTTTGAGCTTTTCCTCCGGCTTCAATACAGGCTTTCATCAGCCTGGTTTCGGCAGGATTATAGACCAAATCAAATACCAGATGGCTTGAATTCAATTGATCCAGCGGAATCTGCGGAATTCCCTCCAACTTCGGAAAAGTACCCAATGGAGTCGTATTGATAATCAGTTGATATTCTTTTAGAATTTCCGGGTTGGAGGATAAATCCTCATACGAAATCAAACCCGGCCCAGAGTTCCGCGAAACGGAAAGAAACTCGATTTTTAAATCCTTCAAAGCCTCTTTGACTGCTTTGGAAGCTCCGCCAGTTCCCAAAACCAATGCTTTTACTTGTTTGCCTTGCAGCCATTTTTCAAGAGAAAGCCTGAATCCAATGTAATCCGTATTGTAGCCCTTGAGCTTGCCGGGACGAATCTGGATACAATTCACCGCTCCAATTGCCTCGCAGGCTGGGTCCAATTCGTCCAGATAAGGCATCACATCCTGCTTGTATGGTATCGTGACTGACATCCCTTCCAGCTCTGGATTTTCTGACAAAACCTTCTCAAAATCCATGATTTGAGGAATCTCGTAGAGGTCAAAACTGCAATTGGGGATTCCTTCCTTTTCGAATTTGGCAGTGAAATATTTCTTCGAAAATGAATGTCCTAACGGGTAGCCAATGAGTCCAAATTTCCTCATGATTTCTTCATGTAATTAGCAAACCTTTCAATTCCCAAGACTAAAAAGATTCCAAAAACAAATGAAGCAACAGCGAACAATATCTGTGGTTGCAGTCCAGTTTGCTCCAAGTAGGTGCCTGGAAGAATGTTTTCAGTCAAAAATGGTTTCTCCTCACCACTGGAAGATGTTCGGTAGGCTGTCACGATTTTCCATGGCCATAACTCATTCACCGATCCCAACATAAATCCTGCAAGAAGACCGATAGTAAGAGCATGATATTTTCTCAAAAGCCAGGAAACAACCTTGCTAAAAGACAAGATTCCGACCACACAACCTATCGCAAATACAGCCAATGTAAGGATATCACGATTGGTTACTGCCTGAAGGATCTGCTCATATTTCCCCAGTATCAACAGGATAAAGCTCCCGCTAATCCCTGGCAAAATCATCGCACAAATAGCAATCGCACCGGACACAAACGTAAACCAAAGTGCATCAGGTGTACTGGTAGGTGGCAATTCAGTTATGAAATAGGCCATTAAAGTCCCTGCCAACAACGCTAAAATTACTCCCAAATTCCAGCGGGAAATATCCTTTAAAATCAAAAATGCGCTGATCAAAATCAATCCGCAGAAGAATGACCATAGCGGAATCGGGTGATCACTCATCAAATAGGTGATCAACCTTGACATCGAAAAAATACTGGTCATAATCCCCAGCAAAAGGCTCAGAAGGAAACTTCCGTTGACCGCTTTGTAAAAATCCAGAAACCTAAACTTGAGCAGAAGCTTTAAATTTTCAGCATTGAATGAATTAATGCTGTCCAGAAGCTCCCCATAAATCCCTGTGATAAAGGCAATCGATCCTCCGGAAACTCCCGGTACAATATCGGCAGCTCCCATGGCCACTCCTTTCAGGTAGGTAAGAGGGTATTTTTTGATAGTTGTCATAAGCAAAAATAAAGGCTGATCGGAATTGATTCCGATCAGCCTTTTATAGGTAAAGTTGAATTACAATTTGATCTCTCCCAAAAAGTGGTCAAACGTATCTCCTCTGAGTCCCAATCGGATTGTCTCCAATGGAATGATCTCAGCAGGACTAATATTTCCAAGGTTCACATTAGCACCCAGCAATTTGATAAACCAAACTTGCTGCGACTTAATAGGTGCCTCCCAAATGATTCTCTCTTCCGGGATTTGTGTCAAAATTTCTTCCACCAAGCCTTGTCTCACTTCTCCCGAATCTCTGAACAAACCTACGTTTCCGCCTTCTCTTGCTTCTCCGATTACTTTCCAGGCTCCTGCATCCAATTCAGTTTGCATTTGCTCAATCCATTTATATGGAGGGATGATTTTAGCAGCGTCTTTAGAACCAACTTCTGAAAGTACTGTCACATCTTTAGCAAGCGTTGTAATGTATTCACACTTCTTATCGTGATTCAGCGTGATCGAACCATCAGATACCTCGCAATACTCAAGCTTAAATTTCTCCAACACCCGACGATAATCTTCAAACTGACCTCTTACAATAAAGGCTTCGAAAAGAGTCCCTCCAAAGTAAACAGGTATCCCTGCCGACCTGTAGATGGCGAGTTTTTGCTCCAGATTTTTGGTCACATAGGAAGTAGCCCATCCCAGTTTCACAATGTCGACGAAGTCAGTACAACTTTCAACAAAATCCTCCGTGGCTCTAAGGCTTAGACCCTTGTCCATGGCCATAGTAAACCCCGTGGTACGCGGCTTTTCAGTCCGTACAGGAATGTTCTTCAGCACATAATTCATTGGCTTGATATTAAGGTTTGCGTTCGGGATTCTCCTCCCGATATTGGGCAATAAGCTTACTGACCGCCTTTTGCTTCTTCAGCTCAGGCATAAGTTCATATAAGATCGTGTGCTTATCGAAGGCCAAAGTTAATGCATTTTCCAGATATGAAAACGCTTCTTTGTAATTGCCCATTTTGATTTGAAATACGACCATTCGGTAATACAATTCTGACTCCTCAGGAAGTTCCTCGATTCCTTCGCGCACTACATCAATCGCTTCCTCAAATCTTTTTTCCTCAAAATAAATCAAGGAAAGGTTGACATAAGTCTCCAGAATCCCGGGCTCGAGGTTAATCGCCTCTTCATATGCCTCGGAGCTTGCCTGGAAATTTCCAAGATTAAATTCGGCATCCGCCAGTCCAACCCAGTAATTAGCATTCTCCTTGCTGAAATTCAGAGCTTTTTTGAAATAGTGAATCGCCTCAAAGAATTTTTCCTTTTTCAGCATGCACATTCCAAGTCCGAACCAGGCGTCGTCGTACTCCTCGTCTAGTTTGGCGGATTTTTTAAAATACTTAAATGCCTCATCGATTTTGCCAAGCTTTTCATAGGCAGCACCCATGTAGCAGCAGTTTTCAGCATTTGCTCCTTCGCAATTGATGGTGTTTTGATACGCTTCCAACGCCAATTCATATTGCTCGGTATTCATCAGGGCATTGCCCAAATTGAAATAAGCCGAGGCAAATGCATCGTCTATGATGAGTGCATAATCATAAGCTTTGATTGCTTCTTCAAATCTTCCCAGTCGATTGTAAACGACACCAAGGTTGTACCAGGCTCCTGCACTGTATGGGTCCTGATCAATGAATTCCTGATAGAAATCGAGGATTTCATCAAATGAACCCTCTTCCTCAGTGATCATTGCCAGCTGGAAAAGCGCGTCTTCGTGATTGATCCGGCTTTTTACTGCTTCTTTGAAGTAATGGCTTGCCTTTTTATTGTCATTGCTTGCCCGATAAAGATTGCCAAGGGAATAGTACACTTCCGCTTTGTCCTCCGCCAGAGGCAAGAAGTTTTCGAGCAATTCAATCCCCTCCCGCAGACTTCCTGCAAGTATATGGGCATTGGCCAACGCGAGAATAATCTCCTCGTTGTTTGGGGAAATATTGTTGATGTTTTCAAGAATGCTCAGACCCTCTTCCAACTCGTCATTGAAAATAAGGCACTGTGCTTTCAGAAGCTTGATTTCTACAGAAAAAGGGAATTTTTCCAGACAGTATTCTGCAGCACGGAGAGCTTTGAGGAACTTCTGCTGGTCAAAATAAAACCGGATAATGTCTTCCAGTTCTTCTTCTTCGAAATAAAGGTCCAGGTTTGATTTCAGGGAATTTTCAAATCGCTCTACCAGCTTTTTATCATTTTCCCATTCGTGATCGTGATCTCCGGTCATTAGGATGAGTTATGGTTTATTTAAGGTACCAAATAAATTGATCTCTCAAAATGTCGATTTGTTAATTTTAATAATCTTACTAAATGCATGTTGAGAGCCTATTTGACTTCCGATTCCAGAACGATAACGATTTAAAATAAGTTTATTTGGCCCACTTGAAAGTATCCTCCAGGGAGGTAAACTCAAAGTCAAGGAATTCCAAAATCTTCTTATTGTCGTAAAACATTTTTTGCTGAGCAATCATTGCTGTCTGCAAATTCAGTGGGTTTTTACTCAGCCTGAATCTTCTCAGAATTCCATTATAAAGAACAGCAAGACGTATTAAAAAAGTATCAGCAGATTTAGATGGGGACTTTTTCCCGAAAACTCCTGCCATTATTTTGAAAAAATCCTGATAGGAAATGCTTTCGTTATTAAGAATAAATCGCTCTCCCCAAGCTTCCGTTTCCACCAGCAGTCGTATCATTTTGGCGGCATCCCGCACATCAAGATAATTCAAATCTCCTTTCGGGTAATAGGAATTTTCGTCAAGCACATAATGATAAATCTCAGTGCTACTTCGGTCGTCACTGACTTTTCCAAGCAAAATCGAAGGGTTTACGACGATCAGATCCAGTCCTTCCTGCTCTCCTCTCCAGGCTTCCAACTCTCCAAAATATTTGGAAGTAGCATAGACCGTATTGAACGGAGATTCGGCCCATTTATGATTTTCATCGATCCTTGTGAGTTCCGGACTTCTGCCGATTGCAGCCACCGAACTGATATAAACCAGCTTTTTGGTGCCGGCGGTTAGCATTGCGTTGACCAGATTGGTAGTGCCGACATTATTTACTTTGTATAGCAAATCCTCATCTCGCGAGTCAAACGAAACCATCCCTGCGGCATGGATGACGAGGTCTTTTCCACTCACCGCCTCTTCAAGTTCCTCCACATCTGAGATATCTCCTTCGTGCCAGTGAATCTCCGATTCAATCCCTTCAAGCAGGCGTAGCGAAGAAGCTGGCCTTTTGAAACCATGTATCTCAGCTTTCCCGGCAAATTCCCTGGCGATATAGCTCCCCAGCAATCCGGTAACACCTGTAATAAGAATTTTCATGATGGGAGATCTTTTAAAGACTGGTATTCAATAACTCAAGATTTTTAATTTTTTCGTAATGCTTATGCTTTGGTAAGGTCTCCAGCATATCCAGGTATCGGACGTTGTGGCAATCAGTTCCTAAAAATCGGATCACTCCTCTCTCCAGCATCATATCTGCAAAGTCCTTTACTTGTTTGGAATAAAAGCCTGTCAGGGAAAGTAAATTGACTTGTAAAATAATATTGCGATCAACCAGATCTTCAAACAGTTTTTTGTCTCCGATCAGGTATTGATACCGCTCCGGATGTGCCAAAATCGGTTTATAGCCGGCCATTTCCAACTGAAACATAATATCGAAAAGCATCTGCGGCTTGTTGATAAAGCCTGTCTCCACCAATACGTAATTGTCACCAAACGAGAGGATTTTTTCTCCGGCAATGATCTTTTCCAGAAAAATCTCATCCATGTAATATTCCGCTGCGGCTTCGATCTCTATCTCTATTCCTTCATTTCGGACAGCCTTTCGCAGATCTTCCAATCCCATGCCGATGATCTCCGGAGTGTTGCGATAATACTCATACATGATATGTGGAGTGGTGATGATTTTGCGAAGCCCATAACCAGCCAATCGTCTGATCAATTCGAGGGATTCCTCCATGGTCTTGGAGCCATCATCGATTCCGGGAATCAGATGCGAGTGCATGTCCACCTGCAACCAGCTGAGGTCGAGGTTTTCTATTTCCTCAGGTTTTCTTTTGAAAATGTCTAAAAGGCCCATTACAACCTAGTGTTACTATTTGCCATAAATACATGTAAAGATTGCCAAAAATGATTCCTGTCTGAAATGATCGGGACTTCTATTTTGGCGGAGTAATTGAAAGAAGTCAAGTACGGTCTTGTGGTTTCGGGGAGGTGACTGAAGGAAGCATTTTCAATTTTGGGTGGAAAGGATTTAATCAATTGGGTCATAAAGGGAAATACCCGACTTCACCTCTACCTAAAATAACCTGGGTTGGTCAGAGTCTCCTGATCAATTCTAAGGAAATATCCCGAACTTTGCTCAAAGTTAAGGGAGAATATTAAAGTCTGATCTTTCAATATTCTCCGTTTCAGGTCAGAATGGAAACTTATTTCCTTTCTGATTCATTTAACCAAAATAGCCCGGATTTGATATGAGTAAATTTTCCAGAAAACTTCAGAAACTTCACGATACTTCTCCAAAGGAGGAAACTGCAGTATTGGTGTCTGTCATCCGACAGAATCAAAGTACTCTGGAGACGGAAGAACATCTGGACGAGTTGGCTTTTCTGGCGGAAACACTGGGAGCCAAGACAGTCTATCGCTTTACCCAAAAGATGGAGCGCCCCGATATTCGCACGTTCGTGGGAAAGGGAAAACTCGAGGAAATCCTGGCTTACATCACCCATTTCGAAGTGGATATGGTGATTTTCGATGATGACCTTTCTCCTTCTCAAATGAGAAATCTGGAGAATGAGCTCAAAGTGAAAATCTACGATCGCTCCCTGCTCATTTTAGATATATTCCTCAAGCGTGCCCAATCTGCCCAAGCAAAAACTCAGGTAGAACTGGCAAGATTCCAATACTTACTTCCCCGATTGACCCGAATGTGGACTCACCTGGAGCGTCAGCGTGGGGGAACTGGAACCAGAGGAGGTTCCGGTGAAAAAGAAATCGAAACGGATAAGCGAGACATCCGAACCAAAATCTCTCTCCTCAAGGAAAAGCTAAAAGAAATCGACATCCAGGGAGAAACCCAGCGAAAAAGCCGAAAAGGCGTGGTTCGTGTGGCGCTGGTCGGCTATACCAACGTGGGTAAAAGCACGCTGATGAACCTGATCACCAAGACAGATATTCTCGCCGAAAACAAATTGTTCGCGACCGTAGACTCTACGGTTCGTAAAGTGGTGCTTGAAAATGTACCCTTCCTGCTTTCCGACACGGTCGGTTTCATCCGCAAGCTCCCAACTCACCTGATAGAGTCTTTCAAATCCACGTTGGATGAGATTCGCGAGGCGGATTTGCTGGTTCACGTGGTGGATATTTCTCATCCTCATTTCGAAGATCATATTTCCGTAGTCACTCAGACACTGAATGAAATCAAAGCCGGAGACAAGCCTATCCTTCTGGTCTTCAACAAAATCGACCTGGTCGAAACCATGCCTTCCGAAGAGGACAGCATGAAGATGACCGAGATCGAGTTGTCAGAGACGAGATATGTGGATTTCAAAGCCTTGTCGGATTTCTACGAGAAGAAAAACGGAATCAAGCCTGTCTTCATGGCCGCTGCCAGCGGGCAAAATGTGGAAGGTTTCCGTCAGGCTTTAATCTTAGAAGTGAAAAAGCAACATCGCAGGATCTATCCTCACTATCTGGAAGACGAAGTGGTGACCTGGGATGCCAAAGATTTGGAGCTCTGAAAGTCACTTACCAATCAAATAAAAAAAAATATTGAGTCTGGCCAGTAAGAATAAAAAAACTGAAATTGCCACTCTATGAAGTCCCCGGAGAACACAATGCCCAATTTCAAATACGAACTTTTCTTCGAGCTATCCCCCGACTTATTGTGCATAGCGGGATTTGACGGGTATTTCAAAAAGATCAATCCTGCCGTATCCAAATTACTTGGCTACAGTATGGAGGAGCTTTATTCAAGGCCAATCGATTATTTTGTCTTTTCAGAAGACAAAATCTTCACAGGCAAAGTGAGGAAAGAGTTGACAAAGGCAAAACCTCTTTCAAATTTTGAAAACAGGTATGTGACCAAAACGGGTGAAATCGTTTGGCTTTCCTGGACTTCTTTGCCTGTAGAGACAGAGCAGCTGGTTTTTGCTATCGCCAAAAACATCACGCATAAAAAAAAGCTGGATGAGGAAAGAAATACCTTGCTTGCCAAAGTCTCTAAGATAAATAAGGACTTGAAGCAGTTGACGTTTACTACTTCGCACGATCTCAGATCTCCTGTCAATAGTCTTCTATCCATTTTTTGCCTTCTTGACGAATCTAAAATCGACGATAAAGAGACCCTTGAGCTACTTTATCTTTTAAAATTATCCGGCGAAAACTTACGAGAAACCCTTGGGAAATACGTCGATGACATAAGTGAAAAACATAACTCTAATGCTCCATTGGAAGAGGTTGAATTCGAACCGACGCTTAAGAATGTCCTCAAATCGATCAATTCTCTCATTCACACTTCCAAGGCGAAAATTCAATACGACTTCTCAAAGCTTGGTGAAGTAGCATTCAATAATTCCTGCATGGAAAGCGTATTCCTCAACCTGATCACCAATTCCATCAAATACGCCCGGCCTGATCTTTTCCCGGAGATTTATATTCACTCCGATGTTGTAAATGGTAAGCCCCACTTGGTGTTTCGTGACAATGGTATTGGATTTGATTTGGATAAAGTGAAGAACCGAATCTTTGGGCTTCATCAGAAGTTTCACGAGCATACCGACAGCAAAGGTATCGGACTGTATTTGGTGCATAGCCATATCACCAATTTCGGTGGTCATATAGAAGTAGAAAGCGCAGTGAATGAAGGAACTACCTTTTTGATCTCCTTCAGAAAGTAAATTGTTCTTTTTCAAAGTCGACGCAGCTGTTTCTTTAAAAAAGGCGCTTCGATTCCCGCATAAAATTTGCCTTATACAGATAAAAACAACTAATTAGCGTCGATGAAAAACCCGGCACTTCTACTTTCCCTTCTTTTTGTTTTTCTTTTTTCCTGCAAGCAAGGTGAAAAAGAAAAATTTGGCTCAGATATCAGTACAAATCCGGAACAGATCGTAGCCGGAAGAGCCATTTTTAATCAGTATTGCAGCTCTTGCCACAACTTCCAACAAGCCACTATCGGTCCCAATCTTAGCGGTCTTACACGCAGGGTTGACTCTCAGTGGATTCGTGAATTTGTCAAAAATCCACAGGCAATGATCGAAAAAGGTGACGTCCGCGCAACTGAGCTTTATGCTCAATTCAAGGCTTATATGCCGGCTTCGCCTCAACTTCAGGAAAAGGACTTGGACGCCCTGCTCAGCTATCTTCACACATTCGTCGAACAGCCCGAAGAAGGTACTGCTGCCGGACTGGATGATCCCCTTCCTGATCCGATTCAGGATTCAGGTATTCGGCTGGAACTGGAATTTCTCACTCAAATCCCTCCTTCGGATACAGTTCCTCCTCTGGCAAAAATCACTAAACTGGAGAGCGAGACCGTTTCAGGCCGCACCTTCGTGCAGGATCAGCGTGGAGTCTTATATGAATTGAAAAACGGGAAGCATCAGGTTTACTTCCCGCTGAGGGACCTGAGACCGGATTTGATGTTCAAGCCGGGATTGGCTACAGGATTTGGCAGCTATGCTTTTCATCCTGAATTCCAGAAAAACGGACTCCTTTACACAGCACATTCTGAAAAAGGAAAAGCCCAGACACCTGACTTTGCCTATGCAGACAGCATCAAAGTGACTCTTCAATGGGTTCTGACTGAGTGGAAAACCGATAATCCGAAATCCGAAACCTTCCAGGGAACCAGTCGCGAACTCATGCGAATCGACTTTGTGACCCAGATCCACGGGATGCAGGAAATCGCCTTTAACCCATTTGCAAAACCAGGTGACTCGGACTACGGAAAGTTATTCATCGGGATCGGTGATGGCGGAAGTGCCGAAAATGGATATGCCTTCATCGCAGACCATCAGGGCGCGGATATCTGGAGTAGCATTCTGAGAATCGATCCTTCCGGAAATAACAGCAAAAACGGGAAATATGGAATTCCTGCCGACAACCCTTTTGCAGGAAACCCCGGAAAGCAGGGAGAAGTTTATGCTTTTGGTTTCCGCAATCCCAACCGAGTATTCTGGGATCCGACAGGTAGATTGCTGGCAACAGAAATCGGCCACAAGAATGTCGAGGAACTGAATGGTATCGAGCCCGGAAAATTCTATGGCTGGCCGGTCCGGGAAGGTACTTTCATCATCAATCCGTATGGCAACATGGCCAAGGTATTTTCGCTTCCGGATGACGATAGCAGCCTGGGTTCTGTATTTCCCCTCATTCAACTTGACCATGATGAGATAGCAGCGATCATCGGAGGTTATTTTGTGAAGTCAGGACCACATGCCGGTAAGTTCCTCTTTGGAGATATCCCTTCTGGAAGGCTTTTTATAGCCAATCTGAGTGATTGGAAAAATATCAAAGTAGAAACCTGGGGGATCAGATTCCAGGGCAAGGAAATGAGCTTAACGGAACTTTGCGGCAGCCCTCGCGTCGATCTGAAATTCGGTCAGGACAAAACCGGCCAAATCTATCTGATGACCAAAGCGGACGGAAAGATTTATAAGATTAAGGGGGACTGAGTTTGAGAAAAATAGGACTAGAAAGTTCTATTCTAAAGATTCAATTTTAACCAAGTCTCTCAACTTCTTGGCAAGGGATGAAGATAGGGATGTTTCAGTTGCACTTCGATGGATTTCTGCGTGATAGATATTACCTTCCAAAGGTTTGGAAACCGGGTAGGTTCCTATTTCTCTGCACGCACTTGCTAGTACAGAAACAACCGCTTTCGTTTCAAATCTGGCTCGGAGATTTTCTATAATTACCTGTTTTGGCCTCCCTCCATTTCTATCCACCGAAAGGCCTTTCGAGTCTTTGAATGCCGCTGAAGAAGGATGACCATCTTTCCAAAAATGCTCAAGGGGTTTGATCGCTTTAAATAGTATTTCAGAATCTAAGATTTCTGTCGGAAGCATAGAACTGATCTAATTTTGAAAAAATTTCTGAGTCTTTGATTTGACTTTCACTTTCATTACCCGAAACAATTTGCAGACAGGTTATTGAATCTTCAAAAATCTCAAATTCCAAATAATCTCCATTTTCTTTCTCGTATTCAAACTGAACACTTTGTCTTGCTGTAGGGAAAACTTCAGGTTGGTATTTAAGATGAAAAATTATCGATTTGGCCTTTTCAATAAGTGATTCAGAAAAAGGTTCAGCATTATTCCCGTTCCAATTGAACTGAAGAGCTTTGAAATTATCCAATGTTTCTAAGTTTAATTTTTGCTCCAGACTTAAATGGGTTGAATCATTTGAATCAATTATCAAGATTATTCCTGGATTAAGAGTGGGTCTGGCATAGCTATTTCTATACCATCCTAATGCATAAGAAGATTCGCCATTAATGGATAGGCCTGTGCTTGTATTCTTCCGAACTAAAACCTCAGACATTTTTAATTTTGGATTTTAAGTTTTTGATATGCTCTCCCAACCAACGATGTATATCCTCCGCATGGGCTAAGTCAAGAATGACTCCATTCTCAATTACGCGTACTACGCTTCTTTCATGATCTCCTGGCTCCCGTTCTTCACTTATTTCTTCCAATACTTTGTCTTCAGAAAATTGATAAGTCTGTGATCTGGGTATTGCCACTCTCTCCATATAAAAATTAACAACGATCTCGCCCTGGGGACTGATTCCCCCAAAAGCTCCATTCACATATTTAGGATTGTAATCTTCCTGAAAGATGTATTTGAATTTTATTTTTTCAGGCTTCTCCATATAAAAATTTAGTACTTGAATTTATGAATTTTATTAATCCAAGCAATACTAATGCTAAAACTCCTTTAGTGATTCCCAGGTTTCTTTTCTTAACAATTCTTAATTCTTTACATCTCCCTGATCAACGCCTTCGCTTTGTTTGAAGTTGTTCAGTTTCAAGGCCAAATCCCTGAATGGAAATATAATTGGAATGCTACCTGATAATCTGTTGGCAGGTTTGGTACCTTTCTCAGTGGAAAAAGCAAAAGAATTTCTAATTCCTCTTTTGAATTAATCAATCCAACGAGGTTTAACTCTTGAAACCTGGCTTTCCTCCTCCGGGAACTGTTTCCGGTAAGCCGTTTGTTTCTTTGTTCCTATTGAGGTTATTATTCCTCTGCCTCAATCCCCTGAGATATTCAGCGAGCTGACATAGAAATTAGGATCGACTTTGATCTGAGCCTTTTCGGTATCTAGCTCAAGGGAATTCCATTTTTGGGTGGGCGTGATCCAGATCGGTTCGGCACCGTTCACAGAGATTTTAACCGGCATGGCAAAGTTCGGAACTACATTTTCCCATCGGAATTGCAATGTCTTTCCTTTCACCACATAGCTGAGAACAGGGATTCGGATATCCCGTAGGTATTGGTCAAAAATCGCACTCAGGTCAAACCCGGATTTGGAAGTGATGTAGTGCTCTATATCTGCGGAGGTGACAGTCTGATGGTAAAACTTGGAATTCAGTCCCCTCAGGATTAGTCTCCATTTCTCATCATCATTGATGACTTGGCGAATGGTATGAAGCAGATTGGCTCCTTTGTAATACATGTCTGAGGAGCCGTTTTTGTTGACATTGTATGGACCGATCAGCGGTTTATCATTTTGGATATTCTTCCTCGTGCCGAGTACATAGGCGCTGCCGGCTTCTTTCCCAAAGTGATAATCGAGGAAAAGATTTTCGGAATAGGCTGTAAATCCCTCGTGAATCCACATATCCGCCACGTCTCTGTTGGTGATGTTATTGGCAAACCACTCATGCCCGGACTCGTGGACGATGATAAAGTCAAACTTCATTCCCCAACCTGTGTCACTCAGGTCCCGGCCCAGATAGCCATTTGCATATCCATTCCCGTAAGTCACCGAGCTCTGATGCTCCATACCGAGATAGGGAGCTTCGACGAGTTTGAACCCATCTTCATAAAAAGGATACGGCCCAAACCAATGCTCAAAAGCGCGCATCATGCGGGCAGCCTCTGCAAATTGTTTGATGGCCTTTTGCAGATTCTCCCGCAGGACGTAATAATCCATGTCGAGATCCCCTTTTTCGCCAAGATACTTTTCTCCAAAATGGACGTAGTCACCAATGTTTATATTGATGCCATAATTATTGATCGGATTTTTTACCTCCCAATGATAGGTTTTGGTCCTCTCCTTATTGTTATGATCCGTCCTTAACAATCTCCCATTGGAGACATCCATCAGGTTTTCCGGAACCTTCACGCTGATCAAAACTCCCTGATCAGGTTCATCGGCAGGATGATCTTTGTTGGGCCACCAAATACTGGAACCTATTCCCTGATTGGAATTTGCAATAAAAGACAGGCCGTTACTATCCTGATTCCAGGTCAAGCCTCCATCCCAGGGTGGTCTCACTGCCACAACCGGCTTACCGCTAAAATGCAAGACCAGCTCATGTATTTCACCTGATTTTTGAGGTGAAATCAGTGTGATAAAATGAACATTTCCTTCTTTCTCGATCTTCAGCTCTTTCCCTTTCTGTACTGCTTTTTCCAGAACCATCGGAGCTTGCAGGTCAATTTGAAGCCTATTCTGCTTCCCTATCACCTCGTATCTCACGGTGTTTTTCCCGGAGATCGTTTTGCTCACCGGATCTACTGCAATATCCAAATGATAATACTGCAAATCCCACCAGACTCTTTCGGGAGTGATACTTCCTCTTAGCGTATCCTGACGAGAAAAACCCTGAGCATGAATCTGTAAACTCGCTAAAATCAGGAGAAAGGAAAGGATAAATTTATTCATAGGAAAATAAGGGAGTTGTATTGACCAAGATACTAGTCCCGGTAGAATTTTGTGAACAACAGAGTTATTAAAATGATCTGCCCCAATGGTTTCCGTTCACCTCTTATCCTTCGAGCACAGGGTTAAGTATTGCCGGAAACTCAAAAAATTATCTAAGTTAAACATCTGTACTTTGTGGTTAATAAATCAACCCATTCTCACTCGCCACTCCTTTGGATAATAGTTATTGATTCGGTTTCCGAGGTTTTTGATCCAACCCAAAGGGAGATTTTGATAAGTCATCAGGACCCAACCTATCGGAAGACCAGGTAATTCAGATTCATTTTTTCTCAAAAAATCCAGGGCTTGCTCAAGGTCAAGTTCATGAGTTGGAAAGCCATTTTTTGGCAAAGTGGATAAAGCCCATTCATGTGAAGGAATC
>JAKFCO010000070.1:0-14047 GCA_036676605.1 Algoriphagus sp.
AAACTCTCCATTGTAAATTATCTATACACTTTTTTGAACTGTGTCAGCCGAAGCTTAACACGTTCTCCCTTACTCTTCTCAGGTTATTAACTTTTTTTTGCCTTACATCACTTCAAAGAACTTTTCTCTTACTTTTAAGAGTTTGTCAGGGGCGTTTCCCTGAAAGCGAGTGCAAATATCGTGTTTTTATTTTTGATTCAAAACACTAAATAAAAATTATTTTAAAATCTTTATTTGCTTCGCTATTCAACCTTTTCCCCAGAGGACTTTTCCTCAATTGGGAGTGCAAACATAGGAGAGATAAGATGAATTCGCAAGGGTCTCGGAGATAAAAAGTCTAAACTTTTTGACTTTTTATCACACCACTTTCAGAATCAGCTCTTTCCTTTTTTATAGAGAGGAACTGTACTGCATGGCTCACCATACATTATGGATTTGGCTTTGTCCTGAACCATGGAAATTATCCTTCCATACGCAAAAAGGGGAATGTCTATTTTACTGCATCCTTTAACAACAACCGGTCTGTCTCTGAAAATTTCCAGGTCGATTTTACTTAAACAAGATTCTGCAACGAAGATTTCTAAGGTATTCAGATCTCCTATTACATAGCCTTTGGCAATAGGAGTAAGGTATGTGGCAACGAGCATAAACGCCCAGTTAGGGACAATTGCATCTGCCGAACAGTAAATCGCTACCCATTTATTAGAGTATTGACTCCAGTCAATTGACTTCAACGCCTCCCGGAAATCTTTCTCTCTGAGAATCAATTCCTGAAAGAGAAAGGATTTAAGGTCAAAAGTCACCCGCTCCTCCCTGGGATATATTTCCTCCAAATCAATCGTAATGATTGGACTTTGAGCAACACGGTTTACAATCTCGTTCATGAAAACAATAAGTTCTTTTTGGAATGAAGTGCCTTGAATTCCTTTAAATAGTTAGGAACAAAATAGGCTAAATCATCAAATTCCTGATTCTGGTATTTTACAAATGCCTCTTTCCCAATCAGATTGGCAGAGACTGCAATTCGAAGGAAATTTGCATTCAGGTGACTGATGACTTTAGAGACTTTATCTACTGCATCACCCACGAAGTAGACCTTTCCTTTTTCTAATAGATTCTGAAATGAATTTCCGTCAATAATTTCAGCGTCAATCGGACTAATGATATTCAGGTCGGAATCAAAAATCTCCTTATACACTTCCATCCTTCTGGCATCAAGCATCGATACGATCACTCCCTGATTTTCGACATGATATTTTGCACCTAAAGCTAATGCCTTCAGTACACCAACTCCTATCAATGGTAAATCGCCAGAAAAGGCCAAACCTTTGGCTGTAGAAACTCCAATCCTGAGTCCTGTATAGGAACCAGGCCCTTCAGAAACTGCAATTGCACTCAATTCTTTAATCTCTAACTTCTGCTCAGCAAGCACTGAATCTATAAGATCCATCAACTTCTGGGCATGTGCTCCAGTCTCCTCTATTTCACGAAGACCAATCAACTCACCATCTTTATGCAGCGCAACCGAGCAAATCGAAGTTGATGTCTCTATCGATAATATGATCGCCATTACTTTACTTCGAAGAAGCTGTCAACACCAATTCCATTTTCTTAGGCTGAGACAAATATTCCTTAGCCAGTTTAATATCAGCATCCTGACTCAATCCTGCCTGAATCATTCCTTCCTGAAAATAGTACCTGGAAACAATCTCTTCAGAAAGTATCTTTTTGATCTCAGCTTTATGAGTCACCAAATCCTGCTCTTTGTTATGATTCACCCTTTTTTCAATCGCCTCAATCTGAGCCTTGATCTCATCGTAATATGCTTCCTTCTCTGCGTATTTGAGTAAATCATCGACTGACTTCTCCAGATAGGTAGTATAGTCATACTCTTTCCCTTCCAGCCAGCTTACAAACTCGTCGTAATTTTTATCCGTGATGGAAAATGACCCGGGGTTTCCGATATCCTTATGCTCATAAAAATATTGGGTAGCAAAATCGAATATGTGATTTCTGCCAACCAGACTGTAAGAAATCGGCGCATAAGTTACAGATACTGCTTTTTCATCAGGCTCAATACCTGCTCCATCGAGTACAGTGCGTCCATTCAATGTTTTGAAAGCCTTTCTCAAGGAGTCAGGAACAGAAGTAATCTCCCCGTTTTCACGACTTTGAGCATAATCAATCGCCTGAATACATCTTCCACTTGGAATGTAGTACTTGGCAGTGGTTACTTTCAACTGAGAATTATAAGTCAAAGGAATTGTGGTCTGAACCAGGCCTTTTCCGAAGGACTTTCTCCCTACCAAAACAGCCCGATCGTAATCCTGCAAAGCGCCGGCTACAATCTCTGCTGCAGAAGCACTTCTCTCGTTGATCAAAACTACCAATGGAATATCCTTGTCAACAGGGGTTTTGGATGTCTTGTAAGTGAAATTCACATTTTCAAGTTTCCCGATAGTTTTTACTACTTCTTTCCCCTTCGGAATGAAAAGGTTAACGATTTCGACAGCTTCATTGAGCAGCCCTCCAGGATTATCTCTCAGATCTAGTACGAGTTTGTCTACACCCTGAGCCTTGAGATCAACAAGCGCATTTCTAACTTCTGAAGAAGCATTGGTGGTGAAATCTCCCAGCTTAATATATCCGGTCTTGTCATCTAATTTGCCATAATAAGGAACATTCTTGATCGAGATTTTCTTCCGGATCAGGTTAAATTCCAGAGTATCTGTTCCCCGCTTTACCTTTAAATATACCGGTGTATTTGCGGGACCTTTTAATAGCTCAGAAACCTGGGAAGTTACTTTCCCTACCACATTGACCGTATCTACATATAATAAGTAATCGGCGATTTTCAATCCTCCACTTTGTGCGGGAAAACCAGTATATGGCATGATAACCATATTTCCATCCCCTCTATTTCCGATCAAGGCTCCAATACCCGCATATTCTCCGGTAGTCAGAACTCTGAAATCATCCGAATCTTCTTCCGGAATGTATTCAGTGTAGGGATCCAATTCCTCCAGCATGGCATTAATACCAATAGTAACAAGTTTGTCAGGATCGATTTCATCCACATAATAGGAATCCAGTTCTCGGACAAGTGTCGCGAAAATGTCAATATTCTTTGCCAGTGCAAAAAGCTTATCGTTTTTAGCCTGAAACGCAAAGAATCCAGTGAGGACAATTGCACCCAGAAAAAAAATGAGAAGTGATTTTTTAAATGATCTATTCATGCTGATGATGATTTTCAGATAGTTCGGTTTGAAGCTTTTTAAGACAAGGGATGATTTTGGCCTGAATCTCTGAAAATTCCATGAGATTGCCCGCAACATAAATCAGCCCTAGATTGAGTTCGATATTCTCCAGAGAAAGCAGATGCTTGTTTAAGCGATACGCTTCTTTCATTCTCCGTTTGACGAAATTGCGATCAACTGCTTTTTTTAGCTTTCTCTTGGAAACGGAGAACAGGACCTGTGGGGTTCCGGTTGGAACACCCTTTTTAACAAAAAACTGGACTTTGAACGGAAATAAAAAAAAAGAGGAACCTTCGTTAAAAAGTTCCTTGATTGATTTTTCGGCGTGAAGACGCTCACTTTTGGGAAGTTGATAATTCATCGCAGGACTGTAATCGTACGTGAACATACGAAAACAAGCAGAAAGAATTACTTCTTAAGTGTCTTTTCTGAAGATACGCTGAGCTTTTGTCTTCCTTTTGCTCTTCTGGCTTTCAATACTCTTCTACCGTTAGCAGAAGACATTCTTTCTCTAAAGCCGTGCTTATTTTTTCTTTTTCTATTAGAAGGTTGAAATGTTCTTTTCATGATCGAATATCTTTAACTAATTGCTTTCTGGACAATCTTCTTGGATACTGGCTCCAAAAAGGAATGCAAAGATAAGTACCATTTTCTGAAATACAAATCAGGCTTCTACATTTGTTCAGCACAAATCAAATAACAATGATTCATTACCGCATCAGTTGCTTAAATCCCGCCTCGCAATTTGTCCAATTTGAGCTTAAAATCTCTGCTCAAAATAACGGGGAAATCCATCTCCAGCTGCCCGCATGGAGAGCCGGGCGCTATCAGCTTGCAAATTACGCCCAAAATCTTAGAGATTTCCGAATCAAGAACTCATCCGGTCAGGGAGTTGACTTTCATAAAAAAACCAAAGACTGCTGGGTATTTAAAATCGAAAACTCTGAAGAATATATTATCAGCTATGAATACTTTGCAGCCAAGATGGATGCAGGAAGTGCCTGGGCAGATGAGGAACAAGTCTATTTGAATCTGGTAAACTGCTGTTTTGAGGTCAAAGCAATGGGTGACGAACCGTTTGAACTCGAATTAGACTTGCCCGATTATCCGATTGTGGTATCTACCCTTCCTGAAAGCGGAACCGGTTTCTTTCGGACAAAAGATTTCCAGCAGCTCGCAGACTCGACTATTTTGGCTGCGAAAAAGATCTCTCATTGGGAGTATTCCGTGGAAGAAACCCTTTTTAATATCTGGATCCATGGAGAAGTTCATTTCGAAAAAGAGCCCTTTATCGAAAACTTCAGAAAATTCACCCAAACCCAAATCAGGGATTTCGGCGAATTTCCGGAATCGGAGTATCATTTTATTTTTCAGCTTCTGGCCTATCCGCATTTTCACGGAGTGGAGCATCGAAAAGGAACGGTCATCACCTTTGGTCCTGCGGAAAACCTGAAAGAATCAGTCCATATGAATGAGCTTCTGGGTGTGAGTTCCCATGAACTTTATCACTCTTGGAATGTCTGCAGAATCCGTCCGAAAGAGCTTCTCCCCTATGATTTCTCCCAGGAGACCTACACCAAAGCCGGCTGGATGCTGGAAGGAATCACCACTTACATGGGAGATTTGTATCTGTTGAAATCCGGTGTTTTTGATCTGCCAACTTACCTGAAAGAAGTCGAAGATATCCTCAACCGCGAATCTCTCAATGAAGGCTGGAGAAATTACTCGATTCTGGAATCCAGCATGGATCTCTGGCTGGATGGCTATCAGGCCGGGATTCCGGATCGTAAAGTCAACATCTATTCTCATGGAGCTGTGATTTGCTTTTGCCTGGATATCATGCTTCAAAGTGAGGGGTCTAGCCTGCCGGAAGTAATGAAAATGGCTTGGGAAAAATATGGCAAACCATTTCAAAGCTATGGCGAAAATGGAATTTGGAATCTGATTCTGGACTGCGCAAAGGATAAAAAGAAATTCAATTACTTTTACGAAAGCTACATCTCAGGAAACGAAGATCTTTTAAACTATTTCGGATCCATTGTACCCGTCTTGGGATTTGAGCTTCGCTTACTTCCAAACCCGGAACCGCTGAGTTCCAAACTTGGTGTCCTTTTGCAAAAAGATGTAATCACCAAAATTCATCCTGAATCGGCAGCTTATACAAGTCTGATGATCGGAGATCATATCAAAGCTGAATTTTCAACGGACAGCGCTATGCTCGAAGTCTCCCGAATCAATGGCAAAAAATACCTATTCGATTTTCCGGTCGATAAAAGAGAATTCTATTCTGTTTATTCAATTGAAATAGGGCAAGAAACCAACTTGCGTGAAAAATGGAGGAAATAAAAAAGGGGTCGAACGACCCCTTTTTTATTAATTAAAATCTGCATCTGTCAGAGTTGGATTCAACTCCAGCGATTCCACTTTCGCTTCAAGCGGAACTGGAATCATAGGCGATTTGATAGTGTAAGCCATCGGAATCAATACGCCATTTCTCTCTTGGTAATCGCTGTAATATGTATCGCCAGCCTGCGCATTTTCATTCTTGATTTTCAAATCGGATTCCACCGAGTAGTAATTAATCGTAGACGCTCCGGAAGGACTCGTCACAATCACTTTGTACGCCTGGGTTCCTTCCACATCTTTAATTCCATCCAGTGTCAGAGTGTAGGACATGGAACCAAAGTATAATTCAGGCAGGAAGAAAGAACTTAATCTGCCTGCTTCAATTTGATCTGCAGTCATCTCAATCGTCTGACCCTGCGCACTTACCGATCCTTTTCCATCCTTCAGCACCGAACTCTGCATCACATTTCCTGCGATGGATGTTTTTTGAGAAAACCGCATGTTTGCATCGTCATAGACAAATGACAAACCTAAAGCTGTCCCCATGACATTTGCACTCATGGTTACCTTTGCCGCTTTGATTGCACTTGCCTTTTCAGATCCTCCGATTGCAGAAATATAACTTTCGATAACTTTATCAGCCGTCATATTGGCATCTGCCATCTCAATTTCTTTTGCGGGAAAGCCCATATTATCATACTCCACTACTTCGCCAAACTGAGCCATTTTTTCTTTGATCTCAGCTCCATTCCCCACTACAGTCACATATAACTTTGTCGGATCTATCAATCTTTTCGCAGTAGCATTGATATCCTCCACAGTCAACGCATTCATTTTTTGCAGATAGGTAGCATAGTAATCTTTTGACAGGTTATACCTCACTGTGTTCAAAGCAAAATTTGCGATCGTTGCAGGACTTTCCAGAGATCTTCCAAATGAACCTGCAAGGCTTGATTTTGCTTTCACAAGCTCTTCCTCAGTCACTCCGTTGTCTACAAGATTTACGATCTCGTGCATAAATTCATACACCGCTGAATCAGTCACTTCCGTTCTCACGGAAGCATTTGCAGAAAACTGAGCAATCAATTTGTCCGCACCGATCGAGGAATAAGCACCGTAGGTATACCCTTTGTCTTCTCTCAGGTTCATAAACAACCTTGAAGAAGAACCTCCGCCCAGGATCTGATTCAAAACTCTGCTTGAGATATAATCAGGATCACCGATTTTCATTTGTAACGGCTGAGCTATGTCAATTACTGTTTGCACAGATGTGCTTCTGTCTACAAGCGCTACCGTATTTTTTGCCTGACGCTGAGGAGCAGGATAAGTGAAAGTTGGAACTTTTCCCGTCTTCCAGTTTGCAAAATACTTCTTCACCACTTCTTCAGCTTCTGCCCTATCCATGTCACCAACAATCGCCAGATAGGCAATATTTGGTTTGAAATAGGTCTGATAATAAGACTTCACATCCTCCACGGTCACATTATTGATGGTAGCTTCAGTCGCCACTTCCCCATACGGATGATTTTTTCCATAAACCAAAGCCGAAGTCAATCTTCCCGAAATTGCATCCGGATTATCTTTGCTTTGAGCCAGACCAGTCAATGCCTGCTTTTTCAATTTATCCAGTTCTCCCTGCGGAAAAACAGGATTGAAAAGTACATCAGCCATCAGTTCCAATACTTTTTCCTGATGCTTTTTCAATGAAGATGCATACATCGAAGTGGCGGATGCAGAAAGACTTGCTCCGACAAAATCTATTTCCTCGTCCAGTTGATCTTTGGTTCGATTGGTCGTTCCTGCTGTCATCATTTCGCCGACGAAACTGGTCATTCCTGCTTTGTCTCCTTCCAAAATCGGGTCTCTCTCCAGCACAAGCGTAAAGGAAACGCGGGGAAGTTTGGTGTTTTTTACTACGAATACTTTCAGTCCGTTTTCCAGTGTGAAAGTCTCTGCTTCGCCAATTTTAATTTCTGGAGCCGGTCCCGATTGTGGTAATTGGCTTCTGTCCACCTGAGCAAAACCCACAGTGGCAATCAGAAGGCTCAATACAAATGATATCGCTATTTTTTTCATTTCTTTAGATCGTTTAGGTAAAACAATTACTCAGTAGGCTGAGCTGATTTAGGTAAATAATACAAAACAACCCGACCAGTCAGGTCCAGGTATTCTTTGGCCACCCGCTGAATATCAGCTTTGGTCACTTTGCTGTATGCATCCATTACCTGGTTGATGTAATTGGTATTTCCGTACACCACATGCGCTTCAGCGAGATTTTCGGCAATACCCGCAACAGTTGAATTACCACTTACGATATTGTTTTCCATGATATTTTGAAGCTTCGCAAAGTCCTCATCGCTGATTCCGGTATCCTGAACCTGCTTGATCAGCTTGTCGATTTCAGTTTCCAAGTCTTTAGCTTCCACTCCCATATTGGTGATTCCATACATGATGAAAACTCCGCCATCTTCCAATTCCAAAGGAATTGCCGCGATCACCAATGCTTTCTGTTGCTTGTCCACCAGTTCTTTTGTCATCAAAGATGAATTGCCACCGGTCAGGTAAGTAGAAAGCATAGACAATGCATAAGAATCAGGATGATTTCTCTTGGGAAGATTGTAGGCCTGGATCACCGCAGGAATCTGGATGTTATCATAAATGATATCACGGGTCTCAGCAGTTTTCTTTGGTTCGATTATGCTAGGACGATAAATAGCCTTCTGACCTTTTGGGATTTCTGAGAAATAAGATCTGACCCATTTTTCGGTCTGGTCATAATCCAAATCTCCTGCAATGCTCAACGTGGCATTATTTGGCACATAAAAATCCTTGTAGAATTGCTGGAATTCCTCAATCGAGGCAGCATTCAAATGGTCCATCGAACCGATTGGTGCCCATTGATAAGGATGAGCCACGTATGCTCTTTTCAAAGTTTCCGGAAGAATCGTACCGTAAGGCTGATTCTCATATCGCTGACGTCTTTCCTCTTTCACTACTTCTCTCTGAGTCTCCACTCCGATTTGATCCACTTTGGAATGGAGCATTCGCTCACTTTCCATGTAAAGCGCCAGTTCCAATTCATTGGAAGGAAGCAACTCGTAGTAATAGGTGATATCATTGGAGGTGTAGGCATTCAAAGTTCCGCCGCGCGCCTGAATGATATTCATGTATTGACCTCGCTCAATATTTTCTGATCCTTCAAACATCAGGTGCTCAAAAAAGTGAGCAAATCCCGTACGCTCAGGATTCTCATTTTTTGAACCTACATGATACAATACTGAAGTCACCACAATCGGGGTGGTATTATCCTGGTGCATGATCACATGCAATCCATTGTCAAGGGTGAATTCCTTGAATTCGATCTTGTTTTGGGCCAAGGCCGGAATGCTGAGCATACCTGCCAACAGGCCTAAGGCAGTAAATTTTCTCATATTAAAAGTAATTGGGTTTGTTTTCATTTTTAACTAATACTACTTCACATCTGGTAATGTTTCGTTTGTCCGATTTTGAACAACATAATTCATCTTCAAATCCAATAAAACTGTTTATCCTTAACCTGATGCTAATTAATAGTTTTTTAATACAACTACAGATTTTCTCAACCTTATTTTAAGAAAAATTAAAAGCCCGAAAGAGGTCTTCTTTCGGGCTTTGGAATATTAGGGGTTCAGCCTGGCTAAAATATCTTTCACCTCATGCCATTGAAGCCTCGGGCCAAATTGGCTCACAATTTTTGAACTTGCCATTGAAGCCAGTTTTCCACTGGATGCATAGCTGTGACCATTTGTGATGCCATACATAAATGCTCCGGCAAACATATCCCCGGCCCCATTGCTATCAATTGCAGTCGTACGATAAGGTTCGATATCAATGAAAGTATCCCCGTCAAAGATCATCGCCCCGTTTTTTCCCTGAGTAATCACGAAATGATTTGCCGCTTTTTTCAATTCTTCTCTCGCCTCCATCAGGTTGCTTTTTCCCGTATAAAGCATAGCCTCTTCTTCGTTTGCAAACAGTAAATCCACACTTGGGCCGATCACATCATCAAAACCAGATTTGAAATACTTCACCATCGCCGGATCTGAAAAAGTGAGCGCCACTTTTGTCCCGGCATTTTCTGCTGTCTTTTTAGCAAAAGCCATGGCTTCTTTTCCATTGGGAGAGGTCACCAAATAACCTTCGATAAACAGGTATTTGGAGTCTTTGATGGCATATTCGCTCACATCCTTAACCGAGAAATTCTGTGAGATACCCAGGAATGTATTCATGGTGCGCTCAGAATCTTCCGTCACCATCACCAGACACTTTCCGGTAATTCCTTCCTCGAGACCGCCTTCATCCAGGTTATGAGAAACTCCGGAATTCTTCATGTCATTCATGAAAAAATGACCCAACTCATCATTTGCAATCTTGCAGCAGTAGAAGGAATTTCCTCCAAACTGACTTACAGCTATCACAGTATTCCCGGCTGATCCTCCACACTGCTTTTTGGCTTCATGCTTATTGATGACTCCCATCAAAGTGTTTTGTCTTTCCTCATCCACCAATGTCATCAGTCCTTTTTCCACACCGTGGTCAAGGAAAAACTGATCCTGCACTTTAAACTCAATATCGACCAGAGCATTGCCCATACCGGTCACGTCGTATTTTTTCATGTTATAGTTAAGAGTCCATAGACAATAGTCCATGGATGTTGGTTTTTTAATGCTATTGACTATGGTCTATCGACCATGGGCTACTCAAATATAGGATGCCTCTCAAACGGTTTCGTTCTGTCAAAAAGGAATCGATACGTATGATGCGTCTTGTAGATATCCGCCAGAAGTTGCTCGCAAACCCGCATCATTTTGGGATTGAAATCCCCGATCCAGTTCATCTCGATGGTTTTATACGGGAAAGAATCCTTACCGCTCATTTTATCATAGGTGATGATCATGGCACTTTCCACTCCTTTTCCCTGATGCTCGGGTATTACTCCGAAGACTAAACCAAGCATTTTGTTTGGTGGTGAAAAGGTCTTGTACCAAAGAAATTTAAGCTTTCCTATCAAGTCCATCTTTCCATTCACATGCTTGAATATCTGATTGATTTCAGGTATCTGGATAAAGAAGGAAACTGGCTCCCCTTTGTAAAAACCAAAGTAAATCAGCCGCTCGTCCATGATTGGCTGCATTTTGGCAAACATCATCTGAGCCTCCTTTAAAGCCAATGACTTTCCCATGTGCCGGGCCCATGCCTTATTATATACCGTCATGAAATATTCCGGTGCTTTCTCTTTCAGCTCTTTTCCTTTGATGTAGCGAAACTCATAATCCGGATTTGCCATGATAACATTAGCTCGTGCGATCATTTTTTCGTCAAAACCCAGACGCTGTACCGGTCTCATGTAAGTAAATTGCTTGAAATAGACCTGAAAACCGTAATTCTCGAAGAAAGCCTTATAGTATGGGAAATTCCAGGGCATGTTATAATTCGGCTCTGTAAATCCCTCCACGAGTAATCCCCACCATTTGTCCCGCTCACCAAAATTGATCGGACCGTCCATGGCTTCCATTCCTTCGCTTTGCAGCCAGGCTTTCGCAGTGTCGAAAAGTAAAAATGCCGCTTCCTGATTTTGGATGCACTCAAAGAAACCTACACCTCCGGTCGGCTGCTTTTCCTTCATTTTTGGATTGACGAAAGCAGCAATTCTTCCGATTGTCTCCCCTTTCTCGTCCTGCAACAACCAGCGTTTGGCTTTGGCCCCGTTTCTGAAAAGCTTGTTGGTTTCCGGATGAAAAAGCCCCTCGATGTCAGCATCCAGAGGACGAATCCAGTTTTTCTCGCTTCGATACAGCCTGACGGCCATCTCGATAAACTCCTTTTCATATGCCGGGGTACTGACTTCGATCAACTTCATTCGGGTGATTTTATTCGGCTAAATTAGCCCAATACCCACAAACCACAAAAAATTAACGCTTGGGTGCCAGATTTGGGCAATCGGTGATGATCCCATCCACTTTCATATCCAGAAGTTTATCCATCTGTTCGGTGGTATTCTCGGTCCAGGGAACTACTTTCATCCCTTTTTCATGGAGGATTTTTACCCTCTCAGCAGTTAGTTGCGGGAAGTACGGGGAATAAATCTGCGGTTGAAATCCAAGTTCCTCAAGCTGCTTTTCATATTCGGCAGCATTGGAAACCAACATAGCCAGGACCACTTTCGGATAGGTCTCATGTACGTATCGGATAACTCTGAAATCAAAAGACTGAATATTGACCCGTTCCAATCCAATCGTCTCCGCAATCAACTTCACCACTTGATCAGAAAATTCCACTACGCCGGGGTGGTAGATCCCATCGCCTTCCGGTGAACTCTTGATCTCAATATTATAGGATGGTTTCGTCAAGTTGTTGTCCTCAGCGTATTTATCCACCACGGCGAATACATCCTTCAGTTTGGGTTTGGTTGCGTAGAATTTCACCTGCTTTGGAAAATCCGCCTGAAACTTAGTCCCGCAATCGTACCCTAAAACCTTCTGATAGGTCATTTGGTAGATATTATGACTTAGGTCTGAGGCAGGAATCCCTTTTCCTTCCGGGTCCAGGCAAATCACCGGGTTCATAAATGGCTCATGCGAAAGGATCACTTCCCCGTCCATGGTCACTGCCAGATCTACTTCCAATCGGGTCGAACCCAATTCCAGAGCTTTGATCATTGCCGGAATGGTATTTTCCGGCATCAGGCCTCTGGCGCCTCGATGGCCCTGAAGGTCGTATGTGAATTGAGCTTGGCTGGACAAGGGAGATATGGCTAAGAGAAAAAGAAGGAATTTGCGCATATCCAAAAATAGAAGATTTTTGGTTTTTGGGAGGCTTAGTGAAATTAGGAAATGGTTAAATCTTCGAACACTGTTGTCCTGCCTTAATTATGGCAAATGCTTCATAAATAAGAAAGGCTTGAGCGCGAGCTAAAAAACACCTTCCGATGGGCCTAAGCTTGGTAACTTCCGTCAGCTTCTTTTGGGTGTTTTGGTTAAGTAAAATATAGGAAGCGAGGGAAAGGGCAAAAGAAACAAATTTTGAAGTGATCCTGCTTCTGGAAAAGCAAGAACTTTGAGCTGATTTTCTCATAAATATAAATCTTAAAAATAACGTTTATTTCAATTAAATATTTAATTTTGAAATCAACTAACCAACTCCTTCATGAAAAAACTACTCATTTTTATTCTCTTGATCGGATTCAGTCAGATTACTTTTGGGCAAGTTCAGAAAGAATTATCAAAGTGGACTTTTGGGTTATCCGTGTCACCAGATTCTTACCGTTACGTTCCTTCCAAAGAAAGTAGCCTCCATTATCAAATCTCTTTAGATCGCCATTTAAATGATTACGTGATTTTGGGTGCCTATCTAGGAATTCAAAACAGAAATTCAAGTTTTTGGGCCCGAGATATAGAAACATCAAAGTTCACGGAAATTGAATATAAGAGACAATATATTCCTGTGGGTATCCGGTTTGGATTTGACTTTAGCTCTTTCTTTTCCAACCAGCTCGGCTGGATCAAAAATGAGTCAAAATGGGAAGTTCTTCTTTTGGGATATGGCGGAGTAACCATTCAATCTGAAGAAATATTAACTCCTATAGTACCTGGCAGTATACTTGATAACTCTGAATATCCGAGGGAGGAAGATATGAATTATGTCGCAGGTATAAATGCCGTTATCCGCTATTTCCCTATCAAAAATCTAGGAATATCTACTGAAATCGGACATGGACCGGTTGGAAGGTATTCATTCGGAATGGTGTATAGAATTAGATAAAAGCTCCTATTTCCTATTCAAATCAATCCTCCACCGTCGCGTACAGATCAAACTCCGTAGCTTCAAATACCTTTGCCTGGACGAAGTCACCGACTCTGCAATAGAACTTTGACGCATCGATCAGCACTTCATTGTCCACCTCAATTGAGTCAAACTCCGTTCGGCCGACGAAATAACCGCCTTCTTTTTTATCAATCAGGACTTTATAGGTATTGCCGATTTTCTCCTGATTCAGATCGTAAGAGATTTGCTCCTGCACTTCCATAAGATGATTGGCTCTCTCTTGCTTCTCCCCATCTAGGTATAGAATAGGCGTTTGACTAGGTGTTTGCCTCCCCTGCAATCTGGCCCAATGCTAAAATGATCCGCCGCGGATCATTTCTTCACGCATTGTCCTACCTTTTTATTTTTCAGGGATCCCGTACAGCTGTCGGGAGAAATCCCATCCTTCCAGGTTCAACCCTCCCGAAATCTCTTCGTTCATCGGGACTTGCGTCTCAGAGTTGTGGTTCTGATTTACCTGACTCGTCCTAAAAAAAGTTTACAGGTTAATTTCTAAATCCTGATTGACTGTTTGACCATTACTTTCCCCCGAAGGGCGTCGAACTCTATTTTTCATCCAAAAACCCTTGAAAAATACCCAA
>JAKFCO010000071.1:0-25559 GCA_036676605.1 Algoriphagus sp.
TCCATTAATCACATTGGTTGTACAGCTTCCAGTTGGAGTAACCGTATAATTATAGGTTCCGGGAGTGGTGGGTGTGCCACTGATGGTTACATCACCTAGATTATAGGTTCCCGTTACACCAGCAGGTAAACCTGAAAAATCAGCTCCATAGGCACCTGCGATTTCGTAGGTAATATCGGTGATTCCTGTCCCTTCGCAAATGGTTTGGTTATTTGTGCCGACTGCTGAAGTAAGTGAATTGGAGCAAGTCCAAGAAACTATGATTTGACCGTTTCCGCCTGTCCCACCTTGAGAGCCATTTCCACCTTCACCTCCACCGCCTCCTCCCGGAACTTGACCATTTTGACCATTTAGATCGTTATTTCCCCCCGAACCTCCAGAACCCGCACCATTGACCCCCAAGCCACCTGCTCCTCCATTTGTATCTCCAGAATTGGCTCCATTTGCTCCATTCCCGCTGCTGCTACCAGCAGCACCCCCTCCAGAACCACCAAGATCATTGTTGGTTTGAGCTAGGACTGAAGAACCTCCGGAAGTATTGATATCGCCGCCTGTTCCTGCTACCCCACCCGTTCCAGCTGTTGTATTACCTATTCCCCTAGATCCACCGTTTACTGATATCGGCCCAAACTGACTGCTAGTTCCATTTTGGGAGACAGTAGAACTTGTTTGACCTGCACCACCTAAACCAACTGTTACACTAATTGATAGATTGGGAGTAACTGAATATGAGTTATACGTTGCAAATGCACCTCCACCACCACCTGTTGCAGCTTTTCCGTTTGACCCATCCCATCCACCACCACCACCGGCACCCCAAACTTGAACTTGTAAGGAGGTTATTTTATGAGGCACAGTGAAAGTACCGCTCGCATTAAAAGTCTGGGATGATTGTGCCCATAACACGTTTGAAATACCCAATAACATCACCAACCCCAAAACCATTGGAGAAACCTTAAAAATATGTTGATTAAGTTTCAGAAATATTTTCACAGGTATTGGGTAATTCTAAGTTCCTGAATTTGAGTTTACATTTAAGAACAAAATAAATTTCAGATCCTGAGTCAGTAGCAGGGTTTGATGTAAGGATTTTCATTCTGGTTTTTCATTTTCTCCCCGATAGCTAATGCGTTTTTGTGTGGATTAAAATGCATTTAAAATACACAAAACAAATAAAATTTGCTATGTACTAGAAAATTGATACCGAAAATAAGATAATAATCACAAAAAACAAATATAATATGGTGAAAGATAGGGAGAACTAGGGCAATATTTCTCGGACTCCGTTTAGGAGGGATTCCTTTGGTTTACTTTCTTTGAGAATTAATTTTTGCTCTCTTACCCCGTTATGTAATTCTTGTCTATGGATCTCCAATCCAATAGACAATCGAGAACAGTAAATCCAATTAATTAAGATACCTGAGGATGAGGGGAAAAAAATAACCCCGACTCTTTCGAATCGGGGCTGTATTATTTTTTGAAAATAAAAGGGATTACCCGTTCATACTGATCAAAAACTCAGCATTGTCGCGGGTACCTTTCATTCGGTTGAGGAGGAATTCCATTGACTCCTGAGAGTTCATGTCACTCATCAGTTTTCTCAGGATCCAAACTCGCTGCATCTCTTCTTTGTCCATCAACAAGTCTTCACGTCGAGTACCGGAACCCAGAACATCAATAGCAGGGTAGATTCTTCTGTTGGCAAGTTTACGATCCAGCGCCAATTCCATGTTGCCGGTTCCTTTGAATTCTTCAAAGATTACCTCATCCATTTTAGAACCTGTTTCTACCAGGGCAGTGGCGATGATCGTCAAAGAGCCTCCGTTTTCAACATTTCGGGCAGCTCCGAAGAATCTCTTTGGCTTGTGAAGTGCATTCGCATCCACACCACCGGAAAGGATCTTTCCTGAACTTGGCACCACGGTATTGTGTGCACGGGCAAGACGTGTGATAGAGTCAAGCAGGATCACTACATCGTGACCTACTTCCACCATTCTTTTTGCTTTTTCCAGTACGATATTGGCCACTTTCACGTGACGCTCAGCCTGCTCATCAAAGGTGGAGGAAATCACTTCGGCATTTACCGAGCGAGCCATATCCGTCACTTCTTCCGGTCTTTCGTCGATCAACAGAATCATCAAATGAACTTCCGGATGGTTTTTCGTGATCGCATTCGCTATCTGTTGCAATAAGACAGTTTTACCGGTCTTAGGCTGCGCTACGATCATTCCTCGCTGACCTTTTCCGATAGGAGCAAAAAGATCCAGGATACGGGTAGAGTAGCGATCGTGCGTGGTAGAAAGGTTTAATCTTTCTTCAGGAAAAAGAGGAGTCAGGTATTCAAAAGGAACGCGATCTCTGATTTCTTCGGTAGTTTTTCCGTTAACCGTTGCGATTTTCAGGAGGGCAAAATATTTCTCACCTTCTTTGGGAGGGCGAATAGAGCCTTTGATATGATCACCGGTTTTGAGGCCAAAAAGTTTTACCTGAGAAGGCGATACATAAATATCATCAGGCGATGCGAGATAATTGTAATCCAATGAGCGAAGGAAACCATATCCTTCCTGCATCATTTCCAATACACCTTCATTATCAATGACACCATCGAACTCACGTGGGCTTACGAAAGGCTTTCTTCTGTTTGGATTTGAAACGGTTTCAGCTGCAGGCATCATTACTTCATCCTGAGTCTTGAAATTTCTTCTTTTTGGAAGTTCAATATCAGATTCCTGACGGATCTGTGGTTGATTTTCATATGGAGATTCCGCTTTCGGGCTTTCTACCGGGCTGACTTCTTCAAATACTTTTTTCCTTGGCCTGAAAGTTTTAGGCTCTTCACCTTCTGCAATCGGTTGACTTATAGGTTTTTCAGGACTTTCGACGTTATCCGCTCTTTCAGGACGGGGCTCTCTTTTCGCCTTCCACTCTGGTTTTGGAACGTAGAGCTTTGGTTCATCAGAGGGAGCCGTTTCTGCCGGAGCAGGAGTAACCTCAGCTACAACCGGGATTTCAGTTACGTTTTGTCTTTTGAATTTAGGCTTAAATTCAGGCTCCTCTTTGGTGATTTCAGAGGTGGTTTGGGGGATTTCGGGGGTTTTTTCAGGAGTTGGCTCCTGCACTTCTGCAATAGAAGGCTTTTTCTTTGGCAAGGCTTGCTCGGGGGTGATGGCCTGCAGGTCAAGAATCGCGTAGACGAGTTCGTCTTTTTTGAGAGACTTATGGTTTTTGACACCCAGCTCCTCAGCGATTTCCTTCAGTTCAGATAAAAGCCTGATTCTGAGTTCTTCTATGTTGTACATAAAGAGGGAATGAAATAAATAAGATGTGGTAAATGCGGTATTTGGGATCGTGGATGATTTTCTGAGCAAAAAAATTTCTGCAGGAAAAACTCAAGTCAAAGTGGGCTGACTTGCTCATTCACGGTGATTACGCAATATTAAAGGATGCGAATGGATTAAGCAAATATTTATTTTGTCTAAGAGGGTTAATGCCCAATGGTTTTCAGTCAATTTAGCAGCTGTCTCAAAATCGATAATGATTTCCAGGGACCCGGATTTTCAAGATGCTCGCTGTAGAAATCCAGCAAATGATCCAGAATTTTCCTGCGGAGAAGAAGGGGGACAGAGCTTTCGCAACCGTAGGATTCTTCCATCAGGGTTTGAATGTAATCATCCGCCATCTTTAATTCTTCCTGAGTAAAGGGCTGAGAACGACTTTCTATCAGGAAGCCGGTTGATTCCTCCGGGGCGAATCCGAGAAATCTGGCCTTCTCAATAAGAAAAACCAAAGGAAATTGACTCAGCCCGGCTTCTTTACTGTCCAGATGACAGATGCTTTCCCGGAGGAAATCAAAGAGGGTTTCGTTTTGGTAGTTCTCATAAATCGAGCGGGTAATAACCTCTGTCATAAATAAGGCCAAACCAGTCCGGGTAAAATCAAAAGGAATCAGCTGATTGGACCGCTGCAACCTGGCTTCTGATATTCTTTGAAGGCCTGAGTTCTCTTTATTATACACAACCAGATCCAACAAGGTCATGGGTTGATAAAGAGCTATTTTTGATTTATTTCCTTGTGTTCTTACTCCGTTGACCAGATAGGATTTCAGTCCCAGGTCACGGGTAAATATTTTCACAATGATGCTGCTTTCCTTGTATCGGATAGAACTTAATACGATTCCGGCAGTCTTCTTCAGCATGCTTTGGATCAAAAATTACTTGCGATCCTCATTGAAACATTTCCGACATCTGGCTTCGTAGCTTTCTTTCTCTCCGAGCATCACCTTTTGTTTCGAATCCGAAAGTCGGAATGAAAAAGCCGCCAAATCTCCGCATTTCATACAAATCGCGTGAACCTTGTCTACATATTCCGCAATCGCCATCAGTCGGGGCATGGGTTCAAAGGGTTTGCCTTCGAAATCCATATCCAATCCTGCCATGATTACTCTTTTCCCCTGATTTGCCAGTTTCTGAGCGACCACTACAATCTGATCATCAAAAAACTGAACCTCATCTATTCCCACCACATCACAATCTCCGCTGAGCAATAGAATATCTTCGGCAAAATTCACCGGAGTGGAGCGAATCGAATTTTCATTGTGAGAAACGATGTCCATCTCATGGTATCGCTTGTCAACTGCGGGCTTGAAAATTTCCACCTTCAGGCGGGCAATTCTGGCACGGTGGAGACGTCTGATCAGTTCTTCAGTTTTGCCCGAAAACATAGATCCACAGATCACCTCGATCTGACCTTTTCGATCAGAAGATTTGTGACTACCAACGGATGGTTCTACAAACATGCCTTATTCACTGTATTGAAGATGTGGGAATTTATTGATTTCGGCGACTTTTACCAGTATTTCTCCTGATTGAAGTATCGCCTGACAGGCAAGCCTCTCTCCCGGCTGAAGACGGCCCTGAGCTGCAAAAGCCAACTCCCGATCGTTCATTAACGACAGGTTTTCGACACCTTGTACCAGGATGATTTTGCAAGTGGTACATCGACCTTTTTTACCGCAAGCATGCATCCAGTCAATACCATTTTCATGAATTAATTCGATAACTTTACGATCATCGACATCCGAATTAATTGTGCGATTAAATAGATTTTGAATGACGATTCGGGACATTTGTTCGTTGACTTTTGTAAACATCACTCATCAATGACAGTTCAAATTAACAGCAATTATTTAGAAAAATACGCCAAGGATTACGCAGCTAAGGTTTGCGATAAGTTTTTCTCCTCAAGGCAATTTATGACAGGACAAGATATCGTCCAGCTCACGAACAGTATTCAGGTAAATTTCTTTGTAATAAAACGGTTATTTGAGCTTTGGCAGGACGAATTGGGCAAACTGAAAAGTAATCCGTTTTTTGATTACAGGGATGTGGCGGTACATGAGGCGCTGACGCAATTCATGAACGTACTTTCCCGAAGAATTAAAGTTGAGCGTTCACATCTCCAACCTTTATTGGAGTCGGCTGTAGTTCAGTCCATCATTTTGGCGACTGATCCGGTTGGCTATTATCAAAGTGAGGTTTCAAAAGCCCCTTCGGGAAAAGTCAATGAATACCTTCGTGAAAACAGAAAGTATTACAAGTGGCATGATAAAGCTGTTACTTTTTTGATCGATAAGGCCGGATTTGGTCATGACGACTCAGCTTATACCAGAGCGATTTCGGCAAACTATCAGGTAATCAAAGACTCTTTTGAGTCAGTCAATCTGTTGTTGGCAACCTTTGGAGATATATTACCCTTCAACCTTGATGCCTATTTGAAGAAAAGTGTTGATGGCGAAAAGCCAACTGAGCGGGTCGAAGTATCGGAGACAAAAGCTTCATTTTTTGAGCAAATCGAAGAAAAGCCAACTCCTGTTGTTAAAGAAGTTTCAGAACCAGTAGTTGTTGAAAAAGAGCAAGTCCAGGTTGTGGTAGAAACTCCTCCCATGAGAAGTACTGGTACATCCGGAAAACTTGATTCAAAGGCGCTTAAATCCAAATTTGCGACTGAGTCCTATAAAGGTATGAAAGGAGCTATCGGAGAGCTTTCCGAAAGTCTTGCGATCAATCAGCGGTTTATGTTTACCAAGGAGCTTTTTGACGGGAACGCTGATCTTCTCCGGCATGCACTAAAATCGATTGATGGTTCCCATTCATTTGATGAGGCAATCAATTTGGTGAATAACAGGTATGTGGCAGAACTGGGCTGGGATACAGACTCTGAAGCAGTACATGAATTTCTTCAATTGATTTTCAGGCGTTTTGCCGATTGATCAACTTACTATTCACAGGTTCAAAAAGGGCAAATATTTTTGCCCTTTTTTGGTTTTTTTCCTACTAATAATTTTGGGATCATAGGAAATCCTCAATTCACCGTTTATCTTGGATTAAGAAAAGTACTTTTTTGAAAGCCCTTATCAATCAATGAGTAAAAAACCTCTAAAGCTGAAGAATGTTCCCAGTGAAAATGCAGGAATCAATTCGGTTGATAATTCTTCGATCAATTTTATTTCTCAAAAGAGACTATTTAAAATGGGAGATTTTAAAGTAGGCTTTGAGCGATTGAATTTGCCTTTAAGAGAATTATCCAATAAATCAGGAAACCAAGTTTACATCCATGCGCTCCCCCGAGTTGCAAAATTCAAGAATATCAACTATTCTATCCGATCCCTATCTTACAACATTGGTCTGGTGTTTGTGTTTATAGTGTATCATGCTTTAAATACACCCATTTTGAGTTTATAGACCCTGAATCTATTTCATGAAAGGATACCTCTCGCTCAGAAAATTTGTACTAAATAAGCTAAAGGCAGATTTGCCAGATCATCTTACTTATCATGGCATTGAACACACATTAGATGTATTAAATGTCTGTGAACAATACATTCGAAGGCTGAATTTAGGAGAGGAGGAAAGATTCCTGTTGAGAATTGGTGCAGTTGTCCATGATATGGGATTTTTGAAAGGTTCCGCAAATCACGAAGAGGTGGGAGCTGGAATGGCTTCTGAACTGATGCTTGATCTTGGCATGAAGGATGTCCAAATAGAAGAAGTTAAAGGACTTGTATTGTCGACCAAAATTCCCCAAAGTCCAAAAAATGAATTACAGAAGATCATTTGTGATGCGGATCTGGATTATTTAGGGAGAGATGATTATCCTGAAATCAGTCAGCGGTTGTACAAGGAATTCAAATTTATGAAGATGATCCAAACGGATGGGGAATGGAAAAACCTTCAAATCAATTTTTTAAAGGCTCATTATTTCCATACACCATTTGCAATTGCAAACAGAGCTCCCAAAAAACAGTATTGGCTTAATAAATTGATGGAATCTTAACTGATTCTACCGAGTTGCATTGCTCTGGAAGAATCCATTTTGATAAAGATGAACAGCAAAATGGTAAAAGACCAAAGTGAAGATCCTCCGTAGCTGAAAAATGGAAGTGGAATACCCACTACCGGAAACAATCCGATTGTCATGGCAATATTGATCATGAAGTGAAAAAGCAGAATCGAAATCGCGCAATACCCATAGATTCTTGAAAACCTGGTTTTTTGCCTTTCTGCCATGATCACTAATCGGTAAAGCAAGGTCACGAAAAGAGCAATCACCACCAGACTTCCAATCCAGCCAAATTCTTCACCAAGGGTACAGAAGATAAAATCGGTGTGTTGCTCCGGGACAAAGTCAAATTTGGTCTGTGTGCCTTCCAGGTATCCTTTTCCTGAGAATCCTCCCGAACCTATCGCAATTTTTGATTGGGTAACATTCCAGCCGACACCCAGAGGATCAATATCCGGATTGAAAAGGACCATGATACGATTTCGCTGATGCTCCGGCAGTTTTGACACAACAAAGTCGAGGCTATAGGTATAAGCGATCAGAGCAATTCCAATTAAGCTGAAAGCGAGAATTTTTTGCCAGGACTTTTTGCCCAGGAAAATCAGGATTCCAATTATAGCAGCTATTCCAAGAGCCAGATAGAAATTGTTTTCTATTCCCAATGCCATCAGAGTCAGGGCAATGAACCCAAAGACCAATACAAAATAGGATTGAGGCAATCCTTCACGGTAGAACATGACCAACATTGAAAAATAAACCATCGCGGTACCAGTATCTGGTTGCAGAAGAATCAAGGCAACCGGTAAAAGTAAAACCGCAAATGCCTGCACCTGGTATTTGGTTTTAGAAAGGTCAAAAGTTGGCCTTTCCATAAATTTGGCAAGTGCTAATGCAGTAGCAAACTTCGCGAATTCTCCTGGTTGGATGCGAAAATCGCCAAACCCTATCGAAAGAATCTGACCATTTACTTCCTTTCCCAGGAATGGAGTGACAATCAGTAATGCAATAAAAAACAAATAGAGAATGATGGATAGATTCTCATAGAGACGGTAATCAGCCGCCATGATTACGATAATTATCCCAATCGCAGTACCTATCCAAACCAGCTGTTTCCCGGAATTAATTGAAAAATCGAAAATGCTTTTTTCAGCCTGACCATCATATACAGCTGCGTATATATTGAACCAGCCAATCATCACCAGTGCAAAATACACCAGGACTGTAATCCAGTCTACTCGCTCAATATGAATATCAGATTCCCTCATTAATAAATGAAATTACCAGCCAGAACATACTCCTGAAGAGCCGGACGTGAAATTTCCCCTCTGATGTATTTTTCGATCATCAGTGATGCTGTACTCGCGGCTGCTCTTCCTCCCCAGCCTGCATTTTCCACATACACGGCAATGGCGATTGTAGGATTGTCTTTGGGGGCAAAAGCAACAAATACCGAGTGATCTTCTCCATGTGGATTTTGAGCTGTTCCGGTTTTTCCTGCAATTACCAAATCCTGGATAACTGCCCGATTGGCCGTTCCATAAAGGGCTTCAGCCATGGCATTTTGGATCAAATCAAAATGATGAGCATCTACTCCCACGCTATGTTTGGTTCTGTATTGTACAGGAATTTGATTCGGATCTCCCTCGATTGATTTGACCAGATGAGGGGTGAAATAGTATCCTTTGTTTGCAAAAATCGCAGCAAGATTTGCCATTTGGAGAGGTGTCACCAACATTTCTCCTTGTCCGATGGAAAGAGAGTAGATGGTCGAATATTTCCAATGGCCTTCACCATAAACCTTATCGTAAAGTTTGCTCGAAGGAATTGAGCCCCCTTTTTCATTGGTCATATCCACACCCAGAGGACTTCCCAGTCCAAACTTCAATACTTTTTCTCTCCAGTCATTCAGACCGATTTTAGTATCCTCAAAAGTATTGCTTGAGATCTCGCGGTTTATGATCTGTCTGTATGCCTGATGAAAATAGGGATTACATGAATTTCGAATTGCTCCAAAAAGATCCGATGGAGAAGGATGGTTGTGGCAGGCAACCAATGATTTATTACAGGCAAAAGTTGTCTCAGGTATAAGGATTCCATCCTGAAGTCCGATTAAACTTTGAACGATTTTAAAGATGGAACCGGGAGGATACGTCGCCATGATGGGGCGATTGAAGAGTGGTTTACTTTCATCGGCATTCAGAGCCCGGTAATTTTTACTGAAATCAGCTCCTGTCAGGCTATTTGGGTCATAAAACGGTGCTGAGATCATGGCCAGAATTTCACCGGTTTTCGGTTCAATCGCAACCACAGATCCACGCTTTCCATTCATGAGCATTTCGCCATACCGCTGAAGTTCCAGATGAATCGTTGAAGTGATATTGCTTCCTGCGACTGAGGCTGTATCGTACTCACCATCCTTGAACGGTCCCTTATCCACCCCGCGAACGTTTACCATTTTATATTTGACTCCTTTGACTCCACGAAGTTCTTTTTCGTAAAATCGCTCCATGCCGCTAAGTCCTACATAGTCACCCTGGACGTAGTATTTTGCAGTATCTCGCCCGAGTTGACCGGCATTGATTTCACCGATATATCCCATTGCATGCGAAGCAATCGGAAGCGGGTAAGACCTCACTGCTCTTGTCATGATGAAAAGCCCCGGATAATCAATCAGGTAATCCTGAATCCTCGCAAAATCTGTAGTTGAGATTTGCTTGATCAACGGGGACGGCTTCACGTAGGAATACTTTCGAGCAGCTGTGTAGGATTCGATGAGTTGTTCTTTGGTGATGTCAAAAATCTCCAGGAATCGAGTCGTGTCACCAACCTGGAATTCTTTAGGCACGAGCATCAAATCGAAAATCGGGTTATTGTAAACCAATAACTTTCCTGTACGGTCATAGACTAATCCTCGATAAGGATGATCCACCACTCGTTGAATAGCATTGCGTTCGGCTTTTTTTATGAAGCTGTCATCTACCACTTGGATCAAAAATAGTTTGGTCAAAAGCACCAAACCAACCAGGAAAATGAAGATGATAATGACTACAGGTCTTTGGTCGTTCATCTTATTTCCCTCCTGCGTTTGAAGAACAATAGCTGTACAATTATAGCCAATATGACTGTAAAAATCGAGGATAAAAAGCTTTTGTTAAGCACTCCAAAAAAGCCTCCTGTGCCCCATTGGTCGGCGGTGAAAAACACCAAAGAAAAAGCAAATATCAGCGGAAGTGAGTAACTCATGTACCAGACAATTCCCATTTCCGGAAGGTTAGGTTTAGCAGAATCATCATATCCGCCCGTCGGGCTGATCGCCTTCAACCAATAGGGTCGCAAGAAACTCATCAGAGTAGCAGATGCAGCATGAATTCCAATTGTGTCATAGAAAATATCTACTGCAAGTCCCAATCCAAAACTTATCAAAATCAAAGGAACGTGGGAAATCGGAATAGGTAAATTCAAAATTCCGAGCAAGTATAGAAAGCAAAAAGCCACACCAAAAAGTGCCAGATTCTTCAGAAATATAATCTGGATCAGACCGAGGAATAAAAGGAGTAAGGTATAGGTGATAAAATTTTTAAAATTCATTAACTACCTCAGATTTTATATAAAGTGAATCAAGTTCCACGATTTGGGTGTTTTCCACCAAGTACACATAATTTACTCTGCTGAAATCGGTGCTCAGGTCTATCAGAATATCCAGGTAGTTTGGATCATCTCCCTGATTAACGCTGGAGATAATTCCTATTCGAATTCCTTCCGGGAATACGGCATTGAAACCCGAGGTTACGATCGTATCTCCCGCCTGCGCTCTGACATGCCTTGGCACATAGAGCATTTTGGCCTGCTTGGAGCTTTTCCCATCCCAGTTGACCGAACCAAAATTCTCGGTAGACTTAATTTTGGAAGAAACCAGCAATCCGGTATTTAAAAGGGAAATGCCAACGGCATAATTTTCGGAAACCGATTTTACCCGCCCGACTATACCATCCTGATTAAAGATTCCCATTCCCGGCTTGAGGCCGTCCTTGGAGCCTTTGTTCAGAGTGAGGTGATTCTGAGCAAAACGCAAAGAATTGCTGATTACCCTCGCCCCGGTGAATTGGAATTGAGCTTCGAAAGCTGAATCCAATGGAATAGGCAAACTGTCTGGTTCCTGATTCAGAGCTTTTATCTGCTCCAATAGAAGTGCATTTTCCCGGATAAGCGTTTCATTGGCTTGAGCAAATGAAAAGAAATCCAAAATATCGGAGCGTGTTTTGAGAACAGAACCTATTAAAGCATTTGAACTATTGAAAAACGCGGCACCCTGAGGAGAATTATTGGAGACAATTAATCCGATTGCCAATACTTCCAGCAAAACAAATAATAGAAAAGACCTTAGGCTGTAAAGAAATTGAAGGATGCGTAGCATTCAGGTTTTAGGTCATCAATACGGTACGGAAGTTCTGTATATTTTTAAGTGCGGTGCCTGTTCCTCTTACCACTGCTCTAAGCGGATCTTCAGCGATATGGATTGGCAACTTTGTTTTTTGATGTAATCTTTTGTCAAGTCCTTTCAGCAATGCACCACCTCCGGTGAGGTGAATTCCATTGTCATAGATGTCTGCAGAGAGTTCCGGTGGAGCGATTTCCAAAGCTTTCAGTACTGCTTCTTCAATTTTGGAAACTGATTTATCCAAAGCAAAAGCAATTTCAGAGTAAGAGACCTTGATAACCTTTGGAATCCCTGTCATCAAATCTCTTCCACGGATTTCATAATCATCCGGAGCATCGTCAAGCTCAGTTAATGCCGAGCCGATCGCAATTTTAACCTTCTCAGCGGATCTTTCTCCGATGAGTAAGTTATGCTGACGACGCATGTAGTCCAGAATGTCTTTGGTAAAAGTATCACCTGCCACACGAATAGATTGATCCGCAACGATGCCTGAAAGGGCAATCAAAGCAATTTCAGTCGTGCCACCTCCGATGTCCACGATCATGGAACCCATTGGTTTTTCGATGTCTATTCCGATACCAATCGCAGCCGCAATTGGCTCATAAATCATGTAAACTTCCTTTGCACCCGCATGCTCTGCTGAGTCACGAACTGCTCTTTTCTCCACTTCAGTAATCCCCGAAGGAATACAAATTACCATTCGGTGTGATTGCGGAAACAAGCCTTTTTTCTGACCGGGAATCATTTTTATCAATCCGCGGATCATTTGCTCAGCAGCGTAGAAATCAGCAATTACGCCATCTTTCAGGGGTCGAATAGTCTTGATGTTTTCGTGAGTTTTCTCGTGCATGTTCATTGCTTCGCGACCTACAGCCAGTACTCGGTTGTTGGTTTTGTCAATGGCAATAATGGACGGCTCGTCCACCACGATTTTGTCCTTATGAATGATTAGTGTATTTGCTGTACCTAGATCGATTGCTATATCACTTGAGAAAAAATCAAATAATCCCATTTTTATTGATTGGTTTGCCTGTACTGGAGTTGAGAGTTTAATATACTATGCCATGCACTCATATTAAACGAGGGTCGGCAAAATTATTATCTTAATGGGAGAAATCGGAGGGAAATACGATATTTTTTGAAAAGGATTGGTATTAGTCAATCAACAACATTTAGTTTTTGCCAAAGTGCTTGTTTCAAAAAAATCTGTTCATTTCCAAGTGTCTTGAGACTCAGCTCTAATTGTTTTTACTGTAAAATTATTTTACCTTTGTCGCGTATTCGAAAAGTTTCTGAGGGGACACCACGTCCCCTCTTTCATTATACATACTATGTCTGAATTGAAACATACCATCGAAGAGATTGTAGAGAAGCACCTTCCTGATGAAAATCATTTCATCGTGGAGGTGAAGATGACTGAAAAAAGCGGTAAAACACTACTAAATCTATTAATAGATTCTGATCAGGGTGTGACCATTCAAACTTGCGCCCGAATAAGCAGATTAGTTTCTGAAGAACTGGAAGCAAAGGAAATTATGCCTGAGGCTTACACCATCGAGGTGTCTTCTCCCGGATTGGATTATCCTCTCAGCAGCAAGAGGCAATATTCGAAGAATATCGGAAGAGAACTAAAAGTGAACCTCTCTGCAGACAAAGAGGTTGTGGGAAAATTGCTTGAAGTTGATGATGCCGGTATTAAAATGCTGGTTAAAAGAAAAGAAAAAGGCAAAAAAGCCACAGAAGAGGAATTAACGATTCCTTTCGAAGAAGTGAAGAAATCAGTTGTACAAGTATCTTTTAAATAACTCAAATGGATGCCAAAGTCTTAATAGAATCCTTCGCAGAGTTTGCGAGATCTAAAAATGTGGATCGCCCTACTATGATCCGTATCTTGGAAGATGTGTTCAGAGCGATGATTCGTAAGAAGTTCGAAACAGACGAAAACTTCGATGTGACCATCAACGCGGATAAGGGTGACCTTGAGATTTTCCGAATCAGGGAAATCGTAGACGACAATTCTGAAGATATCTGGGATTTTGATAAAATCAGCTTGTCCGAGGCTCAAAATATTGAACCGGATTTCGAGGTAGGAGAGGAAGTTTACGAAAAGATAGAATTAGAAGAATTTGGAAGAAGAGCTGTGCAAATGGCTCGTCAAACCTTGATTCAAAGAATAAAGGATCTTGAAAAAGACATCCTATATAATAAATATGAGGAGCAGGTTGGCGAAATTGTCAGTGCTGAAGTTTATCAGATTCTTGGAAGAGAAATCCTTTTGATGGACAGTGAGGGAAATGAACTAATTTTGCCAAAAATTGAGCAAATCTCAAAAGATCGGTTCAGAAAAGGTGATTCTGTAAAAGCAATCGTCCATCGTGTTGATATGATGAATGGTAGTCCCAAAATCATATTGTCCAGAACTTCTCCGGTATTTCTTGAAAGACTTTTCGAAAACGAAGTGCCTGAGGTATACGACGGATTGATCACAATCGTGAAGATTGTAAGAGAGCCGGGAGAAAGAGCAAAAGTGGCGGTAGAGTCTTACGATGATCGAATCGATCCGGTAGGTGCCTGCGTCGGAATGAAAGGCTCCAGAATTCACGCAGTAGTTCGTGAATTACAGAACGAAAACATTGACGTAATCAATTTCACGGAAAACCTGGAATTGTATGTGTCAAGAGCACTTAGCCCTGCAAAAGTTTCCTCAATCGTAGTTAACAAGGAAACTAAGCGTATTTCTGTCTTCTTAAAACCTGATCAGGTTTCATTGGCAATCGGAAAAGGTGGTTTCAATATTAAGTTGGCCAGCAAATTGGTGGGTTATGAAATCGATGTTTTCAGAGAGCTTAACGAAAACGAGGAGGAGGATGTGGATCTGAATGAATTCTCTGATGAGATTGACAAGTGGATCATAGATGAATTGAAAAAAACAGGTCTGGATACTGCGAAAAGCGTATTGAGCCTGACCAAAGAAGATCTTACTCGCAGAACTGAGCTGGAGGAAGAGACTATAGATGAGATATTTAGAATACTCAGACAAGAATTTGATCAATAAATCGGGAGAATACCCCCGATAAATACCCTAATTTTACTTAAGATTTCGAAAGTGGTTTTTGCTTATGTCAGAAGATAAAATGATACGATTAGGCCAAATAGCCAGAAAACTCAACGTGGGGACGGCAACCATCGTGGAGTCTATGGCCAAAAAAGGCTTTGAGGTGGAGAATAATCCGAATTCCAAGATCAGTATGGAACAAGTTGCCATGCTTGAGAAGGAGTTCAAATCTTCTGCCCTCGAGAAGGAAGAGGCTTCTCACCTTTCAATAGGGAAGCGCCATGAGCCTATTTCCCTCGAGCCGGAAGTGCCAAAGCAAGAAAAAGCTCCCGAGCCCGAGCCTCAGGCAAAGGTAGAGCCTAAGCCTGCGCCGGTACCTGTTGCTGCTGCTCCGACACCAACTCCGACACCAGCCCCAGCCCCAGTTCCGGCGCCGACACCGGAACCTGAAAAAGTATCTTCTGAATCCCCGAAATTTGAAGGGATTAAAGTATTGGGTAAAATTGATCTTAGCAAAAAACCTGCTCCGGCCCCTGCCCCAAGGCATGCGCAACCAAGACCTGGCCAGAATCAACCTCAGGGTCAGAGACCGCAGCACCCTAATCAGCAAAAACCTGCCGAATCGAGACCACAACACCCAAGACCTGAGCAAAAACCTGCTCAGGTTCATCAAAAACCACAAGTTAAACCTCCGGTAACTCAAGCTCCACCAGCACCTCAAGTGAAGCCTGAAGCGCCGAAACCGATAGAGGTGGTGGCACCGGTAGAAAATCAACTGATTTCTGCAAAAGCAGATTCGCTAAAAGGACTCACAGTTCTGGGTAAAATTGAACTTCCCGTTGATCGATCTAAAAAGAAAGGCGGGCCTGTTGCATCTTCCGATGAAAAAGGTAGAGATAAAAAGCGTCCTCGAAAGCGTATTGATAAACCGGGAACACCTCCTGCTTCTTCTGGCCCTCCTCGACTGGCTCAACCAAGACCGGGACAAACAGGTCAGCAAGGTCAGGGCGGAGGTCAAAGGACCGGAGGGAATCAACCTCGACCGGCTCAAAATAGAATTATAAAAGCTGAGCCTACTCAGAAAGAGATTCAGGATCAGATTAAGCAAACTCTTGCAAGACTGCAGAGTGGAGGATCAAAATCCGGGGCTGGAAAAAATAAATCCCGAAGAGATAAAAAAGCGGATAGAGATCGGGATACCGAGATCGAAGGAGAGGATACTAAAATCCTTAAAGTAACTGAGTTTATCTCAGCCAATGATTTGGCAGCCTTGCTGGATGTTTCCGTCAATCAGGTAATCTCTACCTGTATGTCTCTTGGAATGTTCGTTTCGATCAACCAAAGACTGGACGCAGAGGCGATCACAATCATAGCAGATGAGTTTGGATATGAAGTTGAATTCACCAAGTCAATCGAAGATGATATCGTTCCGGAAGCGCCAGATGCAGCTGAGGACTTGATCGAGAGAGCGCCAATCGTAACCATTATGGGGCACGTCGATCACGGTAAAACTTCCTTGCTGGATTACATAAGAACAGCAAAAGTCACTGCCGGGGAAGCGGGTGGTATCACCCAGCACATCGGTGCTTATGATGTAATGACGAATACAGGACATAAAATAGCATTCCTGGATACACCTGGTCACGAAGCGTTTACCGCGATGCGTGCAAGGGGTGCTGCGATCACAGATATAGCAATTATCGTAATTGCAGCGGACGATAGCATTATGCCACAAACTAAAGAGGCGATCAATCACGCTCAACTAGGTGGTGTACCGATGATTTTCGCCATCAATAAAGTGGATAAGCCAAATGCTAATCCTGCTAAAATCAAGGAAGAGCTTGCCAACATGAACCTCCTTATAGAAGAGTGGGGTGGTAAATACCAGTCTCAGGATATCTCGGCCAAAACAGGACAAGGTATCGATGAGCTTTTGGAAAAAGTACTCCTTGAAGCGGAAATTCTTGAATTGAAAGCAAATCCAAATAGAAATGCTGCAGGTACAGTAGTCGAAGCATCTCTTGATAAGGGCCGCGGATATGTTTCTACCATTATGGTCCAGACAGGAACATTGAAAGTAGGAGACATCATTCTTGCAGGTAAGCATTACGGACGTGTCAAGGCGATGTTTGACCACAAAGGCAAGAAACTGAAAGAAGCAGGACCTTCTACACCTGTTCAGGTGTTGGGTCTTAGCGGAGCCCCTCAAGCTGGTGATTTGATCAAAGTTTATGACACTGAAAGAGAAGCAAGAGAGATTGCCAACTCAAGGGAGCAGATCCAGAGAGAGCAAAGTATCCGAACCAAGAAGCATATTACCTTGGATGAAATCGGTCGTCGATTGGCGATTGGAAGCTTCAAAGAGCTTAATATTATCATCAAAGGTGACGTGGATGGTTCAGTGGAAGCACTTTCCGATTCATTGCTGAAGCTTTCTAAAGATGCGGTGAAAGTATCTATCATCCATAAGGGTGTAGGACAAATCTCTGAATCTGATGTATTGCTTGCTTCTGCTTCTGATGCGATTATCCTCGGATTCCAGGTGAGACCTTCGGCAAATGCGAAGAAACTTGCAGAGCAGGAAGAAATCGAAATCAGACATTACTCAATCATCTACGATGCGATCAATCAAATCAAGGATGCAATCGAGGGTATGCTTGAGCCTGAGTTTGAAGAAATTATCACTGGTAACATCCAGGTTCGTGAGGTATTCAAAATCACCAAAGTTGGAACCGTTGCAGGTAGTTACGTGACAGATGGATTTGTAACTCGTAAGAATAAGATCAGAGTTATCCGGGATGGTATCGTGATTCATGATGGTGAAATCGATCAATTGAAGCGATTCAAAGACGATGTGGCAGAAGTGAAAGCCGGATACGAATGCGGTATTTCTATCAAAAATTTCAACAACATCGAAATCGGTGACACAATTGAAGGTTACGAAATGAAAGAAATTAAGCGTAAGAAATCCTAATTACAGACATATAAAGAAAAAAGGAACAGCCTGTCTGTTCCTTTTTTAGTTTTACCCCATGCTAATAGCTTTACAATTGTTTTTTCAGATTCTTTTGGGACTTAGCCTTTTCTGTCTGATTGCCGGGCTTTTCAAACCGGTTCTGGTTTTATGGTTTTTGGATCGGTTCAATCGGCTCAAAGTGATCCAAATTTATGGCTCTGTTTCTCTGATTTTGGCAGCTTTTATTTTGATTTTGGAGCTACTCATTGATAAATAACCGGCTATTTAGGGTAAAGTTACTTTTGTCAATTCCTGAATTTTTTAAATAAAATGTGTGTAATCGCTTGATTGCACATGACAATAAAAAATTCTGAATAAATTTCCCCTCGACTTTGCTCGGGGACCGAATTTAAGTCTTGAGTCTGGGGAGAGGGATGGAATGCAGCGCCGCCGCATTCCATCCCTCTCCCTCTAAACTATAAACCTCCGGAGGCCGAGCGCCCGCCTCCCGGAGGGCAGGTAGTCGAGGCCAGATTGAACATACGTGCATGATTACGGATACACATAAAATAAAATTTGAATATACGCTTTCTTGCCACTAACCAAATAAAACAAGGCTTGAAGTCCAAATGTAGGAGCTATGGTCCGATAACTATCGGAATGTAGTCGATTATCCGCTACTTTGACAACCTTTTTTGGTCCTACTTGCAAAGTTGCGGATAATCAAAAAATAAAATAACCGGAATTATGATTTTGGTCATAAAATGACTTATTTTTCAAACTATTATAAATTGACTTGAAGAAAGCACTCGCCATATTTCTCTTAGCTTGTTTTGCCATCTATCATTTTGGCTACTATGCCTTCTATTTCTCCTTTGATTATCATTTAGAAAATCAATGGGCAGATCATATTTATGGTGAGACTCAAGGCGATTTAGAAGAAAGACTTTTGGAGATTCCTCTCTCTGCGCCTTATATGAGTAACCAGGATGAATTCCAGCCTACGAATACCCGATTTGAAAAGGATGGGAAATACTTTCGGGCGATCAAACAACGATATCAAAACGACACACTCCAATTAGTTTACGTGGCAGATACTGCCCGTGGAGTATTAGATAGTACTGTGAAGAAGTGGATTTCTTCTTTGACTGAAGACGAGATGCCGCAGGATCAAAATGGTAAATCATTAGCAAAGACCTTTATCAAGGATTACATCCAACCAGAATTGTATAACCTTGAAAAGCCTTTTGCTTTTGCAATTGAAGATAAGATTGGGTTTATTTTTTCAACTTACATGAATCCGAATTTCACTTTAGAGTCACCCCCTCCCCAGATTTCCTGATTCCTTTTCCATCCTTCCCCACCGCATAACTGTGTGGTGGTGTACTGGTATGGATTTATTATCTCCAAAATAAGAAACCCTTCCAGGATAGGGATTTTCTGTTTTGACCTTTTCCCACTTTATATTTTAACATTAATCTAAAATGAACTATACTATCAAGTTCCTGACAGGGGTTTTGATGCTCTGTTTGGGGATTTCTATGGGTAGCCATGCTCAGTCTCCTATGGATGAGCTGATGATGCCTACCAAAGAAATCTGTTTCCTTATAAATTATGAATATGGCGAATTTGATGAATATTCGGAAGGTTCTAACCTAAGGACCAACGCCACTATCGCCACTGTCCAAAGGAGAACTATGACAACCATGGCTGCTTATGGGTTAGTCAATAAACTGAATGTTTACGTGGGTTTGCCCTACGTCAAAACAAACTCAACCTTGCCAAATGGCGGAAAATTTGCCGGGGCCTCTGGCTTGCAGGACATTTCAATAGGATTGAAATATGAAGCTTTTAAGAAAAAATCAGATAAAAGTGAATTCTCGGGTTTTGCTTCAATAAACTTTTCCACTCCGGCTTCGAATTACCTCTCAGATTATCAGCCATACTCACTGGGCCTAGGCGCACCACAAATTGCATGGAAGGCAATATTACATTATCAGCTGAGCAATGGTCTTTATTTAAGAGGAGTGGGTGGATACACCTGGAAAGGCTATACAGAAGCTGAACGTGAATATTACTACAATGAGGGGAGCTATTATACTTCTTGGATGGATGTGCCAAGTTCATGGAATTTTGACTTGACTTTAGGAAAATGGTTTTTTGACAATGATCTCCGGATTGAGTTGAGCTATGGCTCCCAATACTCCACCTCTGGAGATGATATACGCAAATACAATGCTCCTCAACCCACCAATCAGGTAAATATGGATCGTGTAGGTGCTTTTGCCCATTACTATTTCCCCAAAATTAAAGGACTGGGTGTTTTAGCATCTTACAACCAAATCGTTAACGGGAAAAATGCTCCCAAAATGAGCAGCATCGGAATCGGAGCTACCTATCAATTCAAATTATTAAAATAACTAAGCCAACTATGAAAACAAGAATACATTATTTGATGGTTGTCTCTCTTTTTGCTTTATCATCTTGTATTAAAGAGCTTCCTTCCGAACTCGCCTTCGAAAATTACCAATTTACTTCCTTGGATCAGAATGGAGGAAACACGAAACCCATCTTGATTGCCTCAGGAGCAGTCTTGGAAATTCCGGTCCCTCTTCAAACCAATTCTAGTGAATATCAAGCAGAGTTGGCCCAGGTCAAAACGGCCATTCAGAGTATAACTTCTGATCAAAGGGAAAATCTAACGAAATGGACTAATAATCCAGTGGTAAGATGGAATGAGATTGCATTGGAACTTATCGCCAAGTATAATTTAATTCCTGGCCCAAATGATGATGGAACCTACACTCTTCCAAATCCGGCAAATCCCGATGGTCCACCTTCATTTCCATTTGCTCATCCACCCTATGCAAGTAGAGCGTTGGCTTACCTTTCGGTGGCTCAGTTTGACGGATTGATTTCTGCTTGGCATTATAAGTTTCAGTTTAATCGACCAGCGGCATTTCAGGTGGACCCAACTATCCCTAACGCCTATCCAAAGCATGATCTTCCAGCATATCCTTCGGATGGTGCCGTGATCGCAACTGCTTCTAAAAGAATATTAACTGCGATGTTCCCCTTGGAGGCCGCATACTTGGAGCAAAAGGAAATGGAACATCTGCAGAGCCTGTATTTGTCAGGCGAGTTTGTGAAAAGTGATCTCGATGCGGGATCAAAAATCGGAAATGATATTGCCACCTTGGCTCTTTCGCGTGCGTCTACAGACGGAATGAAAAATGCCCAAGCTCCTAAACCGGTGTCTGATTCAATTGCCAATGCGGCATTTGAACGATTTGGATGGAAATGGATCAATCAGGAATCTCCTCAGAGGCCAGTGGGATTGACTCCTTTGTTTGGAAAGGTGAAAATGTGGAACGTTCCCAACGTGGAAGCAACTCGGCCTGACGTGCCTCCCTCCCCGGGTTCAGCTGAATATGAAGCGGACGTTAAAAAGTTGAAAGAGTATGCTAAAAACAGAACAGTAGAACATCGAAGGATAGCCAATTTTTGGCAAGATGGCCTCGGAACCTACACTCCTCCCGGTCATTGGAATGAATTCGCAAATCGGTTCATTGTCAAGTATAAATTGAATACTCTACGGTCCGCCCGAACTCTCGCATATATGAATATGGCGATCATGGATGGGGGAATTAGCTGTTGGGATGCAAAATACTATTACCACTATCCTCGTCCGATACAGACGATCGAAGGATTTGAAACCATCGCCGGTACACCAAATTTCCCTTCTTTCACTTCGGGGCATTCTGTATTTTCAGCAGCTGCAGCTGAGATATTGGCATATGTATTTCCTCAGGAAGCCAATTTGGTGAGAGGTTGGGCAGAAGAGGCAGCTATTTCCAGAGTTTATGGGGGGATTCACTGGACTTTTGATGCCACTGTGGGTACCCAACAAGGAAGGAATGTAGCTCAATATTCAATAGACAGAGCTCAAAAGGATGGAGCTAATTAAATCACAATCACTTATTACTCAAAGAAAAATGAAAAAACATATAATTCTCTCAGTCTTTGCATTGGGTATAATTCTCATTAGTCAGAAATCAATTGCACAGGGGTGCGTTGCAATCCGCCAATTCTCAGGAATCGGCAATGCTGTTGGTCAGGGAAACTTCCTGACAAAAGGCGATTGGAACATCAGTACAAATTACCGCTATTTCAAATCTTTCCGTCATTTTCGCGGAACTCATGAAGAGCCTGAACGGGTCGAAAAAGGCACCGAGGTAATCAACTGGTCTCATGGTTTGGATATCAACATCAGTTATTCATTCTCAGATCGGGTTTATGGGATCGTATCACTTCCACTTGCGTATAATGAGCGCAGCTCCCTTTATGAGCATGGACGTGCTTCCCGCCATTCTACTTATTCCGGAGGATTTGCAGATATGAGAATCGGAGCCGGTTACTGGTTGTTCTCTTCCGAAAAAGCCAAAAAAGGAAACATGGCCCTCGGACTTGGATTGAAATTGCCTACCGGGGATTACTCAGCTGAAAGCACTTTCTATAATGTAGGTCCGGAAGGTGCATCGGAAGTCAGACCAGTAGATCAGTCTATTCAATTAGGAGATGGAGGAACAGGTTTAATTTTGGATATGCAGGGGATTTGGAATCTGAAAGGAACGACTTTTCTATACTACGATGGGTTTTATTTGTTCAACCCAAGAAATACTAACGGAACTGAAACCAATAGAAGAAGACCCAACGAATCTATCATGAGTGTTCCTGATCAGTTTGCTTTGAGAACCGGAGTTTTCCATTCGTTTGAGAAAGTCCATGGATTAGGTCTTTCACTCGGGGGAAGATTGGAAGGAGTTCCTGTAAGCGATCTGGTAGGCGGAAGTGATGGATTTAGAAGACCTGGTTACGTGGTATCTGTCGAGCCTGGAATCAGCTACATGAAAGGCAGTGTTACAGGGACTTTAAATGTTCCTATTGCATTGATCCGAAACCGCACTCAAAGCCTGACAGATATTGAAAACTCAACGCCTGAAAAGGAAGTACATGGGGATGCTGCATTTGCAGATTATCTGATCAATGTCGGGATAGCCTGGAGAATTCCAAAAAAGGCTCCGGCAGTTTTCAACGCCTTATAATTTACTGAAGAAGTCAAAGTGCCTTTGCCGGCACTTTGGCTTCTTTTTTTAAACTGTTCGTAGCTAAAACCATTAGCGAAATAGCGAGGACAAATAATAGGCTTGCGATCATAGAAAGTACATAAACCTCGTCCAGGAAGTTTTTCCAGGCAAATAATCCCAGAGAAGCCAGGGTGACAGTGAACATGAAGAACATCGGAATGGTCACGAATAAGGCATTTATTTTTTTCTTAATCAGCCAAACTGCAATTGTCAGCAGTGCCAAAGCAGCCAATAACTGATTTGCAGATCCGAAAATTGGCCAAAGTGTAGTAAACTCACCTGAAGCTAAAAGTAATACTGAAAGTACCACCACAAGGGTAGTTGAGATGTACCGGTTTTTGGCTACGTACTGAGCTGCAGGTTGAGGCATGTCTTCGAAATATTCCTGAAGCGTAAATCTTGCCAATCGAGTACAGGTGTCCAGTGTGGTCAAGGCAAAAGCAGAAACAGTCAATGCCACAAATCCAACTGCAAATTGCTCGGGGATGCCCAAAGTAGAAATCATCCCGCCAATACCAGTCGAAAATAAAGATACCGGACCATCTGTCGCCAATCGATCGATATATTCCGAACGGCCAAGTACGATTACAGCACCCACAGCAATAATTGCCAAAAAGGATTCAATCAACATTCCTCCGAATCCCACAACTTTGGCATCGCTTACTTTATTCAATTGCTTGGAGGTAGTACCTGAAGCCACTAATGAATGAAATCCGCTGATTGCACCGCAGGCGATAGTCACAAATAAAACCGGGAAAACATATCCAAGATTTTCATCTGTCACGTGAACTTCATTGCTCATTTGGATTTCAGGATTTGCTACGATCACGCCCAAAATGGCCGCAAGCATCATCCCATAAAGCAGGTAACTATTGAGATAATCTCTTGGCTGAAGCAAAAAGCTTACGGGAGTCACAGAAGCAAGAAAAGCATATCCTAAAAGAGCGAGGATCCAAAATTCATAGCTCTTGGCAAAAGGCAGTTTCATCCCGAGATAGACAAAAAAGTACATGAGAATTACTCCAATCACTGTAAGAATTATGAATGCTACTTTTTTGTCGCCCACCATTTTATTTACCCATCCAAATGCCATGGCAAGAAAAATGAATAAAATGGATGCCGAAGCGACGCCCGGGTTGGCAACAAATGTCTTGGCAATAATGTCTGAAAATACGCCAATGACCAGAATGAGGGTGGAAAAACTAAAAAGTATAAAAAGTTGCTTTCCTCTCATTCCAATCTGATTTCGGATAATTACTCCAATAGATTTCCCGTCAGTTCGAAGAGAAGCGGCCATACTTCCCAAATCATGGACTGCTCCAAAAAAGATTCCGCCAGCCAAAATCCAAATAACTGCAGGAATCCATCCAAACGTCACAGCAATGATGGGCCCAACGATCGGGCCGGCCCCAGCAATGGAAGCGAAATGATGTCCCAGAACAACAATTGGTTTGCTTGGCTCATAATCAATCCCATCCCGATGGGTATGAGACGGGGCTGGTTTATCATCATTCAATCCAAATCTCTTATAGACATAGGTGCCATAGATTCGATAAGCAAGGAGAAGGATAATACCTGAAATCAGAAGTAGGACCGCTAGACTCATAATTTGTTATTTGGGCATTTGGTAAAATGAAAGATTCTTAATTGGGGATTCAGAAGTTTTTCAATATAAAGTAAATAGATCTCTTGGGAAAACTGATTCAATGAAAGGCAAAGAATTAGGATTGGTCTGTAAATTGGAATGACGAGTTTGTTCAAATTCTCCTCAAAACAAATAGTTGGAGAAGAAAATGGTTCAAAATTTGCGCCTTTGCCAGGCGCTAACTCCCATTAAACAATTAACATCGAGTTGAATTCTTTGGAAGGGAACTATGCTACCTTTGTGGTTACAAATGAAAATTAAAGAATTCAAGTACACGGCAAATTTTTGCGAAGAAAATATATGGCACCTATGCCGAAATCCTGAATTGGCAAACTTTTCAAAAAGGGTGTTTATAGTTTCAAACAGCAATAGAAATTGCCAATTCAGATTTCAAAAATCCATCAATGGAGATGAATTCGTATGGTGGAATTATCATGTGATTTTGTTCGCTTCCAATGAGGATTCAAGTCTGATTTATGATTTTGATTCGACCTTGCCTGTTCCCCTATCCGGGAAAGAATATTTGGAAAAGACCTTTCTAAGTAATGAAAATTGGAAAGAAAGCGATCTTCCGGGTTTCAAGTCGATTGATACTAATGATTACCTCAACTCTTTTATTTCTGACAGAAGCCATATGAAAGATGCTGATGGTAACTGGCTTTCAGCACCTCCTAAATGGCCAGTCATTGGGAAAGATGGAGGAATACTTCCTTTGCCTGCATTATTGGATTTCACTCTTACCAGTAATGAGCGGATCTATAGTCTTGATGAGGTGCTTGCCCTCGTGGAAGAATTTGAACTGGAAATTAATTAGACACTTCAATACTGGCTGAGATGGAAATAGTCCAATTCCTTATTTTAACCCGCAATATGCATTAGAAAATCTACTGCGGTCTCAAACCGCCTCAAAATCAGTCGCTTCGCTTCACTTTTCGATCTCACCGTAGCGGTGCTACGCCTCGTTCTCCAAAGTGACTGAT
>JAKFCO010000072.1:0-1545 GCA_036676605.1 Algoriphagus sp.
TCTGCTCCGACCGCTTGTAAGCACACGGTTTCAGGTTCTATTTCACTCCGCTATTCGCGGTTCTTTTCACCTTTCCCTCACGGTACTAGTTCACTATCGGTCTCTCAGGAGTATTTAGCCTTACCGGATGGTGCCGGTAGATTCCCACAAGGCGTCTCCGACCTCGCGGTACTCAGGATCCTACTAGGTTATCATTGCTTACGTGTACGCAGCTTTCATGCCCTATGGCCAGGTTTCCCAACCTGTTCCACTTCACTTTGATATACCATGTCGTAGTCCTACAACCCCGGTAATGCCGTAACATTACCGGTTTGGGCTGTTTCCCTTTCGCTCGCCACTACTCAGGAAATCACTATTGTTTTCTCTTCCTCCGCTTACTTAGATGTTTCAGTTCAGCGGGTTTGCGCATTATTGCAACTAGTCTTCAACTAGTTAGGTTTCCCCATTCGGAAATCTTCGGATCAATTCATATTTGCTAATACCCGAAGCTTATCGCAGCTTATCACGTCCTTCATCGCCTCTGAGAGCCTAGGCATCCCCCGTGTGCCCTTTCTTACTTTCTTCTTCTAACTGCCTTTTGCTCAGTTAGAATGCTTTTTTGGTCTGTTCTTCTCTTTCACCAGAATTCCCTGGTAAACCAGTTCATCCCAATTCCGGATCGAACAACCTACTGTTGTCTTCTCTTTCAATTACTTTTTTCCAATATGTCAAAGAACGTTCTTGATTAGTCCGATTACCGAGTACAAGATCCAGATTGCTCTTTCTCTTTAAACTCAGACCTCTGATCTGATCAAACGCGGATAATTATGGTCTCGAACCATTTCTCAGACCCCTGCGGTCAATTTCCTATTTCTTTCTGTATGTCAATTCGGATCATATCGCATGATCCTGGTTTTAATGGTGGAGAATAACGGATTCGAACCGTTGACCCCCTGCGTGCAAGGCAGGTGCTCTAGCCAGCTGAGCTAATCCCCCTTCAAGATGGTATCAGGTATTAAGTATTAAGTATCAGGATTGCCCTTGATACTTGATTCTAGATACTTTATACTAGTATAGCTGTAGTCCCGAGCAGATTTGAACTGCTGACCCCTACATTATCAGTGTAGTGCTCTAACCAGGCTGAGCTACGGGACTCTGTAGAGTTGTATTGAGTAGTGCGTATTGAGTAGTGTGATTATCACTTCGCTGAACCCACTATCAATCCCGGTCTCAAAATGGAGCACTATGCTGCGGCTCATCTTTTGGGTTGTTTTTTAATAAAGAAAATCAAGGAAGTATAATAAGCGCAGTTAAACACGCTCTAGAAAGGAGGTATTCCAGCCGCACCTTCCGGTACGGCTACCTTGTTACGACTTAGCCCTAATTATCGGTTTTACCCTAGGACGCTCCTTGCGGTTACGTACTTCAGGTACCCCCAACTTTCATGGCTTGACGGGCGGTGTGTACAAGGCCCGGGAACGTATTCACCGCATCATTGCTGATATGCGATTACTAGCGAATCCAACTTCAAGAGGTCGAGTTGCAGACCTCTATCCGAACTGTGAA
>JAKFCO010000073.1:0-56213 GCA_036676605.1 Algoriphagus sp.
CAGTGACATCAATTCATCTCTCTCTTCTTGACTTAATGTTACCTTGTATTTTATCATCTCTATCTTTGTATTTTTCCAAAGATAAAAGATTTATACGTCAAGGTATATATGACATGACACTAGAAATCATCCCTAAAAATTATTGATGAGGATTGTATCAAAAGAAAGAATCCTTTAGTAGAAGAATAAGTGTCAGCCTAAAACCCTAACCAATATGAAGGTCTTTATCAGCATTTTTATACTAACCTTCGGAGTAGTCGCGTTGGGGTTCGCACAAAGTGAGGGAACCAAAAAACCAACCACTAAAGAACTCAAAAATTACAAACCCCAACTAATGGATTCACTGAGGATATTGGATTTTGAAACCTTGGATGCCTTCTTGGTGGATACGTCGAGAGTCTTTTTCCCCGAAGGCCTTTTTCAGGAGAGAGACCTACTTTTCAAATCTCAGGATATTGAAAAATCTATTCCTGGCATTTATTCCCTTCCTGATCCTCAAAGTCGAATGCCAATTAAAGTTTTTGATGACTCGGTGAATTATACAATTTTAAGGAAGGAATACAGATAAAAATCATCGATTATTCTGTGATTTTCTATCGATATGAGAGCATGTTTTCGCTAAGTTTCATCAATAAAAGCTTGAATGGAAATCCTTACAGACTTTCCTGGATTATGCAAGACTAATAGTTCAAATATCTCCGCACTTCCTGGCGTCTGATTAAAAAGTTAATTCACACATAGAACGGCAGTTTTAATTTTATCCTAACTCAGGGTTCATTTTGGAAGGACAAAATCCTGAAATCATGACAATTACTTAAAAACGAAAACATCTTGAGTTAAAGTGGGCAATCTATCTTTCCATCAAAACCAACAGATTGGAAACCCACTTCAAAACCATCGTTGTTTCGGACGTTCACTTGGGCACTAAAGGTTCCAAAGCCAAGGAAATAGCCCGATTTCTGAAACAATACACCTGCGAAAATCTTATCCTCAACGGAGACATTATCGACGGCTGGCAGCTCAAAAAATCAGGTTCCTGGAAAAGGAAACACACACGCTTTTTCAACAGAATCCTGAAAATGATCGAAAAACACAATACCAAAGTTTTCTATCTCCGTGGTAATCACGACGACTTTCTGGATCAGATTCTCCCTATTCAGATCGGTAATTTATCGATCCAAACGGATTTGATTTATGAGAGCAATGGCAAAAAATATTTCATCGCTCATGGAGATGTTTTCGACAGCATCACAACCAATCTTCGGTGGATCGCTTACCTGGGAGATGTCGGTTATACGTTTCTACTTTGGCTCAACAGATTGGTCAATCATTACAGGCGCAAGAGCGGACTTCCCTATTTTTCTCTATCCCAATATGTCAAAGGAAAGGTAAAATCGGCCGTTTCCTATGTCGATCAATACGAGGAAGAATTGGCAAAAATGGCCCGAACAAAGGGCTGCGACGGAATTATTTGCGGGCATATCCACAAAGCCGAAACCCGGATTATTGACGGAATCGAATACCTGAACTCGGGGGATTGGGTGGAAACCATGAGTGCATTGGCCGAAGACCATTCCGGTAACTGGCAGCTGATTTATTACTCAGAAATCAACTTCAAAGACAATCAGTTTAAGTCCCGTTTTGATAAAATAAGCGATGATTCAGGTTCTGCCTCCATTGTTCCGCTTCGGTCGGTTTCTTTCGAAAGTCCAAAAGATGATCTGATTCCACCTTCGATAATATTCTGATATGAAATCGAGCAGGACGCAAAACGTCACTCACCTGAATGATTATCAGACATGCGAGATTCCATCTAACCTTCAAGAAACAATTATAATCAGATGAAATCGAGCATGACCCAGTTGATATCACACAGAGGGATGATTTATGGCATGCGAGATTCCATATGTCCAATAAAAATCAAATTATAAACATATGAAATTCGTCTTTATCGTTCAGGGAGAAGGCCGAGGCCACATGACACAGGCAATTGCGTTTTCCAAAATGCTGGAGCAATCAGGTCATCAACTCGCTGCGGTGATTCTGGGAAAAAGCAAAAGAAGAACAATTCCGGAGTTTTTCAGCAGGGAAATAAAAGCTCCTGTTCATTGGGTTGAAAGCCCAAATTTTGAAGAGGACAAGAATGAAAAAGGGATATTGATCGGGAAGACAATCCTATCCAATCTCAAAAGAATTCCGATTTTCCGGAAAAGCATAAACCAAATTCACACCGTCATCCAAACCGAGAAACCGGATGTGATCCTCAACTTTTACGATCTTCTCGGGGGATTCTATTCGGTTTTATTCCAACCCAAAGCAGCTTATTGGGTAATCGGACATCAGTATTTGACAGGCCATCCTGACTTTATTTTTGCTCCTTCGAAGGGATTCCAAAAGCAACTTTTTCAACTCAATACCTGGATGACAGCCTGGAGAGCAGTTGAGCGTCTGGCCCTTGCCTTTCTCCCCATGAAAGCTGATCCCAAATCTAAAGTCCGCATTGTTCCGCCTTTGCTTCGCCAGGAAGTAAAAGAACTCACGCCTCAGACGGGAGACTTTTTCCTTACCTACATGGTCAATTGCGGCTATGGAGAAGAAGTGATTTCATTTGCAAAAGCAAATCCAAACCTAAATATCAAAGCCTACTGGGATAAAAAAGGAGCGCTGGAAACCGAAAAACCGTTGCCCAATCTGAGTTTTCATCAGATTCATGACAAAAATTTCCTGCGGGATATGGCCGCATGCAAAGGTTTGGTATGCACGGCGGGATTTGAGTCTGTCTGTGAGGCAATGTATCTGGGAAAACCTGTGATGATGATCCCGGTGGCCGGGCAATACGAGCAGGCCTGCAATGCACTGGATGCGGTAGCTTCGGGAGCAGGGATAAAAAGTGAAAATTTTAATTTTGGATACTTTGACCAAGCCTTGCAAGGGTTGACACCAACCGGGAAGGCTTTTCATAATTGGGAAAATACATGGAATCGGACTTTTGCTCAATTGACAGCTTTGGACGAATATTCCTTTCCTGAAAAGATCTCTGATGAAATCCTCGGGGAGGAATCTTTTTCTGTCCAAGTCTGAGAAAACAATTAAGTTTGCTAAGGATACTAGCACCCCAGGTTTTTGAGTTCCTCGGCTGTCAAGTCTTCGAATCTTTTGAAGATTACATTGCCATCCTTTTCGATCTTGGCATAGGGAAAAGAGGCCCTTTTAACTTTACTTCTTTCTTCAAATGGGAGGCTATTGTAACTAGCCTCCAAAGACCTGAAATGACTTTGAAGTCCCTCTATTTCCTGATTGGATGGCTGCGCAAAAAGTCGGTTTTCGTTGATTTTGACTTGAAATTCTCCAAACTCCTTTAAATAGTTTGAAAGAGTTACTATGTTTTTATCATACGGAAATATTGGAGGAGTTTTCGAAAATTGCTTTTTCTCTTCTTGGCTCAGGTCCTTTTCTAATTTGTAATAAACTTTCCCGTCGTTTCGCACTCTGTAATAAGGCAAATGAGGATTCACAGGACGCTCAGCTTTCTTTTTGTCACTATCCATTAATCGAAAATACCTCGCGCCTAGATCACTAAACATTTCAACTAACTGCTCTTGTTCGATATTTGATTTTTCGATAAATGGAACCCCAGAATTAAGCCTTTCCTGGTAACGATTAAGATCTCTTTGGTATAAGGAAATTGGATCGGAACTGATCGTAAACTCTTGTTTTTTTGGGCTTTCCGAGTGGAAAGTCACCGTTCCTCTAAGTGCCTTGCCAAAACTTGAATTTTTTCCGAAAGTGTTTTCAAATCCTGATTCTGTGTAAATGCTGACTTGATAATTTTGAGGAAAACGCTCCGATCTTGCATTGGAATGGACAAAGCTGGAGGTAAAATAAGCTATATCACTGAATTCCATTTCATCTAGCTTTGAATTTGGGACCACCTTACGATCCAGCCATAAAGCAAACTCATTCACATTTTTCCAACTTTCAAAGAGTTCCGAGCTAGGAACTTTTTTACTTATCGAACCAGGAGGATCTGGCAAGCCATTTCTGTAATTCTCTGGCAAGTTATCGTAACTGAGCTCCTCCAATTCTCCGTCCGGATATTTAATCAGAAACTTAGTTTGGCTATAATATTCCGCTTTTGACAATTCTTTAAAGGGCGAACCAAATACAATTGTATAAACTTCATCTTTGAGACCTTCTACTTTATCTTCCCCTTCTGGACCTGTCCAAGCCACTTTTCTGACATCATTATCTCTTAACACCTGCTGTACATCTGACAGCAACCCCATTTTCACCCCAGGATCTGCAGAGATTCGAGCCAGCGTGTTTTTATTATAATTGCCATCAATCAACCCAGCCAATTGCGCTAGCTCTACGGGTTCCCCATCCACTTCAATTTTCCCTTCGGCGATCAGTCTGATGTTCACCTCTACCCTTTCCAAAGAATCGCCGGTGGAGGAAACGTCCACCATATCTGATTCTTTATTTGCTTCAGCCTGAGTAGTCACTTTTTCACTGAAAAAGTAACCCAAAATACCCACCAGCGGCACCAGGATAGAAATTTTTATCCATTTTGTCGAATCTTTCGTTCTTCGTTTCATCATTTCAAATCGTTTTTTGGTCAGGGAAAAATTCAGACTACTTGTCAACCCAATACTTGTTTCGGAAACCATCATAGAAAGAAGTTGGCTTTGGTATTTATCAAGAGTTGTGGCTTGAAGCGCTGCTTGGTCTGCAATGAATTCATGGTTGAGCTTGATCGCTTGTCTTGCAAAATAAAGTCCGGGATGAAACCAGATAAAGACAAGCAGCAGTTCGATGAAAAGGACATCCCAACTGTGTTTTTCCTGAAGATGGGCACGCTCATGGGCAAAAATCGCCTCGGTCAACTTGCCCTCTTCAAAATAGGTTTTGGAAATAAAAATGAACTTGAGGAAGGTGAAAGGAAGTGTATTTTCTGCCAATAAAACCAAGGTCTCGCCTCTGTAAGAGACATGCATGTTTCGGGAAATTTTATCAGCCAGTATGCGGATATTTCGAACGAAGCGGATCAAAAAAACCAAAGTGACACCCAAATACAACGTCCAAAAAATAGTTACCCAGGGGATTTCTGCTTCTTCCCGGAAATCCAAGTCCTGATCTATCGGACTGCCAGCAGTAAAGGAATCGGTATCTGCATAATCAGCTTGAACCTCATTTTCCAAAATAACTGGCATCTGATGTTCAACCGAAACTGAAACAGCAGGTAATTCAATGACATAAATAGGAATCAAAAAAGAAACCACCACCGAAAAAAGCAGAAAAAACCTATTGAATCGATGCATGGATTCCCTTTGGAGCAGGAATTGGTGAACAAGCAGCAAAATGAGGAGACAGGCGGCGGATTTGAGCAGATAAAGGATCATTATTTGTTCTTTAATTGGTCATCAATAATTGCTTTCAGTTGTATAAGTTCCTCCTCGCTGAGCTGAGTTTTCTTGGTGAAATAAGAGGCAAACTGAGCCGGAGAATCGTTGAAGAAGTTTTTGATCAATGCGTTAAGATGCTTAGCAAAATAACTTTCCTTGCTGACCATCGGGAAATATTCCCGCATATTCCCCACCGTTTCGTAGCCTACAAAATTCTTGTCCTGCATACGCTTGAGCAAAGTGGAAACGGTGGTTGCTGCTGGTTTTGGTTCGGGGAATGCTTCCAGCAAGTCTTTCATAAAGGCTTTTTTCAGCCTCCACAAGTAATGCATCAGTTCTTCTTCGGTTCTGGAGAGTTTCATTTTGAGGCTTTTATCATTTACTCTACAAATGTAGAAGAAGAAATCGTTTCTACAAGTGTAGAATAAAAATTTTGCCAAAAATTTTATTGAACACTCTAACCGTTCCATTTGCTTCCTTAAAGGTGGAATGGAGTCCGATTAACCAGCCCTAAATCCTGATTATCAATATTCTGATTCCAAGAAAAATTATACTTATGCTATGAACTTAAAAAAAATAATACTCGAATTCTGAAACAGACAGTTCCTTTCTGGACTTAAGTCGTTGGAAATTGATAATTTCAACGCTGCTCAAGAGAGAGGGAGGAAGGTACATGTTAGCTGAACAAACACGATTACAAGAAGATAAAGAGTGCAAAAAACATTGGAAGAAGTGGGGGCCTTACCTGACAGAAAGACAATGGGGAACTGTACGAGAAGACTATAGTCCGGATGGAGCTGCTTGGGAAAATGTCACCCATGACGACGCCCGAAGTAAAGCTTACCGCTGGGGTGAGGAAGGGATTGCGGGAATATCTGATTACAAACAGAAACTTTGCCTTTCCTGGGCTTTTTGGAACGGGAAAGATCCTTTCATCAAAGAAAGACTTTTTGGACTTTCCGGTAATCAAGGCAACCACGGCGAGGATGTAAAGGAAATCTATTATTACCTGGATTCCACTCCTACCCACAGCTATATGAAGATGCTTTACAAGTATCCTCAGACCGAATTTCCTTACGAAAAACTTATCCTCGAAAACAAAAAGCAGGGAAAGCTGAATCCGGAATATGAAATCATTGATACCGGCATCTTCGACGAAGATCGCTATTTCGATATTTTCATCGAATATGCCAAACATGATTCGGAGGATATCATCGCTAAAGCTACCATCCATAACAGAGGTCCCGAGGATGCTACAATTTGGGTGATACCCACGTTATGGTTTCGCAAAACCTGGTTTACAGGCCATGAGCCTTTTATGCCGAGGCTGAGTAAATCCAGCGAAAAAACGATGAAAGTCTTCAGTCCAAAGTCTGGAAATTTTTCGATTTCCTTCTGCGGAAAACCCGAGCTGAAGTTTTGTGACAATGAAACCAATATGGAGCGCCTCTACAACATCCCGAACGAGAAAAAATATCCGAAGGATGGAATCAACGATTATGTAGTCGATGGTGATTCTAAACATATTAATCCGGCAAATTTCGGTACAAAAGCTGCTGCCATCTATAAATTGACTATTCCGGCCGGGGAAATCATGGAAGTTACGCTAAGAATGCAGCATCAGGTAACTGAAGATCCATTGGAGCTCTGTGACGATTGCATGAACCAGCGGAGAATGGAAGCGGATGAGTTTTATGAAACCATTCAAGACCGGATTACGGATCCTGATTTAGTGAGGATCCAACGTCAGGCTTTTGCAGGAATGATGTGGTCAAAGCAGTTCTACTATTATGATGTGGAGCGTTGGCTGGAAGGAGACCCTGGCAGATATTCACCTCCTATTTCCAGGAAAAAGGGCAGAAACAGCAAATGGGGCCACCTCCAGAATTACGATATCATTTCGATGCCTGATAAGTGGGAATATCCCTGGTATGCAGCTTGGGATCTGGCTTTTCACTGTATTCCCATTTCAAGGCTCGATCCGGAATTTGCAAAAGACCAGCTTTTGCTTTTGCTAAGCGAATGGTACATGCATCCCAATGGACAAATCCCGGCTTATGAATGGAATTTCTCGGATGTGAATCCGCCTGTGCTTGCCTATGCAGTGCAGCGCGTTTACCTGATTGACAAAAAAGCAAATGGAGGAAAAGGCGATCAGGAGTTTCTGGAGAGAGCCTTGCACAAACTCATGCTCAATTTCACCTGGTGGGTCAATCAGAAAGATAGTGACGGGAAGAATATTTTCGAGGGAGGCTTCCTTGGACTGGACAACATCTCACTTTTCGACCGGAACCATGCTAAGCACTATCAAGGAAAACTGGAGCAAGCCGATGGCACTTCCTGGATGGCGATGTTCTCTCTGAACATGCTGAGAATGTCTCTCGATTTGTGTGAGTTCAATAAGGTTTATCAGTTTACGGCGACGAAGTTTTTGGAGCACTTCCTGTACATCGCCGGCGCTATGAGTAATATTTCCAATGAGCACATTTCTCTTTGGGACGATGAGGACAATTTCTTCTACGATGTTTTTCACTTGCAGGGAAAAGAACCCAGCAAGATGAAAGTGCGCTCAATTGTAGGCATTATTCCCTTTTTTGCGGTGGAGCCGATTCCGGAATACCTGTTTGAAAACCTGCCGGAGTTTAAGAGGAGACTGGAGTTTTTCCTTCGGGAAAAGCCAAAACTTGCAGCCTTGGTTTCGAGCTGGATTCAGCCGGGCCATGATAAACGAAGATTATTTTCGCTTTTGAGAGGTCACCGAATGAAAAGTGTCTTGCATAAAATGCTTGATTCGGAAGAATTTCTGAGTGATTTTGGAATCAGATCCTTGTCCAAATACCATGAAAAGAATCCGTACACGATGAAAATAAACGGGGATTCTTTTTCCGTTAAATACACTCCCGGAGAATCCGACATGCAGATGTTTGGAGGCAATTCTAACTGGAGAGGTCCGATTTGGTTTCCGATCAACTTCCTGATTATTGAATCATTGAAGAAGTTTGACTTCTATTATGGCGGAGATTTCTCGATTGAATACCCAACTGGTTCGGGCAATTACATGACCATGGATATCATCGCCAAAGAACTCTCACTTCGGTGTATGAAGATTTTCATGAAAGATGAAAAGGGTCACAGACCTGTTTTTGGAAATAATTTGAAGTTTCAGGAAGACCCACATTTCAAGGAATACATCCTTTTTTACGAGTATTTCCACGGAGATTCAGGACTAGGGCTAGGCGCTTCCCATCAGACCGGCTGGACAGGATTGGTCGCTGAGATGATTTATAAATTCTATAAAACCGACGAACAGGAAGTCAATGCTTCTACCTTATTTAGAAGCTAATCGGATTGAAGCCGGCTGCGATGAAGTAGGAAGAGGCTGCCTTGCCGGACCGGTAGTTGCGGCTGCGGTGATTTTACCTGCTGACTATTCCAATGAATGGATCAATGATTCCAAAAAGCTAGGAAAAACTCAGCGGGAAAATCTCATCGATGAAATCAAAGGAAATGCCCTCGCCTGGCAAATAGCGGAAGCCACTGTCGAAGAAATCGATCGGATCAACATCTCAAATGCCTCTTTTTTGGCAATGAAACGGGCGGTTTTGGGACTTAAAATCTCTCCGGAACATTTGCTAATTGATGGCAATCGATGGAAATCAGATTTGAAAATCCCCTATACCTGCGTGATTCAGGGAGACGGAATCTACAGCAGCATCGCAGCGGCATCAATTCTTGCAAAAGTGTATCGGGATGAATTGATGGAAAAGCTTGCGGAGGATTTTCCTCATTACGGTTGGGAGAGAAATGCCGGGTACCCTACTGAATTGCATCGAGAAGGAATCAAAAAAAACGGGTCCTGCATCTGGCATCGAAAAACCTTTCAGTTGCTGCCCATTCAACTGGAAATTGAACTTTAGTCCTTTTTCGCCTCAATAATTCTTTCAAAAACAAATTTTCCAACACTTCCGCCTTGGACTATCGGCTCGATTACCAATCTATCAGGCTCCAGTTCCAGGATTTTAGCTTTTTTGATCTGTTCTCCATCGTTAATGCTCAGCACATTATCTGCTGATACTTCAATTTTCGCCTTTTTCTGAACGATAATTTGATTCACAAAATCAGTGAAATAAAGGCTGTCCGCTGAGATGAATTGGTAAACGGTACTTTCTAATCTATAATTGATTTTGGCCTCCATATTGGCTTTCATAATCGCATCGGCCTCACGGTATTGAGGAGAATTCCGAACTTTTTCCATTCCATCAAAATGGACCAACTGCCAATTACCGATTAGCGATTGGGATTGAACCGGATTCCAGGTGAATGCTAAAGAGAAAAACAGAATGGCGATCAGAGAAAATTTCATGTTCAGGGATAGACAATTATTTTGCCAGAAAAATATTAACCCTTCCTCCAACGTAGGAAGCTACACGCAGGGGCGGACTGCGGGCGATTTCCTGTCAAGCCGAAAAGCTGCCTGAGCGGAAAGATTCACACCGAAAACCACCGCTGCTGCACTTGCCGAGTAGCTGATGTAATGCGGTCGTTCTTCATTTCCTTTTCAGCTTGGCCGCTCTGGCTGAAATTGACTCAAAATATTCCGAATCCGAATTTAATTGGGTTATTGTTTTTCCTAAAATTCCTCTTCGATTCAACGCTGACTCAAGTCCAGTTAGTTTAATGACTTTCTCTTGCCTAAGATTGTCTTTAATACTTTCGAGTCGGTTAACTAAAGTCTCTCTAAAATCTATCTTTTTTATTTCTTCATTATCTGTCAAAGTTCTGCAAGCTGCAAATATTTCATCTTCTCTGTCCGAAAAAAGGGCAATGTCAATTAGCTGAATTGTGTCAGGGAGCGGCAGACGACCAAGAATTGGATAGCCGCCTCCATGTAAGTAACTGTCAACCCAATAGTAAAGCCATTTATCTCCGCTATCTCTGTCTAAATACGTTTCTGTCCAATTCTCATTATCCTTGTCTACAAGCTGTAATTGCTGTTTTTTCCGCTCGATTTCTGAATCGTCAGCGATAAGTTGTCTTGTCGATATGTTTTTAAAATCTGTCATAGTTTCAACGAAGCACATAGAATGCCGCATAACGCCGATCTTTAGATTATTTAATGGATGATTCTGCATGAAAGAAATGGCAGCCATTGCTCCGCTTGCCTCTCCGCGTATTCAGATAAAAAATAGGAAAGCGAAGGTTTGAATGGCTCTTTTTTCAGAATCAATCCTGCTTGCTCCGGAGTTTTATCTCCTTTATTCACATTGCAGTGATTGCAGGCCGTGACCAGATTTGTCCAGGAAGTTTTGCCTCCTTTCGATCTTGGTATCACGTGATCGATGGTTAAGTGACGCCTGCTTCCGCAGTATTGGCATTCTCCGCCATCCCTACGGAAAAGATTCACGCGATTCAGAAGGACTCCGCGATAGGGAATATTTTTATAATGATTCAGACGAATAACTGCAGGATATTCAAAGCTTCGGCTGACAGTTCTGATCTCCAGAAGCCCGTAGGTCGAAAGGCAATTAGCTTTCTCCAAAAGCAATAAAACAATAGCTTTTTGGGGCGACACCACTGCCACCGGAGAATGATCTAAATTCAAAACCAAAACCCGTTTTTCCATAACTTATCCCACTATCGATCTCGTTTCCAAAACGGCATGTTCAGCCGTATTGTTTTTGATAAAATCCGTCCATTCATCCAGGTCCGTCACTCGCATTCGATTGTCCATCCAGAGCACTTCTTCTGCTCCCAAAAAGATCGCGTACCGAGAATCATTGGACTCTAATGTCTTGAAAATAAGCAAATCACCCGGTAAAATCTCTTCAGGATCAATTGTTCTTCCGGGATTTTTTTGAGAATTCAGGCTGTATCCGGCAATAGTGACGATGAGGTCAATTCCTTGCTTTTCGTCAAGTCCGAAAATGCTCCTTCCTCCGGCCTGATAAGGCGCATTGATATATTTCAAGGCAATTTCGATGAGTTGATTTCGGTCGGCTCTGACGGCGTGGCTTCTGACCGAACCTGTGAATCCAATATGATCCTGCCAGTTGAAAAGCTCGATCTCTGAAAAATGAAGCCTGCTTCCGGGAAGCAGATAAAGATTGGTTCCGAGGTAATCTATCGCTGCAATCGGGCTGGTGACAACCTGATAATCCTGATTTAGAAAAGTTTGATAATCGGATTTTGGAATGTTTTTGAGGGATTTGGAAGAAATCCAGCCTGATATTCCGGTATCCTCATGAAAAACTTTGTACCAGTTTTGATCTGCCGTAATGGCATTTACCTGGTAGCATTCTCCAAAAAGCAGTTGGGTTACTAATGCTGAGTCAACCGTTGGCCTTCGATAGAGTGGAAGAATTGTTTGCCTGCATATTCCAAAAACATCAGTTAAAGGCAATTCGCTGGAGTTCTCTTTTCGCATCTTTTTCCTTCAGGTCCTGTCGTTTATCATGTATCTTTTTACCACGACCCAGCGCAATTTCCATTTTTGCCAGGCCTCGGTCATTGATAAATATACGAACCGGAATGATGGTAAGTCCTTTTTCCTGAGACTTAGTTTGAAGCTTTTCCAATTCTCTTTTGCTCAAAAGTAACTTTCTGTCACGGACAGCTTCGTGATTGAAACTCGCAGCCATGGAGTAAGGGGCAATATGCATTTGTCGGACATAAAGCTCTCCGTCCATAAAGAGACAAAAGGATTCTGTCAGGGAAACTTTCGCTTCGCGGAGGGATTTGATTTCGGTGCCTTTCAGAACCATTCCGCATGTGTAGGTATCAATGAATTCAAACTGAAAGCTTGCTTTCTTATTCTTGATATTGATGACTTTGTCAAACTTGTTCGCCTTAGCCATTCTGGAATTTCATTTTGGCCAGAGGAGTGACATCCATTGAGGAGAATTCGCCCTTCTGATATTTGTAATGAGCTGCCATGGCAATCATGGCGGCATTGTCTGTACAGTATTCGAATTTTGGGACGTACAGGTTCCATCCTTTTTTCGCAGCCAATTCCTTCAGCGTGTTTCGCAGTCCTGAATTGGCCGAAACCCCGCCTGCAATCGCTATTTCTTTTACTCCGTATTGCTTCACCGCATCTTTCAACTTGATGAGCAACATCTCGATCAGGGAGTATTGGACGCTTGCGCAAAGATCGGCTAAGTTTTGCTCAATAAACTGCGGATTCACCTGCAATTGATCTCTGAGAAAGTATAAAACCGCAGTCTTGATCCCGCTGAAAGAATAATTCAGCCCGGGCATTCGGGTAATCGGAAACTGAAAAGCTTTGGGATTCCCCTCTACTGCATATTTATCGATCAAAGGACCTCCAGGATAAGGAAGCCCCAGCAATTTGGCAGTCTTGTCAAACGCCTCTCCTACCGCATCATCCTGGGTCTCCCCGATCACCTCCATCTCAAGGTGATCTTTGACCAAAACCAATTGGGTATGTCCGCCGCTCACTGTCAGACAGATGAATGGAAAAGACGGTTTTGGGTCTTCAATGAAATGAGCCAAAACATGCGCCTGCATGTGATTGACCTCGATCAAGGGGATTTTTTGTGCGTAGGCAAAAGCTTTTGCAAAACTAACTCCGACCAGCAGCGAACCCATAAGCCCCGGACCACGTGTAAAAGCGACAGCACTTAATTGTTCTTTGGAAATTCCTGAGGTGGAAATTGCTTCAACAATAACCGGAATCAGGTTTTCCTGATGTGCGCGAGAAGCCAATTCAGGCACTACGCCGCCATATTTCTCATGAACTGATTGCGTCGCCACAATATTATTAAGTACTTTGCCATTTAGAATAACAGAGGCTGAAGTCTCGTCACACGAGGACTCAATAGCTAAAATAGAAATATCGTTTGTACCCATTGGAAATGAACGCGAAAGTTAAGTATTTTTTGCATAAAGCTTTCCTCGTGATCTTATGGGTGGTCTTTTCCGTTTTTTTATTATTTCTGATTCTTGCCCTTAGCCTGCAAGTAAACTTCGTTCAAAACTGGGTAGTAGATAAGGTCTCAGTCTACCTCAATGAAAATTCCAACTTCAACACTGAAATAGGCCAAATCCGCCTGAATTGGTGGGATGCACTGGAGCTCAAAGAAGTAAGTATCACTGACCATCACGATAGCCTGATGCTGGAGTCCACTTCTATTCAGGCGAATTTTGAATTGATGTCCCTCATTACTCCCGGAGATCCTGTAATCAATGCCATTCGTTTGGAATATCCCCGGGTTAGAATGATTACCCACGAGGGAGATTCTGTGATGAACATTAACCTTTGGGTCGATGAGCTAACAAAACTTTTTGGCTCACAAAAACCGAGTTCCTCCCCTGTCAAGTTCGGGATCAAATCCATCGAACTACGTCAGGGAGAATTTGCCATGGTCAATTATAATTCTGAGCCTGTCACAGAGGGGATGGATTTTAATCGGTTGAGATTCTCAGACATCACGGCAAATGCAACAGACTTTTACCTGGACGGGGGCGATATCGGGATCAGTATTAAACTATTATCGGGCAAGGAACTTACCTCAGGCCTTACCATTCAGGAATTAAAAACAGATTTTATTTACTCACCGGAGTTCCTCGAACTTGATAAGCTGAGCTTAAAAACCAAGGATAGCCATATCAAAGATTATCTGAGGCTGGAATATGCAAACACTGGTTCGTTTTCTGACTTTTTGAATGAGGTAGTGGTGATAGCACGCTTGAAGGAAACCAAACTTGCTTTGAGTGATTTGAGGCCTTTTGTCCCATCGTTACCGGAAATCAATGATATGATCTACCTGAGCGGTGATATCACTGGTCCTGTTTCGGACATCAAATCGAAAGAATTTCTAATCCGATTGGGTAAAAAAACAGCCATTTTCGGATCTTTTGAGCTGGATGGACTTCCTAAACTTCAGAAAACCTATCTCAACCTATCTCTGAAAAACTCCACAATTCTGGCAAGCGACCTCAAGCCATATCTTCCTGAAAACGTCCAAAAGGAAATTCAAAAATTCAACAACATCATCCTCGATGCTGACTTTACAGGCTATTTAGAAAGGTTTATTCTGAACGGGGTGATCAAAACCAATATAGGATCCATCGATGGCAGGATCAATTATGACTTGGTAAAAGGGATTCCTACGGTCATTTCAAGGGTGAAAATCACAAATCTGGACATGGGAATTTTGTCTGAAAATCCAGCCCTCCTGCAGAAAATCAGTCTGGATGGAAAAGTCAATTTAAAAGGCAATTCAATAGAAAATATGCTCCTTGACCTGGATGCCAATATTTCTCAGGTAGGCATTAATAATTACAACTTTGTCAACATCAAGACCGATGCAACTTATGGCCTGGATCTCTTCAAGGGAAATCTGAGCATCAACGATCCGAACTTGAAAATGCAGGCCAATGGGATTGTAAACCTGAAAGAGTCCATTGATTCTGTAAGAATGGAATTGAAGCTCGATACGGCATTTCTGGACAGGCTTAATCTTGTGGAAAAAGCCACCTTCATCAGTGGTGTCATGTACATTGATACCAAGGGGATCAAGATTGACGATCTTCAGGGAATCGCCCGATTCAATGACATCAAAGTTGGCTATGATAACCGATTTTTAGATGTGGGTGATTTCTTCTTCCAGTCATTATTCGCAGGTGGAACCCGCACTATTTCGCTCAATTCGGACTATGTCGTAGCCGGAGCCTCAGGCCAGTTTAACCTTCAGCAAATGGGAAGCGATCTTCAGATTTTGGTCGATCAGTACGTGTCGATTATTCTGAATGAAGAGCAGCCCATTGCGGATTTAGCAAGAAATTTCTCTGAGACTTACAGTCTGGATCTCAATGTGCGAATGGCTAATATTAATCCGATCGTCCAGCTTTTTTATCCGGATTTCACCATTTCAAAAAACACAATACTCGAAGGTGCTTTTTATCAGACCCCTGAAAACACTATTTTCAACTTCTTCAGCAGCATTGACTCTCTGAGCTATCAGGGGAACACTGCTCTGGCAACCAATATTGACTTTAACACTTCCAAAATCATCAACAGCAAAGAGATTTTGGCTTCTTTCTATGTGTATTCAAAAGCTCAACATATCGGGAAGGAATTAGAATTCACGAACCTGGGACTGGAAGCCATCTGGAATCAAAATGAAGTTGATCTGGACTTTTCCCTCGATCAGGACTCGACTCAGAGTTCGGCAAGAATAAAAGCAAGCACTCAGTTCACAGCTCAAAATACCAAACTCACTTTTAAAAATTCACTGCTGAAAATCCTTAATCGGGAATGGGATTTTGATCCGGCCAACTCAATCACGCTCACGCCGGGACTCATTACTTTCTCGAATGTGAAAATCTTCAACGAGGATCAATTCCTCTCTTTGGAAGGTTTGATCAGCGAAAACATTGAAGACAAGCTAAATCTGACTTTTAATAAAGTCAATATTGATTTGCTCAACACATTGACAATGGAGGACTTCGGAGGTACTGCGAACGGTCTGATTTCATTTGCAAATGTTTACGACAAACCAGTTATCGAAGGCGATGTGGGCATTGTTAAACTATCCATCAACGATTTTCTGATTGGTGATTTATTGTCAAAAGCCCAGCTAACAGGAGATCGATTTGAAATCAATATTGGAAATACGCTTCAGGGAAATAAGACCCTTGATCTTGATGGATCTATTGGGTTGGAGAAACAAGACATTGACATAGATGTGAATTTTGATGGTGCAAGTTTGGTTGTGCTGGAGCCATTCCTTTCCAATTACCTATCAAATCTCGGAGGAACTATTACCGGAGATTTAAAAATGCTGGGCACTTTGAGTAAGCCCGAGATTGTGGGTTCCACCAGAGTGAATGCCGGAAAATTGAGGGTAAACTTCCTCAATACATCCTATACCATGAACGGGAGCCTCATTTTCCAACCTACAGAAGTAAGCTTTCGTGAATTAGTAGTTCAGGACTTATACGGCCACAAGGCAAATTTTACAGGAGGAATCAAGCATATTGGCTTCCAAAATATCTATCTGGACATTCGGTCAAGGCTTACCAATTTTCAGGTGCTAAACACCACCGACGAAGATAGCGAAGTATTCTATGGAAGGGCATTTGTAACCGGAACTCTCGATGTAATCGGATCCACAACGAATCTGGACATCAATGCCCGGGCCACCAGTCAGCCAAACACGGAGATTTATATTCCGCTTTCCAGCAACAACGAACAAGCACAGGAAGAATTCATCCATATCATCAATGTAATGGATACGGTTCGATTGAAAGAAATTGCCGAGGAAATCAACCGTCTGGAAATTGAAAATATAAGGATGAACTTTGTCTTGGATATCACACCGGATGCCTATGCGGAGATCATCATCGACCCGAGAACCGGCGAAGGAATTTCAGGCAGAGGCCGCGGAGTTTTGACCATGAATATTGATACCCAAGGCAATTTCAACTTGAGTGGCAATTACGAAATCACAGAAGGGCAATACAATTTCTCCTTGTACAATGTGGTGAAAAAACAATTCCGCATCCAGCCGGGAGGAAGGATCACGTGGTACGGAGATCCTTACCAAGGAGTCATGAATTTGACAGCCGAATACAAAGAGAATTTATCTCTTCAGCCTTTGATGGCCAATAGTCCTACTGCAAATCCTGAAAACACTACATCCAGCAGACGCTATCCGACCAGAGTGATCATGAAAATGAGCGGTGAATTGCTTTCTCCGGAAATCGAATTCGGTTTCAATTTCGATGAATTTCCAAATACAACCGAAAACCAAACGACCATCGCGGCATTCCAAAACAGAGTTGCTAATGATGACCAGGAAATGAACCGGCAAGTGTTTTCAGTGATCATGACCCGTTCATTCTCTCCCGAAGGTCAATTCTCCGGAGCCAATACTATTTCCTCAAGTTTAGGCCAGTTGCTTTCTTCCCAGCTGAATAGCTTCATCGGTCAAATTGATCAAAACCTGGAAGTTCAGATAGATTTAGCTTCTTTGGACCAAAATACCATGGAGAATTTCCAGCTGAGTGTAGCCTATACTTTTCTGGGTGGCAGACTTCGCGTATCCCGCGACGGAGGATTCACCGATAGCCAGGGAAATGCAGCTGCTACCTCTATCATTGGAGATTGGCAAGCTGAATATCAGCTTTCAGAGGATGGAGTTTACAGAGTGAGAATCTTCAACCGTAACAATTTCAATTCGTTTACCTCACTTTCCACCTCAAAAAACGTGACAACCTATGGTGTTTCTCTTTCTCAGAATGTGTCATTCAACACATTCAGTGAGCTATTCAAGAAAATCACTGGTAAGAAAGAAGCCAAACTCAGGATCAACGATACAGATGATTTTCTGAGGGAAGATTATGAAAACGGTGAAAAATGGACTCCCATCAAGCTGGACAATCTGGAAGAAAGAATGGATTCTCTTCGAATGATTCAGAACTCAAGGCCACCGGATAAAGACGATTTTTAAACAATTTAGTCCCGTAAGTTCTTCTTTGAGAAAAGATATCAATGCAAAAAATCATCCTTTTTTGGTTTCGAAGAGACCTTAGACTTGAGGACAATACAGGCTTGTATTATGCCTTGCAGCAAGAGGAAAATGTGTTGCCTCTTTTCATTTTTGACAAAAAAATCCTGGACAAACTGGATGACAAATCAGACGCAAGAGTGGATTTTATCCATCAGCAGCTTTTGTCAATCGATCAGGAACTTGCTAAAAAAGGAAGTTCGATTTTGGTGAAATATGGCAATCCGGAAGACATCTACAGGGAATTGCTGGGGGAGTTTGATATCCAGTCAGTCTACAGCAATCGTGACTATGAGCCCTATGCCAAAGAACGGGATGGTGCTATTGAGAAATTACTGAAGGAAAAAAACATCCCTTTTCTGACTTTCAAGGATCAGGTAATTTTCGAACCGGGAGAAATTCTGAACGGCTCGGGCGAGTTTTACAAAGTCTTCACTCCTTTTAGCAAGGTTTGGCTGGAAAAATTTAAGAGCACCCAAACTCAATTGCTATCCAATTACCAATGGAAAAAGCTTTTTCAAACCACATCTCTTCCGGTTATTTCTCTGGAAGAAATGGGATTTGAAAAGACAAACTTGAGCATTCCGCCCATCAAAGCGGATGAGGATATCATCGCTCACTACGATCAGACAAGGAATTTCCCCGCTAAAAACGGCACGTCGAGATTGGGGATTCACCTTCGATTCGGAACGATTTCTATTCGCCGACTTGCACTTACCGCTGCCAAACTCAATGATATTTTTCTAAATGAATTGATCTGGAGGGAATTTTATATGATGATTTTGGATTACAATCCACAGGTGGTGAATCGGGCTTTCAAACCTCAATACGATCACATTCCCTGGAGAAATAATGAGGAGGAATTTGAAGCCTGGTGTGAAGGAAAAACCGGTTACCCGATCGTCGATGCCGGCATGCGGGAGCTCAATTCCACGGGCTACATGCACAATCGAGGGAGAATGATCGTCGCTTCTTTCCTGACCAAACATCTCCTGATCGACTGGAGATGGGGTGAAACATATTTCGCAAAGAAGTTGCTGGATTTTGAGTTAGCTTCAAACAATGGTGGCTGGCAATGGGCAGCCGGAACAGGCACAGATGCACAGCCTTACTTCAGGATTTTCAATCCGGAATCTCAGACCGAGAAATTTGACAAAGAACTGAAGTACATCAAAAAGTGGATTCCGGAATTTGGAACGAGTCAATATCCAAAACCGATCGTAGATCATAAATTTGCCAGGCTGCGAGCCCTGGACACATACAAAAAAGCACTAAACCAATGAACATCGGTGACCGAGTAAGACTTCTCCACGGAAAAGAACAAGGGATTATCAAAAAGATATCCTCCAGCGGGAGAATTGAGATAGAAGTCGAGGATGGATTTGTGATTCCTGCCATGAAATCGGAAGTCGTAATCATCAACGAAACCGAAAAGCAATATTTTGGCGACAAGCCTTCTTCAGAGCCTCAAGTCGAAACCCCAACTCCTATTTCGGGTCCAAAAGATCAGGGACTTTACCTGGCGTTTGTTCCTATCAATGATCAGAATCTCAGCCTTTATCTGATTAACGACAGTCAGCAAGCCTATGTGACCCACGTTTCCGAGGTTTATGGAAATAATCACCGGACACTTCTGGGTGGCACTTTGAATTCCGGAGAAGCCAAGAAATTTGATGATCGCCTTCTGAAAGAAATGGATGAATGGCCGGCATTTCTGTTCCGCTTTATTCCGATTCAAAACAAGCTGGAGAAAGCGATTCCAGCTTTTGAGCGCCAGCTGAAGATGAAGCCAACACAGTTTTTCAAGCATCTCAGCAAAGCTCCGCGACTTGGAAAAACAGCCTATCTTTTTGCTTTCGAGCAAACAACCAAGGAGCTGGACATTCGGGCACTTAATGCGGATTTGAACGGATCGCAGGTTCAGCCGGAAGTATTGCCTATAAAGAAGCCTGCAAAATCAATCGATTTACACATTGAGCAACTCGTCAAAGAATCAAAAGGAATGAGTAATTCTGAAATGCTGAGGACCCAATTAGATGTATTTGAGAAAAATCTGAATCAGGCGATCGCCTCCGGAATGGACGAAATCACCTTCATTCACGGGGTTGGAAATGGAGTTTTGAGAAAAGAAATTCATAAGCGCCTGAGCCAATTGGGAAATATTAAGTATTTTCAGGATACCCAAAAAGACCAGTGGGGCTATGGTGCCACCCTGGTGAGAATATCCTAAACCATGCAGGTCAAAGTTTCTCCTGTCTTCCAGATTTTTGAGCAGCAACATCGCGAAGCGAAGGAGCTGTTTCTGGCTTTGGGCAAGCAAATCAAATCCAAAAAAGTAATTGAGTTATCAGGGAAAATGGCTTTTCTGGAGCTTTATTCAGATTTGATGGCCAAAATCCATTTCGAAAAAGAAGGTACCGGAATAGATGCTTTTTCTCCTTTCAAGAAACTCCAAAAGAACCTTCGGAAAATTCACCATTTCAAACTGGTCGAAAAAAGCCTCAAGGCACGTGAACTGAAAACGGGACTGACTTTCAATAGCTATCGCCAGTTTCTGGAGAATCATAAGAAAGCGCTTTACATAGAAACTTTTGATTTGATTGTAGGCAGTACTCTGAAAAGCTGGGATGATTTCCTCCAAAAGTGTCATCGATCCAGCAAAGGGATCAAGCCCCTGATGATCAATACCGCCATTAATCAGATTATTCAGGAAGAATTGGAATTTCTCCACATCAATCAAAAAACCCAGATGGATAGTCGGGTTCTTCGGGACGTTTTCGAGGGAATGCGGATGATTATCATGCTCGAAAATCTCCTGATTCATCTCGGATTCAATCCGATTTTTGTGGATAGCATTCATCAGGAAATTGCAACGCTCAAGGAAAATATGAAGCCCTGGTATTCCAATCATTTAGCCCTCCAGTCACTCACCCAATTTTTAGGAGAAAAGGAAGATGTGCAGAAAAAATACCTCGATTGGGTCAAGGATCTGAGAGACGAAAAGAAAAGCCTGTCTTCCCAGGTGGAAAAACAGGCTCAACAGCTTTTTAATAAAATTCTGATCTGATCAGATTTTAGAAAGAGCGTTTGCCAAATCATTTTTAAGGTCTTCAGCATCCTCTACTCCTACGCTAAGGCGGATCAGGGAGTCAACCAAACCCACTTTCTCTCTTTCAGCTTTTGGAATACTTGCATGAGTCATGGTAGCCGGGTGTCCGCAAAGAGACTCCACGCCACCCAGAGATTCTGCCAATGCAAACAGGTGGAAGTTTTCCATCACGGTTTTTGCATCCTCAATCCTGTTGCCTTTCAGGGTGAATGAAATCATGCCTCCGAAGTCTCTCATTTGCTTTTTGGCCACCTCATGATTTGGATGATCCTCAAAACCCGGCCAGTAAACTTTCTCCACCTTCGGGTGATTTTTAAGATAAGCAGCGATGGTTTTGCCATTTTGTGAATGTCGCTCCATCCGCAGATGAAGTGTCTTAATTCCTCTCAAAACCAGGAAGCAATCCTGAGGTCCGGGAGTTGCTCCGCACGCATTCTGAAGGAACACCAAACGAGAAGCGAGTTCGTCATCTTTGACAATCAAAGCGCCCATCACCACATCGGAGTGGCCTCCGAGATACTTTGTCACAGAGTGCATCACGATATCAGCTCCCAGATCCAACGGGTTTTGAAGGAATGGTGACGCAAAAGTATTATCGACAGCCAGTAACAATCTATGATCTTTTGAGACTTTCGCCATCGCTACCAAGTCAATGATGTTCATCATCGGATTGGTTGGCGTCTCCACCCAGATCATTTTGGTGTTTTCATTTATCAGTTTTACAATGGATTCTGGTTCGGCCATAGGAACGAAATGAAATTTGATTCCGTATCGCTCAAAAACCTTCGTAAAAAGTCGATAAGTCCCGCCATAAAGATCGTTGGTGCTGATGATCTCATCACCCGGATTGAAGAGTTTGACAACCGAATCGATCGCACCAAGACCCGATGAAAAACAGATTCCATGTTTTCCATTTTCCAGAGCGGCCAGATTATCCTGAAGAGCAGTTCGCGTTGGATTATGAGTTCGGGAATATTCATAGCCTTTGTGATCGCCGGGAGAACGTTGCACGTAGGTAGAAGTCTGATAGATCGGAGTCATGATCGCACCCGTGGATGGATCTGGAGTGACTCCGGCATGAATGGCTTTTGTACCAAATTTCATGAGAGAGGTTGTTTTGTTGAAAAGTTGGTTTGCACTTAAAAGAAACCTTTTCTGATTTTTCGGATGATTTCAAGCTTAGCGTGCTAAACTTGCAGGGCTTTATGGGCTTATCGGTTCAAAAGGCTGGCCAAAGATGACAAAAAAGAGTAGCATTTTCAAAACAATTGCAGGGTACTTCAACCAACATCCGATGGGAGTTTTGGGTTGGGTTTGGGTGACTTTGATGCCGCCTTTGGGAAGTTTGATTTTTCTGTGGAACTATCAAATTCTGGAAGGAATCCGCCTCGATTCCCCCATGAATCTACTGATTTTCACAGGAGTCACAGGCTTGATGATGGGATTAGCCTTTCTTCCAACTACCTTCATTGCCCCTGCTTCAGGGTTCTTTTTTGGATGGATTGCTTTCCCTTTTTTGGTAATTGCCTATGCACTGGCTACCATCCTGGGTTACAAACTCGGTCAAAAAGCAAACGCCTCCCTGCTTGAAGTTCTTTTTACCAAACATCCTCAGCTCAAAGAGGAATTGGAAGCACGGAAATCAAAAGAGATGAGTTTGATTTTTTTCGTCCGAATCAGCCCCATCATTCCTTTTGCTGTGTCCAATTTCCTTTTTGCTTCGATGAAAATCCTGCTAAAAAAAGTGCTGATTTTTGGGATTTTGGGAATGCTTCCGAGAACCTTTATTGCTTTCGGTACCGGTGTCTTTGCCAATTCGTTCCTCGGAGCAAAAGACGCTCTCAGATCACCCGCTCAATGGGCAATCGGATTCGTACTTTTGGTAATCGGAGTATTTGGAATCTATCAATATATTAAGAAAAAGCCCAAATCAACGTAAAAGGTACATTTTTCCGTAGCCTTTGTTGAAAGCCCGATCTCCGGCAGTAGGTCTGTGCTCCATGAATTGACCATCCTTTCTGATCAAAACCCGGTAAATGTAAACGCCGTTTGCCAGCTGATCTCCAAACTCATCCCGACCATCCCAGGCATATTCGGTAATGTTATTTCCGATTCGGATCGGCCCGAGTTCATTCTGCATTATCTCCCGAACGACCCGACCCGTCACCGTCATGATCTGAATCTTGACTTCATCCGGAACTTCCATTCCGGTGACCGTAAAGACAAACCGCACACTCGTGCTGAATGGGTTTGGATAGGGGTAAAAATTGGTGATCTGGGACTCATTGATCACTTCAAAACTGATTTCGAATGGCTGAGGAGAATCCTCATTCACAATTCTTAAGGTGTAAATTCCATCCTCAAGCGGGCCAGGAATAAAAGATACCTTGAATTCAGAATCTTCGCTTGCCGGTGACCAGCTCAAATTTGGATTGGAGAAATTGACCCTGCTAAACTGGCAATTATCACAATTTTGCTTGACGTAGATCTCCATCCCAACCGTATCCTTTTTATAAAGCAAGGTTTGATCGTTTTTGAGCAATGCCGTCACCATTACATTTGGCGAGACAATATCTCCATCCATAATATAGATCCCGTCAAAATTGACGTCAAGAAGCGAAGTGGAATTATCACCTTCCACCACGAAATAAGCTCCCATGTCAAGTTGATTATTCCGGAAGGTCTCTTCCATTTGGAGTTTTGGATTAGCAAAAACTTCCAGCTCATTTGATCCGGATTTTCCTTCGGAATTGAACTCGATCGTAAAATCAAAAGACTCACCAGCCTTCAATGCAGGGAATTTTTTGGAGAAATTTTCAACCTTTCGAGAAGCTGTGTTTGTTAATTTCCAATCCACCCGGATAGAATCGAGGAAGTTGTATTGCGAGATATTTTTGAACTGAAATTCCAGCAATCCATTCTGTCCCTCTTTTAGATTCACTTGCTCTTGCCCTGATTTCGAAACTAGCACACCTTCCGGAACCCCGGTGTAATTGACTTGCCAACGGTTGAGCTGGGCAGGAGCCGTAGACTGCGGATCATTCATCGAATACCGAAGTCGAATTTGAGGAAAAATAGTTGGATCAATAAAAGACAAATCCAACTCCTCCTCTGACACATTTGTCAACAGGGATTCCTCAACTCCATTTTCTTTCACCCCGATAATATCAAAGAAGGTTCGCTCCTCTTCATTGATCCAATCTCTTGACTTTACATTTTGAAAAAACCGCTCCCACGATGCTGCCGGCCCTACTTTCGGAGTTAAGATAGTACCTGAAGTCATGTAACCTTCAAGATCAGCCGAAAAGGTAAGCGTCTGCTTATTCGCCGGAACATCAGCATTTTTAGTCCCGACAATTTCAATCGCTTCCCCTGGTTTCATTCCTTTCCGTCCATAGAGAATGTAGGGATCTCCATTTTTCAAAGCCCGAAGAGTAGCCTCACTCGCTCCAAATTCTTTCAACTTCTGAATTGCGATATCTGGCCATGCATCAAACGTCACATTGCCAACAGAGAAAATCACCACGTAATCTCCAACCGGCACATTATTGACATAATCCACCAGAATAGTCTGGCCCGGCGTAGTGATCCAGGCATTTTGAATGCTCTGAATCATCTGCGGCACCCGACCACAGGCTCTGGAATCCAGAATATCGAAGCCAGAAACCGGAATTGCGAGATAAGGCATCAGATTTTTCTGTTCAAACGCTACCAAACCGATCGACCCGTTTGGACAAAGTCTGCTGTTCGCATTGTTGACATTATCAATAATCTGGGGAATCTGATCCAGATAGAATTGAGTGTTTCTGAATGAAAGAGTATCCACTGCAGAACCAATAGTAAACACCTCAAAACCTAATTTCACATCCTTGTATTTCCAGGTTTTATTGGACGGATTGATTTCCAGATTGGTCAGTTGATTTTCTCCCATTTGATCCTGAGTACGCTGGGTCCAGCCATTCGGACCGGTGGGAATAAATGAAAAACTTGAAGTAGTCCAGGCATCAGATTCTCCCGGATTTGCTTCCTGAAACTTTGACCGCCAGTGATAAGTCACTGTATCGTTGGCAGAAAGCAGGGAAACCGGCCATTCTGCAAGTCCTCTGGTGCTGATTCGAATCTCTTTTCTGAAGGCTGAACTGAAATTTGCAGCAGTATCAAGTTGAATAATAATAATCCGATCCTCGGAAGCTTTTCCGGGAACCTGTGCAACCAATGTCAAATCTCGCGTATTGGCAATTCCATATTCAACAGGACTTAAATTCAGGGTTCCACTCAGCTGAATCAACTTTCCGAAGGAGATGATATTATTGGCAAAGGTCATTTCATCTGCATCTTTTCCGGAGTTCACTTCGATTGTAAAAGTGTTTTCCCCCGCGGATGCAACCGAGCTATTCGGGATTGAATAGACAATAGTATCTACCCGGGAGATGTAAGGAATCTTCACCTCAGGATAGGTAAGCTGAGTACCGTCGGGAAGTCTCCTGCTGATTTGGTATTTGATAGAATCTGTATCTACACGACCGATATTACGAAGTACGAATGTCAGTTTAAGACTGTCTGAAAGAGCTGTCAACGGATCATCACCAAAGCTTTCTAAAAATACTTCCTCTTCTTTTATGGCATAATCTGCCTTATTTGCCGGAAAAATTCTTACTGCAGGATCACCAAGCAAAACCATTTGCTCCAAATGGGACATACTAAGCGGACTATTACCATACCGTGAAATGAAATAATCCCCGGCTTCTTGTTTTACCTCTCCAATTGTCCGATAAATTAAAGTACTATCCGCAAATGCCTTCAAATAAAAACCCTCTGAATATCTTCTTAAATATATGTCTACTCCTATTGAAGTGTTTGCCATGATATTAGAAGCTCCTTTTTCAGGTGTAATCACCCAATCTTCACCTTGGGTATAGCCTGTCCCAAACGCACTTCCGTAATCACACCCATTGAAAAGCATGATCGGATACTTCCCTTTGTTTTGATAATTCAAAATTGGATCTGATGCAAATCCAATCTCAATGTCAATTATCGTAGGCGAACCATGACCAAAAAACGTAACCATAGATCTTCCTTCATTAAGATCACCAGTGATATCAATCACCTCAATAGTAGAGTTTGACCTCTTCCGATAGGTCGTGACATTTCCTCCTAAGTATGGTCCTTCAGCAATATTTTTGAATCCATTGAGGAAATTAAAATAACGCTCCAACTCAAATTCAGAGACGCCTCCGCTAAGGTGAATCATTTCCTTTTGCCAAGAATCAGACACTCCTACTGCATCTTTTTCAATTGCCTTATCAAGATACCCTGCTAATTCCTCGGATGTTTTTGCAGGAATTCTACCTACACCCATCACGGGAGTATTCGGTTTCGAAGGATTTAAGCCAATAGTAAAAATGTTGTCTGAAAAAGGATAACCACCCGGAGGAACTAAATCCTGAAATGGGAAAATGGAGGGGTTATTCCTATAATAATAAGTAACTCCTCCTGCTCTTGCAGTAGAAAACATAGCCAAGGATCTGCCTGCAAGCAGTAAATGCGTCGGCTTGTGAACCGGATAATAAGCTCGTAAAAATTCATAGAGTGCTACATGAGAATTTTCACCATAGGCAAATTGATCTACAATTTCTTCCATTCGCAAAGTCAGCGTATCAAATCCTCCACCCAAAGGAGAGGCTCTATGTTCCGCGTACGCTTTTAGAGGGTTTGCAAATTTCTTAGAAGGTACTTCCAATTTTCGATGTCCAACTAAGATGAAATTAGCTGGCTGAGATAGATAATCCCGGAATCTCACTGGCTTCAAAACTCCCACTTGGTTCACTTGAGTAGCATTTTGAACCCATACTTTACTGGAATCTGAGGCAACAGATGCTGTGAAACTCAAACTTGGACCAGAAACCGCCAGGTTTACTTTTTTAGGATTCACGGGATCAAAAACATCCACAGCCAAATAAGTACCGCTGGTTTGATTTAGCTGAATTCTTTGATTTCCCGGAGGGAGAATGAAAAGTTCAGAGGAAAAATTTCCGTTACTTACATTTTTCTGAAAAATAATTTTCGCATAAGCGACAGATATATTATCAGCAGATTCAGTTCCTGTGGACTGAACTCCAATAACTATACTTCCATCCGGATTGAAATCAGTCATGGCTAATTCAATCTTCAGCTGCGGATAGTTAAATCCAAAGTAAGGCACCGTGGAGACTAATCTCTGATTAGCAGCAGTGGGTCCAGCCAGGATTCTGGTACGGTGTTCGTTGTACGATCTGCCGACCAACCCTATTTCAAGTTGCGCTGAGCCTGTATTCCGGGGACTTCCCAGTTGATTGAATGTGATTTGTTTTGTGGTTCCTTTGGTAACCACCGTACTCATCCAACCTTGTCCCAGGTCGTATTTGGAAAGTCGGAAATCAAAAGTATATCCTTGTCCGAGAGAATATTGGTCGGCAAATACCTGAAGCTTCTCAGAATTATAGGTGGTGGCCAAAGGTAAATCAGCAGCCGGAGTTGTTCGTTGAGCCATTCGTTTTCCGGTTTGCCCGGGCAGAATAGACAAGAAGAAAGCAGTTGTATCTGAATGGGTATTGTAAAAGGGATTGGGAATGGAAGAAAAATCAGTGTAGAGTAATCGATCTAAAGTCCCATCGTTTCTCAATCCATAAAAATCTATAAAGTCTCCAGTGTCAAATTTCCCATCGTTTTCACCTTCAATATGAATCGCAACCTCTTTCCCCCTATGATACATCCGGATGGCGCGTGGATCAAGGTTATTGAGGTTGATCCCTGAACTCTGGAGTGCTTGAGCAGAAATCCGGTAAATGCCGTCTTTGGCTGTAGGCACCTTATAATAAGTCTGATCATACGTATACCAAGGCACTTGCTGCGCCGAGACCAACGTCGCGAACATCATCAAAACCAACCCAATCAGCAGTATCCTTTTCATCCTTACTTAGCCCAACCTTTAAATTTTCTGTATTCCGGATCCAACTTTTCCAAACTTACTTTGACGCTAAAAACATGAGAATAAGGAGTTTCAGACACATTTCCTATATCAGAAAGGGCGTAATCAATCTGAAATCGCTCATTCAGGAAAACCCCTATCCCCATGCTGGGAGAAAAATTCAGCGATTCTTCTCCTTCGAAATCTTTGATGTATTGAAAATTACTAACCCCGGCACGCAGAAAAGCAATATTCTGAAATCCGGCTTCCAATCCAAACTTGGGATCTATGCTCAGCAAAGAGGTACTTATTACTGTATTTCTATTGCCATCAAAAGTCATATCAAGATCCAGGGCTGTGAGTAAATTGAATTGTGAGCCAATTTTCCAATCATACGAAATACTTGAAATCGCTCTCGGAAGCGTGATTTCTACCGAATTGATCGGAACCTCATTATTAGTCTGAGAATAAACTTGCCTCACCAAATCGGCATCGTGTGACCAGGCATTGAAAGTCGTAGTGATATCCCTGACCATCAGCCCAACTGTCATTCTGTCTTTGACATAAATCCCACCCAGATCCAACCCAAAACCCCAAGCCTGTGCAAATTTCCCGACGTTTCGGTGAATGATTTTCGCATTCATTCCTATTTTGAAATGATCGGATAGGTCCCGGGCATAACTGAGCATTAAAGCATAATCCGCTGCGTTGAAAAATTGAATGTTATTATAATTCAACGCCCCATTCGCATCGTAAAGAAATCTTGTGTCCGGTATATCGTCCACACCAAAGCGGATCAGAGAAACTGCTACCTGGCTTTCTGATTTGATCGGAGTAGAAAAGCCTAAATAATCATATTGTGCAACTCCTGCGAAATATTCAGAATGCATCAGGGCAAAATCATACTTATGTTGAATCCCCATCAAAGCCGCCGGATTCCAATACGCTGCCGTCACATCCCTGGCCGCCGAAACCTGTGCGCCGCCCATTCCCAAAGCACGAGCTCCAACTCCTATACTTAAAAATTCATTGGAATACTTCGGAGCAATATTCTGAGAAAATGCTTCATTTCTCATCCAAAGCATGGATCCGAGAAAAAGAAAAAATAACAGGCTTAGACTTTTGCTATTCACAGTTCTAAAATAAACCAAATTCTAAGTCCTATTATTAAAACACAGTTTATAATTATAAAATAATGTGAAAAGTGTACGCCATCGTACATGTTGATGTTCAATAATTTAACAATTCTATATTTTTTTGGATAGCAGGATTTCGATCTTCATTTTTCTGACAACTAACCCGAAAATTAAAAATCATTCCTCATCTACTTTAAAGGACATTTTTTGAAATTTTCTTTCCAAAAAACCACTGTTGATAGCAAGGAATTAGGTTATACAAGGTAGCATGGAAAAGATTGGTATCATTTTTCATCTAGTTGGCATATAGGGAAAGTGATTTCCCTGATAAAAGGACACTTAATCACCTTAACATGAATGTCGCCAACACACAGATTCAAATGCGCAAAGGACTCTTGGAGTTTTGCGTGCTGCACATCATTTCGAGAGGCGAGGTTTATACTTCAGACCTGATTGATGAACTGACGCAAGTTCAGATGATCGTCGTAGAAGGTACACTCTACCCTCTGCTGAACAGACTGAAGTCTGCCTCTCTCGTCCAATACCGCTGGGTGGAATCCGAGTCCGGTCCGCCAAGGAAGTATTACTCCATCACCGAAGAAGGAAAGACTTTTCTGGCAACTTTGTCAGAGACATGGAACTCGCTAGTCAATTCCACTTTACAAATCACCTCAAAGAATTGAAAAAATGAAGAAGACCATAAGCATCAACATCAGTGGAATCCTGTTCCACATCGAAGAAGACGGTTACGATACGCTGAGGAAGTATCTGGATGCCATCAACCGACACTTTTCTTCCTATAAAGACAACCAGGAAATCATTTCCGATATCGAAAATAGGATCGCGGAGATTTTCCTCAGCAACCTGAAGAACAACAAACAGGTCATTACCGCCGAAAACGTAGACAAACTCATTGAGAAAATGGGGACAATCGCTGATTTCACTTCGGTGGAAGAAGAAGTTGGAGATCTCGATCAGGAAGATACTTTTGGCAAAGAGGAGGATATCTACAAATATGTGACGCCCCCGGATCCTGAAAAAGGCGGGTACAAAAAACTGGTACGTCTTGAGAATAAGAAAATCCTGGGTGGAGTTTGCGCCGGAATGGCTCATTACTTCTCGGTGGATCCGCTTTGGACTCGCTTGATCGCTATTCTCTTATTGTTCAGCGGGAACATGAGATTCAACTTCGGATTTCTGGATATTTTGCCTTTTGACGATTTCAAATTCAATCTGAGTTTTGGATTCTTTGCAGCGATAGCTTACATCGTTCTCTGGGTGATTTTGCCAGTTTCCTATGATGTACCGGAAGACAAAAACATCAAGAAGCTTTTCAGAAACCCTGATGACAAAGTCATTGGCGGAGTGGCAAGCGGTGTTGCAGCCTACTTCAACATCGAAGTGGTGTATGCAAGATTAGCCTTTGTTCTCTTGATTTTGGCGGGTGGATCCGGATTTCTGATCTACTTGATTCTTTGGATCATCACTCCGGTAGCAAGCTCAATAACTGAGAGAATCAGGATGAAAGGCGGAGAAATTACGCTGGACAACATAGATTCGACCATCAAGGAAAATCTGAATCCGACTCCTCAAATTCCTGAATCCAGAACAAGACAGATTCTACTGACTCCGTTTCGGATTATCGGTCAGGTGATTGAAGGAATAGGCAGCGCATTGGGACCTTTGGGAAGGTTTATATTCTCTGTGATCCGGGTCTTTATCGGGTTGATTGTCTTTTTCGTGGGACTTGGCCTGACAATCGCTCCGATTATTGCTCTTGCAGTTTACCTCGGAGTATTGACAAACGATGAATATCGTGTCCTGATGGACAACTTCCCTATTGAGTTGTTTTCCAATATGGTTCCTATCTGGTTGGTGATCGCTGCCTCAAGTTTGCTGATTATTCCAGGCATCATCATTATCCTGCTTGGCCTCAGCGTAATTGCTGCCAAGAATCTGGTAAACGGCAGACTTGGCCTTGTAGCATTGGGATTGTGGTTGCTATGTGTAGGAATCTCCGCATTCCAGATCCCGAGAATTGTCGCACTTTTCAAATCCGAAAACTGGCATAATGTGGAAACTGCGGTACCTGTAACTCCGGGAACATTGATTCTGAGACTGAATCCGGTAGGAGAAGAATCCACCTTTAATGAAGTTAATTTAAAACTGGAAGGCACAGCTGATTCGATAGTAAGTCTGAGAGAGGAATATTTCTCCAGAGGAAAAACCAAGGCTGAGGCAATGGAACGAGCACAGAAAATCGGTTATAATTATGTAGTGAGTGACTCTGTAATCACCTTTGATGAAGGATATGATCTTGCTACAATCGAATCATTCCGGGATCAAAAATTAAATCTGATTCTTGAAATTCCTTATGACAGACCGTTCATAATGGAGCGATCGCTTCTGGAAATCCTGAATAATACTCTTTACAGAAATGGCTACCGAAACTCAGATGTTTCTGAAAGCAATGTCTGGACATTCAATGAAGCTGGGTTGGTTTGTCTGACTTGCCGAAACGACGAATCAAACGAAAATACAGAGGAGGAAGCGGAAGAATTAATCGAAAGTGACACGACGGAAATATCGAAAGAAACGATCGATAGTCTCACCAGGGCCAAGTTCAGGGAAGCATATTTTATGAAAGACTAATTGCAGAGGCACTCTTTTTGGTGCCTCTTTTTTTGTATCTTCTGAGAAAAATAATGGCAAAATGGACGTTAAAGTAAAATTTTTGGGAGGAGCAGGATCAGTAACAGGTTCCCGGTACTTGTTAGATATCGGCGACTTTGAGTTTCTGGTGGATTGCGGTTTGTTTCAGGGCAGAAAAGAACTCCGTGAACGAAACTGGGATAAATTTCCTATGCCTCAAATTGAAATGGAAGCTATCGTATTGACCCACGCCCATTTGGATCATATCGGATACCTTCCCCGATTGGTAAAGCAAGGATTCAAAGGTCCAATTTATTGTACCGGCGCCACTGCCGAACTTGCGAAAATTTTACTGTTAGACTCCGGCAAGCTTCAGGAAGAGGAAGCAGAATTTGCACAGAAAAAAGGCTATTCAAGGCATGAAAATCCTCAACCGCTCTACACTATGGAAGATGCCGAAGCAGTTTTCCCAATGCTGGTTCCGATGCCTTTTGACAAAGCATTTAAAATTCATGAATCAGTCGAAGTGACCTATTATCACTCCGGTCATATCCTGGGAGCTGCCATCGCCAAAATCGTAATTAAGGGAGAATCTCAGGAGAAAAAGCTGGTTTTCTCGGGTGATTTGGGCAGATATCATGACCCCATCATGTTTCCTCCCACGCTTATTCCAAAAGCAGATATCCTCTGGATAGAATCAACTTATGGGGACAGAATTTCTCCTCCGGATAAGCCTGAGGAGGAATTGGGAAGAGTAATTCGGGAGATTTTCGACCAGGACGGACTTGTGATTATACCAGCTTTCGCGGTGGGCAGAACCCAGCTGGTGATGTATCATCTCTTTGTTCTGATGCAAAAAGGCAAGATTCCGAAGGTGCCAATTTTCGTGGATTCACCGATGGCGATCAATGCCACCAGGCAATACCAGGATTTTCACAGAGATCACCAGTTGGCGGCTATTTTGGATGAGAAAGATCAGCATCCTTTCCAGCACGATCATCTTCATTACTTCCAAAAGCAAGAGGAATCCAAGTCGCTCAATCACTACAAAGGCAAAGCCATCATCATTTCTGCCAGCGGAATGGCAACAGGCGGCCGGGTACTTCATCATCTTTTCCATCACTTGCCTCATGAAAAAAACGGGGTAATTTTCGCAGGTTTTCAGGCGGAAGGAACTCGTGGCAGACGCTTATTGGATGGTAAACCTGATGTGCGGATTTATGGTCAGGATGTGCCCGTTTGGGCTAAAATCTACCACATCGAGGGACTTTCCGCTCACGCTGATCAGGCTGAATTGATGGAATGGGCGGAAGGATTTATTGAAAAGCCAAAAATGACTTTTGTCATCCATGGCGAGGAAAAAAGTTCTCAAACTCTGGCTGCCAAACTCCGTGAAGAATTAGGCTGGAACACTATCATCCCGACTTATTTGGAATCATTTATGCTCTTTGAAGGCATCTAACTCTTACTTCTATGAATCGGATCATTCTTTTACTTCTCGCCTTGACTACCGTTTTTACTTTCACGCAGTGTAAACCCTATCAGCCCGAAGGACAGGGAATCACAGGTCAGGTCACCTGGCTGGAGGGAAATCAAATGCCGACCATTTCTGAAACCGGAAATGAAAGTAAAAAAGACCCGAAGGGAATCCCCGTCAAACGAACGATACGAATTTACCCGCTTCTAAAAATCTCCGATATGAGTTTGGAGGACGGACTTTTCAAAAGCCTCGCAGCCAAACCAATCACAGAAATCGAAACTGATGAATCCGGAAAATATAGTATCAAACTCAGTCCGGGCAGATATTCGGTATTCACAGTCGAAGAAGACGGGCTTTTCGCAAATACATTTGATGGCGAAGGAAACGTGCAACCTGTCACCGTGAAGGAAGGCGAATGGACTTTACTCGATATTGTGATCAATTATAAGGCGGTTTTTTAGTGGTCAGTCGCAGTCACAGTGTTCAGTAATCAAAACAGAACTGTGATACTTAAAACCGAGACCGATTACTTACTTTTCCAAAGAATAGGATATCTCTCTGCGTTCGATATGACGGAAAAACTAAGACTGATCACTGTGACTGAATACTGCAACTAAATCCCCCTGTCTCCTTTTCTGAAAAATATTTAACTTTTTTTCACTTACCCACGCAACCATTTTTCCGGACATCGCATCTACCTATTTGAAAGCTTAAAGGAATGTTCAGCAGAACCAATTTTTCTACCGAATCAGGATTGTTACAAGGTTGCCTCAAAGGTGATCGGTCAGCTCAGCGGCACTTGTACGAAACCTACTCCGGAAAATTTCTGGCCATCTGCATCCGATACCTGAAGGATCGGGAGCATGCCGAAGATGTGATGATCGAAGGCTTCATGAAAATCTTCGAAAAACTTCCGCAGTATCAAGCCAAAGGAAGTTTCGAAGGATGGATGAAGCGAATCATCGTCACTCAGGCTCTCATGACGCTGAGAAGTCACCGTCACCTGATGATGGAGATCAATATGGAAGATGAATCTGAATACCGGGATCAACACTACGAACTCAATCATCTCGAAGTAGAGGAATTGATGGAAATGGTCCAAAACCTGCCGATTGGCTATCGCACGGTTTTCAACCTTTTTGCCATCGAAGGATACTCTCACCATGAAATCAGCGGGCTGCTGGGAATCTCAGAGAGCACTTCCAAATCCCAGCTCAACCGAGCGAGAAATGTTTTGAAAGAAAAGATTGCCAGTCAACAACCAAATGAAAGAAGAATCAATGGCTAATGGACCAAAGAAACTGGATGAGTTTTTCAAGGAAAAACTAGGCCAGCACAACATAAAGCCCAGCGCCCTTGCCTGGGAAAGGCTGGAAAATCAACTTCCTCAAAAACCAGAATCCAACAAAGGATTTTGGTGGGCTATAGCAGCATCGATTAGTTTGTTGCTGATGGCAGGCTACCTGTTTTATCCAAATTCTGAAAATACCTCAGAAGAAAACCTGATGGCCGAAGAGGTTCAGCAAGAGATGATTCAGGAAAACCAGGCCGAAACCGAAAAACCAGCAATCCTGGAATCTTTTCCTGCTCAAACACAGGCAAAAGAAACTCAAGAGTCAATCGCTCAGCCTGTTCAAAAACCACAAACTCAGAAGAAACCTAAACCAACTAGTACTCCTTCTTTCAAAATCTCTCCTCAAAACCTGATTGCTCAGACCGAAACAATCCCAACGGAGGAATTCAAACCGATCGAAAGTCCGGATCTGAAAGCAGAAACTCCTTTAGTCAACATCCCTTCGCCGGAGACTCCAAGCTTCAACCAAACTGTAGCTGAGGCAAAGACAACCGAAGAACCGCTCTATCGGGTGAGCATCTACTCCGATGGAATCAAGAAAGAAGACGTGAACAAAAACCTGATCACTGAGCTCGGTAAGACAGTCGGTACCGTGGAGGGATTTATTGGCAAAGTAGATAATGGGTTTGCAGACCTGCAGGATGCAAAAAATAACCTCTTCGCCACCCTGACTTCCAAAAAAGAGCGCGCTGATCAAAACCCTTAATCTAAACCAACTCCAATCTTTTAATAGAATCAGAAAATGAAAAAATACCTGCTTTTAGTTTGCCTGATGGCATTGGTTCAGGTGGCTTTTGCCAATAACCTGAAAGACAACCCAGTCTTCACCGAAACTCTCGACCTCAAGGACAGCGTAGTGGTAGAATTCGGGAAATCCGGGAGAGTTGTAATCATAGTAGACAGCAAAGAGGACTTCGAAAAACTCAAGCTGATGAACATCAATCAAATCATCAGCGAACTGGATTTGGAACAAAATCCTGAAACCGGTGAATTGACAATCGTCGAAGTAAAACGCCGCGATGGATCAGTAAAGGAAGTGGTGAAAGTCCGTGAAGATGGTAACGAAACAGAAGTGAATGTCGGAGGTGTCCGTGTGTACGTGGATGAATCGGGAGAAAACACCAAAGTGAAAGTCGAAACCGGAACCCGTAAAAATGCTGATCCTCCCTTCAGAACTTATTTCAACATGGATTTGGGTGTAAACAACTACCTGAACAATGGCAAATTCCCAACTTCTGACAAGCCCTATGCGGTCAAAGGATGGGGAAGCTGGCAAGTTGGCCTTAATTTCATGGCTGCTCAACGGATCTCCAAGGGATTTTATTGGGACTTCGGAATGGGCTTTCATTTCTACAACTTCAAGTTTGAAAACAGAGACTATCAGGCCATAAGAGGAGATGATCAGATTGAATTCATTCAGAGAACAGATGTGGATGGTTTCAAAAGTAAAATCTCATCGTCTTACATCACGGCCATGACCATGCTGGAACTGGATTTTGGTAAAATGAATGACCAGGGCAAGAAGGGCTTCCGAATTGCTGCCGGTCCTTATGCCGGATACAGACTGGGTGGCCAATCCAAGTACGTCTATGAAGAAATCGGAGGCTCCGATCGCCAAAAAGACAAAGAAGCAACCGGACTTTTTCTGGAAAATTTCCGATACGGTATCCGAGGTGAGCTAGGAATCGGCCGGGTGAAATTCTTTACCAGCTACGACCTCAATGAGCTCTTCCAGGATGGAAAAGGACCTGAGCTGAACCCCATCACTTTCGGTGTAGTATTTTAAAACAAAGGGGAAGGAAAAACTTCCCCTGCTTTCAATTTTTAACTCAAACCAACTATGAAAAAATACTTAACCGGAATACTTCTCTTCTGCTTTTTCGCAGCGCCCCTTTTTGCACAAACCAGTGAATCAGACTCTTCTGAGAATCAGGTAAAAAAAGTTCACAAGGCTTTTGGCCATACCTGGTATGTAATTTTGAACGAGAATGGTTCAAAATCCTATGAATGGGAAACCGAAAATGAGGAGCAATACCAAAAGCAGAATTCCGGAAAATTTGAAACCAACTTTGAACCAGAAGTAGGGATTAATATCTGGCTGGTGGACAAAGGCGCTCCGGAAGTGAAACCCTGGGGAAGCTGGTATGTGGGCTTGAATACGACAGGAACCTGGAAGCCTTCCAAAAACTTTCACCTCAAATCAGCTTTGGGCGTCAGCTGGTACAATTTCAAGCTGGAAGACACGGACCTCATCGCAGTAAAAACTCCGGACGGAATCGAATGGCAGGAATTTAACGAAGGTGTGGGCACCAAATCCAAGATCTCGGCCTCATACATCAACTTCACCCTGATGCCATCTATCCAGACAAATGATGGAAATCTGAGATTAGGAGCCGGAGGATATGTTGGCTACAGGATCGGTGGCCGAGGAAAATTTGTGTACGATGATGCAGATGGTGAGGAAAACAAGCTTTACGAAAAATCAAACATGTACATAGAAAACTTCCGATACGGACTCCGCGGAGAAATCGGGGTTGGAAAAGAAATAGACTTGTTTTTCAACTATGACCTCAATGACCTCTTTCAGCCAGGAAAAGGCCCTGAAATGCAGGCTATGAGCTTTGGAGTAATATTCAACTAATTAAACTCAGCTATAATGAAAACTCTTTACAACAAACTCACATTGACACTCGCCCTGATACTTTTGGCAGGAGTCAGTTTTGCACAAAATGTATTGGTAGACGCCAAGAAAAACTACCCCAACATCAAGAAAATCGAAGTCGATGGAGGATGGCTGGAAATAAGCTATCAGGGAGGTTCCGGTTCGGCAGTTGAGGTGGAAGCTTACCTCGAATCGAATGACACGGACCAGGATATCATCTTTGTGACCATCGGTGATGTATTGAAAATCACGCACGAGCGCAAGCAAAATAACTACAACTGGAACACAAAAAACAAAGGATACATCAAGATCTCAGGCCCGGCTTCCATTGCTTTGGATTTGAAAAGCAGTTCCGGCAGCATGAGGGTAGCCAACGTATCCAATGAATCAACCAACCTAAAAGTATCTTCCGGCAGGATCAGTGCCAGTGAGATCAAGGGAGACTTATCCATCAGAGCCACTTCCGGCAGTCTGAACATAGATGGAGTTGAAGGAAATGTAGTGGCAGGAGTAACTTCCGGAAATGCTGATATTTTGAATGTCAAAGGAAATGTGGACTACGAATCCACCAGCGGATCTCTTACTGCTGACCAAATCTCCGGTGAACTCAGTGTGGCTCTTACTTCCGGAAATGCCAAGCTGACAAACATTGCTGCTTTGGGCTCCCTTAAATTTACCTCCGGAAATATCCGTGCTGAAAATTCAGGTTTAGGCCCAAATACCAGATTAAACGGTACTTCCGGCAACTTCAGAATTCAGACACCATCTGATTTGAAAGCCTTCAATTTCTCTCTAAGTGCTTCTTCCGGAAACCTTAGAGTAGGGGGAATCAATACCGGTAAAAATCTTGAAATTGATAATGGTGCAGCCTCATGGGTGAGAGGATCCGTTTCTTCGGGAAATATTACGATTGAGAATTAAAAAGGGAAAAGGGATTAGGGAATTGGAAAAGAAATTTTCTAATCCCTAATTCCCAATTCCTTATCCCAATTGTTCCGGTCTCGAAGCGTCCCGAATTAATTCTCTGTCCTCTTTTTTCAATTTCATCAGCCTTGCCATTCGATCAGGAGTTGGTTTTGCCAAAGAAAAGAAAACCAGAACAATCGCAAAAAAAAGTGTGAAAATGGGATTCCTACTCAAAAGCAGACCTAATGAACTAACCAGAGATGCCAGTAGCAGGATAAGATACCGCTGATTGGTAGCTTGGGAATAGATTTTCACTTTTTCCAAAAGCTCATCTTTTACGAAGGTGAGCTTTATTTTTTGACCAAACAGGAGGTATTGTAAAATCAATCCAAAAACACAAATCGAAGCCAATAGCCAAACCAACAATTCAGGGATTTCAGGCACCTCCATCAATTTTTTCCCCGATTCGTAGAACAAATAAATTATTCCAAAAACCGGTAATGCCACAAGCATAACGATTGTTGAACGTTGCTCTGTTTGTTTATAGATTTTTCTAATCTCTTGAATTTCCAAAATGAGAAGGTTGATTATATGTATATCCGGAATTTTGCCACTTGTTTATTTAAACTATAGAAAATCCAGGGGAACGTTTGATTTTGGATTTCTTCGCCTGCCCACCGTGGTGGGGTCTTCGGTCATCGGTCTTCCAACCCGTTACCCAAAGAAAATTCGCCTACTGGTAGAAAAGCGTATATACAGTTTTGATTATTCAATGTTCACTTTGACATCATCGGTCAAAGGTCTGGATACACAGCAAAGAATGTAGCCCGCGGCAATTTCTTTTTCGCTCAGTCCTGCATCCTCGTCCATCTTCACCTGACCGCTGAGAAGCTTTCCACGACATGCCGTACACAATCCACTTTGGCAACTGTATGGCATACTCAAATCCATAGAGAGTCCTGATTCAAGGATCGTTTTATCCGGAGAAACTGTCACCAAATGTTCCTCTCCATCCAGAATCACTTTCACATCACGTGTCAAAATCCCTGAAAGCTTACCCTTTGAGGCAGCTTCATGGGCTTTGTCCGCAGCTGCAGAATAGAAGCTTTCCCGGTGGATTATATCTTTTGAAACACTCAGGCTTTCAAGAGCCGCAATTGAAGAATCCACAATCCCTTCAGGTCCGCAGATGAAATATTCCTTTTTGAAATCGGTCTCAGCTTCTGCTTTTGAAACAAATTCAAGAACAGTTTCTTTCACTAAACGCCCTTTCAATCCTGCCCAACCGACACTCGGCTGACTCAGATTATGAATTACTTTGAGACGATCGGGATTCTTTGACTCCAACTCATCCAACGACTTTTTGAAGATTATCTGATCCTGGTTTCTACTGCTGTACAGTAATGTTACTTTGGATTCGGGCTCATTGATCAAAGTGGATTTCAGGATTCCCATGATCGGGGTGATCCCGCTTCCTCCGGCAATCAGAAATAAATGACGCTTATTTTTAGAATGAAATTCCGTGGTGAAATTTCCTAATGGTCTGAGCACATTGATCGTCTTTCCGGGAAATATTTTTCCTGCCAAAAAATTGGAAAACTGGCCTCCTGGCACTCTTTTTATAGAAATGCCGGGGAATGGATCCACAAATGGAGAGGTACAAAGGCTATAAGATCTTCGCTGCTCTTTACCATCAAATTCCATTATAACCGTTAAAAATTGGCCCGGTTTGTACTCCAGATAAGGCTCTGGTTGCTCAAAATATAAGCTGACAGTATCTGCCGTTTCTCTTACTACCTCCCTCACTTTCAGCGGTAAAAACTGACTTGGTTTTACTTCTTCCTTCTTTTTCTTAAATAAATTGAACATTAGTAATATTCTCTTTTCGTTTCTTTTCGCCTGCAAAATTAACCCCAAAGTTCAATAATTGATCGAACCGCGGAGAATTTCCCTCACTTAACCTTTATTCTCCTGAATGAGTTTGGAGAGATCGTTTTATTTATCCGGAAATACTGAATACAGCAACCCGATTTTGCGCTCAAAAACCTAAATTGCACCCTTATTAAAAATCAGGATCAGCCTGAATCTCAAATTTCTTTGCGCTGCAAAACAACAGACGATACCATGGAATTAAATGCATTGACGGCAGTAAGCTCAATAGACGGTCGCTACGCCGGCAAAACTGCCCCGCTTCGAGCCTATTTTTCTGAGTTTGCCCTGATTCAATATCGGGTTCACGTGGAAGTGGAATATTTCATTGCGCTTTGCGAGTTGCCTTTGCCCCAGTTGAAAGATTTTGATCATGGACTTTTCGGAAAGTTGAGAGCTTTGGTGAAAAATTTCTCTTTGGCAGATGCGGAAACCATCAAAGACACTGAAAAAATCACCAATCACGATGTGAAGGCTGTCGAATATTTCCTGAAGGAAAAGTTTGATCAGTTGGGTTTGGATGCCTACAAGGAATTTATCCACTTTGGCTTGACTTCTCAGGACATCAACAATACCGCAACTCCGCTGATGCTGAAAACCGGTTTGCATGAGGTAATCATGCCGCTTTTGGAAGAAGTGATCGAGCGATTATCTGACCTGGCGGAAGAGTGGAAAGCTATTCCCATGCTTGCCAAAACTCACGGTCAACCTGCCTCTCCTACCCGGTTGGGAAAAGAAATTGAAGTGTTTGTGGTTCGTCTTAAAAACCAGGTGGAGCTATTGGAGCAAGTGCCTTTCTCCGGCAAGTTTGGCGGAGCAACCGGCAATCTGAATGCACATAAAGTCGCTTATCCAGCAATTGACTGGAATGCTTTTGCCTCCAATTTTGTAAGCAATTACCTGGGATTAGAGCGTAGCTTTCCAACAACACAAATCGAGCATTACGATAATCTGGCAGCGATTTTTGACGGATTGAAGCGGATCAATACGATCCTTTTGGATCTCTCCAAAGACGTTTGGCAGTATGTGGCGATGAATTATTTCAAGCAGAAAATCAAAGCCGGAGAAATCGGATCCTCGGCCATGCCGCATAAAGTCAATCCGATTGATTTTGAAAATGCCGAAGGAAATCTGGGAATTGCGAATGCACTTTTGGAGCATCTTGCTGCCAAACTTCCGATTTCAAGATTGCAGCGTGACCTGACCGATAGCACCGTGCTTCGGATCATCGGTGTGCCGCTGGGCCATATGTTGATTTCTTTGGAATCACTGCAAAAAGGTTTGGGCAAACTGGAATTGAACGAAGCCGCAATCCGTGCAGATTTGGATGATAACTGGGCAGTGGTAGCCGAGGCAATTCAGACAGTTTTGAGAAGAGAGGGATTTCCAAAACCGTATGAAGCTCTTAAAGATCTCACCCGAACCAACACCAAAATCACCGAAGAATCAATCTCAGTTTTCATCTCAAATCTTCCTATTTCAGCTGAATTGAAAGCCGAACTGAGCGCGATTACCCCATTTAATTACACTGGTATTTAGTACCATTCGAAAGTTCTTGGAATTAGAGACTGATTAATTTGTTTGAAACCGTTAGTGAAAACACTAGCGGTTTTTTTCTGAAAGTCTCTGAAAAGTTCCCACAGATATGCTCAGAAAAATTCACGGATTTCCACAGAACAATAAGATTTCAACTGTTTAACTATTTCATGGCTTTAGGTGAATTCAAGCTTTTCAGGAGCATTTTATTCGAATCGTCCCAAACTGAACACTGTGACTGAACACTGATCACTGTCACTGAATATTGATCACTTTCCTTTCGGCAAAAAAATCTCAGCCATCATACATCTGGCGCTTCCACCGCCGAGTTTCTCGATGGTGGGAATAGAAGGACTAATGATGGTCGTGTATTTTTCGATCAATTGAATCTGTCCGACACTCAGCGAATCAAGCGCTGTCTGAGACATCACGGTGAATTTTTCTCCTCCATCATTTCCCACTTCCAGCATATTCCCGGCAAAGTTGAATTTCTGCTTTGCCGTGATCGGAACTACCTTTTTTCCTGACTTGGTCAACGATTCCTGAACAAGCTGACGCTCGGCAGTTTTTGGAATACTTTCTAAACAAACTACCGCCAAATCTGTCCCGATGTGCATCATCACATTGGTATGATAAATCGGACTGATTTCACCATTGACTTCCTGCACAGCATCAAAGGCAACAACTTTATATCCTAAGATCTTGGCCAGATAACTTAGTGGGACGGGGTGAGTTCGCACAGAATAGCAGGCGTAAATGATTTTTGCCTGATGATCCATCACCATGCTTCCGGTGCCTTCAAGGTATTGGTGATCCTCCTCAAAAAAGCTCAGATCCACAATTTCCTCCACCCGGAAACCCAGATTCATCAATTGCTCGATCAGATCCTTTCTCCGCTCAAGTCTTCGAACCCGGGAAAACATCGGATACAAAATCAATTTTCCATCCGCATGCGTACTGAACCAATTATTGGGAAACACCGCATCGGTTTTCACTGGTGTGGCTGAATCCTCAATCACAATCACCTCGACTCCCTGATCTCTCAACATCGCAACAAATCCATCGAACTCAGTTCTGGCCAATTCTCTGATAACCTCAGAAGATCGGGCATCCGTTTGCTGGTAAAAATTGTTCTCGGCGGTTTCGGGATTGAACCCAAAATTCGCCGGTCGGACCATCAATATCGTGGAGGAAGTTTGCATGATTTAGCGCATTGCCGGATATCTATATAGAACAGGAATCATGTTAAATCGCTTTTCGCTGATCGTATAATAAGCTTCCCCATCTGGTTGAAAGCCGATTGCCTCGCCTTGAGGTTCGGGTATATAAGGCAATTTTACAGGTGGTCTTAACAAGGCTTGTGAAATGGATTCACCAGATTTTCTTTCCCAGTAATAAACTGAAAAGTAATTTTTGATCAGGATTTGGCTCCCACCCTGCGAGATATCTCCACCGGTAGAACTTGTGAAAGGTAATTTTCCGAGTTCTTCCAAAGTTGAATGGCCTTTCCCAAAATCCTCCGCCGCCAATCTATATACTGTGTTTACGCTGTCTCTTTTCGAAAGGATAAAAAGATCGGCGGTGATCGGATCCACCAGTAATGTCTCCGCATCTCTGGCACCTCCCGGATAAATCAGGGTGACTTTTTCCGGAGAAATCTCCATATCCGGAAGAATGACTTTGGGCTCAGGAATTCTGAAAACAGTTACTTGAGCGTGTTGAGCAAGGTTGTCTCCGATTTCTCCCACGTAGATATAGGATTGTCCATCGGCACCCGGACCAACTGCAATATCCTCCCAATCCCGGTTTTCCACTCCAATAAGGGTGATTTTACCAAGTTCGTAACCCAAAGAATCCAGAATATAGACGGCAGATTCCCCTCCGCTATCGGTATGAACATAGATCAATCCGGGATTCAGTTTCCCAAAAGCCATCCCGCTGATTTCCTCCAGTTTAGGATTGTTTATTTCTTTAATCGCAATTGAAGATGCGTATAGCGTATCTAAATCCGAAGATTTCGCTTCTGCGAAAAAGAAAAACACCAGAGCAAAAACAGTCAGATAGCGCATAAATCAGGTTTGATTTCTGCCTGAAATTACAGAAAACCAAAGTCCTGACCACGGAAAAGAGATGAGTAAATTTTTAATTTAACGTTAAATTGGCCTAAATACCCGAAACTATGGATCCTCTGCTCAAAAAAATGAACTGGAAAGAAGGGATGAAAATCCGAATCTGGAATGTACCAACAGAACTTTCAGAATTGGTCGAATCCTGGGAAAAAGAAGGCCTGATGGCTTCTGAAAAGGAGAACCCTGATTTCATGCTGGCTTTTGTCCAGACTGAAGAAGAGGTAGAAAAGTATTTTTCACAAATGCATGAACTCTCACCGGAAGATGAAGCAATTTGGCTAGCCTATCCAAAAGGAACCTCCAAAAGATACAAGTCCAAAATCAATCGGGATAAGGGTTGGAAGTACCTGGGTCAGTTTGAGTATGAGGGAGTCAGGCAAATCGCGATTGACGAAGATTGGTCGGCGCTGAGATTCCGAAAAATAAGATTTATCAAAACGATGACACGAAAATTCAGTGTGAAAAATCAGTGAGCAGTCGCAGTGATCAGTTGGCAGTGAGCAGTCGCAGTGAGCAGTTGGCAGTAGGCAGTAGGCAGTCGCATTGGTCATTGGGCAGTGGGCAGTTTGCACTAAGCAGCCTGTCAACGAAATATTATGAAACCGCATGATAACTGTTTACTGGATACTGTTTACTGCTCACTGATCACTGAATACTGCTCACTGAGACTGAATACTGAGGACTAGACCTGAAAAGGCAATTTATAAATCCTTTGCCCGGTCAATTTATACATCGCATTGGCCAAAGCAGGGATAAATGGCGGAACAGGCGGCTCACCCACTCCGGTAGGTTTTTCCATACTTTCCACCATGTGGATGTGGATCTTCTTTGGTGCCTGAGGCATTCTGATTATCTGATAGGTATCAAAGTTATCTTGTTGGGCCACCCCATTTTCGAAAGTAATCGCTGAGGTAGTTGCCAAACTTGTTGCAAACTGCGCCCCGCCCTCAAACTGGGATCGGATACGATCCGGATTGACTCCAATCCCACAATCCACTGCGTAGTGAACTTCAGGAATTGAGATTTTCCCGGCACTGTCTTTTTCCACCGTTACGATACAAGCCACATAAGTCAGGAAGCTTTTATGCGCAGCAAAACCAATGGCTTTTCCGGCAGCCAAATTGGAAGTCCAATTTGCTTTTTCGGCAACAGTTTGGATTACCCTCTTCATCCGGCCGGTATTCCATGGAAAGTCTTCGATTTTCTCCCCATAGTTCCCATATTTTCCGCCGGTCTCTTCTGCGAAACTCAGATCCCGATCTTCGCCCAGCAACTGAAGCGCCTGAGCAATCGGGTCAAGACCTCTTGCCTCGGCGATTTCGTCCATCATACTGCAGATTGCAAAAGCATGATGAATATTGCTCACAGATCTCAGCCAGCCAATTCGGGTATGAGCTTTGGATTCATGTGTTTCGATCCGAATGTTCGGAACGTCATAAGGAAAGTCGGTACAACCCAAACCCAGTTCCCCATCAGACGGATGAAGTTCTGCAAGATTTCCTGTCGCTCCGATTGCCTGGAACGGATGAAGTTCTCCAAGATTTCCTGTGGCTCCAATTGCCTGAAAAACAGTGTGATGATTCCAGCCGCTGAGATTTCCGCTTTTATCAAGCGTGGCTTTGATTCTTTGAGCGCTGTGAGAATGATAAAAATCATGGTGCAAATCATCTTCCCGAGTCCACTGCACCCGAACCGGAGCTTTGGCTGCTTTAGAAAGCAAAGCTGCTTCCACCACAAAATCCGGTTTGGATTTTCTTCCAAATCCACCTCCCAGAAGCGTAACATTCACTCTCACCTTGTCTATTTCCAATCCAAGCGCAGCGGCAACCGCGTCTCTTGCCCATTGGGGATGTTGAGTTGGCGCCCATACTTCGCAAGTCCCGTCACCTTTGTAATGCGCAATCGCAGTTGGGGGCTCAATCGTGGCATGCGCATAGAACGGAGCCTCGTAGGTTCGTTCCAGCACTATTCCAGCTGCTTGACTTGCAGAGTTAAAATTGCCCCGCTCCCTTCTTACTTTTCCATTTTGGGAGGTGCTTTGAAGCATTTCAGCCAATTGCTTTGAGGAGCTGTAGGTTTGGTTTTCTCCCAAATCCCATTCGATTTCCAACGCATCTCGGCCTTTCATCGCGGCCCAGGTATTATCAGCTATCACTGCCACTCCTTCCAACGCTTTATCCAAACCCGGAGGAATTCCTGCTCCGTCGATTTTGACAACGGCGGTAACACCGGGGATCGCAAGCGCTTTTGCATCGTTGAAGGAAATTACTTTTGCACCCACCACAGGACATCTCCTCACCACTGCGATCTTCATATTTGGCAGATCTAAGTCCGCACCAAAAACAGCTTTTCCGGTTGTAATATCCCGGGCATCGTAGATCGTGGTTTCTTTTCCGATCAGTTTGTAGTTGGAAAATTCCTTCAATTGGATGCTTTCCGGTGCCGGTATTTCCATTACCAAAAGCTTCTCCACAAGATCTCCGAACTTGATTTTCTTATTACCTCCGGTAAGCAGTACTTCGCTGTTTTCAGTCGTGCATTCGGAAGCATTTACGCCCCATTCATCAGCAGCTGCATTCATCAGCATTTGACGGGCAGTCGCTCCTGCCTTTCTCATCGGCTCATAAAACATCCGAACAGAGAATGAACCGTCGGTATTTTGATTACCATATTTATCCTCATCACCCTCAGCCTGGACAATCTTCACTTTGGACCAGTCTGCGCCCATTTCATCTGCAACAATCAGTGGAAGGGAGGTACGAATACCGGTTCCCATCTCAGATCGATGGGCGATGATTGTGATTTCATTACCAGAATTGATACTGACAAAAACGTTTGGAGCAAATGTCATTGGCTCGCCTTTTGGCCCTGCGCATTGGAAATTAACTCCCAACAGAAAGCCTCCTGTAGCTAATGAACCTATTTTCAAAAATTCTCTCCTGGAAGGGATGAAAACCTTACTCTGATCTTCGGGATTTTTATTTTTTAGAAATGGGAAATTCGGCAACATATCCGGTCAGTTTTGGGTGGAGATTAAATTGATTTGGTACTACTATGAATTTAATGGAAGTCAGGCAATGAAAATCTGACTGCCTACTGGATTGCTCCTATAATGGCCTGATATTCAGTCTTAAAAATAGTTTTGGGTGTTTATCCATTTGTATTTGAACCTAATAAGAATCATAGTTTCCATTAAAATGAGGGTAGAACCATTGATTTAGAAGCAGTAACAATGGCATCTTTGATCCGATTGTAGGTACCGCAGCGGCAGAGATTTCCTTCCATCGCGGCTTCAATCTCCAGTTCAGAAGGAATCGGATTTTTAAGCAGCAAAGCAGCTGCATTCATGATTTGCCCGGTCTGGCAATATCCGCATTGGGGAACCACATGCTCCACCCAGGCATCCTGAAGCGGATGATTTCCATTTTCGGAAAGCCCTTCGATGGTCGTGATTTTCCCATTTCCTATTTCTGAAACTGGCAGGCTGCAGGATCTGACTACCTCGCCGTCGACGTGAACAGTACAAGCTCCGCAAAGTGCCTGACCGCAACCGAATTTGGTGCCTTTCATTGACAAAAGATCCCTCAAGACCCAAAGCAGGGGCATATCTTCTGAGGCCGTGACCTCCTGCTCTTTACCGTTGACGGTGAGTGTGTATTTTTTCATAGTATTGGTGAGATTTAACAAAAGTTACTAAAAATGAATTGATTATGCTCCAATCAAATTCCATTTTTCCCGATAAGGTCTCCAAAGTAGTTCATTGGCAGCAGCATCTTTTTTGAAAAGTTCCTTCTTAGAATCCCATTTCAGTGGCTTTTGCAATTTGTAAGAAATCATCGCCAAATGCATTGGAAGGGTCATTTGACGTGCATATTCCAGTTTGGATTCCGGTTGCTGACGGGATTTTACAGAATCGATGAAGTTTTGCTGATGACCTGGTGACCGGGTAATGGTTTTTGGGATTTCAGGAATATCACTCTGCACTTGTCCATTCAGTCTTATTTCTCTGGTATTATAGTCGCAAACAAGAGTTCCTTTTGTTCCTTCGAAATAGGCTCCAATCCCTTTTTCCTTCGCTCCCGGCACATCCGGAGGAATGGAAGTCCAGTGCAGGTCTAACTTTTTGAACTTGAAGTCCACATCCATCCACTTGGGGGTATCTCCTATTCCATCCGATTTTTCTCCGTTTGCCGTTATTGACTTCAGCCTGCTTGGAGCAACCGACCACCAGACCACATCTGCGATGTGACACCAGAAGTCCTGAAAAACACCGCCTGAATACTCCATAAAATAGCGGTAGTTGAAATGGCATTTTTCCGGTGCATACTCTGAATATGCCGAAGGGCCAAGCCACATATCCCAGTTGAGATTGGGAGGGGGAGCCTGATAGGTCAGACTTGGAATTACCGGTGGTTCGCCCGTTCTCCAAAGTCGGACAGTTTTGATTTTACCTAATTCTCCCGACTGAATGATCTCAGCCACCCGATGGTAATTATCTCCCGCATGAATTTGCGTACCCAGCTGGAAGATTTTATTATGCTCAATTTGAGAAGCCAGCATCAACTGACCTTCCCTCATACAATAGGAAAGGGGTTTTTCGCTATACACATCTTTTCCAGCCTGAAAAGCCAAAATGGTAATCTGAGCATGCCAATGATCCGGGGTAGCGATAGTCACCGCATCCACATCCTGTCGATCCAGTACATGCCTGAAATCGGTATAAATTTGAGCTTTGGTATCGGGATGGATTTTCTTGAGTTGTACCAGTGCTTCCTTTGCATGATCTTCATCCACATCGCAGAGGGCGACTATCTCAGCATCAGGCAGATTGGCAAACCAGTTCATGTGAGCAAGTCCCATCCCACCCAAACCAATATGAGCCACACGGACGCGGTCAGAAGGAGCTGCTTTGAGCCCTGTAAATGGTAAAAACTGCAGTCCCAGGGTAGTCAGGACTGAATAGCGCATAAAATTCCGTCTGTTAATTGATTTGTTCATAGGAAAGGTGGTTTTGATTGGGTTTACTACTAGTTAAAAATTTTCGGCGATATTTTTATCCTGTTTTTGATGGTTAGGTTCAGATTATTTCAGGAAAATGAGGAGAAGTTTCCCGAAAAGCACTTTACCAATGAAGGCTGAGCAAAAATCTCAAAGAAATTATCAAAAGTAAGTAGCTGATTTTGAAGCAGGGAAAAGGGATCAGGGCTTTAAATCAAAGATTTTTTCTGAAATGAGTTTGGAAAAAATAGCTTAGGCACCTACATTTGCAACACGATTTCCAAAAGCGGGAGTCTTAAACACCAAATTCCTCCTTAGCTCAGTTGGTTAGAGCACATGACTGTTAATCATGGGGTCCTAGGTTCAAGCCCTAGAGGGGGAGCCAGTTTAAAAAAGAGGTCAGAAACGACCTCTTTTTTTGTTTAAACCCCTCACAAATTGAATTAAATGAGGTTTTTCGAGGTTGCAGATTTTTATAACCAACACCTTCAAAAAATTACCCAGCTACACCAAATCAATGTATTTCATTGATAATCAATTCCTAAAAGTGGTTCAAGGCAAATAGGATCGCTGATTAATCTTCATCCCCCTTGATGAAAATCATGGATTACTCAAAACAATTAAATATTTGGTGATAACTAGCCACGAAAAAGACCTTTTACGACAAGGAGATTCTTGAATTTTTAATCTGGACAGGTTCCCCATTTGGGTTTGTTTTCAGGAGTTAGGGGTGAATCAGTTGAAAATAAATATGGTTCTGATTTAATATCAGTCACACACCATTGTGAAATGTTTTGGTTGAAAATGGATCCTTGGAACATAGATTTAAAATCAATTACATTCTTTACTGACCAGTTTCTTATTGATTGGTTAAACTTAGACCAAGCGAACATGAAACTCATGTCTTTTACATTACTAACGTTCCAATTTCCGATATCTTGATTGAACTCAGATGCATAAGCGAACATCCATTTCATTGTCTTTACGTTCGATACATTCCAATTATTCAGAGGGAAGTTGAACTTTTGAGCCACCTGAAACATGGCATCTAAATTAATAGCCTTACTTACATTCCATCCACCAATAGGCTGATTGAACTCCCATGCATTCGAAAACATAATGGAAAAATTTTCAACATTCCCAACATCCCAGCTTCCAATAGGTTTATTAAATTTATTAGCATCAGTGAACATCCCCTTCATATTTGTTACTTTACTCACATTCCAGTTACCTATAGGTTGATTAAAGGGTGTTCCCCTGAACATTTGCTCCATAGTTGTTACATTACTTACATCCCAATTTCCAATTGATTGATCAAAATTGGTATATCCACTAAACAAATTGCTCATATTTGTAACCAATGAAGTACAAAGTTTTGACATATCAGTTCCTTCATTCCTTCTTTTTATAATTAAATCATTATCGACAGCTTCAAATTCTACCCCATTAATAAATCCTTTTTCCCCAGGTTTGACATTTTCGCACACGCATGTTACACCATTTTCAGCTATCCTAAATACAGGATTTCTAAAATTTACAATTACCGTTTTTTCTTTATCAATTGTAATTGTTTTTGAAGATTCAACACCGCTCAAATCTCCACCCCAACTTTCAAACAACCAACCTACCTTAGGTACTGGTGTAAGTTTAACAACCGTTTGAAAAGGATATTCTCTTCCATTGGGACTGGAAACGATTTCTTCTATCACTGATCCCTCACCTTCAATGATTATATTGAGTTGATAAACTCTTCTTTTAAACTTGACTGTAACGTTCTTTTCTTTATCGAATGTGATGGTTTTGGAAGGTTCTGTCCCACTTAAATCCCCACCCCAACTTTCAAAAACCCACCCTTCTTTGGCTACTGGTGTGAGTTTAACTTGAGTTTGGAAGGGATATTCTTTTCCCGAGGGGTTTGACACAATCTCTTCGGTAACCGTTCCTTCACCTTCTATCGTAATTTTTAAATCTCTTAAGTCCAAGAATTTGATAACATGCTTTTCAAAATCAGGAACAGTTGAGGTAATATTCAAGGCCTTATTTCTTGATTCAACTTTTGCTCGGATAGCGGCCAAGTCCAATTCGAATGTTGAAACCCTTAATGAGTTCAATAGCGAATTGTCATCCAGTTTTCCGTCAGAGGCAATATCACTTTGAATTTTGGAAAGTAATTCGGTGAGTTGCCCCACACTTCGGTTTCCCTGAAGGATAATGGAAATGGCCAATAGTATCCCGCCTTCCTCATTATTCTTTGAAATGTCATAATCTTCAAAATCAGCACTGTTATCCAAAGCAATCGAGAAGATTGACAACACCTCGTTTTTGGCTTGTTTCTTTGCTTCACTAAAGGATTTTCCTCCCTTTATCAGATTTTCCACCCGCTTTTTCTCCAAGTGGGTTAGCACATTGACATTGATAAATGATTTGTTTGAAAGATCTGAGATTGAAGTCAGGGTAATTGGAGCTGAAGAGATCTCTCCCGTTACCTCATTGAAATAGAAACCCGATGAAGAAAATTCAACAAAACTGGAGTTCAGTTCAATGTTGGTGATTTCAAAAAGGCCTTGGTCATTGGTGATCTGTGAGGTAAAGACCTTACCCGTCTGAGCTAATTCTGAGTTTAATTCACTCATCAAAATCGAGGTCCCACTGACAAAAGGACCTTTTTGAACATAGCCAGAGATTTTTTCCTTTTTGATACTCTGGCTTCCTCCATCTCCATTATCGATACAGGATGAAACAAATAGGGGAAAAAGGATCAAAAAAACTAAAAAAAGAATCGGAGAACTGATCTTGTGTGATTTCATATAACTAAATTCAATCATTGATAGAAAATTAATAATTAACTTTTTGGTTCTACCCTTAAGTTAGTGGAATATATATTTTATAGTAATCTAAAACACAAATGGATTAACATTCAAGAGGGTGTTTTGGGCTAGAATTCAAGCTTTTATGAAATCGATTTATCAGGTGGCCAACCTTGTCCTGTCAAATCTTCATTAAATTCGTGGTAGAACCAACTTTTTAGATTAATTCTAAGTTAAATGGAGTTCTTTTTTTTTTAAGGTTTACCTATATCATTTAAAGTATCTCCTATAAACCAGATTCAACTGCCCGAAATGATCAGAATTCTTTTCAAATCCACTACCACTTTTTGAGTCATTGAGGAAAGTGTAGAAAAATGCACCCTCAATTTCCAGGTCTGTTAAAATCCCTAACTTAAAAACAGTTGAGACTTTAAATGGAAAATAGATTGAAGATTCAAAAAAACTGAAGTCATAATCCTTTTCTTTATAAACAAATGTCTCAGTCCTGTAGGTAAGCAAATAGCCTAACCCTATTCCTGCATTAAGATCAATAATAGGTCTGCTCATATGGTGAAAAGAGGGCATCAGATTAAATGTCGGGGTGACATCAAAGGAATAATTATAGCCTTGAAAAATAGGCTCAGACACTTCAATCCCTGTACCTTTTTGCATCACTAATTCATCACTGGAAAATTGTTGGAAGCTTGCTGTTGCTCTCAAACTGAAATGATCTCCATACTTTCTTCCAATTCCAAGAGAAATAACTGGAACAATCTGATTTTCAATTTTATCGTAACTGGGTCGAGGGGCAGCAAAAAACGTCCCTGCTCCCAGTCCAATCCTGTAGAAATCAGTTTTAGGTTCTTTTTCTTGGTAGAAGCTTTGGGCTTTCACCTGAAAGAAAAGAAAGAAGGAAAAGAAAAAGAAAATGGACAAAAACTTTTTGCCCATTTTCTTGCTAAAACCTAAGTAAATTTCAAACACTTCCTTATTTAATTTTTGATGGATTTTAATACCAAAATTCACTAGACACGCTTTCTCTTGATCTTTGGAAAGAATGTCTAAGTTTTCAACTGTCCCGTGAGCAATTGACAGATTTCCTCCATCAATTCGGACAGGTTCCCCATTTTGGCTTATTCTGAGATTTGAGGGGGCTATTTGTTGCAAAATTTTCAGGTTCAGATTGAATGTTTACCACACACCACTTCGTAAGATTTTGGTCGAAGGGGGTATTGTTAAACATAAACTTCATACCGACCACATTACCGACATCCCAATTTCCAATTGGCTTATTAAAAGGAGTTTTATCAAACATTTCTGTCATATCAGTGGCAGAACTCACATCCCAATTTCCAAGCTCTTGGTTAAAAGGTGTGGTGCTAAATAACGCAAACATATTTTTCACCTTTCCAACATTCCAATTCCCTACAGGCCTATTGAATGGACTTGCCTGAAACATTGATCTCATCGTTTCAACATTTTCGACATTCCAATCACCAACAGGTTGATTAAAAAGGGACTTATAAAACATGAATGCCATTTCCTTGACACTGCCCACATCCCAACCATTAATCGCTTGGTTGAATTTTGAGAAATAAAACAGGAAACTCATGTTCTGCACCTTACTCACATCCCAATTCTCAATGGACTGATTGAAATCAGAGAATGAAAACATCTCTTGCATATTAACCACATTACTCACATCCCAGCTTCCAATTGCTTGGTTGAATGTATTCCTATTTTGTTCAGTCCCCTTAAAGATTTCTTTCATGTCCGTAACTAAGGAAGTGCAAAGACAGGTTAAGTCAGCCCCTTCATTTCTTCTTTGGATCAATAATGCTCGATCTACTGCTTCATACTGTTTCCCGTTAACCAGTTCCTTATCCCCTGGATTTGCTTGAGAGCATTTGATGGTTCCATTTTCCTCATAAAAAACCGGGCTATTTTGATTGATAAATTGCTCCAGGAGGTTTTTCAACTCCTCACACCCTGCTTGGAGGCTTTCTATTTGGCTAAGAATATGTTCAATATCGGCACCTTGTTCTGAAAGCTGACCAGTCAGTTCACTTATTTTGGCAAGATTTTCTACTAATTGAGACTGAAGGGAAGCCATTTGAGATTTCAAGGCGTCCAGCTGTTCTTTATTTTGGGCAAGAGTCCCCAATATCACCTGATACTTTCCGTCAAGATCCGAGAGTTGCCCTTTCAATTTTTCTATTTCGGCAAGGATCTGACTGAGCTTTTGTAATTGCTCCAGCTGCACCAAAATTACCTGATACTTTTCCTGTAGGTCGGCAAGTTGGAATTTGATTGCTTCAAAGTCTGCATCTTGACTATTTAGCTGCTCTGTTAGTTTTCCAATCTGGGAAAGAACCTCCGCCATTTCAAGTTGTAGATCAGTGACCTTTTTAAGTAGTTCCTCCTGTTTTGCAGCACTGCTCTTTAAATCATTAATCAAGGAATCCGATTTGGCTTGGAGTGATTTAAGCTCTTCTCTTAATTCTTCATTTTGATTTTTGATATCAAGCATTAGTTCGAGAAGCTCAGGATCACCTGAAACTTCGCAGCTATTAACAAATGGAAGTAGGAACAAGAGCAGTAAGGCTATTTTTTTCATAAGGATTGAAGTAGGGATTTATTATTTGAAAAGAGGCTGAAACCTTAGTGATTTGCCTACTGCTCAAAAACAAAGAAACGGAAAGTTACTTTCTTAAAAATACCCTATACAGGGTATTTTTAAGTTTTTTGAAATGTTTTTGAAATGGTGAAACCGTTCAAAATTGAGTCTTCTTTTTTCCCAAAATGTAAGCTTCCAATTCAATCAATTGCTCTAAATCGATCCTTAATTGGTTCGAAAATAGGATGTGAGGGGGAGCCACACTGAGAGAAGGCTGACATTTTTGTCAGCCTTTTTCATTTCATAGCTTTGTAATTCATTGGAAATCAGGAAGATTTGAGCAATAAAATCCTTGTAAGGGATGGTTCGAACTTCTGAATTTGAAAATTGAATTTTTTCAGAAAAGATCGAACTCGCCAACTTTTGTTTGGTATAACCATCTCCTTGCCTCTAAATATTAGAAACCTTAAAATCCCTCAAAACAAAAAGGGATTGAGCATACCCCAATCCCTTTTCTTAATTATTCCGTTTTTTATTTAAGCCTTTACATCCGAATTGAAAGTACTGATATAATGCTTCAGCATAGAAGCTTGACTTGAGGAAAGTTCAGTCGGTTTAACCAAAGATTTGAATCTTTCCATCCCAATCTCTTCGATAAGAGAACCAAAAGAGGAATTCAAAAATGAAGAAGATGGAGGTGTTGACCCCAGGAAAGACAATTCCACAGGAGAATTATCACTCACATACTTCTTCAACTCCAAAAACAGCTTATAACCAGCTGAATTTGAATAGGTTTCAGTAACAATATCTGTAAGTCTGATTTTCATAAGGCACAAATTTACATTAAAAATCACCAATCTAAAGATTCTGAAATGCTCTTCTCTTCTAAGTTGGCAACTTTTATAATTATCTCAATTACCGTTCCTTTAAAATTTTCAATTGGATTTTATTCAAAGTTATTACCCGATGGATTTGAAACCATTTTCACAGAATCAGTATACACTTGCCATCTCCCTTGGTTCGCTTTTACAAAAGAAGATATTGTATCCAAGCCTCTTCCTGCATTGTAAGGCATTGACTGAGTAGTTTTCCTCAGTTTCAAAGCCCATTTTACAGTGTCTTCAGGACTCAAAAGACTCTCCCCTTTCCTTTGCATAAAAGAATTACTGAATACGGAATCCCTATTCCTAAATCTGAAACAGCGATGATGATTTCACCATTGTTTGGGTAATACTGACAAAAAACGTAGGAATCAATTGGTGACTTTGCATGATCATGAACATTGTTGATCAATTCAGCCAAAGCAATATTCAAGACACCCAAGTCTTTCCCTTGGCAAATCGACTCAAAATAAATCTGGGTACTATTGATGTAATAGTCCATAGTTTCCCTGGTAAGCCTTTTAATTGGCATTGCAGTAAAACTTGGTATTTCATTAATTTCTGTTGATTCTGAATGATTTTTTTGACAAAAATCCAGAAGACCTATGGCCTTCACATATTCAAAAACCGCTGGATTCTGGGCTTCTAAATAGATATCACAATTTTGAGTGAGCTGATGAATGATAAATTGGGTAAGGATCAAGACATCCGACGGAGTTAAGAAATTCTGACCTAGAATAATTCGAATTTCCTGGTTGGAAAAATCCTGTCTTATCAGGTCATATAGCTTTGAATAATCTGATCGACTTTTTACCAATAATGTGATCATCTGATTTTTTAAGTTGTAATAAAATACTAGACTTATTTTTTAATAGTGAAACGCTGAAGTCAGATTTCAATTTATATAGCTCAAAAATGAAAAACCAGGTTCGCCTTCTCTTTGCACTTATCCAAAATTCTAATGCCAAATGGATGCAATCGAGATTCGTTTATGAAATTTAGAATTTCAATTATGTGTATTCGCTTGATTGCACGTAACAGAATTAAGTTGGGATTTGAATGAAAAAATCCCCCTAACCCCCTTTAAAAAGGGGGAGTCACATTTGCGCATCATTAAAACCGATAGGCTTCTA
>JAKFCO010000074.1:0-25503 GCA_036676605.1 Algoriphagus sp.
GTACCAGGAACGGGAATCGAACCCGTACGAGATTGCTCTCACAAGATTTTAAGTCTTGCGTGTCTACCTGTTCCACCATCCCGGCTTCACTTGGACATTTCCAAGCTACAATTGCCCTAAACAAGAAAGCCCTTGAAACAAGGGCTTTTTTGAGCGGGAGACGAGATTCGAACTCGCGACCCCGACCTTGGCAAGGTCGTGCTCTACCAGCTGAGCTACTCTCGCTTATTTGTTTGCTCAAAACGTTATTTGAGCGATTTGTGGATGCAAATGTAAGCCCTGAAAATAAAATTACAAGACTTAGTCAGGGATTTTTTTGAAAAGATCTGAGGTTTTCCCGGATTCGATTGATTTACAGACTACTATCAAAAGTCGTAGGAGGCCAAAATTTTAATCATTTCTCCCACATTTTTGGCTCCAAGTTTCTTCAGGATGTTTTTCCGGTGAGTTCCGACAGTATTCACAGAAATATTCAGCCCTGAACTAATTTCTTTAGAACCATTTCCTTCCAGTATTAATTTGACGATTTCCTTTTCCTTTTTGGTGAGCGATACTTCCCGACTGACAGGTGTATTCTTACTTACAAAAATTCGTGTCCCGTCATCTTTGGTGTAAGAGTAGTTCCAATCGTATCCGTTGGTTTTGGGAGGAGTGAACAGCTGGACTATGATGTGCAAATCCATTGCAAAGTTTCCGGCTTCATCTATCAAATAGGGTCTAACTCTCCCCATCATCCAAATAACTTCTCCTGTAAGACGATGAACCCAGCGTGTGGAATAAGAAAACTCAAAAGTATGGCGCTCTGAAAGACTTAGCTGATGGAAATTTTCGAAGACAATTTTTTGGAATCGAAATAGCTCAGGCCTGTCTTCCGGATGAATCATCGTAAAAGATGCCTCCATTCCTTTTTTGCGAAATATGGACTCAGGATACCCGGTCAGCTTTTCAACATTACCTGTAAAGAATGCAAGATTGAGATTTCGATAATCGAAACACGCAATCACCAGACCTTCGCTCATTCCAATATTCCTGCTTAGAATCTCCAGATCCTCCAGCAATTTCTTGTCGTCAGGTTGATTTTTAAATCCCTGCTTTTTCCATTTCTGAAAAAGCTTGGTGTATTTGTCTTGCTTTTTAAGGTCTTTCAGTAATACCTTATCCATACAAAAATCTGCGATTTTCTAAACCTGATGATACTTTCTAATATACTAAAAATTCAATTCCGCTATCCTTCTAATTTTTTCTTGACCTCATGGAGTTTAAGTAAGGCTTCTATCGGTGATATAGTGTTGATGTCAATTTGATCCAGTAACTCTTTAGCCTCCTGAAACTTGGGATCCATCTCAAACAGGCTTAACTGAAAATTGTTTTTTGGAATAGATTTCAACTTGTCTCCCGGATTTTTCATCGCTTTGTCTTTCTCCAAATGAGACATAATCTCTGATGCTCTGAGCACAATCGGGTTCGGCATTCCTGCCATTTGCGCTACATGGATACCAAAGCTATGCTCGCTTCCGCCTTCTTTGAGCTTTCTCATGAAGATCACCTTGTTGCCAACTTCCTTCACAGAAACATTGAAATTCTTGATTTTGGGAAAATCTGCGGCCAGTTGGTTTAGTTCGTGGTAATGTGTTGCAAAAAGTGTCTTGGCTTTATTCTGAGGATGATTATGCAAATATTCCACAATCGCCCATGCTATCGAGATTCCATCATAGGTTGAGGTTCCTCTTCCGATTTCGTCCATCAGTACCAGGCTTCGATCCGAAAGATTATTCAAGATGCTGGCAGTCTCTGTCATCTCGACCATGAAAGTAGATTCCCCTTTGCTCAGGTTATCAGAAGCTCCAACCCGGGTGAAAACCTTATCCACAATCCCGATTCTCGCATAAGAGGCCGGCACAAAACTTCCCATTTGAGCCATCAAAACAATCAACGCTGTCTGTCTAAGTAACGCCGATTTACCTGCCATGTTGGGACCAGTGATGATCATTATCTGCTGACTGTCGTGGTCCAGGTAAATGTCGTTTGGGACATAGTTTTCACCAACCGGCAATTGCTTTTCAATCACGGGATGCCTTCCGTCTTTGATCTCAAGAGTTTCTGTTGTCGATATTTTCGGTCTGGAATAACCGTTGGAAAGGGCTACTTGAGCGAATGAAAGCAAAGCATCTAATGTGCCTAAGACACGGGCATTTTGCTGTATTTGGGAGATGTATTGCGCTGCTTCGGAGACCAATTCCTGAAAATACCTTTGCTCGATGGCAATCATGCGATCCTCAGCATTCAGGATTTTCTCTTCGTAATCTTTTAACTCTGGGGTAATATATCGCTCCGCATTGACCAGAGTCTGCTTGCGAATCCATTCCTGTGGGACTTTTTCCCGGTGGGAATGTGTCACCTCCAGGTAGTATCCGAAAACCTTATTAAAAGCAATCTTCAGTGATGAAATTCCTGTATTCAGGACCTCGCGTTGCTGGATTTGCACGAGAAAATCCTTTCCGGTATTTGCCAAACCTCTGTATTCATCGAGCTCAGCATCAACACCGTCTTTGATTACATTTCCCTGATGGGTAAGCATCGGCGCATCTTCCTTAAGTTCTCGCTCGATCTTTTCCAGCAAAAAATCACAAGGGTGAATCTGATCCGAAAGTCGTTTAAGTGTTGGATTTTTTTGGCTTTTGAGCAGTTCTTTGATTGGAAGGGAGCTTCGCAATGCTCGCTTAATCTGATTCATTTCCCTGGGATTTGCTCTTCCCACGACTACTTTGGAGATGAGTCTTTCGAGGTCACCGATCAGCTTTAGCGATCCCAAAATCTCTTCGATCAAAGTCGAATTTTGGTAGAAATAATCCACCACGTTCAGGCGCTCTTCAATGGGCGCTTTTTCCTTGAGAGGAAGAACCATCCATTTTTTCATCATTCTGGAACCCATCGGAGTGACCGTTTGGTCCAAAATCTGAATCAATGGAACTCCGCCCTCATGCTGTGGAAAAACCAACTCGAGATTCCGGATTGTGAATTTGTCCAGCCAAACATATTTCTCTTCTGCAATCCTGGAAATAGCAGAAATATGCTGGATTTCCCGATGTTCAGTTTCCTCCAAATAATATAGAATCGCTCCGGCAGCTATTACCCCTGACTCTAATTCCTCGATTCCAAAACCCTTCAGATTGGCGGTGCCAAAATGGTTTTTGAGTTTTTCGTAGGTGAAATCTAACTGGTAAACCCAATCCTCACAATGAAACGTGATGAATTCGCCTTTCAACAATTCCGAAGCAGTCTTACGCGCAGCCTTTGAAAAAATCAGTTCGGAAGGAGAGAAGCTTTGAAGCAGTTTTTCCAGGTAGGAAGTGTTGCCTTCAGCACACATAAATTCCCCCGTCGAAACATCTAGAAATGCGATTCCATGCTTTTCTTTTCCAAAATGGATCGAAGCGAGGTAGTTATTTTTCCGGGTATCCAGGACCTGATCGTTGTAGGAAAGGCCCGGAGTCACGAGTTCGGTAACTCCTCTTTTTACAATTCCTTTGACAGATTTTGGGTCTTCAAGCTGATCGCAGATAGCAACCCGATTTCCTGCCCGTACCAATTTTGGAAGATAGGTATCCAGCGAATGATGCGGAAAACCAGCCAATTCGATATAAGTGGCTGATCCATTTGCCCTTCGGGTAAGGACGATATCCAGAATCTTGCTGGCCTTAATCGCATCCTCTCCAAATGTTTCATAGAAATCACCCACCCGAAAAAGCAACAAAGCTCCGGGATGCTTCGCCTTGATCGCATTGTATTGCTTCATTAAGGGTGTTTCTTGTCCTTCTTTGGATTTGCTCATGGAGGGGGTATGCTTACTTTATGCTAGTTTTGGAGAATTTCCGGAGAATAAAAGCTCAAAATAAAGCATTCGGCAAGGAGAACAAAAAGGCATGAAAAAATTAAGCATGGAAGAGCTGGAAAGGCTTTCCGTAGAGGAGTTTAAAGAAATTAAGAAATCCCCGATTGTGTTGATTTTGGATAATGTTCGCAGTCTGAATAATGTGGGTTCAGCATTCCGAACAGCCGATGCATTCCGAGTCGAAAAGATTTATCTCTGTGGAATCACCGGTACACCACCTCATCGGGATATTCAAAAAACTGCTCTCGGAGCCACCGAATCTGTCGAATGGGAATATTGTCTGAATACAATGGAGGCTGTGGATAAACTCAAAAAATCAGGCTACCAACTCTGTGCACTGGAGCAAGTCGATAATTCAAAAATGCTGAATGATTTTTTGCCGGAAAAAAGCAACAAATACGCCCTGGTCTTCGGAAATGAAGTTTTTGGAGTGGAAGAGGAAGTCTTAAAGGCCTGCGACCAAGTGTTGGAAATCCCACAACTGGGCACCAAACATTCTCTGAATATTTCAGTTTCTCTGGGGATTGCAGTTTGGGATTTGATGGTGAAGCTGGAGCAGTTTTAATCTTTAAGGAATCGATAGCGGATACCAAAAGATCCTCTAAAAATGCTTTGTTCTCCCACTATTCCTGCGCCTTCGATATGAAATCCAAAATCCTTTTGCTCGAAAGGATAAATATTCAAGCCTAATGGAATAACAAGGCCAGCAAAATCTCCAATTCTGCCGCCTAATCCCCCATAAAATTGGAATCGATCTGTATTCTTAATAATCACATTAGCATCCAATTCTAGACTTAAATCACTAAAATACTGATCTGTGCCCACCCGGAATTCAGGCAGCCATCTTTCCCCAAGTTGCTTGTTGACTCCCAAAAAGGGCAAGTTGCTTTGATGATAAGAAACAGTCCACTGCGCAAAGGAAACAGTGGAAATCAAACCAAAAAAGGCCAAAAGAATAAATTTTTTCATTGTGTAAAATTAAGTAGTATAAAATGATCAAAAACCGAGGTCGGTAAGTTTTACATGCGTTTTAATCATATTGCTGCTGGCTTTCGCCACGATCTTTCCTGATTCTTTTCTGATTACAGCTTCCCAGTGATTTAGGTTTGATCCGGAGCGGATTAATTTTGCTGAGACTTCCAGTACTTCTCCTAACTGTGCGGAAGCGAGAAAATCCACATTCAGATTAATCGTTGTCATCAGATATTCTGATCCAGCCACAAAATTTCCCATACCGATCACATCATCCAACATCAAAGAAGCCACTCCTCCGTGAAGCATTTTGGCAGGATTACACATTTCAGGTCTGACGGAGTAAGAAACCTTGATATGGTGATTGTCAATTTCGAGCAAGGTACCTGCCAACCAATTACCTGCAGCTGAGGGCATTTTGTCTAACTTCCTGCCAATAAGAGTTTTAAAAAGTTCGAGTTGAGGCGAGGCAGTTTCCATTTTAATTTATTCGTTGGTTTGGTTCAAAAGCCTAAAATAGTCGTTGAGAATGATTTTCAAAACTTTTTTTTCTTTAGGCGAAGCCCAAATCGGAATCCAGGCTTCCTTATAACATAAATCAAAAAATCCTGAGTCTTCAATCCAGGGCTTAAGCTTATCCACATACGATTTGTGATCAAATTTATTTCCGTTGTCCAGAAAGAACTCTTCGGAATTAACTTTTCCCGAAGCTCTGATTTTGATTGGCCAGTCGAAATTTACCGGCTCCAGATAGAGGTAGGCTTCGTCCTTTCGGGAATTAAAAATAATCAAAAGATCCAGTGAAGGAATTGAATCAGAAATCAGCCTTTTGCCATGACGGAAAAGTGCCATCACGGCATCGGTTCGGTTTTCCCGACCGTAATAACTCGCCCTGACATTGAGAAAATAAAGTCTGTCCGAATCCTCCATTCTGAAAGTGTCACCCTTCCCGCTATTATTGGCTCTTTTATCATTGAAAAAAGACAAGACTATAACGAGCGAAATAGAGGCTATCCCAAAAATCTTGATGATTTTAATAAGTTACGGAGTTAAAATCGGATCAGTTTTGGGCTTTTGAGCCATGGGTTAGTTTCTGGTTTGCTGAAGAGTTTCCTCCAGCTTTTCCAATAACAAACTCCAGGCATTCCGGATATGTTTTTCTTCTACATCAGTCTGCCCAATCACCCAACGGATCACGAATTTGCCATCGAGTTTGGTATGCGTAAAAAATGCCTTCCCCGTAACGTTGACGCTATTCATCCAGGACTCATTCAGGCTGTTTAATTTTTCGTCAGAAATACCAGGCCCGGCAAATCGAAAACAAATTGTATTGAAATTGACCGGAGCGAGAATCACGAGATGAGGTTCTGATTCGATCCAGGTTTTTGCCAATTGAGCGAGTTGAAGATGCTTTCTGAGCTTTTCCCGGATTCCTTCCAAACCATACGACCGGATCACAAACCAGAGCTTTAACGAGCGAAACCTGCGGCCTAATTGAATTCCCCAATCCCGATAGTTATTCACTTCATCGTCCAATTGGGTTTTGAGATATTCGGGTGTCATGGAAAAAGTGTTCACCAAAAACTTTGGCTCCCGCAGATACAAAATCGTGCAATCAAAGTTGGTAAACATCCATTTATGGGGATTGAAAACATAACTATCCGCAAACTCATGGCCTTTAATCAAAGATTGAAATTCCGGAAGGAGTAAGGCTGTACCGGCAAAAGCTGCATCGATATGATGCCAAATCCCATGTTTCCGAGTAATTTGGGTAATTTCAAAAATTGGATCCACGGCTGTGGAGCTGGTGGTTCCTAAAGCAGAAACCACACAAAGCGGCCGGAAACCTGCATCTAAATCCTTCCGGATTGCAAGATCAAGTTCCTCTGGAATCATTGAAAAGTTCTTATCAACCAGAATCCTGACCAGATTTTTCAATCCAATTCCTGCGATTTTTAAAGCCTTGTCAATGGATGAATGAACGTGCAAAGAGGAATAAACTCTGAATTGTTCTTTTCCGGTAAATCCCTTTTCATTGATTTGGAATTGGGTTGCTTTCTCTCTTGCCGTAAGAATCGCGCTAAGAGTAGCTGTGCTTGCTGTATCATGAATCACACCTTTCCAGGAAGAATCGATTCCTTTGGCATCCCTGAGCCAGTCACAAACCCGCTCTTCCAGTTCAGTTGCGGCGGGAGAAGTAATCCAGGACATGCATTGAGCGCCGAGTGTAGCAATGAGCATTTCCGCCAGGACAGATGGCTCTGAATTATTCGCCGGAAAATATCCAAAGAAGGATGGATGCTGCCAATGGGTCATTCCGGGAACAATGATTTCCTGAAAATCTTTAAATATGGCTTCAAAAGATTCGGGCTTTTCAGGTGCTGAAGCAGGAATTTGATTGAAAATGGCCTTTGGGGCCACATTCGGAGTTACGGGGTAATTCTCCTTTTGCTCCAAATAATCCGCCATCCAGTCTACCAACTGATGGGCATAGGCTCGAAATTCTTCTTTTTTCATAATCCCTGATTTTTATCGAACGTACGATCCGGCGTTCATATCGATCGATGTTCCTGTGGCATGATCTGCCAAACCTGAACAAAGCAAGGTGACCATGGGAGCAATATCTTCCGGAGTGGTAAGTTCATTCAAGGCAATATCTTTCAACGCAAAATCCTCTCCGTATTCCTCAAGAATGGCATTGGCCATGTCCGTCCGGGTAAATCCTGGAGCGATCAAAAAAGCTTTTATTCCCTGCTTACCGTAATACCTGGCAATGGACCTGGTAAGACTAACAATTGCTCCTTTGGAAGCAGCATAAGCAATGTAGTCCGTTGTATCGCCTCGAAAAGCCGCCCGAGAGGAGATGTTTACGATCCGGCCATTCTGCTGAGTTTTGGCATGATCGACAAATTCCTTGCAAAGGATGCCGACAGCAGTTGCGTTTACGGCAAAGGTTTGTTCCCAGATTTTTAACCAATCATCTGTTGACAATGAATCAGAAGCACTTGGGGAAATTCCGGCATTATTTACCAGAGCTGATATCGGACCATATTTTTGAACAAGCCTAGGAATAAAACCTTTCACCTGAGAAGAATCCGAAAGATCACATGACTCCGTAAAACTTGAATTTTGAAGCTCACTTTTCAGTTTTTCCGCTTCTTCCTTTTTTGAATTGTAGTGGATGATTACCTCAGCACCTGATTCTGAAAGTTGTTTTGCTATGGCTCTTCCAATACCCCGTGAGGCACCCGTGACAAGGATTCTTTGATTTTTCAGAGAAATATTCATGGTTTGAAAACAGATTCAAATTCCTTGTAAAGTGGATAAATACCCAAAAATAGTCTTAGCAGTTTGACGAGTGGCACCGGTACTAACCAGTCAATCGAGAGAAGATGATCAGAATCTTTTTACCACTTCTCTCTAATAATCAAATGTTGTACATGTGCGAGGTGATGGTTTCCATGCCAAGTGTACAACATTGTGATTTCATCCAGGCTTTGACTTCTTCCTTTATCGGGGTGAAAATAGGTACGTTGGAAGTCAGATTCCTTCATGTTTTCGAGTAAATAACTCCAACGAAGATGCAATGAGTCGAGAATTTGCAGAGAGGAAATAATAGAAAGAGAACTATCCGGAAGCTTCGCCCATTCCGCCTCTTCATAAGGTTTGATTGTGGGATTTTCTTCCGTGAGAGCAAGCTTAAATCGGATATAAGCATTCATATGGCTGTCCGCACAATGATGAACCAATTGTCTCACCGTCCAGCCTCCCGGACGATAGGGAGTGTCCAATTGCTGATCTGAAAGCCCCTTTACGGATGTTTTTAGGTATTCTGGAAACGCCTTGATCTCCTTTATCGCATCTTTGAGCGCAGAAACACTGATTCGTTCCGGCTTTTCAAACTTCCCGATTGGGTATTTCAAAAATTCAATGTCTATCATAATTTTATCCTCCTGCTGCTATGGTTACCAAATCTACATTTTTTGCCCCACTAGCCAAAAGTACATTTGCACAAGCACAAAGTGTCGCTCCGGTCGTCATCACATCATCCACCAACATTATTGATTGATTACCAATGGATAAACCCCTAATACGGCTAAAAACTTCTTCAACATTATCCAAGCGTTGAAGTCGGGATTTTTTTGTTTGAGTTTCAGTGAACTTGGTCCTTTCCAACGCTATTACCACAGGGATTTCCAATATGTTCGAAAGTCCGATCGCAAATTGCTCACTTTGATTGTATCCTCTTCGCTGTTGCTTCAATGGATGGAGCGGAACAGGAACAATCTGATCCCAGGAACTTTTAAAACCGCTATCTAATAAGGTTTTACCATACAATTTTCCCAGTTCAAGCGCTAAATCAGACTTGTTTCTGTATTTGAGCTCATGCAATAGTTTCTGACTATTTCCCGCTTTTGTGAATTTCAGGAAAGCCATCACACGTCCTATTTCACTCAGACCTTTCACTTTTGAAGTAAGATCGTTGTCTTCGGACCTTAAGTGATAACTGGTTCTTGGCAGCAACCCAACGCAAATGGAACAAAGGCAACTTTCATGGTCAAAGAGAGTTCTGCCACAGAGTATACAATTTCTGGGGAAAATGAGATCCAAAAAATCCTTCGCAAAAAGTAAACGCATCACTAAAAAGGTTTGTTGATATCACCCAAGGGGGTAAAATACAGGTATATTTACCGATAAAAGCTTTCCTAAACTGTTAATTTAATGAATCTGATAGAGGAATTCAACGAGTACCGAGCCAAAATGAATGATAAAATTATGGCTGCGGACAATAAGGTAATAAAGCGCTTCTTTAATCTTGACACTAATGCGTACGCAGAAGGTGAATTAGATGTGAAAACCAAAGAGATGATCGGCCTTGCCTGCTCTATGGTTTTGAGATGTGATGATTGTATTAAATATCATCTTGGAAAATGCCATGAAGTTGGGTTAAACAAATCAGAAATCTTTGAGGTGTTTTCAATTGCAACTTTAATTGGCGGATCTATCGTTATCCCTCACCTGAGAAGAGCAACAGAATACTGGGAAGAACTTGAAAATCAATAATTTAAAATGTTTAAGCGGGATTTAGATCTGGAAAAAAGGTGGGCCAAACTTCTGGATGGCCTTAAAGAAACTATTGGTAAAAAACCTGCTGACCTCAATGGCGTTTTATTTCTGATAGGGGTCCAGGAACTCGGTCAGGGTACCAGGACATTTTCGAAAGAGCAAAAGCAGGATTTGATTCACATAGCCGTATGTAAAGTTTTGAGCTACGCGGGGTTTTATGAATTGGATTTTGTAGACCAGGACGGATGGCCACATTGGAAACTTGTCAAAGAACTTCCACACTTTGATGTTGGGGAGCAAGAGAAACTCCTTAAGATTCAGGTTTTAGACTATTTTGAAAAAGAATACCAAATAGAAATCAACTGAATGATGAAGATTATCTCATACAATGTAAATGGAATCCGCTCAGCCATGAATAAGGGTTTTGTAGAATGGTTGAAGGATGCAAATCCAGATATAATTGGTTTACAGGAAGTTAAAGCTGAAGAAAATCAAATCGATGCAAATATTTTCAAAGATTTGGGATATGAATTACTCTGGTATCCGGCTCAAAAAAAAGGATATAGCGGAGTTGCTATTTTCACCAAGGTGAAACCAAAATCCGTAAAGTATGGAATGGGACTTGCGAAGTACGATGATGAGGGAAGAGTCCTTCAGGCAGATTTTGATGGCTTCTCATTTATTTCATCCTACTTTCCTTCAGGAACGACGGGAGATGTTCGTCAATCGTTCAAGTATAAGTTTTTGGATGATGTCTTCGGATACATGCAGGATTTGAGTAGAGAAAACAAAAAAATCATACTCAGTGGGGATTATAACATATGTCATAAACCTATAGATATTCATAATCCAATCTCCAATAAAAACAGTTCGGGGTTCCTTCCGGAAGAAAGGGCCTGGATGGATAAGTTCACAAATTCAGGGTTTGTCGACAGTTTTAGATTGTTCAATAATGATCCTCACCATTATACCTGGTGGAGCTATAGATTTAATTGCAGAGCCAAAAACCTGGGTTGGAGAATTGATTACCACATGGCAACCAAGGAATTGCAAAACAAATTGAAAAGCTCTGTAATTTTACCGAACGTAATTCATTCTGACCATTGTCCGATTCAGTTAGAAATAGAAGTTTAAAAGTACTATAAGATCCAAGTCATTGAATAAAAGCCAGATGAAGTCTATAAAAATTTCAATTCCGTCTCTGATTGAGAACATAAAAATTATCGAGAGTTTTATTGATAATGCTCGAGAAAAATTTGAGATCAATGACGATATCTATGGAAATATCATGATTTCGGTGACCGAATGCATCAGCAATGCAATTATTCACGGGAATGAGAGTAATAAAAATAAGCTGGTGCACCTGGAGCTTTTAATTGAAGAAGAGCTTCTGAAATTCATTATTGAAGACGAAGGGTCAGGATTTGACTTCAACGACCAACAAGATCCAACTTCACCCGAAAACATTGAAAAGCCTGGCGGAAGAGGAATCTTTCTAATCAAACACTTGAGTGACGATGTAAAATTCGAAGAAGGTGGCAAAAAAACAGTCCTTTCTTTTTACATGAATTGATACCAGATGGCTGTTAATTTCTTCACAGAAGACATAAAGTTCAATTTACCTAATAAGCTAAAAAGGAAAGCCTGGCTTAATAATCTCGCCAAGACCGAAGGATTCAAAATCACTGAGCTCAGTTATATTTTCTGCTCGGACGAATATCTACATAAGATGAATCTCGATTATTTAGACCACGATACACTTACTGATATTATCACTTTTGATAATTCAGAAGAAGAAGGAATAATCGAAGGAGATATATTCATAAGTGTTGACAGAGTTAGAGATAACGCAAAGCAACTGAGTCTTACTGAGGAAGTAGAATTGAGCAGAGTCATCAGTCACGGATTATTCCACCTTATAGGCTACAAAGACAAAACAAAAACTCAGACGCTTGAAATGCGTGGCAAGGAAGAGTTTGCAATCGAATTATTTGATAAAATCTAAATGTTTCACGTGAAACAGATCCGGATCAGACCGAATCGTTTCACGTGAAACACTAACATATAAAAATAATGTTTCCAAAATATGATGTAATCGTAGTAGGGGCTGGACACGCTGGTTGTGAAGCCGCACATGCAGCAGCCAAGATGGGATCATCAGTCCTACTTTGTACGATGAACATGAATACCATTGCCCAAATGTCATGCAATCCAGCCATGGGTGGCGTGGCAAAAGGTCAGATTGTAAGAGAAATTGACGCTTTAGGAGGAATGTCCGGAATCATATCCGATAAGTCCATGATCCAATTTCGAATGCTAAATAGATCGAAGGGTCCGGCGATGTGGTCTCCACGATGCCAAAGCGACAGAATGAGATTTGCGGAAGAGTGGAGATTAGCACTTGAGCATACACCAAATGTTGATTTTTGGCAGGAAATGATTACCGGATTGCTTGTTAAAGACGGGAGAGTAAGAGGGGTAAGAACAGGAATCGGTATTGAAATTGAATCAGAAAGTGTTGTTTTAACCAATGGCACCTTCCTTAATGGGATAATTCACATTGGAGAAAAAAACTTTGGAGGCGGAAGAACCGGGGAGGCAGCAGCAAAAGGCATTACCGAACAGCTTGTTTCGCTGGGATTCGAAGCCGGAAGAATGAAGACTGGAACACCACCAAGAGTAGATGGAAGGAGTCTTGATTATTCAAAAATGGAAGAACAATTGGGAGATGAAAACCCTGAAAAGTTCAGCTATTCCGATGAAACCCAAACACTGAAAAAACAAAGATCCTGCTGGATTACCTATACAAACAAAGACGTTCATTCAACACTTGAAGAAGGATTTGACAGATCCCCCATGTTTAATGGGAGAATACAAGGGCTAGGCCCTCGATATTGCCCATCAATTGAAGATAAAATCAATCGTTTTGCGGAAAGAGACAGGCACCAGATCTTTGTGGAACCCGAAGGATGGAATACAGTCGAAATCTATGTTAATGGTTTTTCTACTTCACTTCCGGAGGACGTTCAATACAAAGCATTGAGGAAAATTCCCGGATTCGAAAACGCTAAAATGTTCAGACCCGGTTATGCTATCGAGTATGATTTCTTCCCGCCAACCCAGCTTAAATTAACCCTGGAAACTCAGTTACTTGAAAATCTGTATTTCGCAGGCCAAATAAACGGAACAACCGGATACGAAGAAGCGGCTTGTCAAGGATTGGTTGCAGGAATCAATGCCAGTTTAAAAGTGCAGGAAAAAGATCCATTATTATTGAAAAGGTCTGAAGCGTACATTGGCGTTTTGGTGGATGATCTGATTAATAAAGGCACAGAAGAACCTTATAGAATGTTCACTTCCAGAGCAGAATTTAGATTACTGCTCCGGCAAGACAATGCAGATTTGAGGCTTACTCACCTTGGTCACCAAATCGGATTGGCATCTGATCAAAGACTAGACAAGATGCTGGACAAAAAGAATGATACTGCACGGTTAATTAATGATCTAAAGCAAAAGAAGCTTTCGCCAGAAATGTTTAATGATGGCCTTGAAGGAATTGATACAGCTGCAATCAAAGAAAAAATCTCGGCTGAAAAATTACTGAAAAGACCACAGATTGGAATCAAAGAACTTCAATCCATGGATTCTGAATTGAAGAATTACATATCCCAATTTTCCCGGGAGGTTTTGGAGCAAGCAGAGATCCAAATCAAATACGATAGCTATATTGACAAGGAGCAACAAATGGTGGATAAATTATCCAATATGGAGAATTACCAAATTCCATTAAAATTTGATTATCTGGCTATCCCGGCTCTATCCAATGAAGGAAAACAAAAGCTTACCAAAATACGCCCTGAAACACTCGGGCAAGCTTCAAGAATAAGTGGTGTTTCTCCTGCCGATTTATCTATAATTACTGTTTACTTGGGGAGATAAAATGATAGAAAGATTAAATAAATGCCCACTCTGCAAAAGTGGGCTTTTTCTTAATAAGCAGGAGATTAATGACCATGCTGTAAGCAAAGAAACCTTCATTCTATGCAAGTGCTCTAAGTGCAGTTTACTTTTTACCAATCCCAGACCTGACGCCAAATCTATAGCTCCTTATTATGATTTTCCGGAATACTTCTCTCATGAGGACAAGGCTAAAAATCTAACGCAGCTGATTTATCAAAAAGTAAGAAACTATTCCGTCAAGAAAAAAGTAAAGCTAATCTCAGAACTTCACGACAAAGGGAGGATGCTGGATTATGGATGCGGTACCGGAGCATTATTATCCGAGGCCAAAAATCAAGGCTGGAAAGTATCCGGGATAGAACCAAATTCTAAAGCAAGAACTCAGGCAAATCTAAAGCTAAAGGGGAAAGTTAAGGAAACACTTGATGACCTATCTCAAGACAAAAAATTCGATGTCATTTCACTTTTTCATGTTTTGGAGCATATACATGATATGAAAAAAACCATGAAATTACTCGTAAAGTATTTAAAACCAAATGGTTACGTTCTTATTGCAGTTCCAAATCCAGACTCATGGGACGCTCATAAATATGGGACATTTTGGGCAGGTTGGGATGTCCCGCGACATCTTTACCATTTCGATAAAACCGCTATGGAAAACTTTGCGGAAACATTTGACTTAACTCTCGTTGAAATAAAGCCAATGAAGTTTGATAGCTATTATGTCTCCCTACTTTCCGAAGGTTATCTTGACCCAAATCAAAATTTAATATCCAGATATTTCAAAGCTCTCTTTTCAGGCAGAAAGTCAAATCAGGAAGGCAAAAGCAAACCGGGAAATCATTCCAGCAACTTGTTCATTTTTAAAAAGAAGTGAAAGTATTTAACTCATTTACCCTAATTCTCTTAACATTCCTTGCAGCAGCATGCGCAAAGCAAAGTACTCCAATGGGCGGGCCAAGAGATGAAGATCCTCCAAAAGTCCTTGAAATGCTTCCTGCAAACCAAAGCACGAACATCAAGCCGGAGGAAATCCTAATCACATTTGACGAGTTCATCGAGCTGGACAACGCAGCCAAAAACATCATTATTACTCCGAGGATTAACAAGGATGAAATTGAGATTATCGCTCTGAAAAACACATTAAGTATTGTCCTCAATCAGGAACTCGAGGATAGCACCACTTACGTTTTCAACTTTCAAAAGTCAGTCGCCGATCTTTCCGAAGGAAATCCTGTTGAGAATCTGAAACTTGTTTTTTCCACAGGAAATACCATTGACAGCCTGTCATTTAGCGGCAGGGTTAACTTTTATTTTCCTGACCAAAAGGAAGTATTTGAAGACATCCTAATAGGCATTTATCCAGTCTCGGATACAACTAACGTTTTTACAGCCCAGCCCTACTATCTATCAGAAACAGATAGTACAGGAAAATTTATCATCAATAATATTAAACCTGGCCAATACAAAGCATACGCATGGCAAGACGATAACAATAACCTGAAAGCTGAATTTAAAACCGAAGCTTTCGACTTTATCCTCGATACTATTTCCATTGAGCAAAACTTGGAAAATGTTGTTTTTAACCTTTCGAAGGGTGACCAGACCCCATTGAAGCTTACGAGAACAGCCATTACAGGACGTAATTTTGATTTGATATTCAATAAAGAACCAATAGATATCCAACTCTCAAATCCTGAATTAGGGAAAAGTATTTTTTATTCTACAGGCGATAAGAGAATAAAGCTTTTCTCAAAAACCATAGTTTCCGATAGTTTACAATTCAATTTAAGTATCAAAGATTCAGTAGGTTATCAGACAGATACGTTGATTTGGGCTAAATTTCCGGAAAGCGAAAGAAGGCCGGAAAAGATTACAATCACTGCCAACTCAGGAAAAAGTTTCTATCAAACGCTTCCCATTGAGCTAACCTTTAACAAGCCTTTAAGCTCCATAAATACAGATTCTTTATACATCTCATACGATACAGCATCAAGGATACAGATCCTCCCTGAGATGCTTTCGTTTGAGGATTCTCTGCGAAGAACCAAGCTTCTGTTGAAAGTGCCAATCCCTGATTCGCTGGCATCAGAAATATTTACAATAAAAGCAGCGGACTCAACTTTCTTCGATATTGAGCACCAATTCAATGAAAAAGCGTTTTCAGCCAACTATAAAAAGCTCAAAAGGGACGCATTATCAGATGCTGTTTCGGGCAAAATTGAAGGTTCAGACGGACCTTTTATCGTCCAATTGTTGAACGCAAAAGGAGAAATAAACAGAGAACTTTTTCTCACCAATCAGAATACTTTTCAATTCTTACTGGTTGAACCCGGAACTTATCGAATACGGGTAATTAATGATACCAATAGTAACAAGCGATGGGATCCGGCTAACTTCTCAAAAGGACGCTATGCTGAACAAGTTTTCTATTTTATTGATCCTGCAACCGGTAATAAAGAGATCATTCTAAGAGGTGGTTGGACTCTGGAAGATCAAAATATCATCGTTCCACCCAAAACAGGAGTGTCAAATCAGTAAAATAATTCAGTGGATAACTGACTATTTTCTGTGGATAAGAATGGATAAATTTTGGATAAAATGAGCCAAAGCTACTTCTAAACCGAAAACTGAAAAACTTAACATGAATAAGTGGATAAGCCAGTTTTTATCCACTTACGAAAATCAAGTAATCCACACTTGAGTTAGACACATTTAAAATTCAGTAGTATTCCCCAGAAACTAGTCAAAATACCTAATCAGTCCATTATCAACCAATTACATGTGGACAAGCATGGTATAAACTGTTCAAACAAAAGAAGTAAGTATCTGGAAATTGGTGATAGATTTTTTAACCGGGTTTGTCCACAAATCCACACCCTTAATAACCTTAATAGATTTTTTATTTAAATAATATATTAAATATATAGAGCTGTGGAAACTGTGGAAAACATGCTTTTGCGAATCAAATTCCTATTTGCTAATATTATGAGCAACCCGACCAATAGCCCAAATGGAACCAACTCGCCTTTTCGATTTAATTTCCTATCAAATTTCTAAGTACGACAAGGAAGTGGCTTTGGCCAGAAAAGAAAATGGAAGTTGGATCACATATTCTTCAAGAGATTTAAAAGAAATAACAGAAAACCTGAGTCTGGCTTTTTTGGGTACCGGAATCACCGCCGGGGATAAAGTTGCCATCATTTCCAACAACCGGCCTGAGTGGAATTTTGTAGATTTTGCCCTGCAGCAAATCGGTGCTATTTCTGTTCCGATGTACCCTACAATTACCTCGGAAGATTTTCTCTACATTTTTGACCACGCGGAGGTTAAAATGATTTTTGCGGGTGATCAGGAGATTTTTAACAAAGCTAAACCTGTAGCGGGAGATAGAACAATCTACACTTTTGATAAAATCGAGGGTGCTGAATATTGGATGGATTTACTGGAATCCGGAAAAGATGGTAACCTGGCGAAGTTGGAAGATGCCAAATCCAAAGTCAAGCCGGATGACCTTTTTACAATCATTTATACTTCAGGAACTACCGGTAGGCCAAAAGGCGTGATGCTAACGCATAACAACGTGATCTCAAACGTTTCTTCGGTAGCAAAAATAATGACCCCTCCTCCCGGAACTTCCAAAGTTTTAAGTTTCCTTCCCCTTTGTCATATTTACGAGCGAGCGGGTTCCTTTGCATTTATTTACATGGGATACTCTGTATACTATACAGAAAGCCTTGAATCTATCGGAGAAAATCTGAAAGAAATAAAACCTCAACTTTTCGATACTGTACCCCGGCTGCTGGAGAAAATTTACGATAAGATTGTCGCAAAAGGTTATGAGTTGAAAGGTGTCAAAAAGAACCTGTTTTTCTGGGCATTGAATCTCGGGCTTAGGTATGATCCGGCAAAGGATATGGGAGCTTGGTATGATTTCCAACTTAAGCTTGCCAACAAGCTGATTTTCTCCAAATGGAGGGAAGCATTGGGAGGGAATATTATGCAGATCAATTCAGGAGCATCAGCTCTTCAGCCAAGACTGGCCAGAGTATTCTGGGCCGCAGGAATCAAAGTTTGCGAGGGATATGGTTTAACGGAAACATCTCCGGTGGTATCCGCTTCGATCCCGACGAATGAAGGAATGCGAATAGGCTATGTCGGAAAAATTATAGAAGGAGTTCAGGTGAAAATCGCTCCGGATGGCGAGATTCTGGTCAAAGGTCCTAATGTCATGCAAGGTTACTACAAGGAACCTGAAATGACGGCAGAGGCAATCCAAAATGGCTGGTTTCACACAGGAGATATAGGCGTGTTGGACGGAGAATACCTGAAGATCACGGATCGTAAAAAAGAGATGTTCAAAACTTCCGGAGGAAAGTACATAGCTCCTCAGGTGATGGAAAACCGATTCAAAGAATCTGTCCTGATAGAGCAATTGATGGTAGTCGGAGAAGGGAAAAATTACCCTGCCGCCTTGATTGTTCCCAGTTTTGAGGGATTGAGGGAATATTGCAAGAGAAAGGAAATTCCCTACACGACAGATTCCGAGATGGTTCGTAAGAGCGAAATCCTCGAAAAGCTTCAGAATGAAGTAGATGAGATAAATAAGTATTTTGGCAAATGGGAACAGATCAAGCGGTTTAAATTGCTTGATCAGCCTTGGGGAATTGATACCGGCGAACTTACTCCTACGATGAAACTCAAGCGAAAAGTTATTTATCAAAAATTTTCGAAGCAGATCGAAGATATCTACCAGACTTAACGGCCTGGTTTTTTTAATTAGAGAGAATGAGAGATAAAACTTTCAAAAAACCGGATTCGGAAGAAAGTTTTGATTTATAGGGACTTATTACTTTTTATTATGAATAGAAAAGCAAAATTTTGATTTCTTCAATTATTATTTTGAAAGAAACCGATATCACCCTTTTTAATTTGTGATGCATGCATAACTTTTTTTCAATATAGTATGCATGCATACAATTTTTATTTCTACATTAGAATTCCATAAAATGGAGATAATCAGCGTGTATGACCAGAGAAGAGACCGTAGACTATCATATCAAAAGTGCCTGGCATGCGATTTCCAGAATGTACAATCAACAAGCTGCTGAGGAAGGATTCACTACGGCTATTGGTTTTGTGTTGATCAACATCAATTCAAAAGAAGGAACTCCGGCAACCAAAATTGCTCCGCTGATTGGTTTGGAAACCAGAAGTCTTACAAGAATGCTGAAAACGATGGAGGAAAAAGGCTTGATTTTTAAAAGCCCGGATCCAATCGATAAGCGCTCGGTTCGAATTTTCCTGACAGAGGAAGGGAAACGAAAAAAAGAAAGATCTGTCAACACCATCAGAGAATTTAATGAGCAAGTCCGGGAAGTTGTTTCTCTGGAAGATCTGAATATTTTCTTCGGAGTGTTTGAGAAAATCCAGCGAGCGATTGATCAGGTACAGGCCGAAAAAGGTGCCGGAATAGATAAGTCCATATTTGAAATATATACCGAAAAGGCCCTAAAGGCCGATTTTAAGACTACCAAAAACCCAAAGAAATGAACAGAACCATTAAAAAAGTAGCCATTCTGGGCTCGGGAGTAATGGGATCCAGGATTGCCTGCCACTTCGCCAATATCGGAGTTCAGGTGCTTTTGCTGGACATTGTACCTTTTGAGCTGACTGAAGAAGAGGTTAAAAAAGGAATGACCAAGGAGAATCCTGCCGTCAGAAACAGAATTGTAAATACGGCTCTTCAGAATACGCTGAGATCAAATCCATCGGCGATCTATGAGAAATCCTTTGCGTCACGAATCATTACCGGGAATTTTGACGACGACCTCCCAAAAATAAAAGACTACGACTGGGTCATGGAAGTGGTTGTGGAGAGACTCGACATCAAGCAGTCCCTTTACGAGAAAGTAGAAAAATATAGAAAACCGGGAACGCTTATTACCTCCAATACTTCAGGAATCCCGATGCATATGATGTGTGAAGGAAGAAGCGAGGACTTTCAGGTGAATTTTGCCGGAACACACTTTTTCAATCCTCCGAGATACCTGAGATTATTAGAAATCATCCCTGGTCCTAAAACCAATCCGGAAATCATCGAATTCCTGATGGAATACGGCGATAAATTCCTGGGTAAGGAAACGGTGCTTTGCAAAGACACACCCGCATTCATTGCCAACAGAATTGGAGTTTATGCGATCATTTCCGGAATGCATGCCATCGAGAAAATGGGTCTGAGCGTATCTGAAGTAGATAAACTCACCGGACCGATAATCGGCCGCGCAAAATCAGCCACTTTCCGCACCATGGATGTGGTTGGTCTTGATACGACTGTGAATGTTGCGAATAACTTGTACAAAGCTCTTCCTCTCGATGAATCGCGGGACAAATTTAAGCTCCCACAAATCGTCGAAGTTTTATATAACAACAAATGGTTTGGGGATAAAACCGGTCAGGGATATTTCAAGATGATCCGTCATAAAGACGGAACGAAAGAGCTGAAAGAACTTGATCTGAAAACCTTCGAATACAAAGAAGTTGAAAGACCAAAATTCAAGGCGCTGGAAGCTTCCAAAGAAATTGAAGATCTGAGAAAGCGGATCAAATTCCTGGTGAATTTTGACGACCGTGCCGGAGAGTTTTACCGCGCATCCTTCTACGATCTTTTCAAATATTGCTCAAACAGAATTCCTGAGATTTCGGACGAATTGTACCGAATTGATCAGGCAGTTTCTGCTGGATTTGGCTGGGAACTTGGACCGTTTGAAACATGGGATGTTTTAGGCGTAAAAGAGACCGTAACAAAAATGGAGGCAGCTGGCGAAAAAGCTGCAGCCTGGGTTCACGAGATGCTTTCCGCAGGTCATGAATCCTTCTACAAAGTGGACGGAGGAAGAAAGCTTTATTACGACATTCCAAGCAAATCCTACCTCGAGATCCCAGGCGCAAAAAAATTCATCATCCTTGATACGCTGAAGGCTGCCGGAAAGAAAATCTGGGGCAATGCCGGAGCGACTGTTTACGACATGGGTGATGATGTGATCGGACTGGAATTCCACACCAAGATGAACTCCATGGGTGCCGAAGTGATCGAAGGAATCAATACAGCAATCGGCATGGCTGAAAAGTCATACAAAGGTCTGGTGATCGGTAATGAAGGAGGAAACTTCTCTGCCGGAGCCAATCTTGCGATGCTCTTCATGTTTGCCGGAGATCAGGATTACGACGAAATCAATATGATGATCGCTCAGTTCCAAAACACCATGATGCGTGCCCGATTCTCTTCCGTTCCGGTAGTGGTCGCTCCTCACAATATGGCTTTGGGTGGCGGTTGCGAGCTTTCCCTGCACTCTGACCATATTCAGGCACATGCCGAATTGTACATGGGTTTGGTGGAAGTGGGCGTAGGTCTGATCCCTGCCGGTGGCGGTACCAAAGAAATGACGCTGAGATTCTCCAATAGCATCATAGCAGGTGACGTGGAAGTGAATCAGCTCCAGGAATATTTCATGAATATCGCGACTGCGAAAGTTTCAACTTCCGCTGAGGAGGCAAGAAGTTTGGGTTATTTGAGAGTGAAAGACGGAATTTCCCTGAACAGAAAGAGACAGCTTGCGGATGCAAAAGCGAAAGTTTTGGCTTTGCACGAAGCGGGCTATACTCAGCCGATTCAGCAGACGAATATCAAAGTGTTGGGAAAAACCTCTTTAGCACTTTTCGAAGCGGGAATCACAGGAATGCAATATGGAGCTTATATCTCTGAGCACGATGCGAAAATTGCCAGAAAGCTGGCTTGGGTGATGTCCGGAGGGGATTTGTCTTCTCCAACCGAAGTGTCTGAGCAATACTTGCTGGAGCTGGAGCGTGAAGCGTTCCTGAGTTTGACAGGTGAGCAAAAGACCCTGGAGAGAATCCACAGTATTTTGTTTAAAGGTAAGCCGCTGAGGAATTGATGTACAAGGTACCAAGTACAATGTACCAAGTAACTCATAACCAAATAACCAAAAACTAATACACAAAATGGAAGCATATATAATCAACGGATATAGATCAGCAGTAGGGAAATCAAAAAGAGGAGGATTCAGATTTTACCGGCCGGATGACCTGGCTGCTGATGTCATCAAACATCTGATAGCAAACACCCCGGGTCTGGAGGCCAAAATGGTGGATGACCTGATCGTGGGAAACGCCGTACCGGAAGCGGAGCAAGGCATGCAAATGGGAAGGATGATTTCTCTTTTGGCGCTCGGAATCGATAACCCGGGTTTCATCATCAACAGATATTGCGGTTCTGGACTTGAAGCGATCGCTTTGGCCGTAGGAAAAATCAAAGCAGGAATGGCCGATTGCATCATCGCCGGAGGGACAGAGTCCATGTCGCTGGTTCCGATGATGGGATACAAGACAGCACTTAATTATAAAATTGCAACCCAACACCCGTCATATTATATCAGTATGGGTTTGACGGCTGAGGAGCTTGCCAAAGATTACAGCATTACCCGCGAAGAGGCTGATGCCTTTTCTGTGAGATCCCATGAAAAAGCCCTTGCGGCAATCGCCTCCGGCAAATTCAAAGATCAAATTGTCCCGGTGGAAGTTGAAGAAACTTACCTGGACGAAAAAGGCAAAAAGAAAATCCGAAAATATATCGTCGACACCGACGAAGGACCTCGTGCAGGGACGACCATGGAAGGGTTGGCAGCGTTGAAGCCGGCTTTCAAAAACGGAGGGCAAGTGACTGCGGGCAACTCGTCTCAAACTTCAGACGGAGCATCTTTCGTGGTGGTTATGTCTGAGAGATTGATGAAATCCCTGAGTCTTGAACCCATCGCCAGAATGATGGCCTACAGCGTTGCTGGTGTGGATCCAAGAATAATGGGAATTGGCCCGAAAGAGGCTGTTCCAAAAGCATTGAAACAAGCTGGACTGACTCTGAACGACATCGATCTGATTGAGTTGAACGAAGCTTTCGCAGCTCAGGGCCTTGCAGTCATGAAGTCACTTGACATGAATCCTGACATCGTCAACGTAAACGGCGGAGCTGTTGCACTTGGTCACCCGCTGGGATGTACCGGGTCAAAACTCTCTGTCCAACTTTTCCATGAGCTCCGTCGCCAAAACAAAAAGTACGGCCTCGTGACGGCTTGCGTGGGCGGAGGTCAGGGCGTGGCTGGTGTTTATGAATTACTGAAATAGAAGACGTGAGACGCTAGACTTAAGACTCTAGACACAACAAAGTACGGGAATCTTTCCTTGGAATAATTTATTGAATGTCAAAACCCTAAAACTATGCATAACTACAAGGAATTATTTGTCTGGAAAAGGTCGATCAAGCTATGTGCAAAAGTGTACATACTTACGTCAAAATTTCCAAGTGATGAAAAGTTTGGATTGATTTCTCAAATGAGAAGAGCCGCTGTTTCAGTTCCTTCAAATATTGTTGAAGGAGGTGGAAGACGGACAGACAAGGAGTTCCTGTATTTTCTGGGAGTTGCCCATGGTTCTATTTGTGAGCTTGAAACACAACTTTATGTTAGTCTTGAATTAGAATTTATTAACCAGAATCAGTTGGACGAATTAGGATCCGAGATTACCGAAATCCAGAAAATGCTTTATGCACTTATAATAAAATTTGAAAACCAAAATTGACTTAGTCTAGAATCTTATGTCTAAAGTCTAACATCTAAAAAATATGTCAACTATCACAAAATCCATTCAAGGGGGCGAATTCCTCGTCAGAGAGACCCAGGCACAGGAGATTTTTATACCTGAGCAGTTTAATGAGGAGCAAAAAATGATGGCTCAGGCTTGCCAGGATTTTATCGATACGGAGATCACTCCAAGGATCGATGAGATAGACAGCATGAAAAACCCGGATCTTGTTCCTTCAATTTTTAAGAAAGCCGGAGAACTCGGCCTCTTGGGAATCGCGGTCCCGGAAGAGTACGGAGGAATGGGAATGAGTTTCAATACCTCCATGCTAATTGTAGATATCATCGGTGCGGCGGGATCTTTCTCCACCACTTATGGTGCGCACACCGGGATCGGGACTTTGCCGATTCTCTATTATGGTACCGAAGATCAAAAGCAGAAATATCTACCGAAGCTAGCAACCGGCGAGTGGGCGGCTTGCTATTGCTTAACTGAGCCGGATGCAGGTTCTGATGCCAATAGCGGAAAAACAAAAGCAACCCTTTCAGCAGACGGCAAGCACTATATGATTACCGGTCAGAAGATGTGGATTTCCAATGCCGGATTTGCGGACCTTTTCATTGTTTTTGCAAAAATTGGAAAAGATAAAAATCTAACAGCTTTCATCGTCGAGAAAACCTTCGGGGGAATCACCATGAATGAAGAAGAGAAAAAGATGGGTATCAAAGGCTCTTCCACTCGTCAGGTATTCTTCAACGAATGCCCGGTACCGGTTGAAAACATGCTTTCTGACCGTCAGAATGGGTTCAAAATCGCAGTGAATATTCTGAATATCGGTAGGGTTAAACTCGGTGCCGGAGTTTTAGGCGGTTTGCGAACTGTTACTTCTCTTGCAATTAAATACTCCACGGAGCGAAAGCAATTTGGGGTGAGCATCAATACTTTCGGTGCGGTGAAAGCCAAATTAGCGGAAATGGCTTTGAGAACGTACGTATCTGAGTCACTTTGCTACCGGGCAGGTCAGGATATCGAAGATCGGATCAATACCTTTATTTCCGAAGGAATGAAAGAGTCTGAGGCTAAACTTAAAGGCGTGGAAGCGTTCGCAATTGAATGTGCGATCGCAAAAATCCACGGCTCTGAAGTGCTCGACTATGTGGTGGATCAAGGTGTGCAAGTCTATGGAGGAATGGGTTATTCTGCTGAGGCTCCAATGGAAAGAGTGTATCGAGATGCCCGTATTGCCAGAATCTATGAGGGCACAAACGAAATCAACCGGATGCTGATGGTTGGAATGCTGCTCAAGCGAGCGATGAAAGGTGAGGTAAATATTTTCGATCCGGCAATGGCTGTTTCGAAGGAACTGACTTCGGTTCCTTCCTTCGAGACGATCGATACCTCAGAGCTTTTCGCAGCGGAAAAAGAAGTCCTGAAAAAGCTCAAGAAAGTATTCCTGATGGTAGGAGGCAAAGCTGCAATGGCCCTTCAGGATAAAATCGAAGATGAGCAGGAAGTAATGATGAATCTTGCGGATGTCATGATCGAAATTTATGCTTCGGAATCAGCCATTCTCAGAACCGAGAAATTGGTAGGCCTTAGAGGCGAAGCTGCCTGCGCAAATCAAATCGCCATGGCGCAGGTTTATCTTGCTGAAGCCGTGGACAAAATCAACGCAGCAGCCAAGGAAGCCATCGCCAGTTTCACGAGCGGAGACGAGCAGAAAGTCATGTTGATGGGACTGAAGCGGTTCACCAAAGCTGACCTGGTCAATACCAAAGAACTGAGAAGAGGAATCGCAGATTACATGATTGCTCAGGGCAAATACCCATTTTAAGTTAGGGTCTGCTGAAAAACTCAAAGTTTCAGATTCTTAAAACCAGTCCAGAATTTACTCTGAACTGGTTTTTTGTCTCTAAGCTCTTATAAACTGCTTCAACTATTGCTATTAGGGCATAGTT
>JAKFCO010000075.1:0-105954 GCA_036676605.1 Algoriphagus sp.
TTTCCCCCGAAGGGCGTCGAACTCTATTTTTCATCCAAAAACCCTTGAAAAATACCCAATATTGGGTATTTCCGGGGCTGATTCAAGTGCCTATCTTTGTGAAAAGCGGGGGCTTAAGCAACATTTTTCACCGATTTGATTCTTTAAAAAGTAATTCCTTTTTGATTATGGTTTATCATTTGTTAATAGGTGTGGCATTCGCTGCACCTTTTTCTTTTTCCAGGGATCCCATACAGCTTTCGGGAGAAATCCCATCCTTCCAAGTTCAACAGATCACTCCCTCTTTTATCCCGATCATCCGAGATCAGAAATGAAAACTCATTTGGGCCTTGCAAAGCATATTCCTTAAAAACCCGTCGTGAAGATTTAAACACTGTATTTACCTGTTCTGAACCGGTATTTTGACTAAAAATCTAGCATTTTGCTCCAGATCAGCCACTTCTCCAAACCCGAAAAAGCTATTCTTCAAGCGAGAAAATGAGCAAACAACACGAGTAAAAACTACCCCCTACCGTTAACAAGTGTAATATTTCACTATATTTACCCTTGTTATACCAATAAGTGTAAAATTTACCTCTGTTGTATGCCTGGTTTTGACCGTAAAACCCCATTTAACGACTTGCCCTTACTCCCTCCAAAATTAGACTTGGAGACTAAAAAAGTACTTTTAAAAACGATTTCAGCAAGCAGAGCATTGTCTCAGCTAAATGGTGCATTGGTAAACTTGCCCAACCCCAAACTTTTTTTGGATACAATTCACCTGCAAGAAGCTAAGGCGAGTTCGGAAATTGAGAACATTATCACCACCAATGATGACTTATATAAATCGATTGTAGCAGATAAGAAATTCGCAAATGCTCCAACGAAAGAAGTATTACGCTATAAGGAAGCCCTTTGGTTAGGCTTAGAGCGTCTTGAGAAGAAACCATTCATAACAACCAATCTCTGTATTGAAATTGTACAATGCATAAAGCAAAATACAGCAGGAATCAGAGTAACACCCGGAACAACACTTTCCAACACTAATGGGGAGGTAATCTATACTCCTCCATCAGGTGAAGATACCATCCGTGAAAAACTGGCAAACCTTGAAAAATTTATCAATGAAGATGAATCAATAGATCCGTTGATAAAAATGGCTTTAATTCATTATCAGTTTGAAGCGATTCACCCCTTCTCTGATGGTAATGGCAGAACAGGAAGGATACTGCTTTTATTGTACCTGAAGATGAGTAACCTTTTAGATATACCGGCCATATACCTAAGTGAATATATCATTAATAATAAACCGGAATATTACAGAAACTTAAGAAATGTAACGGAGAATAATGCGTGGGAAGAGTATGTCTTATACATGCTCGATATGGTTGAAGTAACAGCTAAGAATGGTCTTAACAGATTAGAACAAATTACCGCATTGATAGAATCTATGTCGGGGAAAATTAAAGAACAACTGCCAAAAGTTTATTCGAAGGATTTGATAGAAGTTTTGTTCAGGTTACCATACACTAAAAGACAATTTTTAATAGATGCTGGATTAGGTTCTCCGAAAACAGTTGGAAATTATCTCCATGATTTAGAGCAGAATAATTTTTTGAAATCAATCAAAGTTGGAAAGGAAAAATTATACCTAAATCATCAACTCATGAAAATATTGGAACCAAAATAGAAAGTACGAAGGCATATCAGCCGCCTGTGATCTGCGAATGCCATCTCCCAGAGTGATACCGATGCCCATTAACTCCTGAACCGGCCAGAACCATCCAAATTTTTAATTCAGGATCAAGATGAGAATTTGAACCCTGATAGAGTGATCCTATCCGCGCATCGCCGACACAAATTGAAAATAATATCACCATCAACCTTCCCTGTTTTTGGCGTAATATTATTCTTTTGATTGCCCGCCCTACAGCCTGGCCCATCTAGGTGTAGAATAGGCGTTTGACTGGGTGTAATTTGCCTACCCTACATTCTGGCCCAATGCTAAAATGATCCGCCGCGGCGGATCATTTCTTCACGCATTGTCCTACCTTTTTATTTTTTCAGGGGTCCCGTACAGCTGTCGGGAGAAATCCCATCCTTCCAGGTTCAACCCTTCCTCCAGCAGACAGGCCCACTCCTCCCGGTTTTTCCCCTGACACTTGTGGCTGTGTCTGTTTTGGCAACTGTTGTAAATGACCTGAACTGTTCCGTATTCGGTACAGGCATACCCATTCCCGCCCAGATAGGTAGTACTGCAACACATCAATGCCGACAGTGTAACGGAGCCGACAGCGGATGATGTGAGGATGAAGCTCTACTACTGTCCAGCGCTGCCGAATTATCTGGGCCATTTCATACTCTGCTCTCATCTTTCTGACAAAGACTTCCGTACGGCAAAAGCCCAGTCCCAAAGCAACCGATTTTTCAATTAAATTGACTTGAAGTCATTAGTTTGCAGTGAATCAGAAACAAGCAATGTAGAAACCAGTTAGAGACACACCAGTTCGTTTTTTCTGCTTCCTCTAAATCAAAGAATATTTCAGCATGAAATGGATCACTCGCGAGCGCCCCAAAATTGACCGAATTGCCTGTCCTTGGTTGGTCAGTCGTTTCGTAGATAAAGAAGCAGAATTCATCTATGTTCCGTTTGAGCAGGTGATTCCGAAATCGAAGGAGTTAAATGCCATTCCCTTTGATCTGCCGGAGGTGGAGTACACGCACTACGGTGATGAATGCACCTTCGACTACATTATCAAAAAACATAAGCTGGATGATCCTGCTTTAAAAGTGATGGCAGTCATTGTACGCGGTGCCGATACAGATCGTCATGACATTGCCAGTCAATCCTCGGGACTTTGGGCCATTTCCGCAGGTTTGTCACACAATGTGAAAGATGATCATGCACTTCTTGAAAAAGGATTGATGATCTATGATGCTCTATACAGCTGGGCAAAGCACTTACAGAATGAGAAACACACGCAAAACCCGATTGAAAATTTGTTGCTGGATGTTTACAAGAAATTTCTCAAACACAAATCCGGTAAAATACCGGAATGGGCGAAAGAGCTGAAGGAAATTATTCAGGACCAGATTGACACTAATCTCTCGTTGAGTTTAAAAGAACTTTCAGAAAGTCTTAATGTCCATCCCAGTTATTTATCGCGGGAGTTTTCCAAGTATTTTGACGATTTATCCTTTGGCGAATACATCCGCAAACTCCGTATTGAAAAAGCAATCGTTTTGCTGAATGATCAGAAGAATACGCTTGCAGAAATCGCCTACCTCACAGGATTCTCCGATCAAAGCCACTTCAATCGGATATTCAAAAAATACACGGGTAAAAATCCATCCGAGTTTCGGAAAAGTTTGCTAAAAAAGTAAAACGGATACAAGCCAGTAAATTCTGTTCTATACTTACAGTATTTCTATGCGTAGCCTTGTACACAAAAATACTGTAAGGCTATGAAATGGATAACACGAGAACGCCCTAAAATTGATCGCATCGCTTGTCCCTGGCTGATCAAGAATTTTGTTGACAGGGAAGCTGAATTCATATACGTTCCCAAAGAACAAGTCTTTGCGAAAGCGGAGGAACTGAATGCCATTCCTTATGACATACCTGGCGCTGAGTATTCGCACGAAGGCGAATTCTGCACATTTGATTATATCATCAAACGGCATAATCTGGCCGATCCTGCCATCAATCAGATTGCATTGATCGTTCGCGGGGCAGATACAGACAGTTTTGAACTTGCACCACAAGCAGCAGGACTATGGGCTATTTCTGCGGGACTTTCCTACAACATAAAAGACGATCATGAACAGCTTGCTCTGGGCATGAAAATCTATGATGCCCTTTACAGTTGGGCAAAATATGTTCAGGAAGAAAAGCATACGTGGTCACCTAAAATCTGATTCGCATGCCTGTTTACTCATTAAAAGATTTAATCATTTACTTTTTGAAACTGGGCACGTGGGGGTTCGGTGGCCCTGTAGCGTTAGTCGGCTACATGCACCGCGATCTGGTCGAAAATAAAAAGTGGATCAGTGAAGATGATTACAAAGAGGGACTTGCTCTTTCTCAACTTGCACCAGGGCCACTCGCTGCACAGCTTTCAATTTATATTGGGTTCGTTCATTACCGTTTGCTGGGTGCAACATTGGTAGGAATAGCTTTTGTGCTGCCTTCATTTTTTATGGTATTGGCGATCGGCTATGCCTACCTATCCTACGGTGGTCTTCCCTGGATGCAAGCCGTATTTTACGGTGTAGGTGCTGCAGTGATCGGCATCATTGCGATCAGCAGTTACAAACTTACCACCAAAAGCCTGGGCAAAGACAAATTGTTGTGGTTGATATTCATTGCGTTGGCCATTACCACTTATGTAACAGAAAAAGAAATTTTATGGGTGATCCTGTTGGCAGGCGTGGCGGTATGGTTTGCCAAAGCTCCGCCAAAATGGCTCAACTCAGGTGCAAATGGAATATTCCCTATGATGCTTGTTCAGCTTCAGCCAATAGCGACAGAATCCAAACTTTGGGAGATCGCTTGGTTCTTTACAAAAGCCGGAGCTTTTGTTTTTGGAAGCGGACTCGCTATTGTTCCATTTCTTTACGGTGGTGTGGTGAAGGAATATGAATGGTTGAATGAACAACAGTTTCTGGATGCTGTTGCAGTTGCGATGATCACACCTGGCCCGGTTGTTATCACGGTAGGATTTATCGGTTATCTGGTAGCTGGTGTTTCTGGGGCGTGTGTAGCGGCACTGGCCACTTTTCTTCCTTGTTATCTTTTCACTGTTATTCCGGCTCCATATTTTAAAAAGTACGGCAAGAACCCGGCTATCAAAGCGTTTGTGGATGGCGTAACTGCTGCTGCCATTGGTGCTATTGCAGGTGCTGTTTTAGTATTGGGTAAAAGGACATTAACCGATTTACCGACTGTACTGATTGCCTTGACCACCATTGCGATATTATTTAAATTCAAAAAGCTTCAGGAGCCGCACATCATTGGAGTAGCTGCCCTTATTGGAATCACTCTAAAACTATTAATATGAACCGAAAAAATTTTCTCAAGAAAACTGCCATTATCGGAGGAGCTTCGATCCTTCCAGCCAACAGCGCATTCTCTGCCAGTCTTCAGCAGAGTGGAATGGATAAACTGACCGACGCACAAGGTAATTTTGCTTTGCAATCGTTGCCCTACAATGAAAATTTCCTGGAGCCGCATATGGATCAGGAAACCGTCCACCTGCATTACACATTCCATCATGGGGATGCGGTAAAAGCAGCCAACAAAGATTTGCAGATGATACAAAAAGCAATCGATGAAAGTAGTGTGGAAACGGTTGATTACTGGACAAAGAAATTATCCTATCACTTATCTTCGCATATTCTTCACACCATTTTCTGGACGAATCTTACCAACAAGAAATCTGATCCGACTGGCGAACTGATAAAGCAGATCGAAAAAGATTTCGGTTCCTACGACAAACTCAAACTGCTGATCTCCAAAACTTCCAAAGGCGTTGACGGAAACGGATGGGGTATTCTTGGCTATCATCCCTCCACCGGAAAGCTCACCGTGTTGCAATGCGAAAACCATGAGAAGCTGACGCAATGGGGAGTGATACCGATTTTGGTGATTGATGTCTGGGAGCATTCGTATTATCTGAAATACAGGAACAGACGAGCGGAGTTTGTGGATAATCTCTTCCCAATAATCAACTGGGACAATGTGGCGGAGCGCTTCAGCGTGGCCAGAAAACTTGGATAACTTTGATTCACGATGGCAAACCTGACTCGGACCACCTTGCGGCTGTTTATGCAAATCCTGCTTTTTCATGCGGGATGTTGCATTTCATGGGCACAAGGTTCAGGAACTGTCAGTGGCACAGTTAGAAGCGACAACAATCCTGTTGAATTTGTCAATGTTTATGTGACACTGGCAGCTGATTCATCCAATATCATTTCAGGTGAAATAACCGACAGCCTGGGCAACTTTGTCTTGTCGAACCTGCCATTCGCGACCTACACGCTGAACTTCCAATTGATCGGCTTTGTGAAGAAGCAAATTCCTTTTTCACTTTCGTCAACCCGTACTTCGATGGATATCGGGTTGATACAATTAGAGCTTGATGTTCAGTTGCTAAGTGCTGTAGAAGTCACCGCGATGCGCAGCATGAAACAATAAACCGAAGATGGTTTTGTGGTGACCGCCTCTGAAAATATTACGCAGATTGGTGGCACCGCAGCAGACTTGCTTCGAAACATGCCCGGTGTTCTGGTAGGTGCCGATGGAGAGATAACGCTGAGAGGAAAAAATCAGCTAACACTCGTCAACGGACGGGTATCGGGTATTACCGGAATAGACCGATCTGCTCAATTGGATCGGATTCCGGCCAGTAGCATTGGACGGATCGAAATTATCAACAATCCTTCTCCTAAATACGATGCCGATGCTGAAGGAGGAGTCATCAATATTATTCTGAAATAGAATGTAGACAATGGTACCAATGGTGCATTTGCCCTAGGTGCCCACCACCAAGGTCTGTGTCCCCTACAGACCTTTAAATAAATCGTAAAGATCAAAAAATCCCACCATGCACATCCCCTGTTTTTGGCGACACATTTTTTATCGATTGACATGAATACAGCCAAAAACCAAAATCATAATCCGCCATTTTATCCATGGTCCCAAGAATATCGGGAGCACCATGGCTACTCATCGGATCTCCCTAAAGGGACATTTCTCGGCGGCCACTAAGCAGCGTCGAAGGGTGGTCCAAGTCTGGTCGAAGGGCGACACCAATCCCGTCAGGGATGTCCGATTGATTAACCAGCCGTTTTAACGGCTGGACTTGAGCATCGATTGAATCGGAAAAAGTCCCATCGGGACGGGCGATTAACAACCCTTTCTTACCAAAAAAAATCCCGCAGAACTCTCATCTATTGAAAGTTCTGCGGAAAAATAAATCCAAATATCTTATGTCTTAAATCTTATGTCTTACATCTTAAATCCTTACGCTCCTCTTCCTTTTGCCTGTAGCGGAATATCCACCAAATCCTGAACCTTTATCGGCATTCCTGTTTCGATGCTGTTTCTGGCTGCGATTCCCACTAATATAGACATCGCTCCGTCTCTCGAACCTGCGGACTGTCTCCATGGATCTGCAACGGTTGGATCTTTGAAAAGCTTGTCTTTCAATCGGGTATCTCCGCCGCCATGTCCGCCACCGCCCTGGGGAACGACGATGATTTCTCTTTCCCCAAAATTCTTGGTCAGGTGGATTTCATCCTCTTCTTTTTCTTCCCAAGGCTGACTCTCTTTGATCCAGGCTTCCAATCGGCCTTTGGTTCCGTTGAATGCGATCCTGTATCCTTCGTAAGGGGAATATGTGGTCAATGAATAGCTGACCTGAACGTTGTTTTTGTACTTGATCTGCACCGCCATTTTATCAAAAATGTCGATGTCTTCCCGGAAGACGCAGCCATCACGGTTGTATCCGTCATGCTGCTCATTATTGACATAGAGATCCATGTAACTCTTATTCTTGGTGACATCCCAGTAGAAATCACATTCGGTCTTATGTGCGCAGGTTCTGCAATTTTTCCCGCGGAATGGTCCGTTTTTCCCATAAAACTCTAGGGAGCCATAGGCAAAAACTTCCTCCGGATCAGAATCCAGCCACCAGTTGAGCAAGTCAAAATGGTGGGTGGACTTGTGAACCAAAAGTGTACCACCGTTTTTCTTGTATCCATGCCATCTTCTGAAGTAGTCGGCTCCGTGGGAAGTATTCAAATACCAGTGAAAATCAACGGAAGTGATGTCCCCTATTTCTCCTGCACGAAGCAACTCATAGAGTTTTTGACGATGCGGGGAATACCGGTAGTTGAAAGTCACGATGAGTTTCTTTCCTGATTTTCGCTCGGCATCGAGGATGGATTGGCACTTGAACTCATCCGTAGTCATTGGTTTTTCGGAGATCACATTGATCCCGGACTCAAGGCTTTTGATGATGAATTCGTGGTGCGTGCTGTCCATCGTCGTCACGATCAGGACATCCGGCTTGGCCTCGGCAAGCATTTTGTCAAAATCGGTATAAACCGGGCAATCAACCCCGATAAATCCTTTTGCATAAGTCGCTCTTCCTATATTCTTATCGCAAAGTCCCACGAAAGTGATTTGCTCATCGTAGGCTCGTTTCACATCTCTTCCAAACATTCCCGTTCCTCTCGATCCTGTTCCGACGAGCGCTATTTTCATTTTTTCTCCGGGTCTGTCCCAAAGGTTGAGCGCCTCAGACACGGGGTGAACGAACATGGAACCCGCGAGGAGTGCGCCTGATTTGGCGAGAAAGTCTCTTCGGGAGGATTGCGGAATAGTATTCATGGTATTTTAGGTTAAAACTTAGAGAAAAGTAATATAGTGAAAACTGAAAAAAAATTTCCCTGAAAATTACGGAAGCGATTGTTCAGCAGGTTTAGGGGTAAATAAACCGTTGTTTAGAGCCGAATTCCAGTATTTTTGGAGAGTGGAATCTTTGAGCATGGACAGGACAATTTCATTTCGCGGGCTTTTCCGCATCAGCAGACCTGTCAATCTGCTCATGGTTGCATTTGCACAGCTTATGACTGCGTATTTTTTGGTGGAAACCACCGATCAGGGGATTCCCGTACTCCTGGATTTCAGACTTTACCTCTTGGTACTTTCCACCGTAATTATCGCAGCGGCTGGCTACATGATCAATGACTATTACGATGTCAAAATCGATTATGTAAACCGTCCCAATGAAGTGGTTGTCGGAAAAGGTATCAAACGCAGAGTGGTGATTTTCCTACACTCCATCTTCAATTTCACCGGAATCGGCCTTGGCTACCTGATCTCTCCTCAGGTTGGCTGGATCAATTTTGGCGCTGCATTTTTCCTTTGGCTCTATAGCAATCGCCTGAAGCGCGAGCCTTTTATCGGAAATCTGACGGTGGCTTTTCTGACCGCAACAGCCATTTATCTGGTCGGATTTTACTACCAAAAATCAGAGTTATTGATTCTGACTTACGCCATTTTTGCTTTTTTTCTAAACCTGATCCGGGAAATCATCAAAGATATCGAGGATCGGCCGGGAGATCGGAAACACGGCTGCCGAACTTTGCCCATTGTGATCGGCTTCCGCAAAACCAAGAATGTGATTTTCCTGATTGCGATTTGCTTCGTCTGCTCGATTTTGATAGTGACTTTCAAGATCAACAATCCCCTGCTCTATTATTATTTCGGAGCGTTGGGCTTCGTTTTTTTATGGTTTATGTATTTGATTTATCAGGCTGACCGCAAAGTCCATTTCTCCCGACTCAGTTCCATTGCCAAGATCATAATGCTGATCGGGACACTGAGTATGGCGTTTTTGTGAAATCTTCATCATTCGAGTTTCTTGAAAACTTCATCATTCGATGTTCGAAATTCAGTATTCGAAATTTCAAATTCCTTTGCCAACGTGAATGTCTCACTCACGTTTTTGATGCTAAATAATGTCGGAGTGGACATACTTCCGGCGGTACCAGTCGAGGGAATAATTAGATTCAAATTAATTTCAGATATGTGTAGGGGTGTGCAAATTCAGATTTTCAATTTTAAAAATCTCGAACATCGAATTATGAATGTCGAATTATGAAGACTTCAGTTTCGTATTTTCAAAATAACGTCCTAGTATTAGAAATTTGCTATTCAAAACCCTAATTTCATGCAAATTTTCCAATGATGCTGGATAGCAAACTTGTAGTCATAAAAGTCGGATCCAATGTTCTTACCCAGGACAATGGCTTTCCTGATTTGCTGCGAATGGAGAAACTCGCAGCCCAGATCCATGATTTAACTTCCAAAGGAAAAAAGGTCGTGCTGGTAAGTTCCGGTGCGGTCGCTTTCGGGAGAAAAAGTATTCCCCTTCCGGAAAAGCTCAATCCTGTCATTAAAAAGCAAATCTGGGCCTCAACCGGACAAATTCGCCTGATCAATCAATACCGCGAATTGTTTCAAAAGCACAATCAGGACGTAGCTCAAATTCTGGTAACCAAGGAAGATTTCCGTGATCGGAAGCATTTTCTAAACATGAAGAATTGCATTCAGGGGTTGCTACAGCAAGGAATCTTGCCCATCATCAATGAAAATGATACGGTGACGATTACTGAACTGATGTTTACCGATAACGATGAACTGGCAAGTCTGACCGCTGCGATGATCAATGCGGATACGATGATTTTGCTCACAAACGTGGACGGGATTTTCACCGGAAATCCATCCGAACCCGGTTCGCAACTGATCGAAAAAGTCGCTTCATCGATGCCTGAAGTCTCTTCTTATATTTCCGCTTCGAAATCTGCTTTCGGCAGAGGAGGCATGCTGACCAAATATGCAATGGCAAAGAAGTCTGCTGAATTGGGGATTCAGGTCATTATCGCCAATGGAAAAAGAGACAATGTTTTGGGGGAATTTGCGGACAAGTCGCTTCGCTGCACTTGGTTTGAACCTCAAAAAGCACAGCACAGCACAAAGAAATGGCTCGCCCATGGGGAGCAATACTACAAAGGCGAGGTCATCATCAATGAGGGTGCTCGAGCTTCTTTGTATTCAGAAGTGATCCGCAGCCTTTTGCCTGTCGGAATTATCGCGGTTGAAGGTGAGTTTTCCAAGGGAGACATACTCCTGATCAAAGACGAAAAAGGCCGGAAAATTGGTTTGGGCCGTGCGGAATATGCTTCCAAACTTGCAGCTGAACGGGTAGGGCAAAAGAACCAGAAATCATTAATTCATTACGATTACCTCTATATTTTTGACCATGAGTGAGTATAGCAAAATCTTCGAAGAAGTAAAGAAAAGCTCCCGAAAGCTGATCGGAATTTCCAACCAAAAAGTCAATCAGATCCTGGAAGACCTGGTAGAATTGGCTGTGCAGGAAATCCCTGCCTTGCTGGAAGCCAATCAAAAGGATCTGGAAAAGATGGATGCTGACGATCCGATGTTTGACAGGCTTTTGCTTACTGAAGAGCGGATTGAAGGAATTGCAAAGGAAATCATTCAGGTCAGTTCACTTCCAAGTCCGCTTCATCATACCCTGGAGAAGAAAATACTGCAAAATGGACTCTTTCTTGAGAAAGTCACCGTTCCACTTGGAGTGATCGGGATCATCTACGAAGCAAGACCAAATGTGACTTTTGATGTGTTTTGCCTGGCGTTGAAATCCGGAAATGGCCTGGTGCTGAAAGGTGGATCGGATGCGGATTTTTCCAATCAGGCAATCATGAAACTGATTCATCAGGTTTTGGAAAAACATAGGATTCCGGCTACTGCTTTCCAGCTTCTACCGCCTGACCGGGCCGCAACCAAGGCTTTACTTGAGGCAGTTGGATACGTGGATGTGATCATCCCGCGCGGAAGTCAGGGCCTGATTAATTTTGTAAGAGAAAATGCAAAAGTGCCTGTGATCGAAACCGGGGCTGGAATTGTCCATAACTATCTCGATGAATCCGGAGATCTGGAAAAAGCGAAAGCAATCATTTTCAACTCAAAAACCCGCAGACCGAGCGTATGCAATTCACTGGATTGCCTGATACTCCAAGATTCGAGATTGAGTGAATTGGAGGAATTGGTGAAGCCGCTCCTGGATTTTGGAGTAACTATTTATGCGGATGAAAGGGCTTTTGCCAGCCTGAAGTCAAATCCGCTGGTTCAAAAGGCGGATGAAACCCATTTTGGAACAGAATTCCTGAGCCTTAAAATGGCGATCAAAACCGTAGAGAATTTGGATGAGGCTTTGGATCATATCGCAACGCATTCCTCCAAACACTCGGAAGCGATTATTTCCGAAAACCAGGAGGCTATCGATCGCTTCCTTTTAGAAGTGGATGCAGCGGCTGTTTATGCCAATGCTTCTACGGCTTTTACCGATGGAAATCAGTTTGGCCTTGGCGCCGAGATTGGAATCAGCACCCAGAAACTCCATGCCCGCGGACCGATGGCGTTGAAGGAACTTTGCAGCTATAAGTGGATAGTGAGAGGAAACGGACAAATCAGGAATTGAGGGTTCCGATCCCTATTTTCGAATTATTCCTTTCAGTGCTTCCGGAGTAAACGCCAGCTCGGTGTACCCGATCACATAAACTCCGATCTCGTAAGGAATGTAGATCAGCCAGAATTTACCATCCTTATAGCCCATCGCTTTGGGTAAGAAAAAGCCGGTTTCCGGCAGGAAAAATCCCTCGTCCTCCAAACTCTTTCCTTCGGGAACTTCGTGATGTTTTCTGAAAGCGATTTCTGCTATTTCAACCAACTTGGCTGAATCCAAAACCAACTGATCAGCGCTCAGGACTTCCCCGGTGATTTCATCAAAATTCATAAAAAACTGACTCGAATTGGGATGGGCACCTCCGCTGTTATTGAATTCTGTGAAGAAAATGCTCAGCGTGCTATCTGACTCATGACTTACCTTAACGCTCACCTCAATCGACCATCCTCCCGGAGAATCCGGAAATTGATTCACAAAATCCTCATAGGAATTCAGGTACAATTGCGCCTGAGCTTCAAGAGTTGGAGCGACTGAATCTCTGTAAAAATACACCAGCAATTGCTGATCAATAGCTTCGTTTATTTTGGCTGCAATTTCACTTCCCTTGGCAAGCGGCCAGGTAAAAGAAACCGAAGCACAAGACGCCCCAACACAGGTATTTTTGACAAATTCCTGAGTGGAAAAAGTCAATCCAGTCTTCTCCTCCACAATTGGAACAGATTTAGGTTCGGAGCAGGAGAAAAATGCTAAAAAAATCAGTGAAAAAATCATTTTCACGATTTCTCTTCTTTCAAGTTACTTAAGAAAACCCGGGTCAATTCTCTTGCAAATGTTAATGGACTTAAAGCCCCGCTTCTCACTTTTTCTTTTTCGGAGGCAAGCATTTTCCGGACAGTCGGATGATCGTGAAAAGCTTTCACCAGGATAAAATTCACATGCTCATCCAGCCATTTAAGTCGCTGATTTGCGCGATTCTGATCCCGGAACCCATTTAATTTCATCTTCTCCTCGTATTTCAAAATGGTCTTCCACACCTCTTCAAGTCCTTCTCCTGTAATCGAGGATCCTGTCAGCACAGGAGTTGACCAGCCATTTTCACTCATAGGAAAAAGATGAAGTGCATTTTGATAATTGGCTTTGGCCTTTCTGGCTTCTTCCAGATTGTCTCCGTCAGCCTTGTTGATCAAAACACCGTCAGCCATCTCCATGATTCCTTTTTTGATGCCCTGAAGTTCGTCACCGGCACCGGCAAGCATCAGCAACAGAAAAAAGTCCACCATTCCTTTTACGGCAGTTTCGGATTGCCCCACTCCCACTGTTTCCACGAGAATCACATCAAATCCGGCCGCTTCGCAAAGCAACATCGCCTCCCTTGTTTTGGCAGTCACTCCGCCCAAAGTGGACCCTGAAGGACTCGGTCGGATAAAAGCCCGCTTGTCTGCCGAAAGCTTTTCCATCCGGGTTTTATCGCCGAGAATACTTCCCTTGGTCATCTGGCTGGAAGGATCAACGGCCAGTACGGCTACCTTTTTCCCCTGGTCCAAAAGCAACTTTCCGAAGGTCTCAATGAACGTACTTTTCCCGACTCCGGGCACTCCGGTAATACCGATTCTCAGGGAGTTTCCGGTTTTTGAAAGAAGCGATTGCACAAGTTCGGATGCGAGTTGGATATCGGAACCAAGCGTGCTTTCAATCAATGTAATCGCCTGGCCAAGAACGACCCGGTTTCCGGCTAAAACGCCTTCCTGATATTCTGACAGACTTAATCTCTTGCTCATTTTGAGTTTCCTTTCGTAAATCTCACCTCGCCCATGGGAGTTTTTTCATAGGTAAAAAGTACATAGGGTACCAGACTTTGATCAATATATGGCTCCTTTGGAGAAAGCTTGATTTCCTGGTCAATCTCCTCTGAAAAGAAGAAAACGATCGTCTTACCATACTTGGTATGTGGCTGGGCATCTCCAAACTCCCTCATCCAGTTTTCATCCGGATCAAGGGCTTTCACTGCGAAAACCCGAACCACAGGTCCGGTATTATTCTCATTTCGATATTTACCCAACTCCTTGTACTTCCCCTCAAATCGCTCCATTCCGGGCTGGGTAAATGATTCTTTTCCGATGTAAAAGATCAATGCAAGGACTACTGCGCCAATAATCCAGAAAATGATTCGAGAGCTTTTCAAAAACAATGAGGGGTTACGAGGTTTAGGCCTTAATTTAGCCCAAAATTCCGAGAATGGGTTTCGAGTACATAAAAGCACTTCACATCATTTTTGTAGTCACCTGGTTTGCAGGGCTATTTTATATTGTCCGCCTCTTCATCTACCAGACTGAAGCGATGGCGCGACCCGAAAACGAACGCGCCATTCTGAAACCTCAATTGGATTTGATGGCCTCCCGACTTTGGTACATCATCACCTGGCCTTCTGCCGTGCTCACGCTGATTTTTGGTTTTTGGGTGTTGGTTTATCGCTGGGGCTATTTGGAAATGGGCTTCATGCAGGCCAAGCTCGGCTTTGTCCTGGTACTCTACATTTACCATGGATTTTGTCACGTCCTTTTCAAAGAATTGCAAGCCGGCCGAACCAGATGGACATCCTCACAGTTAAGGTTGTGGAACGAGGTGGCAACCATGCTTTTATTCGCAATAGTTTTCCTCATCGTGCTCAAAAGTGCCCTGAGCATGGCTTATGGAATGCTTGGATTGGTTCTGCTCGGAATCACCCTCATGATCGCTACGAAGCTTTACAAAAAATACCGGACCAAATCCTAATCACCCCATGAATTCAAAATTCTCATTTCTCCTTCTTGGATTGCTCTCACTCACTTTTTGGCAATGTAAATCCAACTCTGAAGGAAGCGTTGAATCAACGGAATCATTACCCTTTCTGGGAAATTGGTATGTGGATTCCACTGAGGTAAATGGCGCAATGGTGATGGATACCGTCTACCATGAGATCGCAGAATTCTCCTTTATCAACCAGATGGGAGATACGATTTCGAAGTCAGATGTAGCCGGAAAAGTCTATGTCGCCGACTTCTTTTTCACCACCTGCCCAACGATCTGTCCTATCATGAAGAAGGAAATGCTGCGTGTTTACGAGCAGTATAAAGGAAATCCGGATTTTGTGATTTTGAGTCATTCGATTGACCCGACTCACGATACTCAGGCGGTGCTGAAAGATTATGCAGAAAAGCTGGGTGTACCTGATGCCAAAACCTGGAATTTCCTGACAGGAGATCAGGAAAAAATCTTTGAGATAGGCCAAACAAGCTATCTGACTACAGCAATGGCTGACCAAAATGAGGCAGGCGGATTTCTGCACAGCGGGGCTTTTGTCCTGGTTGATCAAACCGGAAGAATTCGCGGTGTCTATGATGGCACTAAGTCGGACCAGGTTGATCGGCTACTTCAGGATATCCCGAAGCTCCTGGGCAAATGAGAAAATTATTGATTTTGGTTTTGATAACAGCCGGCGTGATTTCCTGCTCTCCAAAATCCACCGATAAGGAAGCTACTCTCGCTACTATTTCAGATCCGGAGATCATGAAATATGCGATCGCAGGGAAAACCCTCTACGAAAACAATTGCGCAAACTGCCATCAAAGTAACGGAATTGGCCTTGGCAAGTTGATCCCGCCTCTTCGAGATGCAGATTATTTCAAGGCAAGCGTTCATAGGACCATCTGGATCATCCGGAACGGACAGGAAGGTGAAATTACTGTCAACGGGCAGATTTACAATCAGTCAATGCCTCCAAATCCCCAGCTAAAGCCACTCGATATCGCTCAAATCACGACTTATCTGTACAATATTTGGGGGAATTCGGAAGGAATCATCAGTTCCTCTGAAGTTGAAAAATATTTGCAAAAGGCTCCTGATTTTGATTAATCCTTCAGCTCTTTTTCCGCTTTTTCGATAACGGTCTTTATCTCTTGATTCACTTCAGTGACCATCACCATTTGTTCTTCGAGATAAGCCTTCACTTCAATAGGTTTTTTATCTCCATCTTCAGTATCGTATTGTCTCATCCAGACAAACATCCCTTCATAAGCTTTATTCAAATCGAAGGCTAATGCCTTCACCCTCTCTATTTGCAAGCTGTCCACAGGTTCTTGAGTACCAAGCTGTTCTATCTTCTGATTTGCCTTTTTTTCAAGGGATTTTAACTTCCCTATCTGAGGCATCACCTCGTCATGAACAGCAATTAATTGCTCCCTCATTTTTTTATTTTCCTCAACCAAATTTGGTCCGCAGGCATTTAATAAAAGAAGTAACCCTAAAGTTAAAAATGGAATGAGTCTGTTCATGATTGGAGTGATTTAAATAATTAAGATGCTATTATATCTTTTTTAAATGAAATAATTGCCGAATTTAATCGATTTGTAATTAATTGAATCATACCTGCTATTTTTGACCTTGATAAATAAATCGACTTTATGAAACCATTTTGCTTTGCTGACGGCCAAATAATTCCTACAGAATCTGCCACCATCCATCCTGCGGATATAGGGTTGATAAGAGGGTATGGGATTTTTGATTTCTTCAGAACTGTCAATTACAAGCCACTTTTTCTGGAGGATTATCTCGACAGGTTTACATCCTCTGCGGAGAAAACTTATTTGCCTCTGGATTATTCAAGAGAAGAACTCAAAAAAATAATTTCGGAACTGATCCAAAAGAACGATCTCAAAACAGGCGGATTGAGAATGGTTTTATCCGGAGGTGTTTCCGAAAATCATTTTTCTCCTGCGAAAGGTAAACTATTCATTTTCGCAGAATCTCTGATGTTTCCCACTCAACAAAAGTATGAAGAAGGAATCAAATTACTTGCATTGGAACACGTAAGAGCTATTGCTGAAATCAAAACTACCAATTACGCCCTGCCTGTTTGGCACAGTGTGCATTGGAAAAATACCGGAGCAGAAGATGTACTTTATCATCAGGATGGCCAGGTGAGTGAGAGTTCGAGGAGCAATTTCTTCATCGTAAAAGATGGGGTCATCAGTACTCCAGATCGTCATATCCTGATGGGAATCACCCGGAAACATATCATGAAACTAGCGGGAAATGTGCATATCCGACCTGTAAGTTTTGAAGAAACTCTCGAAGCAGACGAAGCATTTATCAGCAGCACAACGAAGATTTTACTCCCTGTGACAAAAATAGACGATCATAAAATCGGGACCGGAAAACCAGGGCCTGTGACCATGGATATTTTGGAAAAATTCAGAGTTCTGGAAAAAGAAAGCTCCCTGTAAAAGGGAGCTTTCTTTTATTCGATAATCAGCTTTGCGTCTTTCATGATATACATCAGCTTTTCCGGGTCTTTGGAGTTCAAAGTGAGAATCCCTCTCACTTTCACCCGCTTCGAAGTGTATTTGACGGGAGTAGCCATCATCACTTCCATCACGGTCTCCGGTCCACCGGAACCGCAGAAAAAGCACTCTGCAAGTGGCAAACTGGACAAAATGATATGGTCAGGTTTGAACATTCCTTCGAAAGGAATAATATACCCATCGGCCTCCACGACTTTCCCTTCAAGCTTTTTGACATTTTCGGAGAAAACCGGAACATAAAGCTCCCCAAAATTATCCTCGCTGATCTTATATGTTACTTCTGCCAGACTTTTCCAGACATTGGGTACCTGGGCCATCGATTGAATCTGGCAAGCTGCAATGAGAATGAAAGTCAGGATCAGGATTTTGCTATTTTTCATGTTGGTTTCAGTTTTTTGAAATCGGGCGCTGGTTAAGCCTTTGTCAGCTGCTTTGCAATACTTGTCTGATAAGCAGACCAAGCAGGAATAATGGATGCAAGCAACCCAACTCCTAACGCATAACCCAGTACCCAAAGTTCTTCTTTCGGGAAAATCCATGCCTGCAAAGTAGAAACCACTCCCTGATCATTTTGTGAAATCACAACCCAGAGGAAAGTATGACCTAATAATATCCCCAGAACCGCGCCCAGGAACGTCAGCATAATTCCTTCCAAAAAGATCAGGAACAAAAGCTGGATTTTGGATGCTCCGATCGCTCTGAGAATTGCCAGGTCGTACTTGCGTTCCTTGAGGGAATTATAAAGCGCGATGAAAATCCCAAGACCTGAAATCGCAATCAACACAAAAGCCAATCCCTGAAGCAAACTCACCCCCACTCCCAGCAACTCGAACAATCTGGACATCTCAAATGATGGCGAAGCTGCCTGCATGGAAGTTCCGGAATTGATTTGTCGGGGAAGCTGAACTGCGGCAATCGGATTCCGATATTGAAGCAACAAGGTGGTCACTTCGCGAGGAATATCTGTATCTGGAAATCCTGTTTTAGCGACTTGTGAATGAAATTTATCCTGATGAACTTCAGGTTCCCCAGCCTCCGCTACCGGTAGTTCCGTGGCCAATGAGTCGGATTCTGCAACTGCCTCTTCTTCCGATTCGGCCTCGTCATGCGTGTACCAAACGGACTCAATACTTGTCAAAATCAATCTGTCTACCACACTCCCTTTGGGTCTTAAAACTCCCACTACCCGATAAGCGTGATCTTCGTGATCATGACTCCCGATGCTGATTCCGTGACTACCTTCGAAAGAATCTCCGACTTTCAACCCGCTTTTCCTGGCGATGTCCGATCCCAGCACAACCTCAAAGGGTTCTTCCCATGCTTTTCCTTCGGAAAACTCCGCCTCATATAAGTTGAGATAATCGTGATTGGTACCCACGATCCGGAATCCCTGGTAATTGTCTCCCAATGCCAGGGGAATCACGCTTTTGACGAGACGATTTCTGTTCAGTTTTTTCGCTTCATCCATTGGAATATTTCCCGTTGGAAAGTCGATGTGATACACGCCGGAAAGAATCAATTGAAGCGGGCTGCCTTTTGCGCCGACCACCAAATCAATCCCGGCTGCATCCTGAGTCATTTTCTTCTCAAACTGATCCTGCATCAACAGCAAAACCGTGATGATGGCGAGCCCCATCGCAAGCAGCAAGACATTCAGTCCAGTCGAAAGAGGCCTGAAAGTCAAATATTTCCAACTTAGCTTAAACAGATTCATACCGATTCTACCTCTATAAAGTTGGGGATTTGGGATTTCACCCGCTGATCGTGTGTCACGATGACTAAGGCAGCACCGATTTTGGCAGCCTGGGACTTCAAGAGCTCAATCACATTCGCGGCATTTTCATCATCCAAGCTGGAAGTGGGTTCATCGGCTAGGATAAGCTTCGGTTCGTTGGCCAAAGCCCGCGCAATGGATACCCGCTGAGCTTCCCCTTCGCTCAAAGTGAGCACGGAGGATTTTGCTTTTGCGGCAAGTCCAAGTTCCGCTAATAGCTTATCCAGATTCTGACCTTTCTTTTTGCTGAAAAAATGTGTCAGCTCAAGATTTTCCCTCACAGTCAAAGCTGAAAGCAAATGAGGTTTTTGAAACACTATCCCTATTTCCTTTCCTCTGAAAAAGTCCAGTTTCTGCCCTTTCAATTCTGAAAGTTTCGTCCCGGCCAGGCTAATAGTTCCTTTTTCCGGAGAAAGCAGCCCCGCCAAAAGATTTAGAAGCGTAGTTTTCCCCGAGCCCGATTTTCCAAGAACTAAAATTGATTCGCCTTTTTTCAAATTGATATCCGGAAAAGCCAGCATTTTCTGTCCGGGATGGGTGTATTGAATGTTTTTTGACTCCAAAAGCATATTAAACCACAGGAATGGAAACTGTAAATGTCGTGCCTTTATCTACCTCACTTACGAACGTAATTTCTCCGTTCAAAACTTCTATGCATTTCTTTACAATGGATAAACCGAGTCCGGAACCTTCAACCAACCCAACATTATTTGCGCGGAAAAATCGATCGAAAAGTTTGTTTTGTTCTCTTTTTGGGATTCCAATACCCTTGTCTGTAATCGTTCCTATTAATTTACCTTCTATAAATTCCAGTCGAAACAGAACCTCCTGGCCGTCTTTTGAGTACTTCACGGCGTTTGAAAGCAAGTTTTCAAAAGATTGATAAAGCAATTCTCCGTCAGTGGTGATGGTCTTTGGAAGGTTTACCTGTTCTGACTTAATTTTTACATCGTTTTCAATTCCAGCTTTTACAGTATCCAACAACTCCTTTACAAAAGCCTGAGTAAATACTTTTTTGGGCCTGAACTCCATTTTATTTTCATCCGCCTTCCCAAAGAAAAGCACACTTGTTAGCAGGTTATTGAGCGTTCTGACCGAATTTTCAATCTTGCCCGCATGCTTTGCTATTTTTTGCTTGAAAGGGTGATCTTTCTCAGCATAGATTTGAAGTAACTGAGCTGAACTCAACATGGAAGTCAAAGGGGTTTTGAATCCATGAGAGACATTTAACACGATTCTTGATTTAAGCTCATTGATTTCTCTTTCCTTCTCCAAAGCCTTGGTCAATTCCTTATTCGCTTCAAAAAGCTCAGCTGTACGGAGTTTGACCTTTTCCTCCAGCTCATTATTCAACTTTTGAAGTTCCTTTTCTTTTCGATCCTTGTAGATGGCCAGTTCAATAACCATGTTGAGCTCACGGATATTGAAAGGCTTGATGACATAAGCGCTTGGATTCGTTCCCACGACCTTGTTCAGAGTCTCAGCATCCGAACTTGCACTTAGGTAAACTACCGGGATATCGTACTTCTCGTTGATGATTTCAGTTGTCTTAATACCATCCAATTCACCAGCCAGGCTGATATCCATCATCACGATATCTGCTTGATTTTCTTCCAGCAAATCGAGGGCTTTTTCACCTGAATCGGCTATTCCGGTGATTACATGGTTATTTTTTTCGAGGGCACGTTGCAGCAACAAGGCCGAAACGGAATCGTCTTCAACAATGAGTATTTTAAGACTAAACATAAAAGAATGAAAGCTATTTAGTGGTTCTGAAAATTAAAAATACAAAAATTATGCATCTGGTAAGGGGATTTCCAGCGTGACTACCGTGCCGGCATTTTTGGTACTTGAAATCGTAATTTCTCCTTTCAATAATTCGATCAGGTTTTTGGTAATGCTGAGACCCAAACCAGTCCCTTCAAACAAGCGTTCGTTTCCCGAACTTTCCTGCTCAAACGGTTTAAAAACCTTCAATAAAAAGTCTTCTGACATACCCACTCCTGTATCCTCGATCTCCAAAAACAAGTTGTTTTTCCTCCGATCTACGCTCAGAATTATACCGCCTTTTTCAGAATATTTAATGGAATTACCCACCAAATTATTCAGGATCATCTCCAAGAATCGCTTATCTATCTTCCCGTAAAATGGCTTTCGCAGGTAATATACAGACAGGTCCAATCCCTTTCTCTGGGCTAAATTTTTGAGAGGAACCATTATATCACCAATAAAATCGTTGATTTCTGCCTCCGAATAAACCACCTTCATTTTATTGGCTTCAATCTTGGCCATGTCCAAAATGGCATTGATCGTTTCCATCAATCTCACCCCGCTTTGAAGAATGATATCAAGCTGAGAAATCAATTCGGGATCATTTTGACGGGTCATCATGATATGTTCGGCGCCACCAATAATCCCATTCAGAGGCGTTCGGATTTCATGACTGATGTTGGAAAGCATGCTGGATTTAAATCGGTTGGCTTGCTCCGCCTTTTCTTTTGCCTCCCTGAGTCTAGACTCAATTGCTTTCTTGGCAGAAATATCTCTGAACACGCTCAAAATCAAATTTCTTCCTTCATACTCTGACTGTATCAGAATGGAGAAAATTTCCATCTCGAGCGGAGCTTTCCTCCATGGAATTGTGATTTCAAACGTAAATCCCTTTCCGGGCTTGGTCTCCAATCTCTTCTGAAAAGCCGGCAAATATCGTTTGTAAAAATCCGGATCTGAGAAAAGCATTTCCATTGGCTTTCTTTCCAATTCTTTGCAGTCGACTCCCGCTATCAAGCCGAAGGCAGGATTTGCCGTGATGATTTCCTCACCATCAAGGGAAAGAATCATCCCTTCTTTTGAACTATTCCAAACATTTTTGAACTCCTGTTCAGCGATTCTCTTCTCCTTTTCTTTTGCATCAAAAGCTGTTTTAAGCAAGCCTACTTTATGCAGTTGACGGAAAAACATATTGACCAAAATCCCCAATCCTACCAAAACCAGGAAGGTGATGGTGATAAACCAAAAACGGAGGTAAAATGGCTTTTTGATTCGAAATACCTGAGAAACTAATTCTTCAGAGAAATTCTCCCCTTCATAACTTGCCTTAAAAGCTACCTGGTAATCCCCGGGAGACAAATTGCTAAACATGAGTCGGGTGGATTTTGGATCCTGAATGACTTTCCAATCCTCATCAGAAGATCCCAGCAACTTATAATGCACCCAAAGTTCTTTATCCTGATTGAATCCTATGGCTTTGAATCCCAGTTCAATGGCATTCTGATCAAAGGATATTCTTTCTAACTGATCGGATATGAATATTTTTCCTGCAGAATCAAAGACTTCCAGATATACTTTTGGGGTGCCTTTTGAAACAAATGTTTCTCCCGAAAAGTAGACTGAAAAGCCCCTTGTGGTGCCGATCATGATATTTCCACTTTCTGTCAAGACTAAAGCTCCACGATTGATTTCATTTCCCACCAGACCATTTGATTCTTCATAATGGAGAATTTTATCCCCATCTGCCACAAACAAACCCTCATCGGTTCCTGCCCAGATTCTGTTTTTATTGTCTTTCAAAAGGGCAAAAATCGGCCTTTCAATTCTTTTTCCATTGACTTCAAAATCTCTTATTTCTCCGTTTTCATAGATTCTCAGACCCTTTTCTGTGGCAATCAGGATCTTGCCAGGCTCCGTTTCCAGGTAATCAAACCCATTGGTTATCAAAATTCGCCGATTTTGAGCCAGTTCAATTCCCTCTCCCAGATGAGTACTAGCCCGCAAAATCAATAGTCGGCCATCACTCAGGTGTCCCGCTTTTCTCATGAAAAAATTCGAATCCCCCAATAGTTCTATAACCTCATCTCGGAGATCCTTTTTATATAGATCGGAAGCATCAGCGGTAATCGAAGAAACAAACAAATTATAGGGGCTAAGAACCAAAAGGCTATCCTCGGAAACCTGAACAGATGAGATGTTTACACCTGGAGGCGGAGGATAGAACCTGATTATTCCGGTATTTTTCGTGTAGTTACCCACTCCACCATAGTTGGCCGAAAACCAGATTTTCCCGGAAGCTTCTTTGGAGAAGTTCACGATTCTTCGGGTAGGATTTCCGGGGGGAAAAGAATCCAGGTAAATGGTTTTCAGCATTTTTCTGGTGAAGTGCTGAATCCCATTGTTAAAACCCAAAAGAAATTCTCCACTGCCCAAAGGAGCAATTGCGGAAATCTCCTCACCAAGCAATTCGGAGTTTTTATTACTGTAATTTAAAAACAACAGGCTATTCAAATTGACCATTCCCCTGCCACTTCCTATCCATAAAATCCCCTCTCTGTCTACCATTGCTGATGAGATGGAATATGCTTTTCCCACCGGTCTGATGTCCAGCTCAAGAGGAGCGGGATTATGAGCCCCTTTTTTTCTTAATTGAGAATTGTAATGATAAAAGGCATTGGTTTCCTGAAAGAAAAGCCCAAATTCTGCGACAGTTGGGAATTCTATTTTTTGAAAACCCTTATCCACCATTTCCATCGGTTGATCCAGAGCGGGGCCTTTGGCCAGGTAATCAGGTCCCAAAAAATAGTATTCTCCTGTCCCGGGCATCTTATCTATGATTACCGGCGGTTTGGGAAGCTTGATACCCCCAATCACAAATGGAACCATTCCGTTTTCTTTCCAGATGAAGCTTTTATGATCAAAGAAAAGAACCAGCTGATTGTCTATTTGGCGGATCGAACCCAATCTGCCGGTTTTTTCAGATTCCAAATCGATTATAACTTTTTCTTTCCCTCCTTCTTTCCAGTAAAGCAACTCATAGTCAGTTGCCATGAAATAAACTTTTTCTAATCCTTTCCCAAAGCTGAAAAACCTGATATACTGACTAAATCGATTCCTCATTTTACCTTCTAAAGAGGTTTGTTCAAAGCGATTTTCATTAGCTAAAAACAAATCCGGACTCCCCTGGGAACTGTAAATCCACATTTTTCCCTCCTGGTCTTTGTATAGACCAATCTTATACATGAATTTTTCATGGATGCTGTCAGGAAGAGTTTGAGTCTGAATCCCATCTGAAAAAAATATCCCTCTGGTGGTGGAAAACCACATCCTTCCCAATGTATCCTGCTCAATCTGGAGGATAGTTTGCCCGGGAAGCTTTACGCCTTTAATCTGGGCGTTATACTTGAACTCCTGGCCTGAAGCCAGTCCTTGAATTAAAACGAAGCTTGTTAATAACCAAAGGAATCGAAGCATGTTGGATATTCGAATTACCTAAAGTTAATAAAAGAAATGATGACCAATTTCTCGATATAGTTTCCCTTTTCTTTTGTCGGCGGGTGGTTTCTTTTATTTTTGTGCCAAACTTAATAAATCGACGCATGAGTGTACTTGTCAATAAAAATTCCAAGGTGATCGTTCAGGGATTCACCGGGTCCGAAGGCTCATTTCACGCACAGCAAATGATCGAGTACGGAAGTAACGTAGTTGGTGGCGTAACTCCCGGCAAAGGAGGAACTCTTCATTTGGAAAAACCTGTGTTTAACTCAGTAGAAGAAGCCGTTCAGAAGACTGGTGCAGACACTTCCATTATTTTTGTGCCGCCGGCTTTTGCAGCTGATGCTATCATGGAAGCAGCTGATGCAGGAATTAAAGTTATCATCACTATTACCGAAGGCATTCCGGTTTCTGATATGATGAAAGCCAAGCCTTATATCAAGGAGAGAGGCGCTATTCTTATCGGTCCAAACTGTCCTGGAGTAATCACTCCGGGAGAAGCTAAGGTTGGTATCATGCCGGGTTTCGTATTCAAAAAAGGAAGAATCGGAATCGTATCCAAATCAGGAACGTTGACTTATGAGGCTGCTGATCAGGTGGCCAAAGCAGGTTTGGGCGTATCGACAGCCATCGGAATCGGTGGGGATCCGATCATCGGAACTTCCACCAAGCAAGCCGTGAAAATGCTGATGAATGATCCCGAGACAGATGCCATTATCATGATCGGGGAAATCGGAGGAAATTACGAAGCTGAAGCAGCTCGCTGGATCAGAGAAACCGGTAACCAAAAAATAGTAGTTGGATTCATCGCTGGTCAGACTGCACCTGCAGGACGCAGAATGGGTCATGCAGGTGCTATCATCGGAGGTGCTGACGATACAGCTGCTGCCAAAATGAGAATCATGAGAGAAAATGGTATCATCGTGGTAGATTCCCCTGCTGAGATCGGAGCTACTATGGCAAAAGCGCTTGGTGTAAATGCTTAAATAAAAATGGATGTCGGGTGACACCGATGTCCAATATTTGGAAACCGCTTCGATTAAGTTCGGGGCGGTTTTTTTATTTCTGAAATGAGATCACTGATTTCTGAATTGTTGAATATTTTCAGCCTTTACCAAATTTGGAATCTTTCGATTTTCCCAATTTTTAAATCTTTAACTTTGCGGCTTCAAATCCCTTCCTTATGATTTCAGTAGACAATGTGTCCGTCCAACATGGTGGCACAGCGCTCTTTAGCAATATTTCTTTTGCCATCAACGAAAACGACAAGATCGCCCTCATGGGGAAAAACGGAGCAGGAAAATCCACCTTGCTCAAGATCATTGCCGGACAAACCAAACCTTCTTCGGGAGCAGTTTCAGCGCCTAAAGATTCTGTCATTGCCTACTTGCCTCAGCATTTGCTGACCGCGGATGATTGCAGCGTGATGGAGGAAACTTCGAAAGCTTTCGCAAGCTATCTGGACATGAAAGTTGAAATAGAGCGAATCAATGAAGAATTGACCGTCCGAACCGACTATGAAACTGATTCCTATTACAAACTCATTGAGCAGGTTTCTGAACTAAGCGAGAAATTCTACGCCATCGAAGAAGTCAACTACGAGGCGGAAGTGGAGAAAGTATTGCTGGGTTTGGGATTCGAAAGAGAAGATTTTCCCCGACCAACTTCTGAGTTTTCCGGAGGATGGAGAATGCGAATTGAACTTGCGAAAATCCTGTTGCAGAAGCCTGATTTGATCCTTCTGGATGAGCCTACCAACCACCTTGACATCGAATCGATTCAGTGGCTGGAGGATTTTTTAACCCAAAAAGCAAAAGCCGTGGTGGTGATCTCCCACGACAGGGCATTTGTAGACAATATTACTACCCGCACCATCGAGGTGACAATGGGTCGTATCTATGATTACAAAGCCAAATACAGCCATTACCTGGAGCTAAGAAGAGAGCGACGCGAGCAGCAGCAGAAGCAGCACGAAGAACAGCGAAGAGCAATGGCTGATATTCAGCAATTCATTGACCGATTCAAAGGCACTTATTCCAAAACACTTCAAGTGCAGTCCCGGGTAAAAATGCTCGAAAAGATGGAGATCATTGAGGTGGATGAAGTGGATAGTTCTGCTCTGAGTCTGAGATTCCCTGCTTCTCCCCGTTCCGGAAAATATCCGGTAATCGTGGAAGAACTAAGCAAATCATACGGGGATCACGTTGTTTTCAAAAATGCTTCGATGACAATCGAGCGGGGACAAAAAGTATCATTCGTAGGCAAAAATGGAGAAGGAAAATCCACGATGCTAAAAGCCATCATGGGCGAGATTGAGTTTGAAGGAAAATGTGAATTGGGTCACAACAGCATGATCGGGTATTTTGCCCAAAATCAGGCTTCCCTTTTGGATGAAAGTCTGACCATTTTCGAAACAATCGATCATATCGCAGTTGGTGAGGTCCGAACCAAGGTCAAAGACATTCTAGGAGCATTTATGTTCAAGGGAGATGAAATCAACAAAAAAGTGAAAGTGCTTTCCGGTGGTGAAAAGACCCGATTGGCGATGGTAAAGCTACTTTTGGAGCCGGTGAACCTGCTGATTCTCGATGAACCAACCAATCACCTGGACATGAAGACCAAAGACATTATCAAAGATGCTCTGAGAGAATTCGATGGAACCTTGATTGTGGTTTCCCACGACAGGGATTTCCTGGATGGTCTGGTGACCAAAGTATTTGAATTTGGACACAAACGAGTAAAAGAGCATTTCGAAGACATCAACGGATTCCTGAGGAATAAGAAGATTGAAAACCTGAAGGAAGTGGAGAGATAACAGAAAAGGCGGTGAATTCACCGCCTTTTCTGTTTCAGACTCTTTCAGGTTATTTCAATAACCCAAAGACTCTTGGCAACCAAAGTGTAATCTCAGGGAACAGCATTATCAAAGCTAAGGCAATAACCATTGCAGCAAAGAAAGGAAGCAAAGGTTTCAGTACTTTTTCGATGCTGGTCTGCGCAATTCCCACCCCGATAAACAGAATCGAGCCTACCGGCGGAGTACACAAGCCAATACAAAGATTCAAGACCATCATGATCCCAAAGTGAACCGGATCAACTCCTAATGCTGTAACTACCGGCAAGAAAATCGGAGTGAAAATCATCACCGCCGGCGTCATGTCCATGAATGCTCCAACTACAAGTAAAATGATATTGATCAAAATCAGGATGACGATGATGTTATCACTGAGCGAAAGAAGCGAGTTACTGATGTTTTGGGGGATCTCTTCAGCTGACATCACCCAGGAAAGCGCCATGGATGTGGCGATCAAAAGCATAACAACGGCTGTCGTCTCTGCAGATTTCAGAAGAACTGCCGGCAGGTCTTTTACTTTCATTTCCCTGTAAAAAAGTGACAACCCAAGCGCATAAATCACAGCGATTGCCGAAGCTTCTGTTGCAGTGAAAATGCCTCCCACGATCCCTCCGATCACTACTATCAGCAAGAATAAACTCGGAACAGCTTGCCAGAATTTTTCAAGTAAGAACTTAAAAGGAGTGCTTTCTCCGCCTGGTATTTTATTAATCTTCACCATGATGGCTGCAGCAACCATTAATAACAATCCTACCAAAATCCCGGGTAAATATCCTGCCACAAACAAAGCCGCAACCGAAACTCCACCGGATGCCAATGAATAAACAATCAGAACATTTGACGGAGGAATGATCAAACCGGTAGTCGAAGAAGTGATATTCACCGCTGCTCCCAGTTCCTTAGGGTAACCTTCTTTCTCCATTCTTTTACCAAGAATTCCTCCCATCGCAGATGCCGCCGCAACTGCAGATCCGGCGATTGCACCGAAAAGCATAGCCGCCACGATATTCACATGGAGCAGTCCGCCGGGTAATCGGCCGGTAATTGCTTTGGCCAGCTCAATGAGTCGATTGGCTATTCCTCCCCGGTTCATAAGCTCGCCTGCAATGATGAAAAATGGGATGGCAAGTAATGCAAACGTATCCAAACCCGCAGCCATTCGTTGGGCAACAGTGGTAATGGCAGGAAATGCTGCAACTGTCACCAGCAAGGTCAGAACGCTGGACATTCCTAAGCTCCAGGCAACTGGAACACCGATTCCAAGCAATACCAAAAACGCAACTATTAAAATCACTACACTTAAAATCTCCATGATTATGCTTCTTTAAGTGATTTGAAAAGTTGAGAGACAGAGACGATCTGATAATAAATTACCAAAAGCCCGCTGAAAGGGATAATCCCGTAAATAAAGGCAAGGGGAATCTGCAGTGTTGCTGATTTTTGTCCTAAGAGGAAAGTGATGTAAACCAAATTGGAACCTCCTAAAACCATCACCGAAAGCGCGAAAATCAACACTAGAAACTGAATTCCGATCAGGAGTTTTATCTGAGCATTTCCCTTCAGCTTGTTGATCAAAATATCGATTGCCAAGTGCTCATTTTTCCCGGCTACATAAGCACTCCCAAGCATCCCTACCCAGATAAGCAAGTAGCGGGAAAGCTCATCAGTAAAGGAACTTGGGTTCTGGAAAACATATCTTGAAGTCACCTGCCAGGTCACATTCAGGACCATCAGGGCCATGAATATGATCAGCAGATTTGCGATCAATTTATCCAGGTAAATCTTGGAATGAAGTGAAAACATACCTTATTATTTTTTGGGTTTAGGGTTATTGAACCTCTCGGATGGATTTGACAATGGCGAAGATTTCCGGCTGATCTTTCTCAAGCTGATCATACATTCCTTCCACTGCCTTGCGGAAAGGTTCCTTGTCCGGATATGTAATCGTCACGCCTGCAGCTTCCAATTCCCGCATCGCTTCAGCAGTGGCTATTTCCCAAAGTTTGTATTCGTGTACAGCGGATTCGTCCGCAGCTTCCTGAAGCCATTTCTGCTCTTCTTCTGTAAGGCTTTTCCAAACTTTAGTACTGACGATCATCACATCGGGAAGAGAGGTATGCTCATCGAGGCTGTAAAATTTACAGACCTCATAGTGCTTGGAGGTATAAAGACTTGGGGGGTTGTTTTCGGCAGCATCCACGATTCCCTGCTGAAGAGCTGTATAAAGTTCCCCATAAGAAACAGGCGTTGGTGAACTTCCCAGGCTTTTGACCATGTTGGTCGCCGTGTTGCTTTCCTGTACGCGAACCTTCAGACCGGCCAAATCTTCCGGTTTCTCCACAGGTTTATTTTTTGTGTAAAAACTCCGCTTTCCTGCATCGTAATAACAAAGGCCACGAAGCCAGAATTTTTCACCATCGAGTAGAAGTTTATCCCCAATCGGTCCTTCGAGCACTTTTCGCTGATGGGCATCATCTCTGAAAAGATACGGCATCCCGAAAACCTGCCAGGTAGGAGCAAATCCTTCCATTGTAGCCGCTGATACTTTGGTCATCCCCAGACTTCCGATCTGTAAAAGCTCTACCAATTCCCGCTCGGAACCGAGTTGCTGATTGGGATAAACCTTCACAATTAGCTTTCCATTTGACTTTTCTTTGACCCGCTCTGCGAGCAAAAGCATGGCCTCATGTACCGGATGATTGGTCACCTGAGCATGCCCAAGCTTGATGATCCGATGATCAAGCACGCCTCCACAAGAAAACATAAGGGTTCCGACAATTAGAAATGCCAGAAACAGGTAAAGAGATTTTTTCATGGGTTTATCGAAATTGACTGCAAAAGATAAAGCAATTTGATTGGCAATCTTCAGAATAGATCCAAGCAGATCCCGATGATTAAGACCTGATTGTATTTGAAGAACCAAAGGCAAAACTCAAGATTGGGTTATTCATTCTAAAGTTCTCAAATCAAGCCTCATTCTTAAATATCCGCTTCCAATCTCCTTTTTCAAAATCGGTTTACTTGAATGGAAATTCCAAAGACTTAATTTCAGATTCAAAACCTAAAATCCGGAAAGCTGATAATAAAATTTTCACCTTAAAATCACCCCCAAAAGAGGCAAAAGGGAGTTTTATGACTGATTTTAATAAGTCAGGAAAGTAAGACAAACCATGGAATCGATTTCGTAGAAAATCAGGAAAGCATCACCGTTCCTACCAATTACTCTTCATGGATTGGTCAATTATCCCAAATTTCTGAGCATTGGAACAGCTCTTTTGCAAAGCTGAATGGCAAACCCCCAAGGATCTTTTAGCATTACCAGATGAGTTCCATCCTCGAATACATCATCACTGACCGGATTTGCTCCTGCGCTGATCAGGCGATTTTTATCTTCAGTTGGGTTTTCAGAAACGAAAGCGAGGTGAACAGCAACGGGATGAAGCTCCTGAAATTTCAGCGTTTCACCTTTAGGATTCGCGTAGATTTCGATCATGATGCTCCTACTGTCATCAGCCAAAAAAGTCATAAAAGGCGGTTCAGCCATTTTCTTAACCGGTTTTAATCCCAAATTGGCTTCATACCAGTCGGACATTTTTTGAGGATCTTCTACATTGATGGCAAAGTGCTCGAATTTCATTTGAGGCAATATTTAGGATAAAATGATTTAAAATGAATTTGGAAAATGAAAACTATTCAGTGTCGGAAAAAGGAAACTTCACTAATTGATCAGACTTCGAGGCAGCATAAATAGCCCGGATCAGCTCCAAAGATTTCCTGGCGGTTTTGCCATCCACCACAGGTGTCAGATCTTTCTGAATTGCCTCGATAAACTGTTTCCATTGCTCCGCATGAAGTTGATGACCAATCGCTGTGGGATCAGAAGAACCTGAAGGATTTGAACTTGCTGAAGAAAGAATTTCGGATCGCTGACCAATAATATTCCACTGAACCAATTTACCACCTTCCAGTATCGCACTGCCATTTGTTCCATAGATCTCCAACCGCTCAGGATAGCCGGGATATAGGGAAGTGGCGGCGGTGATATTTCCCAAAGCTCCGTTTTCAAAATTCACAATAGCTGCTCCCAAATCTTCTCCCTCAATCGGGTAAAGTGTAGTTTGAATCTGCCCAAAAACGCTTTTCACCTCCCCCATCAGATCAAGCAGCAAGTCAATCGTATGAATTCCCTGATTGATAAAAGCCCCGCCTCCGTCACCTTTGAGCGTTCCTTTCCATCGGCTAGTTCCATAATAAGCCTTATCCCGAAACCAGTTGATGTAGGCATTTCCCATCAGTATCCGCCCAAAATCTCCATTTTGAACTCCTTCTTTCAGCTTTTTATAATCCGGTGAAAATCGGTTCTGGAAGATCACTGCCAACTTTACGTTATTTGATTCGCACGCCTCGATCAGCTCATCTGCACGACCTAAAGAAATTTCCAACGGCTTCTCAATGAGAACATGCTTCCCGGCTTTAGCCGCTGCAAGCGCCGGCTCCAGGTGAACTCCGCTCGGAGTGCAAATGCAGACCAAATCCAAACCCGGATGAGCCAAAAATTCCTGAATTTCACTGTAACCGGGAACACCAAATACATTTTCGGCAGCCGCGGCTTTTATTGGATCATGATGGCAAACTGCCACCAATGCTGCATCATGCAATTCATTTATTGCCAGGACATGCTTTGCCGCAATGGATCCTGTGCCGATTATTCCTATTCCAATTGTTTTCATTTCTCAAATTCAGTTAAGATTTTGGCCCAAAGCTTCTCACTCACAGGCACTCCTTCTTTTAGATTTTTGGTTCGGATTTGTAAAGTACTTTCTCCCGGATATCGAACAGACTTTCCTTCGAAAACTGATGAATTTTTCAAATCGGAAATGATCGCATCTGCTTTCCATTCCATCCAATCCATGAGTTCGAGTTTCTTGGGATCAAAGCAAAGAAAAACCTGCGAAAGCCCGAATTCATCCCCGTTTTGATCGACTTGATTGGTGGAGTTTCCTCCGGAAAGCAAGGAAGCAAGCATGTCCAAAATCAAAGAAAGTCCGGCACCTTTCCAGAGTCCCATCGGAAGCGCCAATTGATTTTCAAGAACGATTTCCGGTGATTTGGTCAGCTCGCCATATTGGTTAAATCCAGCATCATAAGGCATTTGCTCCCCTTTCTCCGCATGCAAAGTCATCTTTCCGTAGGCAAACTGGGACATCGCCATGTCCAGGACAACCGGACCATTTTTCCGCGGGATACCGATGACCAGCGGATTGTTCCCAAGTTTGGGTTCGCTCCCGCCCCAGGCAGGCATATTGGGTTTGGTATTGGTAAAGCAAATCCCGATCACTCCGGCATCCGCAGCCTGCCATCCAAAATTGCCTCCACGCATCCAGTGGTTTGTAAACCGAAGCGCAACGCAGCCGATTCCAAACTCCGCTGAAAGCCGAATCGCCCGATCCATCGCAAATTCCGCATTGAGATTACCCGGACCAAATTGTCCGTTCCATCGCTCCAACATCCCGATTTTACTTTCCAAAACCGGTTCATTCTCAGGTTTCACATACCCCTTTTGGATGAAATCCAGAAAAAGAAAAAATCGATTTACTCCATGGGATCGAACTCCGTCCAGATCTGCTTTTGCAAAAAGTTGAGCGCATCGCTCCGCTTTCTTTTTTTGAAATCCTTTCGCCAAAAGGATTCCTGTCAGCTTTTCCTTCAGGACTTCAAATGGAATAGAAATATCGCTCATGATTTGGGAGTGAAATGGGGAAGATTTATCCAAGTTAATAGCTCAGGTTTAATTTTCATTATGCCAATATCGAACTCCTGAAAAACCTGACCCCTCACCACTTGCCAAATCAACCCATGATAGTAGATTTGCCGGGAACAAACCCTGACCATACTCAAATCCTATGAAAAAGCTAAGCAAGCGAGAAGTGAAAATAGCCGATCACCCTACCCGAATCCTTCAGTTTGGGAATGGAAATTTTCTTCGGGCCTTTGCTGATTGGATGGTGGACATTGCAAATGAGAAAGAAGTTTTTGATGGTAAAATCCACGTCGTTCAAATCCATAGCAAGACGGGATTTAATCAGATGAAGGCGCAGGATTGCCTGTTTCATGTATTGGAACAAGGAATGAAAAATGGCCAAATCTACCAGGAAAAAAGGCTTGTCAGCTCAGTTTCCGGAATTTCTTATCCGAAAGATGACTATCCCGAATATTTGAAACTTGGAGAAAATCCTGATTTGAGGTTTGTAATTTCCAACACCACCGAGGCGGGAATCCTGTTTGATCCCGCTGATGCTAATTTTGATTCATTGCCTGATACTTTCCCCGGGAAAATGACAGCTTTGCTTCACCATCGATTTGAGCATTTCAAAGGTGATTCTACCAAAGGCCTGATCATCATCCCCTGCGAATTGATTGAGAAAAATGGGCAAGTGCTGAAATCCTGCATTCTTAACTATGCAGGACTTTGGAATCTTCCCAAAGCTTTTTCAGAATGGATAGAATCAGCATGCATTTTTTGTGATACGCTGGTAGATCGGATTGTCCCCGGCTTTCCAAAAGGCAGCATAAAAGAGATACAGGAGGAAATTGGATTTGAGGACGAACTGATTGTGATGGCTGAACCATTTCACCTTTGGGTGATCCAAGGTCCGGAAGAAGTTCGCCTAGAATTCCCACTCGATCGGGCCGGACTTGACGTGAAATTTGTTGATGATCTTACTCCTTTTAGAACTCAGAAAGTCCGAATTCTGAACGGAGGGCACACAGCATTGGTCCCATTGGCTTATCTGAATGGCCTGCGAACTGTGCGGGAATCTGTTGAAAATCCGGAAATCGGAGCATTCCTCCGGGAAGTGATTTTTGAAGAAATCATCCCAACTCTAGACATGCCAAAAGTGCAATTGGAAAAGTTTGCAGCAGATGTATTGGAGCGATTTGCCAATCCCTTTATCGTGCACGAACTCAAATCAATTGCTTTGAATAGTATTTCCAAATTCAAGGTAAGAGTGCTTCCATCCTTGTTGGGCTATTGGGAAAAGAACCAGCAATGGCCGGAAAAACTGACACTTGCCTTTGCCGCTCTGTTGGTCTTTTACAAAGGTGAATACAAGGGAGAAGTACTACCGGTAAATGATGATAAAGGTGTGATGGAGTTTTTTAAAAATACCTGGACGGAGCCCTCATTAGAATCAACCATCGGGATGATTCTGGCTAATGAAAGTCTTTGGGGTCAAAACCTGGATGAACTTCCGGGCTTGCGAGGAAAGCTTGTGGATGCTGTAAAATCGATTCTCGGCTAAGAAATCACCTGACCCTGATGGGGAATCTGAAAAGGCAACAAGTTCAATTCCTGTTGCTCCATATTCCGGACCGAAGATTCGGTCAGGATTTGTCCCAGAGGCCTGCCCGACGCAGGCGGGGAAAACTGGTTTGCAGAATTGGATTTGAATGTATTAGTGCGTTTCATCGGAACGCTTGGTGTCCTTTTATTTCTTTAAAATTCACCATCCGTTCCTACGGAACGATAGATATTATACTTTTTAGACCTTCACAAAAAAAAAATGGCAGCAACCCTAAAGTAACTGCCATTCAATAAGCTTAGAAATTCTTTTTTTATCTGGCGTAGTTAACAGCTCGCATCTCACGAATTACCGTGATTTTGATCTGTCCAGGATATTGCATTTCCTTTTCGATTTTCTGAGAAATATCAAAAGAAAGCTTTCCTGCTGTTGCATCGTCTACATTATCTGCGTCAACTAATACTCTGAGTTCACGTCCGGCCTGCATTGCAAAGCATTTGTTTACTCCGTCAAAAGCCAAAGCCAACTCTTCCAAATCTTTCAGACGCTTGATATAGCTATCCATGATTTCTCTTCTGGCACCTGGTCTTGAACCTGAAATCGCATCACAAGCCTGAACGATCGGAGAGATCATTGTTGTCATTTCGATTTCATCGTGGTGAGCTCCGATGGCATTACAAATTTCCGGATGCTCTTTGTATCGCTTTGCAAGCTCCATTCCCAACACAGCGTGTGGCAATTCCTGCTCTTCATGCCAAACCTTTCCAATATCGTGAAGTAATCCTGCACGCTTAGCCATCTTGGCATTCAGGCCCATTTCTGCAGCCATGACAGCGCATAGTTTAGCTACTTCTCTTGAGTGTTGAAGAAGATTTTGACCGTAGGAAGATCTGTATCTCATACGTCCGATCATTCTGATCAACTCAGGATGTAATCCATGGATTCCCAAGTCGACAGCAGTTCTCTCACCGATTTCGACGATTTCCTCTTCGATGTTTTTCTCAGTTTTGGCAACTACTTCTTCGATTCTGGCGGGGTGAATACGTCCATCCTGTACCAATCTGTGAAGTGAAAGTCTTGCGATCTCTCTTCTTACCGGATCAAAACCGGAAATAATAATTGCTTCAGGAGTATCATCCACCACGATTTCAACACCGGTTGCAGCTTCCAGTGCCCGGATGTTTCGGCCTTCCCGACCGATGATTTTACCTTTGATATCGTCGCTTTCAATATTGAATACAGACACGCAATTCTCTACTGCATGCTCAGTGGCAGTTCGCTGAATGGTGTCGAGTACGATCTTTTTAGCCTGTTTGGTAGCAGTTAATTTTGCTTCGTCAAGGATATCTTTGATCTGTGAAGATGCTTTTGATTGAGCCTCTTCAGTCAGCATTGTTACAATTTCCTCTTTTGCTTCATCACGGGAAAGCCCGGCAATTTTCTCTAAATCAGCGATTCGCTGATTGGTAATTTTTTCGAGCTCCTCTTTTTTCACTTGTACAGAATGAAGCTGAGCTGTCAGGTTTTCCTTTTTGCTGTCAAGTTCAGCTTCCTTACGCTTGATTTGCTCCAGTTCTTTGGCTACCTGCTGTTCTCTTTGCTTGACTTTGTTTTCGTTTGTGATGATGATATTCTTCTTGTTGTTCATATCCTCATCAAACTCTGCCTTTAGCTTCAGATATTTTTCTTTAGCCTCAAGCATTCGTTCTTTCTTGATGGTCTCTGCGCTGATTTCAGCCTCTCTAACCATGGATTTTACCCGTTCGCGGGTTTCTTCCTCTAGCTTTTGATTCTTATTTTTAATCAACATTCCCGCCAATGCGGCTCCTGCACCAGTCCCGACAAGGGCTGCGAGGATTATGTATACTATATCTCCCATAGGTTATTTGGATTAAATTCTACCTGAGGGAATCCGAAAAATTTCCGGAAATAAGTGTTTTCTAATAATTATAAAGTCTTGGATAGTATAGCGTTGATATTGGAAAGACTGGCTTTGACATGTTCACTATCACCAGCATTTACCTCATTTGTCTCTAATGATTCTACCATGCAGTCAAAAGCCACCATGGCAAGCAAATCTTGATTATCGTCTAGTCCAAATTCTTCTTTATACTTCTTTAATTTTTCATTAATCAACTTGCCTGCCAGTCGGATTTTGGACTCGTCCTCGATCTTCACACGCATGGGATATTCTCTTGTCCCTATTTTAACTCTGATGGCAAGTGTCTCCATATCACTCGGATAAGTAGGTGATCAAATGGTCGATCTCTTGTATATAATTATTGATTAAGTCACTCATTTCGCTGGAATCTCCTGGATTCACCGGTCGGTTATCTACAATGTTACTAATTTTAATTTTATTTTTAAAATGCTCGATTTCCTGCTCCTTTTGGGTAAGTGAAGCCGTTGTCTCAGACAGTCGCTTCTTCAATTGCTCATTTTCCTCAATTGTCTGAAGCAATTTTTTGCTAGCCTGCTGGGCCAGTTTTTCCAATTTTTGCAGTTCCTCGCTTATCATTTCTACGTACGGATCAGTGCTCCTACCTCATTTTCAAAAGCCTGAATCAATCTACTCATTGTTTTGTCAATTACCTTATCGGTCAATGTATTTTCCTGATCTTGCAGATGAAAGCTCAATGCATAGGCTTTTTTGCTTGAATCGATTTTGTCTCCCTGATACACATCGAAAACGCCAATCTTTCTCAATAATTTTCCTCCTGCCTTTTCAGCGACTGATTTTACCTGATCATAACTCACTGCCTTGTCGATTACCAATGACAGATCTCTTCTCACATCCGGGAACTTGGAGATTTCCAGGTATTTCTTAAGCCCTGATGCCTTTTTGCAAAGCAAATCCCAATTTAAATCTGCGAACCAAACTTCCTGACGAACTTCTGCCAGTTTGAGTATTTTCTCATCCACCAAGCCAATTGTACCAATTTCCTTTTCTCCGGATTTCAGATGAAGTCCATACGTAAACGGCGCTGATTCCACGATCGAAACAGCACTAGGTTCGACATTGAGTTTTTCAAGGATTTTTTCAACGGTTGAATAAATGTCTGCGAAACCAAAAGCTTTTGACGGTTCAATCCAGCTTTCAGCAGATCTGTTTCCTGAATGGAAAATCGCCAGCCTCCTGTTTTCCTGATAGCCTGCTTCAGCTTTGGAGTAAATCGTACCAAATTCAAAGCATTTCAGATCGGTCTGACGTCTGTTGATGTTGTGTGCCAAAACTTCCAGCCCGCTGAAAAGCAAAGTCTGACGCATCACTCCCAAATCCTCGCTCAGCTTATTGTAAATCTCCACGCTTTTGGAAGCATCCAGAAAACCGGATTTTTCCACGTAAGATGGCTTGGTCAGGCTGTTTGTGATCAGTTCGAAATAGCCTTGGCCCGCAAGAATCTCTGACAAACGATATTGAAGCTTGTTCAGATCCTTTACCGGATGCTCAGCCAGGTAATCGGTACTGAGATTTTCGGAAAGCTCCACCTGATGAAATCCGTGGATTCGGAGAACTTCCTCAATAATATCTGCTTCACGAGTCACATCTACACGGTAAGGTTTTACGATAGCCGTGAATCCTTCTTCGGTTTTGGTTTCAACCCGGATGTCAAGACTTTCCAAAATGGATTTCACTTCGGAAGGATCGATTTTTTTGCCAATCAGGCGATTGATATGTCCGTAAGAAACTTCGATTACAAAATCCTGAACCGGTTCCGGATAAAGGTCAATAATCCCGGAACAAACTTTTCCTCCAGCGATTTCCTGAAGCAGTTTTACCGCTTGCTTCAATGCATAAACGGGCATATTGGGATCTGTTCCTCTTTCGAATCTGAACGAAGCATCGGTTTTCAATCCATGAAACTGACTTCCTTTTCGGATCACATCCGGGGAGAAATAGGCAGATTCTAGGAATATGGTTTTTGTAGAATCACTCACTCCTGAGCCTTTCCCTCCAAAAATCCCTCCAATGCAAAGACCTCCTTTGGGGTCGCAAATCATCAATTCTTCACCGGAAAGCTTGCGCTCTTTTTCATCCAGCGTGACGAATGGAGTTCCTTTTGGAAGTTTTCCCACGATGATTTTTCCTTCTGAAATACGATCGGCGTCAAAAGCATGAAGCGGCTGACCAAGATCGTGAAGGATGAAATTCGTGATATCGACCACGTTATTGATCGGTTCCAGGTCAAGCGATCGAAGGAAATTCTGGAGCCATTGCGGAGAAGGACCAATCTTCAAATCTGTGATGACCACACCAGCATAGCGCGGGCAATCAGCTGAGTTTTGAACCTCCACAGAAATCTGAGGCCCTGAAGTTTCCACTTTCAAATCCTGCTCTGAAGCAAGACAAATCTCTCCGCCCAATAATGCTTTGAGGTCGCGAGCTACACCCAAGTGAGATGCAGCATCGGCTCTATTCGGAGTCAAACCGATTTCGAGGATCTGATCCTGAGCCACTTCAACGTATTCAGAAGCCGGAGTTCCATTTGGAAGATCAGTTTCTAAAACCATGATTCCTGCATGGCTTTTTCCAAGACCTATTTCATCTTCAGCACAGATCATCCCTTCGGAAACTTGCCCTCTTATTTTCGCTTTTTTGATTTCGAAGGGCTCCCCTTCAGTTGGGAAAAGTTTGGCTCCAACGGTTGCAACAAGCACTTTTTGGCCTTTTGCCACATTGGGCGCTCCGCAGACAATTGGCACAACAGCCGATCCGATGTCTACCGTCGTCAGGCTGAGTTTGTCCGCATCGGGATGCTTTTCGCAAGTCAATACTTCCCCAACCACAATCCCCTGAAGTCCTCCTTGAACAGATTCAAACTCCTCGATTCCCTCCACTTCCAAACCCGATCGGGTCAGGAGTGCTCCGATTTCTTCGGGGCTTTCTGTCAGGGCAAGGTATTTCTTCAGACGGTTTATTGAAATTTTCATCAGTTCTTGGAATAAATTGAACCCGGTGGATTCAATGGGATAAACAAAAGGGGTTCGAAAACCCCCATTTGATCAGAATAAGTTACAAATTTAAGAGAATTGAGCTAGGTCAAAAGGCTATTCCTCGTAATTTTTCTCGCCTGCAGGGATGTCTATTTCGAGCAAATTTTCCTTTGGAGGGATCGGGCAGGCAAAGTCGGGATTATAGGCACAATAAGGATTATAGGCCAGATTAAAATCCAGGGTAATGCTGTTTTTTCCATCCTGACGGGCATTGATGTAGCGGCCGCCTCCATACGTTTCTTTTGCACTGGTTCCATCTGCGAAAGCAAGGAAGAAATTTCGCTTATCGGCTTCATTCATCGCCTGAAGGAGCAACAAACGATTGGTTTTGATACCGTCAAATGAGAATTCAACATACGAATGCTCGATGTACTTTTCTTTGGACCCATCGGTCAAAGGAACTTCACGAACCTTTTTGTTTTCCACCGGGATCATTCTTGCTTTTACTTTATAGGTCGGATCGACGAGATAAAAATTCAGCTTTTTGAAAGCCATTTTCTGGGAATCGGTCAGCGGAGATTCTGCATTGAATCGAATGAATTTGAATTGGCGCTCCCGCTCTGCTTCGATTTTCTCGATATAGGCTTCAGGACTTTCAGTGGAAGTGAGTGTGTACGCGACCGCAGCGAGGATTACTGCAGCAATAAACAGGGCTAAAATATTTTTGGGCTTCATCTAATCAAAGTATACCGTCATCGGCGAAGCTAAAATAGCCAAGATCTGTAAAAATCACATGATCAAGCACAGGCAAATCCAATTCACGGCCGATTTTAACCATTCTTTCTGTCAATCGCTTGTCCTGATCCGAAGGCCGGAGGTTTCCGCTGGGATGATTGTGTACCAAAATGATCGATTGGGCAAGATGCTCCAGGGCGATTTTAAACACAATCTTGGAATCCACGACTGTTCCGACTGTTCCTCCCTGACTGATCAATTGCTTTTTGATGACGTGATTTGAACGGTTGAGAAGAATCAAATAAAAATGCTCGACTTGCTCATCCAGCAAATCCGGTTTCATCAAGTCATAAATATGCTGGGAACAGGTGATTTTAGGCCGAATTGCCGGTTCTGATTCTTTTCTCCTGCGGCCAAGTTCCATCGCAGCTATGATAGAAATGGCTTTGACTTCACCGATTCCTTTGAATTTTTTCAGATCCTGAATCGATAGTTTGGCAAGAGATCCCAATTCGTAATTGACGGCTGAAAGAATATGCTTGGACAAATCGACTGCGCTGACAGAAGCTGTTCCCGATCCAATCAGGATCGCGATGAGTTCTGCGTCAGAGAGAGAAGATTTTCCTTTGAGCAAAAGTTTTTTTCGAGGCCGGTCGTCTTCCGCGAGTTGGGAGATTTTGATGGAGGAGTAGTTATTCATAAGTGGTCAATAAAAAAGTATGAACTAAATATACCCACTTTCCTGAAATAAAAAAAACCCTGACAAGCAGGGTTTTCAATAAGATTTCTAAGAAGGATTAACCTAAAGCGCTCACGAACTTAGCCAATCTCGATTTCTTGTTATTAGCGTTGTTTTTGTGAATAACATTCTTCTTCGCCAATTTGTCCAGCATAGAAGATACTTTCTGATAAAGCTCTGTTGCTTCCAACTTGTCAGTTGCAGCCTTCAATCTTTTGATGAAAGTTCTAGTGGTTTTGGCTTGATATCTGTTTCTCAAACGCTTGGATTCGTTGGCACGAATTCTCTTGATAGCTGATTTGTGATTTGCCATATCTAGTTGTTAACTTAATTTCTTTACGTTCCCCTATTTCCTAATTGGAGTGCAAAGTTATTGGAAATAATTAATTCTGCCAAAGGAATTTTTAACATTCCTTGAATGGGGCTTTCAAACTTTCTAAAAATGTCCGCTTGAATCGCTTTTTCAGGATGCAAAGATACAGATTAATACAACATTTCAGAGTTAAAGATTTTGATTAATTTAAAGCATGAATACTTTTTTGATTTGGCTTATGCCTTTGCTTTTTTATCCTCACAGTGGACAACCATGGGGATTTTACGCTCATTCCCTGATCAATCGGATGGCGGTTTTCTCCCTTCCGCCCGAAATGATCAGCTTTTACAAGCCTCAGATCCAATACATTGGTGAGAATGCAGTGAATCCGGACCGAAGGAGATATGCTGTGGAAGGAGAAGCTGAAAAGCATTACATCGACCTGGATCATTATGGAGACAGTGCGCTCCAAATCCTTCCTTTGTATTGGCCCGAGGCAATAAAATTATTTCCGGAGGACTCACTTCGGGCAAATGGAATTGGTCCCTGGAGTGCTTATCTGACTTTTTTGAGCCTGACAAAAGCTTTCGAAGAAAAAAATGCCGCGGCAATTCTACGACTATCTTCAGACCTTGGTCATTATCTGGCTGATCTGAATGTACCTTTGCATACAACCAAAAATTATAATGGCCAATTGACCGGGCAGGAAGGAATTCATGGTTTTTGGGAGAGCAGAGTACCTGAATTGATGGCTTTGGATTACAGTCTTTGGATCGGGCAGGCGGAATACATCCCAAAACCCCAGGCCGCCCTTTGGGAGACTGTCGCTTTGGCTCATCAGCAAGTTGACAGTGTATTGACATTCGAAAAGAAACTGACCGCATCTTTTCCTCCGGACCAAAAATTCAGCTTTGAGGAACGAAATGGCTTGACCTTTCGGGTTTATTCACGTGATTTTACCGAGGCATATGCGCTCGCCCTGGACAATCAGATAGAGCGCCAAATGAAAGCATCTATCCGGATGATTGCTAACTTTTGGTACACCGCCTGGGTGAATGCAGGACAGCCTGACCTGAGTCAGATTCAAATGAATTCCGATGAAGCAGAAAAAATGGCTCCGAATCCTAAAATAAAGACCCGGAGCCATGATAATTAGTTTTGGTCAACTGTTGACAGACCACGGACGACAGCTGCTTCTTCAGGACTCCTATTCTTGAGTCAATAAGTTAAGTTTTAAGTAACGGAATGAAACTTAATTTGTCCCGGCTGATGAGAGTCGTCAGGAGACTGGCCAAATCAAACCGTTTCCAGCTTCACTGAAGACTGCAAATAACTGGTAATCGACTTGCCAAGTCTGGTAAATGTATCCTTGAAAACCGCTTCATTTTCTTCCAAAAGAGTGACCCTAAAGCCTCTCAAATCGGAACAGAAGGAAGAAATCGGAACTACACAGATTCGCTCTGAAGCCAGCAAATAATACACAAATCGCTTATCAAGCGGCATATCCGAATCACTCAACCAGTCATCAAGCAGCTTTTGTAGCCGCTCATCTTCGATTGGCAACTTTTGATCCGGATTCAGCAAGCTTTCATCAAAAACGATAGTATTGTAAAACGCGCCTTGAGTCGGATTAAATTTAATCCCGGGAATATCTCCCATAATCTCCCTCATCCAGTCACTTCGCTTCCCAATTTGTTGATTGGCTGCTTCCCTATATGCCTTGTAATCTGGATGAGACATGATCTTAGGGATTGCCAGCTGCGGCAAAATCGTCGAGCAAACCTCGATCATTTTCGCATTTTCAAGTGTCTGGCAGAGCTTCGCAAACTCCTTCGAGGAGTCCCGATTGTAAAATTCCATCCAGCCACAACGAGCTCCCGGCCATGGGAATTCTTTAGAAATCCCTTTCAGCGAAATCGCAGGACGTGAGCCGATCACTTCGGAAAGCGGAACTGCCTTGATCCCGTTGTAAGTAATATTTTGATAAATCTCATCCGAGATCAAGAGCAGACTAAATTCCTCTGCAATTTTCACGAAGTCTTCCAAAACCTCTTTTGGATAGACCATTCCGGTTGGATTATCCGGATTGATGATCAGGATTCCGACGATGGAAGGATTGTATTTTACTTTCAGATACAAGTCCTCCATATCCGGCAACCATTGATTATCAGGATCGAGTTTGTATGTGATAGGCGCTGTATTGGCGTGAGCTGCTTCCGCCGAACTATGCGTGCTGTACGCAGGAGACGGGCCTATGATCCGGGCAGTAGGAATCAGGAATTGATACAATTTTGCAATGGCATCTCCCAAACCGTTGAAGAAAAGAATATCCTCTGAGGTAATTTGAGTTCCTCCTTTTTGATTGTTCAGATTGGCGAGAAATTTCCGGGTTTCAGGCACACCTTTGGAGTCTGCATACCCGTAGGTTTTATCTTCTTTGAGCAAGTCAGCGACGATCTCCTTCATCCAGTCGGGCACATGGTTATGCTTCTGGATAGGATCACCGATATTTTCCCAAGTCATGGAATAGCCAAGAGCTTCGATTTGGCGGGCTTTTTTTACAATTCCCCGGATTTCATAATTGAGTTCTTCGGCACCGGGTCTGAGGAGTAATTGTCTCATAGGTCAATAGGCTGGTTTTGGAATTAATTCCGGTACAAAGAAAGTGAAAAGGCGGATGAAAAATTGGACAATGGAACAAATTCCAGAAGAATGGAAATTGTATAGAAATGAAACTCGCTCCGATGTACCCTTACTTTGTTACAAAAAAGAAGGGAAATTGCCCTTACTCTGTGACAAATAAGCGGGAAACTGCCCTGACTTTGTAACAAAAGAGGGCTGAATTACCTCATCAGTTTTAAATATTTTCCCACGGATCAACACAGAAAAATTCACTGATTACCACAGATTTTTCCCTTGCCGGATTCAGTTCTCTATCAATCAGCACTCTTGTTAGATTTTTTCAGTTCATGAAGGTCTTTTGAAAACCGAAAACGAAGACCAGCCCTACCGCCTCCTCAATCTCCCCTACTACCTCGGAACCAAAATCAAAGAATATGTGGATTGGTTTGTGAGCTAAAAGCCTGTATTCAGAATACACGATATCTTGTATCATGAATACAAGGTTTTTTTTAACTATTGAAAACCAAGAATTTAATCAGTGAATCAAAGAGAAAAAAACAGGTTCCCCTAAGAAAAGTAAGTTAGAATATGAGTAAATCCAACAAATTCCATGAAAGATGAAAAACCACGATAAGAATAAAATCTGCGGAAATCCGTGTCCTTTTCTGTGTCACTTGCCACTGCAAGCAGGTCTGTGGGAAGATAGACCCTCCTAACCTACTTACTCCTTCTTTCTCTAACCGCCTCCAAAAAAAAGCCACCGCACCTCAAACAATCAGTCCTCCTAAAAGCCAATTGGGCACAGGAAAATTATCAATATATTTCGCCAAAAGCAGCAGCATAATCAACACAGAGGGAAGTCCGTAGAGTCGATTAATGGGTTTTTTGCTCATATTTGTTTCAGCAGGTAGCGGGTATGTTCATTGGGATAGCCTAAAAGCAAGGTATCACCGGAAAAGCCATAGCGGATTTGTTGGGTTCCTTGACTGTCGGAGATTTCCAGTTAAAATTCGGATTCAGGGAAAGGAAAAGAAGAAAGAGTCTAATGAATCCATAGCGTTTTACTGATTACAAATTTTAAGCGTTTTTCTTTTTCTCATGTTGATAAGCTTTCAGTTGCAAGACCTGACCGATCACTAAAAAAACCATCGCCAAGGCAGTAAGATTGGGGTAATTTCTACCCGCAGTAACAATTCCATCCAGCCACAAAGACCAACTTCCAATTGCAAGTGCAGCCAATAGAAGAACAATATGAAAATAGAACCTCCGCTTACTCATGATTTTTTCCTTTGATTTTTCAAGATATCGAAATAGACAATCAAATGGCTTGACACCAATGCAAAAGAAGAAAAAAGTAAAATATCGAAGGACTTAACCGGCATTCCAAAAAAGAGATAGTCAATCACTGCCCAAACAAGGACGATACTACCCAGAGCAACGAAAAGGAGTAGAATTTTATGCATGTTTGGCTTTTCTTTTGAAAATTAATTAGCCATAAACTCAAGCTAATTAGACCTTCTGTTCTCAAACAAATGGCTTAGAAATAATCAAAAGACTCTAGGCGAAACTCAAGCAACATGTTTAGAATAATCCCGCCAGAATCTTTCCCAACTTATCACCCATTCCAAAAAAAACGAGGAATAAAAATCGAGCTTGTGTTTATACTTGGAACAAACAACAGGAGAATTAGTCTATTTGTTTCTTAACCAAAACTCATTTTTTTAAGGTTCATAGAAATAAACCGCCGGAATGATCAGTACCGCATTATACACTCCATGGAACAAAATGGCCCATTTCATTCCGTGATTCAAGCGGATATAGCTGAGAACCAAACCCACTAAAAACTGCGCTCCCACCATAAAAGGAACCCAGTAAAAGTAACTTCCGAAATCAAAATCCCTAAAATTACCGATATGAACCAAGGCGAATAAAGCAGAAGAAATCCACACCACATACTTCAATCGAGGTGCATCTCCTTTACTCACTTTGTATAACAAGAAAAACAAATACACCCAAACCAAGGCTACCGGAATCCATGCCTTACTCAAAAGTAGAAGGGAGAGGCCAATCCCCAACAAAATGGAAGATTTCTTTAAATCAAGATGTAATCTGAATATCGGTTCCTCCAGAATTGGAGCCAGAAAAATGGCCAAAATCGCAACCATCCATTTGTTCGTCTTGAGCAATTCCTCCAGCTTGCTATCAAACTGATCCATCCCTGCCAAATCAAGAATAAAAGCGTATGGAACAACGATCGCAAGAGTGATTAGCAACAAAAACAAGAATGCCCGAGCTTTTATTGGGCGATAGGATTCTTGATGGGATGGTGACTTAAGAAAGGAAATAAGGTTTACAAATGCGTTTTTCATATTGTAAATAATTTAATTATTTGAGTCATAAATTTTTAAGAATTTGGAAACATGCGGTATTCTTAATTGCCTTATCAAAACTCCAAAAACTTTGCCCTTAGAAAAACTAAAAGAAAAGGAATAAAATTCCAAATCAAATGAAGAAATATGGATGAGATGATTCCTTTTTTAAAAAATACATAACTAAAAATAAGACCACTTAAAAAACGAGGGGCAAAAACAAAGAATAGATTTATAACACCTTCAAATGTAAATGAGTAATCAGTATAAACTACATGAGAAACCCCAAAAATAAATGCCGAAATATACACTAAAATCAATGGATTTATTTTAGTGTTGAGCCTTAAAAAAACCAATAAAATTATAAAGTATGCTGTAAGAACAGTCAGGAATAATATACTATCGTAGAAAACTAAACAGGAAGCAAGAAAGGAAAAAATAATATTATTGTACTGAATTTTTATATGATATCTAAAAATTAACTCTTCTAAAATTGGAGCCAAAAGAACCACATTAAAGAAAATTTTAAAAAAGTTATCCCCATCAAAAACCAGAGGTTCTGTTCTTATTTTTAAATTAAAAAAAAACAGGTTAAGTAAAACAAAAAACAGAAAAACAAACCCCTTTAGAATCAATAAATTTAAAAAAAATCTTTTCTTTATACCGATCGATTGATTTGAAACCGTACCAGAGATTAAAAAGTTATAAAAATCTTTGACTAAAATAAGCATGGATATTTAGAAGGATAATCAAACTATTAGATAATATAAATTTAGCCTTGGAAGTATATTCAAGGAATTCATTCAGTTCTCAAAATTTTGTACGAAGTAAATGAAAACTAATTTCGTTATTGTTCTGTTTTTTAAAATAAAGTTAAATCAAGGAGAAGATTGGATTAAATAGATAAGAAAACAAATCTATTTAATCCAAATCTTATTCTTACAAAATTGCCTTAGCAACATCAACAGCTGTATCAGCAATATAGATTGCTACTGCAGTACAATAAGCCATGAAATCTCCAAAAGCTTGACCAGCACTTCTTGCAGTTGAAACTTCACCACCACTTATGTGGACTAATTCGAAATTAGATAGTTCTTTCATTATTATTGATATTGAATTTCATTATGATACCTTTGTAGTGAATCGCTATATGTTTCCAAAAAACCAATTGCAAATTCCACTAATATAATACTTGGTGACCACAAACTAAAATCACCTCCATTAATATTTATCAGCTCAACAGTGGATAACTCTTTAAATTTTTCCATAAGTAAGTTTTTTTTTTCCAACCTTTTCCGGGCGTCGGGATTCCCAATCTCAGCACTGTCACAACCTGTAGCTAGCATTGGTTTAGGCGGCTGATCATGATGCTAACTTAGGTTCGCTCCGTCTAAAATAATGGACGCTGGGAAAAAATTTAAAATTTTCCCTCCATTAATTGATTTTTCTTCTTCCTGAAGTAAGACGCGAAATGAAAACTCCAAGTTAATCCCTCTACAGGCCTCATATTCAAAGGAATTGATACGTTTACTGAAGCGAATGCAAACATTTTGATCCCGAAGTTCTTCCAGTATCAAGTATAGCTTGGCTCTACTAACGCCTAGCCTGGATGCAAGTTCCTCCGGACATCCTGTACACTGCTCCCTTACCAGCTTGTTCAATAGCTGCAGTCGTTCGATCTGTTTGATAAATTCCATTTTCCTGTCAGTTTAGCGTTACACTTTTTTCATTTGATCTAGGTCAATACTATCAGTTGCTTTCGGATCATCTGGAAGTATTTTCCCTCTTTGGCTACGAGTGCTGCATGGCTACCTTCCTCAACCAGCTTTCCCTTATCCAATACATACAAGCGGTCAAACTCCTGTACCGCAGCCAGTCTATGCGTGATGAAGATGATCGTCTTCCCCTCCACTGCAAGCATTCGGATCGCCTGCTGTACAAACTGCTCCGAGTCCGGGTCCAAGGATGCCGTGGCCTCATCCAAAATCAATATTTCAGGATCTCGGTACAGCGCTCTCGCTATGGCAATCCGCTGTTTTTGCCCACCGGATAGCGAAGCACCGTTTTCGCCTAAATAGGTCCCAAAACCATTGGGTAAAGTCTCTATAAAATCCATCATGCCCAGCTTATTGCAGATATGTACCACTCGCTGCATATCGGGCTGATAGTCACCGAGGGCGATGTTTTCCAGCACATTTCCGGCAAAGAGATCAATCCGCTGTGGCACCACGGATACGATTTGCCTCAAACTGCCATTGTCGATAAATTTGATATCGTGGTCGCCGATGTAGATGTTTCCGGATTGGAGGGGGTAGAGGTTTTGCAGCAGGGAGACTAATGTACTTTTACCGGAACCGCTCTCCCCTACCACACCGGAGATTTTTCCTTTTGGGAAAATCAAAGTCAGACCTTCAAATACATTTGCCCGAGAACCGTATCGGAAGGAAACCTCACGAAAAACAATATCCCCCATATCCGATTTCTTTAAGGGGAAGGTTTCGTCGGATCGTTCGGTTTCCAAGTCCATGATTTCAAATAATCTGTCTGCTGCGATCAGTGCGTTTTGGATGGTTTTATTCATTCCGATCAAGCTGGAAATGGGACCTGTCAAATAACCCGTAAGTGCATAGAAGGACATTAATTCTCCAGGGGTGATTTCGTTTTGAAGGACATAACCGGCTCCTACCCACAGAAGGATGATTGTAAACAATTTGGAAACAGTCTCAGAAGACGTTCCCGAAAAAATATTATTCATTCCAGACCGATATACCGTCCTTAACAGGGAGACAAATCTTACCTCTGTTTTGATATTGGCATGATCCTCAGCCCCAAAGCGTTTGATCGTGCCGGCGGAGGTAATGGACTCCACCAGCTGGGACTCAAGCTCTGCGGACTCTTCCATCAGTCTTCGTTCCACTTTTTTATTCAGCTTGTTGGTGATCCAATAAATCAGGGCATAAAGTGGTATCAAAATCAACATCACTAGTGCTAGCTTCCAGTAAAAAGTAAACATCAAGGCAAAAGAAAAAACGATGATGAAGATATTCACCAGAAAACTGATCGACACGTCATTGATAAAAGCTCGGATTTTCACGGCATCGTTGATTCTGGAAATAATCTCTCCCACTCTCATAGTATCAAAAAATCGCTGTGGAAGTGAAAGGAGATGTTTGTAATATCCCAGGATCAACCGGGCATCAATGCGCTGGCCCACTTTAATGATGAAGAGTGTCTTGAAAGTGCCAATAATAATCTGAAAGACTAAAAGCACAATCATTGCCACTGAGAGGAGATTTAGAAGATTGGTATTTCTCCCGATAAAAACATGATCAATTATCTTTTGTACATAGATCGAAGTGGATAATCCTAATAATGTATAGACTACCGCTCCGAGTAAGGATTGGATCATAACACCCCGATGTGGTCTGACCAAAAACCAAAATCTACTCCATGTACTGACTTTCTGACTAATCGCCTTGAATTCATCATTGGGCATCAAGAGTACCAATACCCCGGTCCACATTACCTTGAATGCATCCTGACTTACTTTATGCATTTGTCCGTCACCCGGATCCATATATTCGACGATTTTGTCATTTAATCTGTACAAGACCACAAAATGGTGCAAGACTTTCTTCACAATGACATGGGCAATGACAGGCATGGGAACATCCTTCAAGGCATCAAAATCACCTTTTACCCCTTTTGCCGAAAAACCCATCTTGGTGGCAGCTTCAATCAGTCCCAAAATATTTGTCCCCTTTTGATCCGTTGAAGCCATTTGACGGATTTTTGCTACTGGCATTTCCAGTTTGTAAAAAGCAGCAACCGAAGCGAGACAAGCTGCCCCACAGTCCGTAATATCCCTTTGTTTGATTTTTATTCCCATTTTCTTAACAATTTTATACTTGACCTTGAACCTGTGGATTGAGCCAATTGTCAACTTTATCATACAGTAACTGGAACAAAGACCGTCTCGCTATTACAAATCGGGCATTGAATGTCATTCCCTTTTTGATTGTACCCTGTTGTCCATTCGAAATACTCAAAGTCGGCGATTTCATACTGCAAGTCACCAAAAATCCAGATTCACGATCACTTATTAAGGTCAAGTCATCGGCTACATCCAAGACTTCGCCTTCCGCAAGTCCCCATTGATTGTAATTATAGGCATCCACCTGAAATGTGACCGATTGGCCTTTTGTGATAAAGGCAATATCTGCCGGCGAAATATAGGTAACAGCCAACGTGGTGGTGTCTGGTGATATTTCCGCTAATTTTTGGTTGGGATAAATAATATCTCCTTTGTTCAGATTCAATACATTCAGTAGGGTTCCACTCGTTCCCGCAATGACCTGGTACTGTCCCATTTGTTCTGAAAGGACTTCAAGTTGGTTGCCAAGCTTTATTTTTTCATTTTGATAATTGATCAGATCTTGCTCCCATTCATTGAGTTTTTGTTTCTTAATCATTTCAAGCTGACTGCCGGCTTGTTTGTATTGAATATCTACATTGTCAAAATCAGCAAATGCGATGGATTTGCTATCAAACAAGGATTCGGCTCTTTTGAAATCTCTTTCCAGTTTTTGGACTGAAGCCGTTTGATTGACGATCCTTGAATGAAATTCGGTAAGGGATGCTTGATAAAATTTTGATTTGAGTTTAATAAATTCAAAAGGAGCAACATTCAAATCTAATTTTAGAAGGTTGTTCAAATCACTGAGAAAATCATTGACAATCATTTGTCTTTCCTCGACAACTTGCATTTCCAGTGATAAAACTTCGCCCCTTATTACAGCAATGACTTCCCCTTTTTGAACTTTTTGATTTTCTGCCATATTCCAATTTTCCAACCTTCCGCCAACTGAACTGGAGAGTTGGTTCCGTTGTAAGGCAGACTGGAAAGTCCCCCTGGATTGGACTGCCATATCTACGAAAATCAAGGGGAGGGCAATGAAAAATCCCAGGAGGATGGCCAACAAAAGGATATAGATGAATTTGGACTTCACACTTATGCTTGAATCATATACCTCGACAGTGTTATGGATGATTGAAGCCGGAAAAATTTTGGTATTCATAGCACTAAGAATTTTATAAACTGAGGTAATTGATTTGAGGAAGATTTGTGGACGAGAGAAACGTTGAGACTTCACAATCAACCTTTCATAGATCAGTTTGCGCTAACGTCCGGGAAACAATGACTTTTTACAATTGGAAAAACACATTCGCCATGTGGCTACTTGACTCCTTTCATCAACCTCCGCCACAACCATCCCTTCAATATCCAAGAGCAGATAGGTAACCAGAAAAAGGCCTAAAGAATAAAACCCAATCAACAACAGTGATCTCATAGAAAAGAATTTGAAAAAGAAAGATTTATTAAAAGCCTAATAACTAAAGGCTAAATCAATAATCCAAAAAATTGTTTTCCTGAGAATCAAAAAAAAAATTATAAGTATTAAGAATTTCTTCGATTGGCAATAGAATATTCTACCCCCCCCCCCTATAAAATTCGTTCCTGACAGTTGGATTATTTGGAAAATATGTAGAATTTATTAGTTTAATTTTTTTTAAAAAAAATTACATAAATATTTCCTTGACTACCTCAAACTGCAAAAGTGCAGGCCTGATTCGACAAAATCCGCCCAAAATAGCTGGTTGAATTTGACACCCTTCAAACCCAAAAAAATACCACCCCCAAACCTGCTTTCACAGTCCCGGAGGTGGCTTCCAATAAATCTTGAGATTGCTTCGTCGTTCCTCCTGCCAATGACGAAAAACAGCTGAAATCCTTACTTCAAAGTCTTATATCGAATCCGCTTCGGCATCACATCACCCAGTCGCTTCTTCTTGTTTTCCTCGTAGTCGGAGAAGTTACCTTCAAACCAAACCACCTGAGAGTCTCCCTCGAAGGCTAAAATATGAGTACAGATTCTGTCAAGGAACCATCTATCGTGGGAAATAATCACTGCACAACCTCCGAAGTATTCCAATGCTTCTTCCAAGGCTCGCAGCGTATTCACATCCAGATCGTTGGTAGGCTCATCCATCAAAAGCAGGTTCCCTCCTTCTTTCAAGGTGATGGCCAGGTGAACGCGGTTTCTCTCTCCTCCGGAAAGGACTCCCACTTTCTTTTCCTGATCTGATCCTGCAAAGTTGAACTTGCTTACGTAAGCTCTCGAATTCACTTCTTTATTCCCAAGCTTCATCAGCTCGTTTCCACCGGAAATGATTTGGTAAACCGTCTTATTCGGATCCAGAGAATCGTGCTCCTGATCTACATAGGCCAGTTTCACGGTTTCACCAACTTCAAAATGTCCGGAATCCGGTTTCTCCTGACCAGTGATCAATTTGAAAAGTGTGGATTTTCCGGCTCCGTTTGGTCCGATCACTCCGACAATCCCGCCTTGAGGCAGCGAAAAGCTAAGATTTTCGAAAAGCAATTTCTCACCATACGCTTTGGAAACTCCATTCGCTTCGATCACTTTGGCTCCCAGACGAGGTCCTGGCGGAATAAACAATTCCAGCTTGGCCTCTCGCTCTTTTGCTTCTTCTCCCACCAGTTTATCATAGGCACTCAGACGCGCTTTTCCTTTTGACTGACGCGCTTTTGGAGACATTCTGATCCATTCCAATTCCCGCTCAAGAGTCTTTTGACGCTTCGATTCCGTCTTTTCCTCTTGCTTCAATCGTTGCTGTTTTTGATCCAGCCAGGAAGAATAGTTGCCTTTCCAGGGAATACCTTCGCCACGATCCAACTCCAGAATCCATCCTGCTACATTGTCCAGAAAGTATCTGTCGTGGGTGACAGCGATGACAGTTCCTTTGTAATTCTGCAAATATTGTTCAAGCCACTGTACAGACTCCGCATCCAGGTGGTTGGTAGGTTCATCCAAAAGCAAGACATCGGGTTCCTGAAGCAACAACCTGCAAAGAGCCACGCGGCGTTTTTCACCACCCGAAAGTCTTCCGACAATTGCGTCGCTTGGAGGTAGTCTGAGGGCGTCCATCGCTTTGTCCAACATGACATCAAGTTCCCAGGCATTGATCGCATCCAGCTTCTCCTGCACTTCTCCCTGACGGGTAATGAGCTTGTCCATCGCGTCCGGATCATCCATCAGCGCCGGATCCATGAATTTCTCGTTGATTTCTTCGAATTCCTTTAACAGATTAACCGTGCCGGCGACGGCCTCTTCTACTACTTCTTTGACCGTTTTGGCGGGATCAAGTTTGGGTTCCTGCTCGAGCATTCCTACGGTGTAACCCGGAGACCAGACTACTTCACCGAGGAATTCTTTGTCCATTCCTGCAATGATTCGAAGCAAAGAGGATTTCCCGGATCCGTTGAGACCCAAGACACCGATTTTGGCTCCATAAAAAAATGAGAGGTAAATATCTTTGAGAACTTTTTTCTGAGGAGGGTAGATTTTGGAAACCCCTGCCATCGAAAAGATGATTTTTTCTGAGCTCATGCCTTAATTTTTCCTTAAAATTTCACTTAATCGGCAAATATGGCAAAAAAACCCCTTTCTTAGGATAAGTGCTTTTGAATTAATTAATTTGCGGAAAATTGAAAGCGACCACCTAACCTACTGTAGAACAATGGACCATCCGTATGGATATATAAAAAATACGAAAGTTTATTTGAGGGGGTTTTTAGGGCAGACAGACAGAGAAATCGGTGAAGTTAAAGAAGACGAAGCTTCCACTCTAAAGTACTTTGAAGCGAGATTTGAGCAACTCAAAGGCAAAGTAGAAAAACTCAAAAACAACATTCAGGAAAATCAGAATAAGGGTTCTTTTCTGATGAAACTCATACACCTGCGAGAATCACTTTTCGAATCAGACGCTTTGGGTGATTTTGTGCCTTTGATCGAAGAGCTCAATCAGCAAGAAGCTTTTTTGAATGAAATCATTCAGTCAAACAGATCTAAAAATCTGGAAGTAAAAAATGCGCTGATAGAAGAAGCAGAATCCATGAAGGATGACACCGACTGGAAAGAAACAACGGAATTTTTCAAAGAATTGAAACTTCGCTGGATCAAAACCGGTCCCGTCGAAAAAGAACTTCACGAAGAAATTGAAACTCGCTTCAATGATGCTGTTCAGACTTTCTTCGAAAACAGGAGACATTTCTTCGAAGGTATGGCGCTTCAGGCTGAGGAGAATATTAAGATCTACGAATCTTTGGTCCTTCAGGCACGTGAGGCGCATGATTTGCCTGATTCCAAAATGGCTTTCGATATCAGTAAAAAGATTCAGAAGCAATGGAAAGAAGCCGGTAAAGTACCTGCGGAAAAACGTCAGCCTCTTTGGGATGAGTTTTCGAAGCTAAACAACCGGATTTTCTCCCGATACAAGAGAACCCTGAATCCTGGACCGCAGATGCATCCGCGTGAGCTGATGAAGAAAATAGAGGCCCTGACGGAGGACATCAAAAGACTTGTCAACCTGCCGACGAGCTATGAGGTAATCAACAAGGCAAAAGCAATCCAGGAAGAATGGAGAAAACTGCCTCCGAGAAAGCCAAAAGAGGCTACACTGACGGCAAGATCTTTCCAGTTTTTCACGGATATCGTCTTTGAGAAAGCGTTTTTAGAAAAATTGATTCATGGTAAATACCCTGATTTCAATGAAATGCCGGTTTCGGAGCAGATTCAACTTAAAACTGATCTTCTCAAGGACTTACTTCACAGAGATCAGAGTGAATTGGATACGATGCAGAACAATACGGACAATTTCCGGGTCCAAACCGAAGATTTTGAGATCATGATGAAGAAAAAGCTATCTGGTTTGAAGAGAAAAGTCGATGTAAAAAACTATATTTTGAAGCAACTTTCTTTTAAATAATCAGTACACCTTACTTATTTCAAAAAAAAGATAATTTTGCAAGCCTTTAAAAAATCAGAAATAACTTTAAAACAAATACTATGTACTGGACACTTGAACTAGCTTCCTATCTTGAGGACGCTCCCTGGCCAGCCACCAAGGATGAATTGATTGATTATGCCATTCGATCCGGTGCGCCACTTGAAGTAGTAGAAAACCTACAGGAATTGGAGGACGATGGTGAGCCTTACGAGACCATCGAAGAGATTTGGCCGGATTACCCTACCAAAGACGACTTCTTCTTCAACGAGGACGAATATTAAAACCAAAGCCCTGATCACTCGGGGCTTTTTTTTCCTTCTTTTTTCGTTTTCCGGAGTCACAAGACGCCGGATCAAGTCCGGAACCTACTCCCGGAGAAGAAGGCAAACTAATTTGATTACAATCCCAGAACTTGTCTCAGTCGGGAATATCCTGTTTTGCTGACCGGAACCTGGGTTCCGTCCCGCATTTTCAAAATGTAGCTATCTCTTTCAAAAGGCTCGATTTGAGTGATTTGATTGAGATTCACCATAAATGAGCGGTGAACCCGGGCAAATTTTCCGGGATCCATCACGTCCTCAAGCGACTTCATCGTCATTTTTTTCAGATACTTTCCTCCGGGAGTATGGATTGAGATGTAATCATCCTCCGCCTCAAAGAATGTGACTTCGTGAATCGGAATGATTTTGATGTCATTTTTGACCCGAACCACCAGTCTGTTACTTTTTTCGGCCAATTGATTTAACCCTTCACGCTCCTCAATTTGGGGTTCATTTGCATGAGCCAGGTATTTCTCGATTGCTTTCGAAAATCTTTTCTGCGAAAAAGGTTTCAACAAATAATCGATCGCCATTGCATCAAAAGCCTTGACTGCATACTGATCAAATGCCGTTGTAAAAATCACGGCGGGAGGAGAATCGATCAGTTCGAGCATTTCAAAACCCGTAATCTTGGGCATTTGGACATCCAGAAATATCAAGTCCGGCTGATGATGCTGGATTGCTTTCAATCCCTGAAATCCATCCTGACAAACCTCCAGAACTTCGAATTGGGGAAAATCAGCCAAAAATTCCTGAACAATTCCGGCTGCCAATGGCTCATCATCTATGATAATAGTCTTGATCATTTGAGTTGTGGGATTTTTAATTCAACTGAGAAAGTATGGTTTTCGGCGTTGGTTTCGAGCAGGTCTTTTCTCCCGAAAAGCAGGAAAAGTCTTCGCTCAATGGAGGATAATCCAAACCCGGTTCCCTGAGGTGATGTCTCTTCCGGGTCGAAAGGATTTGTGATTTTCAGGAATAAATAGTTCGATTCTTTTCGGGTTTGAAGGGTGATTTTCACCTCGCCTGTGGTGCCATACAATCCATGTTTGATGGCATTTTCCAATAGCGGCTGAATCAGCAATTGAGGTAGCAACATGGACTTTGTATCCTCATCCAACTCAAATTCAACCTCAAGTCTATGCCCGAATCGAACCCGCTCGATTTCCAGATACATCTTCAGGTAATTCAGTTCCTCTTCGAGACTCAGCCATTGCTGGTGATCCTTTCGGATCGTCCCTCTCAGAAACTCCGAAAGCTGCAAGACCATTTCCCTTGCTTTCTGGGGTTGGGAGACGACGAGTGCATTGATAGAATTAAGGCTATTGAAAAGGAAATGCGGCTGAAGCTGCTGTCTGAGTTGTGTAAGTTCAGCCTCCCTGGAAAGTTCCGCCATCAGCGTTTCACGCTTTCGGGTTTCTTCTTGTTGCTCAAGTTTGGAAACGACAATTGCGATCAAGGCGACAAAAATCTCTGCAATTGCAAGAAACGCCCAGCGGAGATAAATATGGTCTTTCAGAAAATCGATGTATTCCAGTTCATCTTCAAAAACCCACTGAAGGAAGAAACGATGAGCATATACTCCCGCCAAACTCAGCAACAATGGAAGAACGAGCAAGAGCCAGTTATTTCCTCCCTTCGGAATGTAAAAACCAAAAATGCGCTCCAACACAAATACTCCAATCAGGAAAATAACTGCGAAAACGGCTGCATCCGGCAAGGCTAGGGTATAGTCAATCTCGTAAAAACGAAGAAGCAAAAATGAACCAAGGAGCCAGATGATTCCGGCTCCCTGTATGATCCATTTTGCTTTCGAAGGGTTAGAAAAAGCGTTAGAAAACAAGCTCAGGTGAGTTATAACTAAGTTGGAATCTCGTTAAAATGATTTGATTTCCAAACCTCCAAATAAGATCGTTCCCCGAATTACCAGGACCTTGTTTGGGTCCACTTCAGATTCTCGATACAAGCGTTTGTCTTCAATTCCTGCTGCGATATTTGTCACTTCAGTACGAATGTCCCAATGTGGCGGCACGATCAGCTTCATCCCTCCGAAAATCACGTCGACTTGAAGATTTACCACCCCATTGAAATCTGCCTGGGTCATATCCAGGTCAATCCCTCCAAAAGCAGCGGTCAGCTTCCCTCCCTGGAAATTCTTTGAAAGGACGCGCTTCTTGACTCCGCTCAAGATTGCATCGACGTTCAATTGATCTGAAAATGTCGCACCGGTCACATTTGAAATTGATCCCAAGGATTTTGGTTCACCTGTGATAGGATCCTTTGGTTCGGTCGGAAAATCCTTACTTCTCGATTGGATCTGGTCCTGAATATTTTTGAGAACGTTCTTTTCATTTCTCTTTTTGGAGATCAGATGGAGACCCAGAATGATTAAAGCAATAGGAAGAATGTATCGATCCAATCCAAAATCGAAATTAAATTCATTTTTGAACAAGAAGAACAAGCCCAAAGCCAGCAGCAAACCACCAAATAAGCTTTTGAACTCATGCTTAATCAACGTGAAAGTCCCGATTACAATCAGGATCATTGGCCACGTCAATAGCCAATCAGGAAAAAATATTCCCAGTTTTTTTAGTAAAAGCAAGACGCCGATTCCGAGAACAATGAATCCAAATACGATTCCTCCGTCGTTGCTATTTGAGTTTAATTTCCGTGCCATGTGAGTTTTTGTTTAAGTTGATGACCAAAAGTATATCAAGTCCAGAAGCCGGAAAACACACATTAGGTCAACTCAACTCAAAAGTCGGTAAGGCCTTGGAAAAAGTCGGTGAAAATGCAGCGCGGATTTTTACCGATTCGACTTTTGCCTCGAAGCAAGGAATTCGGCATACTCCATATCCTCAGGAGTCGTGATTTTGATATTTTCCATATTTCCCTGAATCAGAGCCACCTGCCAACCCTGATGCTCATAGACAGTCGCATCGTCAGTAAATTGAGGAAGCTCGGTCACTTCAAAAGCCTTCTTGATTTTTTCAATCTGAAAAGTCTGGGGTGTCTGAACCAATCGGAAATATTGCCTTTCCTGAAAAGTCGATTTTCCATCATAAGAAACTTTCCGGATCGAATCTTTCAATTCAACGACCGCAATCGCGCTGCCTGATTTTTCAGCCTCTTCAAAGCTTTTTTCAATCACTTCAGGCTTTACAAATGGCCTTACACCATCATGGATTGCGACTAATCCTGAATTGAATGCTAAAGCGTTCAAACCATTTCTGACAGATTGAAACCGTGTATTCCCTCCCGCGACCAACTTGTGGGGGATATCAAATTGATTTGCTTCGCAAAGGGATTTCCAAAACTCAAAGTCAGTTTCCGGAAGGACTAAAATCAATTGAATTTGCGGGTCAGTTTTAAAAAATACGGAAAGCGTATGCATCAAAACAGGTTTCCCCGCTATCGGTAAATACTGCTTTGCGACAGGCCCTCCCATTCTGAGACCCTTACCTCCCGCAACCAAAATTGCTGCTTTATTCATTAGATCACTTTGGGGTGAAAGTAGCTTTTAACTCAGCTATTGCTATTTCCAAGAGGTTAATTCTTGATCAAAGTACATAAAAAAAGCTCCCCGAAGGAAGCTTTTAAAGTTTAGAGGATCAACATCGCGTCTCCGTATGAGAAGAATCGATATTTTTCTTTAATCGCCTCTTTATATGCTTTCATGACCAGGTCATATCCTCCGAATGCAGCGGTAGTCATCAGCAAAGTTGACTCCGGAAGGTGGAAATTCGTGATCAGGGTGTTCGCAATTTTAAACTCGTAAGGCGGGATGATAAACTTATCGGTCCAGCCGGTACTTGCCTTTAGTCGGCCGTTTGCGGTTACAGATGATTCGACAGTTTTCAACGAGGTGGTGCCTACTGCGACGACACGTTTTTTATTATCAAGAGCTTTGTTGACCAATTCAACAGTTCTTTCAGGAATCGCGTAATTCTCAGAATCCATCTTATGCTTGGTCAGGTCTTCCACATCTACTTGTCTGAAAGTACCCAATCCAACGTGAAGGGTGATCGAAGCAACATCAACTCCCTGGAGTTCCAATCTTTTCAGCAAATGAGGAGTAAAGTGAAGGCCGGCAGTTGGAGCTGCAACAGCGCCAACATTCTTGGCAAATACGGTTTGATATCTTTCGCGATCTTCCGGCTCAACCTTTCTTTCGATAAACTCTTTCAAAAGAGGAGTCTCTCCAAGAGAATCGATGGTTTTGTGAAATTCTTCCGGAGTCCCGTCAAATAAGAAGCGGATAGTACGTCCTCTTGAGGTCGTATTGTCAATAACCTCTGCAACAAGATCTGAATCGCCGAAATAGAGTTTGTTACCTACCCGGATTTTTCTTGCCGGATCGACTAGTACATCCCATAGTTTGAGTTCCGGGTTCAATTCCCGAAGGAGAAATACTTCGATTTCCGCACCTGTTTTTTCCTTATTGCCATAAAGTCTGGCCGGGAATACTTTGGTATCGTTGGTGACGAAAACATCTCCTTCTCCAAAGTATTCAACAATGTCTTTAAAGATCTTGTGCTCGATTTGACCAGTCTTACGGTTTAGCACCATGAGCCTGGATTCGTCTCGATTTTCTGTTGGATAAAGGGAAATTAGTTTTTTTGGAACGTCAAATTTGAAATCTGATAATTTCATAGATAAGCTTTAGGTGTCTGAGCTTGATTTTTTTTGCTTTAGAATTACTCTAAAAAATGCAAAGATAGAAACAATAATGCCCAATTTCAGCTAACTTAACAAATTGTTTTAACCAACTATTAAAATCATGCTCTTTTTCAAACTCACTTGGGAAAGTTTTCGATTTGCAATTTCAGCATTGAAATCAAATCTCACCCGAACAATTTTGTCTCTATTAGGTGTTACCGTGGGTATTTTTGCCATTATCGCCGTCTTTACACTGGTAGATTCCCTTGAAAACAATATCAAATCTTCATTTTCCTTTTTAGGAACAAATGTGATGCGGGTGGACAGGATGCCATTTGCAAGTGGTCCGGCAAATTACCCCTGGTGGAAATATTTTCAACGTCCTCCCGGCACATTATCAGAATATAAATTTTTGCAGGAAAGACTTACTTCTGCGGAAGGAGTTACCATTTCAGTGTCCGCAAATACGACCGTACAGGCTGGAAGCAACGCTTATCAGGGAATGCAGCTTACCGGAGTGGCTTATACTTATCAGGATGTCTACGAAGTTGCTTTGGAAGAAGGAAGATACTTTTCAGAATCCGAGGTAAATGCCGCCAGAAACCTGGCAATTATCGGCAAAAAGATATCAAACACCTTGTACCCGGGTCAATCAGTGATTGGTAAGGAAATCAAGATTAAAGGAATGAAATTCATCGTAGTCGGTGTTTTTGAGGAAGAAGGCGAAGGATTGTTTGATTTACCATCGAAAGATGAAGCTTGCCTGATTCCTTACGGTGCATTTACAAAGGTTTTTTACACCGGGAAAAATGGAATCGAACCCACAATTGCTGCGAAAGGGACAGAAGATGACATTGGATTAGTGGCTCTTGAAAATGAAATGACTGGCTTAATGCGTGCAAAAAGAGGCCTTAAACCTGTTCAGGAAGATAATTTTGCTTTGAATAAAACTGAGTTTATTCAAAATTCAATTGGAGCCATTTTCGATGTGATTTCTGTTGCAGGCTGGGTTATCGGAGGATTCTCGATCCTTGTAGGTGGATTTGGAATTGCCAACATCATGTTTGTTTCCGTAAGAGAAAGAACCAATATCATAGGCATCCAGAAATCACTCGGGGCAAAAAACTATTTCATTCTTTTCCAATTCCTTTTTGAAGCGATTTTTCTGAGTTTGATTGGCGGAGCAACAGGGATTTTATTAGTCTTCGGTTTGAGTTTTGTTCAGCTGGGGACACTTGAGTTGGTACTTTCCTTTAAAAATATTATTCTCGGATTGGGAGTTTCCTCAGTCATTGGGGTGGTTTCGGGGATTGTACCGGCAACACTTGCCGCAAGACTTGATCCTGTCGAAGCGATCCGTGCGACATAAAAAAGGGGCTCTTCAGTGTGAAGAGCCCCTTTTTATTTTTTTGATTGCTATTGTTACTCTTCTTTGGAAGGTGAAGGCTGCGTTGGAAGCAAACCGGAAGCTGCTCTGATTTTAACTTCTAATTCGTCCATCAATTCGGGATTGTCCAATAGGATATTTTTAACTGAATCACGTCCCTGACCTAATTTTTCACCATTGTATGAGAACCACGAACCTGCTTTTTTAATGATTTCCAGTTCAACTCCCAGGTCAATAATCTCACCTACTTTTGAAATTCCCTGCCCGTACATAATATCAAACTCAACAACTTTGAAAGGCGGTGCTACTTTGTTTTTTACCACTTTCACCTTAGTTCTGTTTCCAAGGATATTGTCTGCACCTTCTTTGATTTGACCGATTCGACGGATATCCAGACGAACAGAAGCGTAGAATTTCAAGGCATTACCACCCGTTGTAGTCTCCGGATTTCCAAACATCACTCCGATTTTCTCTCTCAGCTGGTTGATGAATATACAAGCACAACCGCTTTTATTGATTGCTCCTGTCAGCTTTCTGAGTGCCTGAGACATCAATCTTGCCTGAAGTCCCATTTTACTTTCTCCCATTTCGCCTTCCAGTTCACCCTTTGGTACCAAGGCAGCGACGGAGTCAATTACAATAATGTCAATCGCTCCTGATCGGATCAAATGCTCGGCAATTTCGAGTGCTTGCTCACCATTGTCTGGCTGTGAGATAAGAAGATTTGTGGTATCGATCCCGAGTTTTTCAGCGTAAAATTTATCAAAAGCATGTTCTGCATCGATAAAAGCTGCCATTCCTCCGGCCTTTTGAGCTTCTGCAATGCAATGCATCGAAAGCGTGGTTTTACCTGAAGATTCCGGACCATAAATTTCAATCACACGGCCTCGGGGAATCCCGCCAATGCCAAGTGCCATATCCAACCCAAGAGATCCTGTGGAAATTGCAGGAATATCGACAACTTTATTATCGCTCAGTTTCATCACCGTACCTTTTCCGTAGGTTTTTTCCAACTTATCAAGCGTAAGTTGAAGGGCTTTCAATTTTTCTGCGTTAATACTCATGAGTTATAGTTTAAAGGAATCAATAGTCTGTGAAATTAATGAAACAACAAGCCAATACCAAGCAGGACAGTTGCATTGTTTCAGAGGACCAAATTCGTAATTTTAATGGCTATTCGGCACGATTTTTCGTAATACTTGTAGAAACCCAAACATTCCGTCAGGTATTGTCAATAAAATTTATGAAACGAATCAACCTAACGGCAACTCTCTTCATTTTTCTTATCCATTTCAGCCTTTTTGCCCAAACGACGGGTCAAAACACTGCTTTTACCTATGGTGAGGAATTACATTTTGAGGTTTCCTACGGTTGGCTGGTCCTTGCGGATGCCAAACTCCAGGTTGCCAGAAGACCACATGATCAGGACCAAAGACCCCATTATAAAATTGATGTTTTCGGCAAAACTAAAGGTGCCGCAACAATTTTCGGAAGAGTAAACGACAACTGGGGTACTTATTTAGATACTGAATCAATGCTTCCAACTCTTTCATACCGTCATATTGAAGAGGGAAATTACCGAAAGCATGAGCGTGTTTTGTTTGATCAGAAAAAAGGCAAGGCAAGAATGGAACTCTATGACCGGGAAAATAAAACTTTGAGACAAGTAAAAGAATTCAATTTACCCAGTCAGGTACAGGACATTGTCAGCGGATTTTACTTTTTAAGATCTATGGATTTGAAAAACCTTACACCCGGGGAATCTATTCTGATCAAAGGTTTCTTTGATAAAGAAATTTATAACATAAAGTTAATCTACGAGGGAACAGAGCTGATAGAAACCGAACTTGGCATGAAGGACACCTATATATTTTCCCCTCAGCTTCCCAAAAACAAACTGTTCAGAGGGGACTTTCCCATAAAAGTGTGGGTCACTAAGGATCAGAACAAAATACCGGTAAAAATCAAGGCTAACTTGTTTCTTGGATCATTGAATCTTGAAATAAAATCTACCAAGGGACTCAGAAATAATTAAATCACTTTGGGTTAATATTAAGTTAACATTCTCTTGAGAAACGAAATTTTTTGACACTTTAAGGGATTATCTCCTACTTAATACCTGCTTTTATTTGGTCTCAATCCTGTAATATTGTTTAATTTTAAACAAAGTATTATCTAATATCTACATGAGCGAAAAGCAAAAAATCAAAGTCCTGGTAGTAGACGATGAGCCGGATATTGTAGAGATTCTCAAATACAATCTTCAGAAAGAGGGCTATGAAGTAGCTACCGCTGAAGATGGAATTAAAGCAGTAAAAGTTGCCGGAAAATTTTTGCCTGATGTCATTCTCCTGGACATCATGATGCCCAATCAGGACGGTGTTGAGACTTGCTTGCAGCTTAGACAAATTCCTGAGCTGAAAAATTCCTTCATAATCTTCCTTACTGCGAGGATGGAGGAATACTCCGAAGTTGCTGCTTTTGACGTGGGAGCTGATGATTACATCACCAAGCCAATCAAACCAAGAGCGTTAATGAGCAGGATCGCTGCTTTATTCCGCAGGGAAACCAAAAAGGAACAAGAAGTCTCTCAAATAAAAGCGAAAGACCTTCTGATAGACAGAGGAAGCTACACCATCGACAAGAATGGAAAGACGATCACACTTCCCAAAAAGGAATTTGAATTATTGTATTTCCTCGCCAAAAACCCTAATATAGTTTTCAGCAGAGATGAACTTCTTCAGAATATTTGGGGAACCGATGTTTTTGTTTTGGCCCGAACAGTGGATGTTCATATCCGAAAAGTCAGAGAAAAAATCGGGGAAGACTACATCACTACTGTCAAAGGCGTAGGATATAAATTCGATTTAGGCTGACATGCTTGCAACTTCCAGGGGTATTTCTCTCATTCTTGCTTTAGCCATTTCACTCCTGGTTGCAGCATTTTTATCCTTATTGCCCGAGTCAACCCCAACTATCTTGTTTGTGGCGGCCGGGCTGTCTTTTTCAGCATCCTACATCCTCATTACCATTACTCTTGAATTTCTTGTTTTCAAAGAAATAGGAAACATCTATTCCCTTTTGGAGAAAATCCAGAAGAAAGATCTTTCGGGAATTACTGAAAAAACAATCAAACCTTCCATTTCACCGCTTAGCAAAATCAATAAAGTCATTAATTCATATGTCTTAGCCAGGCAGACAGAAATTGACACGCTGAAAAAAACGGCTGAATTCAGAAGAGAATTCATTGCAGATATTTCTCATGAATTGAAGACCCCAATTTTTGCAGCGCAGGGATATATTCATACACTTCTGGATGGAGCGATTGATGATAAGCACGTCCGAATGAAGTTTCTGAAGCGTGCTGCAAAAAGTCTGGACTCTCTTGATGTGCTTGTTCAGGATTTGTTGACGCTCAATCAGATGGAAAGCGGGGTGATCAAATTCAATTTCACGGTGTTTGATCTGAAGGATTTACTATCTGAGGTAATTGACGAGCTGGAAAATAAAGCTTCAAAGCGCGACGTCGTGATAAAGTTTGAGTTTGAACCCGAAAAAAATTACCTGACCTCCGCCGATCGGCAGAAAATCTACAGAGTCTGCCAAAATCTTATTTTCAATGCCGTGAAGTATAATCACAACGGCGGCGAAGTGGTAGTTTCATTAAAGCCTCATAAAAACTCCATTCAGGTAGACGTCAAGGACAACGGACAGGGAATTCCTCCTGATGATTTAAAACGAATTTTTGAGCGTTTTTACCGCGTGGAAAAAAGTCGATCCAAAGAAAAAGGTGGCACCGGACTGGGCCTGGCCATAGTAAAACATATCCTGGAAGGACATAAAAGCAAAATATCCGTGAGTTCAACAGTTGGAAAAGGATCCATATTCACCTTTTACCTTCCTTTGGAAAAAGATAAAAAAACTCAGGAAAAAGAACATATTGAATCTGGAAAATCAATCCCTAAGCCACATACTGCTCATACAGACTGAGCAAAGTCTGCTCAAGATCCTCTGAAAATCCTGAATGTGGACGGGAAGTTTGAAGCATCGAACTCCTCACAGAAGTCAGCCAACGAAATCTTGAAGCAGCATCCTGAAAGGCGATCGGATTTCCCGTTTTTTCCCCCTCACAGATTTTTTGAAAAGAATCCAGGTAACAAGAGAAAAGGTTTAAATCCGCTTCTGAATCCATTGCTAGCAATTTTTCTTCCGGAAGGTGAATTTTACAGGCAAGGTAATTCTGGCGCTTACAGCACAGGACTACTCCGACATTGACGAACTCTTCCCGCTCCACCCTGGGCACGAGTCGAATCAAGGCATATTCAAATAAGTGCTTCCCTTGCATGCTTGGCTTCCGTTAAAAACACCTCAGAATTTTCTAATCTTTTCAGTAAAAAAGCCTCATAGACTACCCTTGCCTCATCGGCGGTCTCCATTTCTCGGGAAGCTAGCAGCCATTCTTCCGGCACTTCTTCCAGCACACTTCGAATCATACCAGGAGTGATCACCTTTTTCATCTCCTCATCTACTCGATCAAGCTGACTGGCTTTAGGCAAAAGAACATGATCTTTGATCATTGGAAAAGGACTTAATGCGTGCCTGTCGAAGTTTTCCCAGGAATGGTGAAAAAGAAAAGATGCACCATGATCAATCAACCAAAGCTCTCTATTCCATATCAGCAAATTGGTATTTCGAAAAGTCCGGTCCACATTGGTAATCCACGCATCAAACCAGACAATTCGTGAGGCCAAATATTCATCAACTTTGGAAGCACCCGGATCAAAAGTCATTGCTTTAGAAAGGAAATGTAACGCAAGATTCAATCCCTGACTGCTCTTGAGCAGATCCTGAATTTCTTCATCTCCTTCAGATCTTCCAAAAGCCTCATCCAAATTGGCCAGGACAATTTCCGGAACCCTGAATCCCAGGCTTCTTGCCAGTTCTCCCCCGATCAGCTCTGCTATCAGGGCTTTTTCTCTTTGCCCGGCACCTTTGAACTTCAATACATAATTGAATCCGTCATCTGCCTCCGCCAAAGCAGGCAATGAACCTCCTTCGCGAAGTGGCATCACGTAGCGAGTCACATTTACAAGTCGAAGGGTATCCGGAAGATTTTTTTCCTGCATCAGTTTGAAAGGAGAAAACAAATAAAATTCGAAATCTTCAAAACAAGGCGATTGATCATGGATTAATTTTCTTTCCATCGAAAGCTGGTTAGCTAATTTTCAACCTGATTTTTTTTCGACCCTCCGATTGCCTACTTTTGCGCACTCTTTGAAGAGGCAGGAGAATCCATGAAAAAAATAGATTTTCAAAAACTTATTTTGTTTGAAAACAAGGATTATCTGGTGATCAACAAACCCCCGTATCTGTCTAGCTTAGACGACAGACACGAGGCTCAGAACATACTTGACCTTGCCAAGGCACACACCCCCGATGCCCAACTGTGCCATCGATTGGATAAGGAAACTTCAGGTTGTCTGGTGATTGCCAAGAATCCCGAGGCCTACAGGCATTTGGCCATGCAGTTTGAAAGCAGAAAAGTCGATAAAGTCTATCATGCTGTGGTGGAAGGGATCAAGGAATTCAGCAATGTGCAGGTTGACCGAAATCTCTTAGCCAACAACAAAGGAATTGCTAAAGTCAGTAAAGAAGGAAAGCCTGCAAAGACGATTTTCAATACGTTGAAAACGTACTACGCGCATACCTTGGTCGAGTGCAAGCCTATTACGGGCAGATTGCATCAGATCAGAGTACACCTGGCTTATCTGAAAGCTCCGATATGCGGAGACACTTTATACGGAGGCAATCCCCTGTATCTTTCATCGCTCAAGCGCCGCTTCAATCTCAAGAAGGACACAGAAGAATTACCGATTATGCAAAGGGTCTCTCTCCATGCGTATTCGATTGGATTTGAAGGACTGGACGGGACATTATTGAAGATAATTGCCCCCTATCCAAAAGATTTTCAGGTACTGGTCAATCAACTAGAAAAGACCGCCTGAGCGATTCAGACGAATAAATTGGATAGAAAACCAAATTCCATTCGGGATTTCCGGCCTAAGCCTATGAAAATTAGGACTTAGTGTTTGAAATATTTTGCATGAAAAATAAATTACTTCTATCTTTGTGTCCCTTTTTGGGGGTGAAATAAATTTAACAAGCTAAATATTAAACAGTTACACAGTGGATACTTTAAGCTATAAGACCAAATCAGCCAACGCCGCAACTGTAGACAAGCAATGGGTAGTTGTGGACGCCCAAGCTGCAGTTTTGGGTAGATTGGCTAGTGAGGTAGCAAAAATTTTAAGGGGTAAGACAAAGCCAAGCTTCACTCCTCACGTTGATTGTGGTGACAACGTCATCGTAATCAACTCTGACAAGATTAGATTAACCGGAAACAAGATGAATGAAAAAGTCTATGTCAGACATACCGGTTATCCAGGTGGACAGAGAATCTCTACTCCTAAAATGTTGATGGCAAAGTCATCTACAATTTTGATTGAGAAAGCTGTCCGAGGCATGTTGCCTAAGAACAGATTGGGAAGACAATTGTACGGCAACTTGTACGTATACGAAGGAGCAGAGCATCCACACGTAGCACAGCAGCCTAAATCTATTACCTTATAATTGCCTTACTCATGGAAATGATCAACAAAATCGGTAGAAGAAAGACCTCTGTAGCCAGAATTTACATGGCAGCAGGAAATGGTAAAATCACCGTTAACAACAAGGCACTGGAAGTGTATTTCCCATTCGATTTACACCAGATCGTAGTGAAGCAGCCATTGACTCTTGTAGGCGTGGATGGCAACTATGACATTCAAATCAATGTAGACGGAGGAGGAATCAAAGGACAAGCTGAAGCAGCTCGTATGGCGATCTCCAGAGCTTTATGCGAATTCAACGCAGAGCACAGAGGTGCATTGAAAAAAGAAGGTTTCCTTACTCGTGACCCTAGAATGGTCGAGCGTAAGAAGCCAGGAAGAAGAAAAGCAAGAAGAAAGTTCCAGTTCTCGAAACGTTAACAGGACTTCTCTTTCGATTAATTAATAACAAATTCATTCATGACCAAAATCGAATACAAAGACTTACTAGATGCTGGTGTCCACTTTGGACACTTAACGAGAAAGTGGGATCCAAGAATGTCTCCATACATCTTTATGGAGAAGAATGGCATCCATATTATCGATCTTAATAAAACGCTTGCTTGCCTCGACGAAGCATCTAACGCAATCAAGCACATTGTACGCTCTGGCAAAAAGGTGATGTTCGTCGCCACTAAAAAACAAGCAAAAGACCTGGTAGCGGCAGAAGCTGTAAGACTTAACATGCCTTTCGTAACTGAAAGATGGTTAGGTGGTATGTTGACTAACTTCGCTACTATCCGTAAGTCCTTGAAAAAAATGTCTTCACTCGAGAAATTGATGAAAGAAGATGCTTACAAGAACCTGGCTAAAAAAGAGCGATTGATGGTAAGCCGTGATAAAGAGAAAATGGAAAACGTGCTCGGCGGTATCGCTGATCTAAGCCGACTTCCTGCAGCTCTGTTCGTAGTAGACATCAAGAGAGAACACATCGCAATTGCTGAAGCAAAAAAGCTTGGTATCCCTGTTTTCGCATTAGTAGATACGAACTCAAACCCTAACGAGGTTGACTTCCCAATTCCTGCTAATGACGATGCTTTCAAATCCGTATCCTTGCTTGTAAAAGCATTTGGTGCAGCTATCGAAGAAGGTCTTTCAGAAAGAAAGAGAGACAAGGACGATGCTAAACTGACTGAGGAGGAAGAAGCAAAAAGAGCTGTTGACGCTGAAACACAAGAATAATCCACACTGTGTTTTGAAATATAAAAATTGAACATTTGGTCACGGCCTTTGTTCAATTTTTTTGTTTTAACTCTCCATTCACTATGAGTTCAAAACCTGAACTCAACACTAATCAGATCCTCAAAGGCTTTCTAATCTGATGGCCTTGGTATCTAAAAAATAAGAACTATATCCCGTTTATATTAAACTGAATAGACAATGGCAATTACTGCACAAGAAGTAAACAAACTGAGACAAATGACCGGTTCCGGTATGATGGATTGCAAAAAAGCTTTGACTGAAGCTGATGGCGATTTTGAAAAGGCTGTTGACATCCTCAGAAAAAAAGGTCAGAAAGTATCTGCATCAAGAGCAGATCGCGAAACCAAAGAAGGAGTAGTTGTAACCCGTGTATCTGAAAATGGTACTACAGGAACTTTGCTTTCTCTTACTTGCGAAACTGACTTTGTGGCTAAAAACGAAGAATTCGGAGCTTTTGCAAATACTTTGCTTGACATGGCTGTTTCTAACAACTGTGCTACTGTTGAGGAAATTCACGCTCTTCCTTTCGGTGACATCACTGTAGCGGAGAAGATCATCGAAATGACCGGCAAAATCGGTGAGAAAATCGAGATCTCCCATTACGTAGTGATCAAAGCTGAGGCTGTCGTTCCTTACATCCACTCCAATGGCAAATTGGGTGTGTTGGTAGGCTTGGTTAACGCCAGCGGATCTGACGTTGAAGAAGCAGGTAAAGACGTAGCGATGCAAATTGCTGCAATGAACCCTGTTGCTGTTGACAAAGACGGTGTGGATGCAACTACTATCGAAAGAGAAATCGAAATCGGTAAAGATCAGGCAAGACAAGAAGGCAAGCCTGAAGAAATGTTGGAAAAAATCGCTTTGGGTAAACTTCAGAAGTTCTACAAAGAAAACACGCTTCTTAGCCAGGTTTTCGTAAAAGACAACAGCAAGACAATTGCTCAGTATCTTGACGGAGTAAGCAAAGGCTTGACAGTTTCTGCTTTCAAAAGAATCTCTATCGGTTAATTGATAATTTGCCTTACGGCAAAATCAAAACTTCATAAAAAACCCCTCCAATTAAATTTGGAGGGGTTTTTTATTTGTCTTTTTCAATGAAGAAATTAACTACTGTGATTTTCCTCCGTCTTGCCAGTAATTTATTTTTGCAAGTGAAAATATTGGAAAATAAAGGATTCTGATTTCTTCCGTCATCCGTCATCGGTCTTCCAGCCCTATCCACTAAAAAAAAATCTCCTATTGGTAAGAAAGCGTTCCTAAAAACTAACTATTCATCAATTCCTCAATCTCCTCTGCTTCAATCGGGATATTTCGCATCAAGTCAAAGACGCTATTTTCCTGAATGACCACGTTATTTTCTAACCGAATCCCGAATCCTTCCTCCGGAATATAAATCCCGGGCTCAACTGTAAATACCATTCCCTGAGTGATTGGATTGTGCATCGTTCCCACATCATGGACATCCAAACCCAAATGGTGGGAAGTTCCATGCATGAAATATTTTTTGAAGGCCGGCCAATTCGGATCCTGATTTTTGATGTCAGTCTGGCTGATCAGTCCTAATCCGACTAACTCACTTTGCATGATCAGACCCACTTCTTTATGATAATCCTGAATACTAATTCCGGGTCTTAAAAGATTCATCGCGGCTCTCTTCACTCGCAAAACCGCATCGTAAACAGCACGCTGTCTCGGTGTGAATCTTCCATTGACCGGAATAGTTCGTGTCATGTCCGCATTGTAATTTCCATATTCAGCAGCCACATCCATCAGTAGTAATTCTCCGTCCAGACAAGCTTTGCTATTTTCAATGTAATGCAAGACACAAGCACTTGCTCCGGATGCAATAATCGGCTCATAGGCAAAACCCTTGCTTCGGTCCCTCACAAACTCATGGAGATACTCCGCCTCTATTTCGTACTCGGTGACACCGGGTTTCACAAAAGACAATACTCTTCGAAATCCCTTCTCGGTAATATCACAAGCAATCTGAAGCTGGTCAATTTCTTCCTGCTCCTTTACCCCTCTCAGTTCATGCATGATAGGTGCGGAGCGATCATACACATGCAATGGATATTTTTCTTTGCAAGCCTTGATGAATCTGGCATCTCTTGTTTCAACTACTACTCCGGCGCGCAGATGCTCATTGGTGTTCAAATAAATTCTTTCTGAAAGAGCAACTACCGTATTCAGTACCTGATCAAAATTGGCAAGCCATTGAATATTTTTAATGCCTGAAGCAGCCTCAGCTTCCTCTTTCGTGTATTTATGACCTTCCCAGATAGCAATGAGTTCGCTTGTTTCTCTTATAAACAGAACCTCCCGCATAGCAGGATTTGGGCAGTCAGGTGCTAAAAGCAAAATGGTCTCTTCCTGATCGATTCCGGCAAGGTAAAACAAATCGTTGTTCTGTCTGAACCTCATCGTACCATCCGCATTGGTAGGCATGATGTCATTTGAGTTAAAAATCGCAACGCTCTTTTTTGCAAGTTTTGATACAAATTTTAATCGATTTCGCTGATACAGTTCTTTGGGAAGCGGATTATATTTCATTCTGATGATTGATTTTCAATTTTGATAATTAAAGTTTTTTTCAGACCATTTTTACAAATGAACCGATTTACTTGCTGATTACTTTTCATGATCCGGAGATTTTCTTCCTGGTCAGTCCAACTCTCCAGGTGATATAAATGATATTGAACCGCCAGATTCCTGACGGATTTCAATTCATAACCCAACCCCTGAAATCTCCATAATAAATCTGCATCCTCTCCCACAGCAGGTTTCACATAATCTTCATCAAACCCGTTTATGGACTCGATGGCTTTCCTGTGAAAAGACATATTGCAGCCTTTCAAATGTCGCATTTTTCGAACTTTCGTTAAAAATCCAAGGGCTCCTGAAGGGTTAATGAAAAGTCCTTCCTCTACAAATGCTCCACCTTGTTTTTTGATTTTTGAAAAATTCGCCAGAATCCTTGAATTCATTTCCTCCGGTTTTACTTTTCCGGAAATCAACAACTCACTCGTTTCGGGATCCAATTTTACCCGCTTTCCCGCCAGGATGAATTTTTCCTCCGCCATCTCCCAGTGGAACTCCATGAATCTCGGATGCAGTACACAATCCCCATCTATGAAAACAAACCAATCCGACTTCGCCTCACGAATTGCACGGTTCAAGGCACGGTTTTTTCTCCATCCGAGATCCTCCTGGGTCAAATGCCTCACCGGAAAAGGCAACTTAACCTGAGAAAGAAAGTCTCTCATTTCCTCACTATCTCCGTCTTCAGATATGATTACTTCGAAATTTCGGAAGGTCTGACCCGGCAGTGATTTCAGCACCGCATCCAAAAACGAGGTGTTTTTATAGACTGAAATGATGAGAGAGGATTGAATCTCTTTAAAATTTGGCATAAATCTTAAAATAACTAAACCTCTCGAAGAAAACCCTTGTTGTTGAAGATCAAAGGGAATTTGGATGGGCTGAGTACAAACTTAACATTATTCAAATCGAGATGAAAAAGGGGATTTTTTCATTACTTTCAATTTATAACCATTCAGTGCATGTACCAAATCAAGGAGCTGTCAAACGGAATACGAATCGTTCATCAGGAAGTGATCCACACCCGATTAGTTCATTGTGGTTTTATTCTGAACATCGGCAGCCGGGACGAAACCAAAGAACAGGAAGGGCTTACCCATTTCTGGGAGCACATGGCTTTCAAGGGTACCAAAAAAAGAAAGACCTTCCATATTTTGAACCGATTGGAATCTTTGGGAGGTGAACTGAATGCCTACACCACCAAAGAGAAGGTGTGTTTTTACGCTTCAATCCTGAAAGAGCATTACAACAAAGCAGCTGAATTGCTTTTTGACATTACCTTCAACAGCACTTTCCCGCAAAAACAAATTGATAAAGAGCGTCAGGTGATTTTGGAAGAAATGGCGATGTACCGCGATTCTCCGGATGACTCCATCATGGATGAACTGGACGAGCTGGTTTTTGAACATCATGCACTTGGCAGAAATATCCTCGGAAATGAAGAAACGGTCGGAGGATTTTCTCAGGGAGATTTCTTTGATTTCATTTCCACCAGATTGGATACTTACCAAATCGTCTTTTCGATTGTGGGAAATATTTCTTTCGAAAAAGCTCTCAAAGTGATCGAAGGCCCATTGAATGAAATCCAGGCAAAAAGGAGTTTGTATGTCAGAAATGGATTTCATGATTACACTCCCAAGCGAAAAGTAGTATCCCGTGAAGTGACCCAATCCTTATGTGCAATAGGCAAACCGGCCTATAATCTTCACGATCCCAAGAGATTTAAGCTTCATCTCCTCAATAATATTCTGGGAGGCCCAAGCATGAACAGTCGCCTGAACCTCAGTCTGCGGGAAAATCATGGCTATGTCTATAGCATCGAATCAAGCTATCAGGCTTTTTCAGACACCGGTTTTTTTGGGATTTTCTTCGGGACAGAGGAGAAAACACTCAAAAAAGCTCAGCTTCTCGTGATGAAGGAAATGGAAAAGCTGCGAACCAAAAAACTGGGGATAGTCCAGCTTCAAATGTCGAAAGACCAAACCATCGGACAGATGGCCATGGCGGAAGAAAATTACGCCGCTCTGATGCTTGTCTATGGCAAAAGCCTCATCGATCATGGCAAAATTGAACCGCTCGATAGTATCTTTGACCGAATCCGGTCCACCACTGCAGAAGACATTCAGGAAATCGCACAGGAAATCTTCAATCCGGATCAGTTGAGCTTTCTGACATACATCCCTCATTAATTATGGAATTTATTGACCCGGCTTTATTGGCTTATTGCGAAGCTCACACTTCAGAAGAAGATGCTCTGTTGAAGAAAATCACCCGTGAGACACAGGCAAAAGTGCTGATGCCCCGGATGCTTTCGGGGCATTTGCAGGGAAAAATGCTTGAGTTTTTCACGAAAATGATCCAGCCGGACACCATCCTTGAGATTGGAACTTACACGGGTTACTCGGGAGTATGCCTTGCCCGTGGATTGAAAAAAAGAGGAAAACTCATCACGCTGGACATCAATGATGAACTTGAAACGATGGTGAGGGGATTTTTCGAAGAGAGCGGACTGGCAGATCAAATCGATTACCGATTGGGAAATGCGCTGGAGATCATCCCTACCCTGTCCGGTCCATTCGATCTGGTTTTTATTGATGCAGATAAATTTAACAATGCAAACTATTTTGATCTGATCATCGACAAAGTTCGTCCGGGAGGAATCATCCTTACTGACAATGTTCTTTGGTCCGGAAAAGTGTTAGTAGCAGAAGGTCAGAAAATTGACAAGGACACAAAAGCGATTTTGGATTTCAATGACAAGATTCAAAACGACCCAAGAGTTGAAAATGTCCTCCTTCCTATCCGTGACGGCATAATGATGACCAGAAAAATCTAAGTATTTCAAAAAGGGGAATCATTTTTGCTGAAAGTAGGCTTGATTAACAGATGAAAGCCAATTACGAATGAAATCCCTGCGATTATCCTTATCATTTTTTATACTTTTCCTTTTACTCTCCTCGGTAGTTTTTGGTCAGATTCCGCAGGTTCCGGCTGAGATAGAGTTTGCAGATATTACTGTGCGAATCAATCCTCAGGCAAGAAGGGAAATCCAACTGGACGTAGATGCTCAATACCGTAATCCCAACTATTTCAAAGTAAAGCAGGAGCGTGTAAATCTTTACATGCCTACGATTGAGCGGGTTCTGAGAGAAAATGGAGTGCCTGAAGATTTGAAATACCTGGTTATTCAGGAAAGTGGTTTGATCGCAGACGCGGTTTCCACTTCCAATGCTGTTGGTTTCTGGCAGTTTAAGCAGGGAACAGCCGAAGAAGTTTCGCTGAGAGTGGATGCACATATCGATGAGCGTAAAAACATCGTCTCCTCCACGCGCGGTGCGGCACTTTACCTGAAAAAACACAACAACACATTCGGCAACTGGATGTGCGCATTGGTTTCCTATCAAATGGGTTTGGGCGGTGCAAAGGCATATTTCGGTAGCCAGTACAACGGGAAACAAATCGTGGATGTGGACAGAAATACGCATTGGTATTTCAAGAAATTCCTCGCCCACAAAATCGCCTTCGAAAGCCAAATCACTTATTTCGTGAGCAATAAGCAAATGATGGAAGTGCCTGTTCAGGGTCCGACAACTTTGGCAGCTCTGGCCAAAAAATACGGTGTGACAGAGGATCACATGAAAGAATACAACAAATGGACAAGCAACGGTAAAATCCCGGGAGATCGCACCTATACTTTAGTCTATATCAAGGATGGTTCGCTTCCAGTGCAGCCAGCTATCACCCAACAAACTGAGCCTAAAAAACAAGCAACTGTATCCGCCGCCACCAAAGCTTCCCCGGCTTACAAGCAAGCTAATTCCTACCCTAAAATCTCGGGAAATACCACAAAAGCAAACCAGCCAAATCAGATCACGGTAAACGAACTGGACGGAGTTCAGGCAGCACAGACCACTACTCAGAGTAAGTTTTCGGATCAGATTGGCCTGAAGGAAACCAAACTCAGAAAACTGAATGACCTGGAGGAAGCTGAGCGAATTGAAGCAGGAAAATACTACTACACTGAAAAGAAAAAACCATCGGCAGATGTGGCTACACATGTTGTCATACCAGGGGAAAGTCTTTGGTCTATTTCCCAAAAATATGGTATCAGGCTTTCTGCTTTGAAAGCAAAAAACAGAATTAGAAGAGACACCGAATTGAAGGTAGGAATGATCCTGAATTTACAAGAACCAAGGAAACGAGGTGAAGAGATTCCAATTGTACCAGCTGTAACAACCCCTGCTCCCAAAAGACAAGTGGTAGCAGAAGTTACCCGGGAACCTGAGCCGACTCCAACTGTTTACCAAACCCAAGCTCCCTCCAGGACCTCTGAGCCTTCAAGAATCACCCATTCTGTAGTTCAGGGAGAGACACTTTTTGCAATCAGCAAAAAGTACGGAGTGAGCGTAGATCAATTGAAATCCTGGAACAATATCGGAAGCCAAAACATCATCAGCGTTGGTCAGAAATTGGTTATCTTAAAACCCTGACCTGATTGCCCCCTCTTTCAATGCGTAAATTTCTTTTGATTTTCGGGTTATTCCTGCTTGGTCTTACCCAGACTGCCATGGCGCAAGACCGGATCATCATTCCCGACACCGTTCTTATTGGCGGAGATACCCTGATCATGTTGGGGGATTCTCTGCTGATAGATGAGCCTGTAAAGGAGATTTTTTGGAAAACAGGCGGGAATTATAACCTCAATATTCAGCAAGTAACTCTAAGCAACTGGGCAGCCGGCGGTGCAAGTTCTTTTGCGCTGAACTCGGGCCTCACTCTGTTTGCAAATTATAAAAAGGAAAAAAAGGTTTGGGACACACAGTTGACCATCAATCTCGGTTTTAACCGACAAAGTGATCGAAATGATTATTCAATCCGAAAGACGAATGACAACTTCGTTTTCGTAAGTAATTATGGAAGGGAACTCTCACCCATGTATTATTTATCCACACAGTTGGACGCCAGAACTCAATTTCTGGATGGTTATAAATACTCAAGACCTCCCGGCAGCGATTTGGAAACGCGCACCAAAATCTCAGCACTCCTTTCGCCAGGCTATGTACAATCCTCCACCGGTCTTAACTACCGGCGTACCTACGAAAACAAAAGCAAGCTTTCAGTCATTCTCTCCCCTTTTACCGGTCGATTCACAATCGTCTTGAATGATTCGCTGAGTCAAGCGGGAGCTTTTGGTGTTACTCCCGGGGAAAATGTAAGAGCTGAAGCGGGTATGTCACTTGGCTCGTCAGTGGCGGATTTTCGATTGATGGAAAATGTAACCTGGAAAGCCGATTTAAACCTTTTCTCCAATTATGAAAGCTTTGGGAATTTGGTGGTCAACCTCAATTCAAGCATTCGAATGAAGGTGAATAAATTCATTTCCACCCGAATTGAGACTGTGGTTATTTACGACGAGAAGGTATTTATCAAGCAGGATGACGGCAGTTCAAAACAAGCCGTCCAACTTCAAAACCTCATCAATTTTGGGATTTCGCTGGACTTTTAGAAATCCGTCTCCAAGCCAAATCTTCGCTGGAATTCTGCCAGGGCACCGTGCTTATTCTTTAAAAAATTGAATTTGTCTGAACTGGTGTACAATTTATTTTTCCCGGTTTCAATTTCTTCTTTCACCTCAAGCTTCAGCGAAACCCGCTTGATTCCGGTAAGATCTCTGATCATACTCAACAAGTCCGGCTTCATTTTGAGCGCAATCTCCTCCTGCACATGGCCCATGATTTCAAGACAGATCTCATTTCCCAAAACCTTGATTGGCTGATTCAAAATCGCCAGCTCCATTCCTCTGTTTTGGCTTTTGAAATTCCCCAGAATCTTGGGCAAAACCTGATCGAAAAATTCCTGGGTCAGGTTTTCGACAGGCCCGGATTGGCTTTCCTGAAGTTCCGCTTTCTTTTCTTCGATTACCTCAGCCTGCTGCCTTGCCTTTTCTTCCACCAGTTTTTTGGTATGGATCAGACTGGTAGGGATAGAAATAGTCTTTTGAACCGGAGCTGTTTTTAGAGCAGTTGGGGAAGAAATCGTGGCTGGAGAAGGCGTGGCCTCAATGGGCTCACTCAGACTTTTTTTTTTGAATCCTCCGAAGCCAAAGTTGCCAACCGGAAAACCTCAGGGAGTTTGGCCATTTTCATCAAAGCCAGTTCCACGTGCAAGCGCTGATTTTTGCTTGTCTTATAGTTGATATCACATTGATTGGCGATGTTCAGAGCGGAAAGCAAAAACGAAACAGATGCGCTCTCGGTCTGCTGCAGGTATCTTTCCTTGGCCGACTCGGATACTTCAATCAATTCTACTGTTGCAGGATCTTTGGCCACCAAAAGGTCTCGAAAATGCTCACAAAGCCCGACGATGAAATTATGTCCGTCAAATCCTTTCTTCAGGATCTCATCAAAAAGGAGAAGCGTCGTGGATAAATCCCCCGCAAGCAATCCATCAACGACCTTGAAATAATAATCATAATCCAGAATATGAAGATTATTGATCGTCTCCAGATAGGTCACTTTCTTTCCTGCGGAATAGGTCACGATCAAATCAAAGATCGAAAGTGCATCTCTGAGCGCTCCGTCAGCTTTGGTCGCAATCAATCGAAGCGCTTCCTCTTCGTAATCTACGGTTTCCTTCTGAGCGATGTATTTCAAATGCTCCGCGATATGCTTGATCTGGATCCGATTGAAATCGAATATCTGGCAACGCGAAAGAATGGTAGGGATGATCTTATGCTTCTCGGTCGTAGCCAGGATGAAAATGGCATATTTTGGCGGCTCTTCCAGGGTCTTCAAAAATGCATTGAAGGCCTGGTTTGAAAGCATGTGAACTTCATCAATGATGTAGATTTTATACTTTCCTTTTTGGGGAGCATACCTTACCTGATCGACAAGATTCCGGATATCCTCCACAGAATTGTTGGAGGCGGCATCCAATTCATAAATATTAAAGGAGCTGCTATTCTGGAAAGACTGGCAGGAATCACATGTTCCACATGCTTCAAAGTCGGAAGTTAAACTTTCGCAGTTGATCGTTTTGGCTAGAATCCTCGCACAGGTGGTTTTGCCGACACCTCTTGGTCCGCAAAAAAGAAATGCCTGAGCAAGGTGATTGTTTTTTATGGCGTTCTGAAGCGTGGTAGTAATGTGCTGCTGCCCTACTACGCTTTTAAAATCTGCCGGTCTGTATTTTCTTGCCGAAACGACGAAGTTTTCCATCCCTGCAAGATATAAAAAACTGGATATTCAGACTGTCAGAAAAATTGGCTTTTGGAAAATTTTTCCCTAATGATTTGACTCTTAGTCGCATTGGAAAATTGAAAAATTGGAAGATCGGAAAACCTAATGGTTGTAAAGTGGTAATGTTGCAAAGTTGAAAGGTTCCCTAGAAACAAATACCTCAACTATTTCCCTCGCCTCGTAAATCGTACTTCGTAAATTCTCTTCTTTGGAACCAAAATTGAATTACTTTTGTCATCCCAACACAAATGGGGCTGACCGGTATTGACAGTAAGTGTAAGGACTGGGCTCGCATGCAGGCTGGAGTATGTACGGCCTTAAAAGATTCATACGAACCATAAATGGCGAAGATACTTACGCCATGGCTGCATAATCTAACCCCTCGGGGAATAGATAACGCTTAAAGGGTTGAGCTCCATACCGGAGTTCCCCGGCCACATCCCTCCGCCCCCCGTCCTTTCGGGGTAGATCAAGGGGTGTCGACTTGATTGGACTGCTGCTTGTGATGCTATTAATCAAGCTTAAGACCCGGTAGCTAAGCCGGAATGAGGTGTGTCACCCAGCATATTTCGGTCGAAAAGACAACAGGTGACTAAGCATGTAGACGGTACGGTGTTTCCTTATCTGGACGCGAGTTCGAATCTCGCCAGCTCCACCACCAAATCAAAAAAGCCCTCAGAGTTTCTGAGGGCTTTTTTTTGTGTGGAAAAAATTTTTATATTTAACTAATATTTTGATATAACTATTATGAAAAATCTTATTTTAATTCTCTTTTCATTGATTATAATTTCAGCAAATGCACAAGAAAAGAAAATCGTAGGCTCTTTTGTATTTAATGAAAAGATCCACGGATATGAATTCATCGAGAAAGATCCTAAGACAAAAATTTATTCTTTGACAATATCCAAGTTCAAAACCAACGCTAAAATAGTCAATGAAAAAAATAATGAACTCTCAGGAAATCAAGTTAACAAGGATAATACGGAAATTGTAAAGAAAATTTCATCGCAACAAGAAGAAAATTTATTAAAATCTGAGTCAAAAACACTTCAAAATGTTGCCGGACTATCAATCGAAACTTATGAAAAGGCTATTAAGGAGTTGATTGAAGGACTTTGGGTTGGAGATTTAGACTTAAATAGTGTCCAGGAAAAAGAGTTGGATTACGTTGCAAAAAATTTATTTTTTGAAATTAAAACAAGAATAGAATTTATTGACCAACAACCAAAAACTGGAGCCTTGTTTTTACAATCTTCAAAAATCAATGTTTACCAATCTATTATTGAACCTGATTATAAATTAAGACTAAAACAACAAAATTTCAAAGATACAATAATAACAGAATTAAATATAAATGAACTACAAATTCAATTTTCAGAAGGCACAATAAATAATTTACAGCTTTTTACAACTGACCCTGAAGATGCAAATATTATTAATAGAATAAAATTTAGGAATAACACTCCAATCAGCATAAGTTCAAAATTTGATCCTGAATCATTTGGCTATATTAGAATATATTATGATCAAACATCTGCATCAAAAGCTTTTGAAAGTGAAATCATTAGAGAAATCAAAATCAATGAAACAAAAACAATTTTGGGAAGTACGCCTTATGTTAAACTTAATGAATTTTTAAGGTATGACATTCTTTTTGCTAACAAAAACGAGGACTATAGCCCCTCAGATACAGTTTTGACATTAACTCCTGATTTTTTCATCAAAGAAGTATATAAAGAAAAAACCTCAAAAGTATTAACTGCAAGGACTTTTTCCGATTTGGCAGGGATAAATGAAAACCAACCAAATGGTTTAATTCAGATTGAGGTATTTAGAAGATTGAATTTAGTGACAGAAAATAGGCAAAGCTCAAACTCAGGTTATTTTGAAGCATTAAGATACTTCACTCCAAAATTTTCAATAAATAAAATAGAAGAGAATGAACGATATTTACAAATACAAGACAAAACAGATAATATCAAAGATTCCACAAACGCCGTTATAATTAGAGAGCTTACAGTCAGTCCAATTGATTTAGTGAAACATAGACAATTTGAACTGAGTGGTGACTTAAACTTAATTGCTTATAATATCCCAAAAGTAAAATTTTTTCTTGACTTAAATTACTCTCTGAGTCAAGCAACATTTTCCTATAAAGAAACTGAGGATTCTGAAATTCTTTCTCCTGTTTACTTCAGCACATATGGAGCATTAGGATATATACAATTTTTAACGGATAGCCGATTTGGCTTGAAAATAGGATATGACGTAAAAAAGCAACTTTTACATAATAAGGAAATTTCAGGTTCTAATGAAAGCATAATCACAATAAATGAGAATAAAATAAATTGGTATGGTGCTGGTTGGCTATTAGCAAATTTAAAAACTAGTGATAATTCAGAAATTTTTTTTCGTAGCAGATATAGTCAACTTTTCGGGGATACAAGTGCTAATTTTTGGGAAATCCAAATAGGGTATTCCTTTGATATTATTAAAAAATAAATAAGCCCTCAGAAATTCTGAGGGCTTATTTTTTGATTTTATCTCTGGAATTTACCCTGTAAAATAAGCCTCCAATTCAGTCATCATTTCGGCTTTCTCTCTCAGATCCCGGATGATTTTGCCCTTTTCCAGTAAGACTATCCGTTCGCAAATCTCAGTTACATGGTTCAGATCGTGGCTGGAAATCAGGAACGTCACATGTGAATTTTCTTTTTCCTGAAGGATCAATTTCTTCAATCGAATCTGGGAACTTGGATCCAGGTTTTCGAAAGGCTCGTCCAGAAAAACGACTTCAGGGTTCCCCATGAGGGCAGCAGCGATTCCCACTTTTTTGAGGTTCCCCTTCGAAAGGTCCCGGATGTATTTCTTTTTCCCCAAAATCTCATCGTTAAAAAGTTCTGTAAACTTGCTCAGGTGAAGTTCGAGATCAGCTACTGACATTCCGTATATTTTTCGAAGGGTTTCGAAATACTCATCAGGAGTCAAATAAACCAACAGCATATGCTCATCGAGATAAGCCCCGGTTTTTGCTTTCCAGGCCTCAGTCTTGCTCACATCTTCTTCATTGATTTTCACCGTGCCGGAAGTTGCTCTTACCAAATCGAGCATGATTCGAAAAAGCGTAGTCTTTCCCGCTCCGTTGTTTCCCACTAATCCAAAACACTCTGAGTTTGGGATCTCCAAATGATCCACATCCAGAACCACTGCTTCTTTGTATTGCTTTTTAAGGTTACTTACCTGTATCATAACTCTTGACGGAATGAAGATGAAATTTCGTATCTGTTGGATTTTATTCTATCGATGTTAATTTGGGACAGCTTCTTAAACCCAAAAAGCCCTATAATCCCAACTATGCCCAGCGCCAAAAGCCCCGCATAATCACCTATTAGCATCGAAAATGGAAGGTAAATCAAATAAGGACCTGCCATCATCGGAATCATAATCAAAAATTGAGCGGCCCCGACTCCCTCATAGTTAAACATGGCTCCTTTGTTCAGATCCATTGGTTTGGGCTTCCAAATCGCAAAATAAATGATCACATGGATCAGAATCCCGATGTTGAAAAAGAATGTAGCCAAGTGAATTAGCAAAAACTGCCATCCAAAAAAAGCATAGGGTACAGAGGCCAAAAAGCAAATCACCGAAATCGCCACAAGCAAAAGGTATTTCCCTTTGACCAAGGCTTCAATTCCGTCTTTCCTGTTCAGGAAGAAATCAAAATTTGAAGAATTCCAACTCAGGAACTGTTGACCATACTGGATCATAAATATCCCTGTGATGAAGGCTCCCACAAAAATGAAGAGAGGATAGATTTCACCAGGTTCGCTTTGATAGGCAGGATTTTTGTAGAAAATCAACCCGTAAAGCAGGAAGAATCCTGAAAGCATCAAAATGGTCCGGCTTTTTTTATGCCTGATAATCAGTTTCCACTCCAAATTGGCTATTTCGCCAGGCAAGCCAAATCTGGATAAAAACCCGATTGATTGATTTACAAATCGAACATCTTCTTCCGCTGAAAGATCTTCCAGATAGGCATTTGCAAGATAAAAACGATAGGCCAGCCAATAGCTGAAACACATAACCAAAGCCAAAACCAGCAGTGGAATCGGGCTTTGGATCGAAAAGTCAAAAACCGGTTTCATGATTTCACCCAGATTAAACCAACCCATATAGCTCGAGCCTCCACCCAATAGCAATGCGCCAAAAACAACGATCAACCCGATGATGCTATCCTCAAATCGCTGTTTGAACCAAAGCATAAACCAATGAATCGTCCAACTCGTCAGCAAGATTGAGCCAAGCCAGAAACCAGCAGCCATTCCTCCGAATTGAGAAGCGACTACATCCAAAGAAAATGGCAGAAAGAGCAAAAGTGAAATGACCGAAAGCGGAGAAATAAATGATCTTAAGAGTAGAATATGCATGATTCTGGATTTTCCTATCGGCAAATGCAGCAAGCTCTCCAGTTCGACCACAGGAAGCTTCTGGATGAAATAGCGATACATAAACTCAAATAGAAAATAGTAGATCAGGTAGCTGTTTAGCACGACCAAAGGATCCTGATCCTCCGCCAAAGCACCAATAATCCTTTTCAGCAAAAGCCCGGCACCCAGGACATAGCCAAGCAGAAGTATTACCAGGAAGCCCAGGAGAATATTGGTCAACAGACTTTTTGCAAAAGAGGTTGAGCGGACACTTTTCAGGAATTGTAATCGAATCAATTCAAAAAACATGAAAATAGGGGTTGGTTAAAACTTTCTAACTTGATGCAAAATATGGCTAAACCCATAAACTCTAAGAGTTGTCTCCCAAATAAACCGGTTAAATGAAGAATATGACACAGGAATTAGGATTTTTTGAGGCAGTGGAAGCCCGCAGGTCTGTCAGGATTTTTGATCAGGAATCGGAATTTGACCATTCGATCGTCCGGAAATGCCTGAAAGCCGCGATCCTTTCGACCAACAGTTCCAACATGCAGCTGTATAATTCTATCCGTGTTCCGGAATCCACTCCGCTCAAAGACCCGATAGCATAACACTTCATGGGATAATAAACCGCCACTACGGCCCGCGAATTAGTCGTGGTAGTCACTCGTCGCGATCTCTGGAAATCCCGAGAAAAAGCAAACTTTGAGTACCTCAAGGGAACCCAGGGGAGAAGACCGGACCATAAAATCAAACAGGCATAAAGCTATTACGAGAAATTGATGCCATCCACTATGGGAAATATCCGGGATCGTCCTTGCTTAAAAAACTGAATTCATTTACCGTTGGACTAAAGCGGCCATGGTGCGGGAAGTGGGGGAAACTGAAGTGAGAATTTCCGTACATAAAAGCACTGCACTGGCTTCGATGACCTTTATGCTCACGATGAAAGCTTCGGGCTACGACACTTGTCCCATGGAAGGCCACGATTCCAAACGGGTTTCCAAACTTTTAAACCTTCCCAAAGGAGCTGAAATCTGAATGATCATAGGCTGTGGCAAAGGCCTCCCCGAAGGAATTTATGGCAAAAGATTCAGGGTTCCGAGTGAAGAGTTGATTTTGGAAGTTTAGGGGAGTTATGATTTAAGATATAAGATTTAGAAAAAGTTGAAGTATGAAAGCTGAAATATGAAAATTCAACGCTAACTTTTTATCATGGACCGGGATCTTAAAATTAGAACCAAAAAATTTGCCTTGGAAATAATAAGTTTGGTTTCTGAATTACCTAAAAACAATGCTGGATTTGTTCTTGGAAATCAATTAATAAAGTCTGGCACTTCCGTCGGCGCTAATTACAGGTCTTCTCAAAGAGGAAGATCAAGAGCCGAATTCATTGCAAAACTTGGTATAGTTCAGGAAGAAGCAGACGAAACAATTTTTTGGCTTGAATTGATTTTAGAATCCAATCTGTTGCCGAAAGAGAAAGTTGCACCGGCATTAAAAGAAGCAGATGAATTGACGGCAAATTTTACTTCGATGCTCATCAATGCAAAAAAGAATCTTGTATGAAAAATCATTATGTCTTGTGTCTTGAATCTTTTGTCTTGAGTCTCATTTTTTCAAATTTCAGACTTCAGCTTTCTTATTTCTACCTTCTCAATATCCATACTTTCCCTTCCACTTCCCGGATAAATACTTCCTCAACTCTGCCTCCCGGGCATTGTCCCCCGGATCATAGAGCTTGGTTCCTCTGATTTCGTCTGGGAGAAATTCCTGAGCAACAAAATTGCCGGGGAAATCATGGGAATATTTGTACGCTTTCCCATAGTTCAGATCCTTCATGAGTTTTGTCGGCGCATTTCGCAAATGAAGAGGTACGGATAAATCCCCTTTTTCCTTCACCAAAGCCTGGGCCTGATTGATTGCCATGTAAGCCGCATTGCTTTTCGGCGAACTCGCGAGATAGGTTACACATTGGGAAAGGATAATTCGCGACTCCGGATAACCAATGATTTTCACAGCCTCGAAGCAATTGGTAGCCAGCAAAAGCGCATTCGGGTTTGCATTTCCAATATCCTCAGAAGATAAAATCACCAATCTTCTTGCGATGAATTTCACATCCTCTCCACCTTCGATCATTCGTGCCAACCAATAAACGGCAGCATTTGGATCCGAGCCCCGGATGGATTTGATAAAAGCTGAAATGATATCGTAATGCTGCTCGCCGGATTTATCGTACAGCGCTACTTTTTGCTGGGCGATTTGCATGACGATTTCATCCGTGATTACGCAGGGATTCTCGTTGATTCCGTCAATGACGATTTCCAGCAGGTTCAAAAGCTTCCTCCCGTCTCCTCCGGAAATCCGAAGCAAGGCATCCGTTTCCTTTAACTCAACCTTGATTTTCTTCAGATCCACGTCCTTTTCCAAAGCCTGTTGAACCATTGCCTCGAGTTCAGATTTGCCGAGGGAATTCAGCGTAAAAACCTGACATCGGCTGAGCAAAGCGGCATTGACTTCGAAAGATGGATTCTCGGTAGTCGCGCCGATTAATCGAATAACTCCTTTCTCAACTGCACCTAAAAGAGCATCCTGCTGGGATTTATTGAAGCGATGGATCTCGTCGATAAACAGGACCACTCCCATCTGGAACTTTGCTTTATCGATCACATCACGGATATCTTTCACCCCCGAACTCACTGCACTCAGCGTGTAGAAAGGCGCTTTGATCTCATTCGCGATGATGTTGGCGATGGTCGTCTTCCCCACTCCCGGAGGGCCCCAAAGAATAATTGAAGGGATATTGCCGGATTTGATTGCTTTGAACAAAAAGGAATTGGGCGAAGAAAGATGCTCCTGACCGATCAGATCTTCCAATCGGGTGGGACGCATTCGTTCGGCAAGTGGGGTGTTGTTCATCTTTGGAGATACAAGACGTTAGATGCAAGAAACAAGACCTGGCTGAGAAGCAAAGTCATGGCAAAATGATATAAAAAAGGCCTTTTCAGGCCTCGTGATTTTCTATTTGGATTATGGAATCAAATTCTGCTTTCTTCAGAGATTTTTCTTCTTCTAAATCATAATCATCCTGCAGACCAAGCCAAAATTTATCAGAAGTTCCAAAGAATTTAGAAAGACGAATTGCAGTATCCGCTGTAATTCGTCTTTTACCTTTTAATATTTCGCTGATTCTGGTTTGAGGAATAAAGGTTTCTTTAGAAAGTTTATATGCCGAAATCCCCATCGCATCCAAGAATTCTTCTTTCAGAATCTCACCTGGATGTATATTCTTTAGTTTTTCCATGTCTGTCTTTATTAATGATAATCAATGATTTCTACTTCTGATGCTTGATTGTTTTCCCAGGAAAAAACGATTCTCCATTGTTTATTTATTCGGATACTAAACTTACCTGACAAATCGCCACTCAACTTTTCCAAATGATTTGAAGGGGGAATTCTAAGATCTTGAATACTTTGGGAGTTATTAAGCATTCTCAATTTACGTCTGGCGATTTCCTGAATTTCAAATGGAAGTTTTGATGATCGAAGACCATTCCAGATTTTTTCAGTTTCCTTATTTCCAAAACTTTGAATCATTTCAAAAGCCTAATAATACTAACGCTTGAAGTTAGTAAATGATTTCAAATCTTAACCTCAAATTTCAAATGGATCCAATCCTCTTCCCAAACTCCTCCAACTCCGCATCGCCAAAATCATGATGGGTTACAAAACGGACGAGGTCTTTTCCGAATTTTACAGCTTTGATGCTCTTTTCGGCTAGCTTTTTCAGCAATTCCTCGGGAGTGATTCCTTCCAGTCTTGCAATTATAATATTGGTAGAAACGGGTAAAGTCTCCGATACAAATGGCTGCTTACGAAGGATTTCCCCCAAAGCTCTCGCCCGGGCATGGTCTTCTTTTAACCTGTCGATGTGATGATCCAAGGCATAGATCCCGGCTGCTGCCAAAATTCCAGCTTGCCTCATTCCACCTCCGAAAACCTTTCGCACTTTTCTCGCTCGCTTGATATCGGCTTTTGTTCCCAATAAAACCGATCCGATCGGGCAACCCAGTCCTTTGCTCAAACAGATAGAAATCGTGTCAAAATGCGCTCCCCAGTCTGCCGGAGATTCGCCGGTTTCCGCCAAGGCATTGAATAATCTTGCACCATCCAGGTGAAACTTCAGCCCTTTTTCCTTGCAGAGTGCATGGATTGGCTTGATCTCATCCAACGTGTAGATACTTCCTCCGCCTTTGTTCATGGTGTTTTCCAGTGAAACCAATGTCGTCTCGGGAGCATGCACATCATCAGGATTGATGGATTCAGCTATTTGAGCGTCCGTTATTTTCCCCAAATCTCCGGTCAAAAGCTTCACCGAAGCGTGGGAATTAGCCATGATGCCTCCGCCTTCATAGAGGTAGATATGTGAATATTGATGGCAAATCACTTCGGTCTGAGGCCTGGTATGCAGTCGGATCGCAATCTGATTTGTCATCGTACCGGATGGACAAAAGATCCCGGCTTCCATACCGAATAACCCGGCGATTTTCTCCTCGAGAGCATTGACAGTCGGATCTTCTCCAAACACATCATCTCCAACCGGAGCAGCAAACATGGCTTCTTTCATTCCCGCAGTTGGGCGGGTGACGGTATCACTTCTTAGATCAATTAACATGGAGAAAATACTTGGATTTGGAACTTTGGGATGGCACTAAAGTCTGAATAACGGCTGAGGCTTCGATCGGACGATCTGTCGCAAGGATATCGGCACCGCGTTGCACAAAGCCGACATAAATCTGATCTCCGCGTGCTTCGGCACTCTTGTCGAGGTTGCCGAGAACTCCCAGAATGGTGAAAACACCTTTCTCGTGGATAGCCTGATTAAATTCTAAAGGACGCTCAGCGATACCGGTAAAAGCAATCACCCGCGTCCAGGGGATTCCGGTTTCTTCGAAAAGTTTGATCTCTTCCACATTTCGGATTGTCACGGAAAGCATCAATTCCGGAGCCATCAAATGAAGCTTTTTGGCTGCCGGAAAAGTATACGTAATCACGGCCGCATGAGCCTCAGAACCCGTCTCCCTGATTTCTTCAATGATCTTTTCAAAAGGAACAGAGCGCTTCACATCTACCGTCAGCAGAGCTTTCCCTTTGGACCAGATCAACGCTTCTTTCAAGGTTGGAACCTTGAATTCGGTCAGGTTTCCATCGTTATCTTTCAGAAAAAACTCCTGAATCTCTGTGTAAGTTGATTCATTTACCGGACCGGTTCCGGTAGTGGTTCGGTCCAGTTCGTCATCGTGCATCAGTATCAAAACAGAGTCTTTGGTCATCGCAACATCCAGCCCGATGATGGACGGAGTGAACATTAAGACATTGGAGAATGTCTCAATCGCATTCTCAGGAAAACCGGGATAAGGTCCTCCCCGATGGGCTGAAACCATTGGAATCCTGTCTGAAGACCAGGTATAAAAATCCCGTGCCTCATCGATCGTGGAAACCTGAATATACTTGGATTCATTCCCGACTTCCTGAACAAGCGATTCCGTTTCATCCGGCTGTTTTTGGTCACAAGTCCAAATCAATCCGACGATAATCAGGAATGGAATGGCGGACTTAACTCTCATCTTTTTTCGAATCTTTCTTAAATATAAAATTCAGGCTGCTTTTCCTCTTTTCAAACAAATCCTCCATGTCTCCCAACTCCAGATTGAGTGCTTTGGTGGAAATCTGGATCTCCACGAGTGAAATGCCTAGCGAAATCAGCAGGGAAACCATGCTTGCCACAAACACCCAATTGGCGGATTCTGTGAGTCCGCGGAAAAGCAAATACATACAAACCACGCATAATAAAAAGCTGAAAACTCCGAATAACTGCATGTTTTTGATAAGCGTCAGCCGTCGTCGCAGATTATGAATCTGTTCTACGATGATTTCCTTGTCGGGGGATTTTCTATGACTTTTATGTAGCCCGCGAATCAGGGTGGCTATCGCCAAAAACCGATTCGTGAAAGCCAGCATCAGTAAGGTGATTGCTGAAAAAAGTAATGCCGGTGTTGAGAGTTGAAGTTCCATAGGATTAAAGGTTCAACCCGGACTATGCATTAGAATTCGTAGCGAGGGTTTAAACGGCAAGAAAATCAGTCACTTTGGAGATCGAGGCGTAGCACCGCTACGGTGAGATCGAAAAGTGAAGCCTAGCGACTGATTTTGTCCGCCGCGGCGGATGAAACCGTAGTAGATTTTCTAATGCATACTTCGGGTTCACCCTTAAAGATCATTCTTTTTCCCTAAAACCAATACAAAAGTCAGTTCTTTTCGAAACAGGACATTACCCTGAGTCCTGATATAAGTTGTTCTTCTTGCAAAAGTGGTTTGGTTGTGGTGACTCTGTAAAAAATAAAACCCAAGGCCAATTGTTTTAGCCTTGGGTTAAATAACGCTTTAAGTACTGGAATTACAAATGTATCACTTCACCATAAGCAGCTGCCGCTGCTTCCATGATTGCCTCAGACATCGTCGGATGCGGGTGAACCGTTTTGATTAACTCATGACCTGTAGTCTCCAGTTTGCGGATAGCCACAATCTCAGCTACCATTTCGGTGACGTTAGCTCCGATCATGTGGGCACCCAAAATCTCTCCGTACTTCTTGTCAAAAACCAGTTTCACGAAACCGTCTTTTGCTCCGGCTGCAGATGCTTTTCCCGAAGCTGAGAAAGGGAACTTGCCAATTCTCACTTCGTAACCAGCTTCTTTAGCTTTCGCTTCAGTATATCCTACCGATGCTATTTCCGGGGAGCAATAAGTACAGCCAGGGATATTTCCATAATCCAGCCCCTCAGGATGATGACCTGCTATTTTCTCCACACAGATGATTCCTTCTGCTGAAGCTACGTGTGCCAATGCAGGTCCGGGAACCACATCGCCTATGGCGTAATAGCCCGGCATGTTGGTTTTGTAAAACTCGTCAACTTTGATTTTGCCTTTTTCTACCAGGATTCCTACATCTTCCAGTCCGATGTTTTCCAGGTTGGAAACCACCCCTACAGCGGAAAGGACGATATCGCATACGATGACTTCTTCGCCTTTGGCTGATTTCACCGTCACTTTGCAACCCTCACCTTTGGTATCCACAGAGGTTACTTCAGCAGAAGTCATGATTTTCATTCCTGCCTTTTTGTAGATTTTTTCCAAAGCTTTGGAAACTTCCTCATCCTCCACCGGCACGATTCGATCCAAAAATTCCACTATCGTCACTTCAGTTCCGATGGAAGAATAGAAATAAGCGAATTCAACTCCGATGGCACCGGAACCTACCACGACCATTTTCTTTGGCTGATTGTCCAACGTCATTGCCTTGCGGTAACCGATGATTTTTTTGTCATCAATCTTGATGGCCGGAAGCTCACGAGCTCTTGCGCCCGTAGCGATGATGATATTGTCTGCGGAATAAACCGTCTTTTTTCCTTCTTTATCCGTTACCTCGACCTTTTTGCCCGGCTGGATTTTTCCCCAACCTGCAAGGATCTCGATTTTATTTTTCTTCATCAGGAAGCTTACTCCCTTACTCATTCCGTCTGCAACTCCTCGGCTTCTTTTGACCATTCCTGTGAAATCAGCTTCTGCACCTTTCACCGTGATTCCGTAATCGGCAGCATGATGGATGTATTCAAAAACCTGTGCGCTTTTCAGCAAAGCTTTGGTAGGGATACAACCCCAGTTGAGGCAAATACCACCAAGCTCTTCAGCTTCCACGATAGCGGTTTTCAGACCGAGTTGAGAAGCACGAATCGCAGCTACATAACCACCGGGACCACTGCCCACTACGATCAAGTCAAATTTTGTCGAAGACATATCTAAATCTTGTTTTGATAACGAATTGAAACTACGCAAAAATAGGTCTTTTGCCTTCAGAAAAAAATCCGGCCACAGAACCTGCTTAGGCTTCAAAACATGGTTTCTAATCAAATTTGAAGGAAAATTAGAATAGTATTCTCCCGATCAATAGATTCTTAGAATATTATTTCTAACAAAGTCTAAATACCCGATTATTAAAGCTGTAAATATTGAAAAAGCAGGTGTTTTAAACTTTGAGCACGAAAGTTTTGGCTTTTTTTCTAATTTTGGCCAAACAAAATTCTAAACTCAATGGGATTACTTTCAGGAAAAACGGCCTTGATCACCGGCGCTTCTAAAGGCATCGGTCGCGCAATTGCAATCAGATATGCTCAGGAAGGCGCAAATGTCGCTTTCACTTTTCTGTCCAGTGTGGAAAAAGGCCAGGCGCTTGAAGCGGAATTGGCTGCTTTTGGCATCAAAGCCAAAGGCTATCGCTCGGATGCATCTGACTTCAAAGCTGCTGAAGAATTAGTCAATAATGTGGTAGCTGAATTTGGCGGACTGGATATTCTGGTCAACAATGCCGGAATCACCCGCGACAACCTCCTGATGAGAATGACTGAAGAAGCTTGGGACGAGGTAATCGGAATCAACCTGAAGTCCTGTTTCAATACCGTAAAAGCTGTGACCCGCACCATGATGAAAGCCAAATCCGGCTCCATCATCAATATCACTTCCGTAGTCGGAATCAAAGGCAACGCAGGGCAGGCGAACTATGCTGCTTCGAAAGCCGGAATTATCGGGTTCACGAAGTCAATCGCTTTGGAGCTTGGTTCCAGAAATATCCGATCCAATGCTGTTGCTCCCGGTTTCATCGAAACTGAAATGACTGCAGTACTTGATGAAAAAACCGTTCAGGGCTGGAGAGATGGAATTCCCATGAAGCGCGGAGGTCAGCCGGAAGAAGTAGCCAATGCCTGCGTATTCCTGGGTTCAGACCTAAGCAGCTACATCTCCGGACAAGTGATCCAGGTGGATGGAGCGATGCTGACGTAAATACGAGTTAAGAGCTACGAAACACGAGCGGCTGGAGAGATCCAGCCGTTTTTTTTGAGATTTATTGGTAGAAAAAAATCCCCGACAGAAATAATCAAGGACTTTTTTTTCTAACTATTATTCGCTTTTTGAATCACAGCCTGAATTGGAGTGTAAAATAATACCCTCGTCCATCAGACGGTAAAATACCAGGCCCGGGGTATCCGGTAGCTCTCCGGGTAAAGTAAACGGCATTTGCCAAATTATTAACAGTACCCTCCAATCTAAACCACTTCCATTGATAAGAAAGGCTCAAGTCCATAATGGAATAGGACGGTATGATTCCAACTACTGCCGACACTCCTCCATCGATTGCATTGGTAGCATCTGAATACTGATCCGAAAGATAGGAATATTGGAAATTGGCTTTGAATTCTTGATAACCTATGAAAAGACCTGATTTTAAGTTGACCTTGGGCACAAATTCAACCTGGTTCCCTTCCACTCCCGGTACTTCGCTGGATTTATAAATAGAATTTATCAAAGCCAGGTTGCCGAAAACTGATCCAGTCCATTTTGTTCGTTCTGGCAAAAGTGTCTTCATTACATTCCATTCCGCATAGGATTCCAATCCCTGAATTACAGCCCGACCAATGTTTCCTCTTTTTCTCAAAACACGGTTGTTTTCATCATAAAACTGGACCTCTCCGATGCGGTTGTCATAATTGAGGTAAAATAAACTCAGGTCATAATTGATCACTCCGGTCTGATCCGATCGGACACCCAAATCCATGGAATAGCCTTTTTCATCCTGGAGATTCTGGTCAACGACAGCCGAAGGATTGGTGATCCTCATGTCGCTAAATGTGATCGAACGGTAATTCTGTGAAACGTTGCCGTAGAACTCGGTTTTGACGCTGGGTTTAAAGCTGATGCCCAAGCCACCGATCAGAAAATCCCGGGTATTGATCCGGTATTCTTCAGTGACTGTTCTTTCGATGATGTTTCCGGCAAGGTCACGGTAAACAGTGGCATAATACCCATCTGCTGTTGTTTTGATGTACTCAAAGCGAATTCCGGGTGTCAGAGATAGTTTTTCCGTCAGGAAAAAGATGTTTTCAAAAAACAGGGAGGTATTTCTGTTGGGAAACTGATAATCGTTCAAGTGGCTGTCATCGTCTTCGATGTAGTCGAAATCCGGACCAATTCCTGTGCTGCCAAAGCCTTGGGTACTGTGGTTAAATCCATGGTAGTACCTTCCTCCTATCAAGCCGATGGACTGGATTTTACCGAGGCTATACCTTTTCAAGAATCTTGCTTCTGTTCCCCAGTTTTGAAAATCACCCTTGATTAGGTCCCGCTCACTATTGTCATCGATCGTAGCTACGCGATTGGGGCGGAAACCGACCGAGTAGCGATACGCATTGAGGCTGAAAAACCTCAGATTGAACGAGTTGTTTTTGTTGAATTTATGGTCCAGGTGGAATGCATAAAGATTCCAATCCACACTGAACCAGTTTCTTTCCCGGTTACTTTGGCGGGGATCTTCTTCGTACATCTGGTCGGTGAGTCCGCCGGGCTGCTGGGCCAGGTAATTCATCTTGGTGAAATCAATGCCGATGTCAGTCTTTTCGGTGACCTTATAATTCACATTCGAATAAAAAGTGTAATTCTCAAATTGGGAGTTTGGTCTCCAGCCATCTCCCTTTTTGTATTGGAGGAATGAATAATAGCTGACTTTTCCAACGGTACCGCTGACACTTGTGAAGGCATTGTAAAACCCGAAAGAGCCCAGTGATTGGCGTGCGACCAGCTCCAGTTTTTTGTCTTCTACAGGTCGCTTGATGACAAAGTTGATCAGTCCTCCAAACTGTGTCCCGTATTGCAGGGAAGCCGCTCCACGGACAATCTGAATCTTCCCTATTCCTTCCAAAGGCGGAGTATAATAGCTCTCGGGATATCCCAGTGCATCGGCACTGATGTCGTATCCGTTTTGGCGGACATTAAAATTGGATGTTCTGTTAGGATCCAGGCCTCTCCCGCCGATGCTCAGCTGAAGTCCGGCGCCGTCATTTTCCCAAATATTCAATCCGGCAACTTTCGAATAGACTTGTCTGGCATTGTTGGTAGAGAGGTTGGCGGTGAGGTTTGCGGGAATGATGACCTCGGATTTTTTACCCTCGTAAAGCCCCATGTTTTCTACTGCATTCATTCTGTTCAGCCCCAAAGTGGTGGTGGAAGTGACCAGAGCCTCATCCAGTTCCCGGGCCTGAGGTTCCAGCAGTACCTGGATCGATTGATCCTTCCCCGCCAGGGTAACCTGTTGATTTTTGTATTTAAAGGAACCACTGGCAAAGTGTACGGTATAGGTACCATCAGGAAGGTGGTTGAAAACAAACTCGCCTTTTTGATTGACCTCGACCAACCGGGATCCGTCGTTGAGGTAAACTGTGCAAGAAGAGACGATGGAATTGTCCTCTTGGGATTTGACGGTTCCTTTCAGCTGGAATTGTGCCCAGACTGAAAATGGAGTCAGCAACAGGGCCGCTAAACTAAAGACCTTTAATCTCATCGTGGAAGGGTGTTATCCAATATTTTGGTTTGAAAGACTCTTTTTCTTTGGCCAGATCTACATCTGGTTTTACCAGAGGTCTGCCGATTCGTCCGTTGAGCGAGACATAGCTGTCCACAAAGACCTGTGGATCTTCCATGCCCCGGGAAGAGAAATAATCCCGCAGGATATGGGCGAATTCTAACATCATATCCGGCTGTGTGGCCATCATTTTTTCTTGCTGGGGGGTCAAAAACTCCGAGTTGTTGACCTCAATCACTTTTCCTGAAGAATCTTTTACCACAAAGGTTGCTGTCCCCATTTTTTCCATCAACATGACTCTCCAGGAAAATCTATATCCCTCTTCCGTCCAAAAAAGTTCGCCCGGATAGAGCCAATAGCGAAAAGGCAGGAGTAATTGGATCATAAAGAAGAAAGCAAAAATGGTAAGTATGAACTTGCTTGCAGGTTTGCTGTACCGATATGTGTGATCGCTGAAAAGAAAAGATTGAGAAACCCGAAGAGCTTTTCCGGTCCTTTGGAGCAGCTTTTCATGAAAACCGTCAGAGAAGAAGATCATCGCTGTGAAGATCATGATGTAAGGAAACATCCCAATAGGAAACAGAAGGGAGGTCAATAAATGAAAAGCCATGACTGATAAGAAGGCGATAACTCTGGTGGGTCGATACAACAACAAAAAACCGATACTCAGGTCATAAATGCATCCGATCCAGCTGAAGGCATAAGCAACCCAAAGTTCATCGAATAAGTCACCAATCAAGGGAAGGTCATTTTTTGCAGGCAGCCAGATTTTCATGGGAAGAGCTTTCAGCAGCCAGTCGCTGTTCAACTTGGCCAAGCCAGCGTAGAAATACAAGATCACCACCATGACTTTGATGGACATAATGGTCCAGGCGGGTACTCTGGACGAGTTTAAGTTCTTATTATTTCGGGCATCCAACCCAAAGCAAGCATGGGCAGGCGAAAAAATCATCAGGAAACTGATCAGACTGATGAAATAATAGTGATTGAGATAAGTGGTCTTATCCATCAGTTCGATATAAGTAAAAGACAGAAAAAAAATAATGCTGGCGGCGCGATACCAAAGTCCCAACGCAATGAGGACTGCGCTGCCGGCGGCCATTATAAAAAGCACATAGGTGTATTCTCCCCAGGGCTGTACCCATTCAAAACCAAAAAACGAGAAATGATACTTGGGGGAAATGAAAAATTCATTGATCCAGCCTTTCCACCAAAACCGGATCATACTGACAAACATCAATAAACCAAACAACATCCTGAATACCGCCAGGGGTGCACAGGATGTCGTTTTGGTTAAAAAACTAAGAAGCTTGCTTCCTGTGTTAGTCACCGTCGTTGTCTGTATAAGTAATGGTAATGCTCATCGCAGAGGTCATGTCCACTTTAAGGATTCTGACCAATTTTTGCATTTCATTATAGAGACTGACCATAGGCTGGTTATTGGTCAGAATCTGGTTGTATAAGCTGGGGGATAGCTGGTTCAGTTTTGTGTCGATGACGGCAAACTGCTCGTTGATATAATCGGAAAGTAATTTACCCGTGGAGGGATCCTTGGCAGCCAATGAGTTCAGATAGGACTTAAGAGAAAGTCCGGTTTTAGAACCTGCTGCTCCATTAAAAAAGTCTTCGAAGGAGCTCTGTGCAGTTTGGGCCAATTCCCGGGAAATCTCATCGCTATAGAAAGCCTCGATTTTTTCAGGGTTCGGAACTCCGGAAGCGGCAATGGTTGCACCGGAAGGGATACCGATTTTGCCGGATCTGACGTGGCGCTCGTAATACAGGACGTAAGCATTGACCATGGCAGCAGTAGAAGAACCGATGTCCAGTCCGGTTTTGTTGATGAATTCCTCTTTGTACGGACCGTTCCATTCGGAGATTACATTAGAAAGCATCCCATCCATCCTGATTGTAAGCTTGGTCAGGTAAGCGAGCCGCTTGGAGCCAAGGCTTGGTTCCTGGAAGTAGGCTATAATTGCCTGGTCATTTTCCCCAACTCCATTGATGAGAAAGTCCAGAGCCGGAAAGCCCTGCCGGGCATAAGCTGCGGGCAACTCCAGATTTGCAGACGGATTAGAAATGTTTGATTCTATTCCTGCCACATCAGCGGGATAAATATTGAAAAAGCTTCTCATGGTGTATTTTTCGGCAGGGCCGACTTCATACATTTCCACTTTTTGCCAAGTGAGGTAGGCATTTTTCCAGGCTTCTCTCAACGAACCCAGGTTTTGGCTGTTGGGACTGGCGGCAAAATCATTTGCTCTCAGGGTAAGAGTCTCCATGTGGGAATCAAACTCCTGATATCCGGGCAGGATCAGGGATTCTGCCCAAAAGGTCAACATTTCCTTTCGATCACTGGAACCATCTTCGGAGGTGTTGTCGCTTTGTTTTGAATCTTCCAGGCATCCGGTCATGGAGGCAATTAGAAAGATCAAAATTGAATTTTTAACAAATGTTCTTACCATATCGATTTGAATTAATATGCGTATCCGGATATCTGCACGATGGATAGAAGCCTATCGGGTTTAATGATGCGGAAATGTGACTCCCTCCGCCGCGGCGGAGGGTTAGGGGGATTTTTTTCATTCAAATTCCAACTTAATTCTGTTACGTGCAATCAAGCGAATACGCATATAAATTAAAATGGTACCGGTAAATCCCGGCACCTTTTAGCATGAATCAAGTGCTATTTATAAACCAAACTTAGCTTTGATAGCTTGCTCGGCGGCATTGATCTTTGAAGTGTCAAGGTTCCAAAAATCATTGGTACCTCCCACCAGGTTTAACAGGATGGCATCCGAGAACGTGGCGTCCGCCTGATAGGTAGTGGCAAATCGTAAAGAGTAAATAAAGCCCAGTCCTTCACCAATCGCGTGCGCTCTCTTATCATCAGAGGTGCTGGTTCTCCATTTTCCCAGGTAACCCAAAGCAGCGTTTGCAAGGGCTTTTTCAAATTCATTGCGGATAAAAAGTGCCTGAATTTCCATTTCAGCTCTATCGTTATTGACGATGGCAGCCCTTCCCTTTAAGAATGCGGGGAAAATTTTGGAATAGCTTTCTTTATTGTATTCCCAGATGTAAGAGCCCGCCCCGAATTCTGACAAAGGTCCTTTCTGACTGTCCGTGTATCCTTCCAGATAAACAGGATTCAAGGTCAGCATCCCGTAGGCCATGTCCCAATTGTGCTCCAGTTCGGTGTAGTTTTTTCCTTCGACCAAGCTGTGATTATCTGCGCTAAGACCTTCTTTCAGCAGGACATTGCCGATATAGTCCAATTGTAGTGCTCCGATCAGGGATTTTTGAATTACCTGGGCGATTTCAATTCCGTTTTCGTCCACGAGATAGGTGCCCAGCATTCCAGCAGTATTTGAAGCTGCAGCCTTATTCAGAGAAAGGCTGGCCTGTTCTATTTGACCAAACAACAGTCCGAAATTAGTTTTGATCGCTGTGGCTTCGGCTTGTGATCTTGATGCTGCCACCATCTCACTGAGACTAAGGCTTGAGCTATTCAATGCAGTTCCGTTTACTGAAATTCCGGTATCTGTAATGTCTATAAAAGAATTTCCTGTGTTGGAAAACAAATTTGCAGCTTTCTGAGCCTGGATTGTGGTTTTTGCCTTTATACTGGAGGTAAAATAATAATTCAGTGACTGAAACATTCTAAGTGAAGAATTTCCCTCTGTCAGGTCCACCGTGGTCGCTCCGGTAGCAGCCAGAAATTGGTTCGAATAGGGGGAAGTAGCGTCCAAACTGGTGTATTCAATCTTCGATCTCAGATTTGGTTTTTCGTTTTCAGTTTCGCAGGAAGAGAAACCTACAAGGCAAATCCCCAATATCAATGCGTGGTTTTTGAAATAGTTAATCATGGATTTTGGCTGGTTTGAAATATTTTTGACAAAGCTATTTATTTAGACTGAATCTAAAAAGACTATTTAGAAATTTTCTAAATAAAAAATGGAAGATTTTTCCTCTCGCGTCATTCCCGATCCTTAATGCCCCTTTGTTTGGGGTTATTGAAAAAAATAATATGTGTATTCTCTTGATTGCACGTAATGGAATAAAGTTTGGATTTGGATGAAAAAATCCCCCTTGCCCTCCGCCGCGGCGGAGGGAGTCACATTTCCGCATCATTAAAACCGGTAGGCTTCTATCCATCGTGCAGATATCCGGATACGCATAAAAAATAAAGACTTCGAAAAAAATCCCTTTCCTAATTGAAAGTAGGTTTAGAAGCTACAATTGGTAAAAGTACAAGCAGAGATCCTTTAAGGCGAATACCGAAATGCTGAAAGGGGGCGGATTCCACCGTAGTAGTGTTGATATCCTGTGAAAGCAGGATGGAGCGAAGGGTGGAACCAAAGTCGGTTTACATACTAACAACAACTTGTAAAAGGGGATGATTGATTAGTATGAAACAAAGGAACATCCTGTAAACAGGGTAATGGTACTGGTTCACTGGCAATTGGTACCGCCAACCCTTGGTAAGAACAGGAGACCTGACTTTGGAAGCGTCCGCTACTCCACAGGCGCACAGGCGCGGCGGAGAGGCTATCACGCACGGTGCTGTGAGAGGTTTGGGGTGAAATTCCCTTTACATACTCGACAAATCAAAAACTGAAAGATTCTAATAATCGAGATTTTAAAATTCCCCATCCAACCTGACAGACCCTTTGAGAAAGTTTAATTAGAATTTTAATTAAACTTTCCTTAGTTTAATAACTTTCTAAAACATTCAACCCATTTATGAAACCTCTATTTTTGATTTTACTTTTTTTTTCTGTTCGGCTTGTCTTTTCCCAGACCATTACCGGTGTCGTAAAAGAAAAGAAAACCGGTCTTCCTTTGCCATTTGCCAATGTCTTCGTAAACAATACGACCCAGGGAATAGCCACCGACAGCGAAGGGAAGTTTAGCCTTTCCGGTGATTTCCCTGCAGAGATCGAATTGGTTGCTTCTTTTGTGGGCTATGTGACTGAAGTAAAGACCATATCCTTTGTTGGGAATAAGGGGATCGAAGTACTTTTTGAATTGGCCTTTAACGAGTCCAACCTTTCTGAAATCGAACTTCAGGGTAAGCGTGATAAATCATGGGAGAGGAACCTAAAAAAGTTCAAAGAGGTGTTTCTAGCTGTGCCCGACGATCCTTATAAATCTCAGATAGAAATTCTAAACCCTTGGGTTATAGATTTTGAAAATGTTAAAGTTAAAAAAGGTCTAAATTATCTTCGAGCATCAGCCCAAGAACCACTGGAAATAATCAATAAAGCTCTTGGGTATGAAATTGAATATTACCTTCAGGACTTCCAAATGATGCGTAGTGGTTCGAGATTCATCGGTCAAGTATTCTACAAACCGCTGAATAATTCAGATAATGAATGGAAATGGGAAAATGCCAGACAAGATAATTTCTATGGCTCTCTAAGGCACCTAAACCAATCTATACTTCTCAATCAACTTGACTCGGCCTATTTTGCTTTGTTTAAAGTTGTTTCAGGAGGGTTGGACAGGAGAATTACTGACAACTTTATTGATGAGTTAAATGAAACGATAATTCCCGTAAAGGAAAATTCCATTCTGAGAAGGCCTTTAGGAGATGGGAACTTTCGAGTATTCCTTCCGAATAAGATGGAAATTCATCACTTGAATAGAAATTGGGCAAATGATTACTATAAGAATATTTATCATCCGATAAGTTGGGTGAAGGCTCCGGATGGTTATTATGATATTGATCGAAAAGGAAATCTTTTAAATCCTAATCAGCTTGTACTTTTTGGGTTTTTTGGCAGAAAAGGAGTTGCTCGTACACTTCCCCTTGACTTTGATCCACAGTCTGATTTTGTATCTGTGGTGCCGGTTGGTGACATGCTTATTAGTCAACCGCAACACAAAGTAAACCGACTTCGGGAAAAGGTTTGGCTCACGCTGAGTAAATCCTATTTCTATCCAGGAGAAACGGCTTGGATTGGAGGTAGAATGCTTTACCAAGATCCATTTTTAGCAGATTCCCTGAGCCGAGTTCTTTATGTGGATATCCTCAAAGAGAATTCAGAGATTGTTCAATCTGCTAAATTCGCCATCCAAAAAGGTAAAATATCTGGAGGCTTTGTCTTGCCTTCGGATATGAAGCCAGGAGATTATGCCCTTAGGGCTTACACCCATTGGAACCGGAATTTCCCGGAAGGTGATCAGTTTGTTGCTCCTTTTATCGTAATGGAACAAGGATTCCGGCCAAAAGTGCAATCAGAAGAGTTAGAATTTCCCTCAAAGACAATCAAATTAGAAGCCGGTTATGGTATTATTGATTCGTTGAATTATCGGGTCCTGGATTTAAAGTTAGAGTTTCTAGACGAATTTGAAAACCCTATTGACACTGAGTTTGTACTCTCTATTACAGATCCTGATCAAGCCGTACCAATAAATCAGGAATTTAAATTTTATCAAGCTAAGGATTGGTTTGACCAAGAATTACCCAAGGCTTTCCAAAGCGACCTGAATTATCATGTGGAGTACGGAATATCGATTCAGGGAAAGTTTACTCCGGACAATAAGCGACAATCTGTGATCACTCCAATCACTATAGTTCAAGGAGATTTGGAAGACTTCGGTCAAGTGCTACCTGATTCCTTAGGGAATTTTTGGGCGACAGGTTTGTCTTTCTCAGACACCACTCAACTAGCAATAGCAGCAGTGAATAATAACCTACGTCCTTTTGGAGAAGTGCAACTTATCCCTATCGAGAAGCCAAAATTCCTTTCTAGTTTTCCAAAACTGAAATATCAAAAAATTCCTGAGCCCTCTGATGAATACTATTTGGATCTTTCTGGAGATTTTATTCTTATGCAAGAATTTATCAAAGAAGATTCAAGGACTATAGAATCCATGTCGGATCGAAATTACGGCTATGGAATGCCTGATCGAGAAGTTAATGAAGAACAATTAGCAACAATGAGTTCTGATGCGATCAATCAAATGCTAGATATAAGAGGTGATCGAATAGGGAGATACAATACTGGGCAAGCTACAGGACCTCCTTTATTGATTGTTGACGGAGCACAACTTCCTTTTGAGGTTTTGGAAACTTATTTTCTCTCTGAGTTGAAGTCTATAAAGGTATATACATTTAATGCGCCGATATTCGGAATGGCAGGCTATGCAGGAGTAATATTAGTAGACACAAAACAGGGTTCTAGAACTACCTCCAAGGATGACAAGAAATTCAATTCAGATGGCTTTCAGATTTTCTCTGTTCCTGGTTTTACCGACTACCAGGAATTCCCGATAAATCCTCCTTCAGATCAATTCTTGAAGAAAAAGCCCACTATCTATTGGGAACCGGATGGTCAAACTAAGGATGGGATTTATCAAACCAAAGTCAAAGTGCCTTATGGTGTGAAATTGATCCGTATAAAAGTAGAAGGAAGAACACTGGATGGGGACGTGATTTATCATTCCTCGATTTTAGATTTAGAAAACCCGATATTGAAATAACCAAAAACCGTTTGAACCTATGAGGGGAATTATCCTTCTTTTTATTTTCATTTTTAGTTTATCTGCCCAATCGCAGACTATCACCGGAACTGTTTTGGAAAAAGGCACCGGACTACCTCTTCCTTTTGCAAATGTTTTTATCAACAATACCACCTTGGGTGCTGCGACAGATGTAGATGGAAAATTTGTTATTCAAGGCAATGTCCCGGACCAATTTGAATTGATCGCCTCATTTGTGGGCTATAATACAGTTTCCCATACCATCGAAAGGAAAGGTCGCCAAGCCATATTTCAGAAGTTTGAGTTAGAATTTTTGGAAGACAATCTAACTGAAGTCGAGTTGAAAGCCAAACGAGATAGGAGTTGGGAGCGCAACTTAAAAATGTTTAAGGATGTCTTTTTAGCTATTCCTGAGGATCCTTACGGCAATGACATTGAGATTTTGAACCCATGGGTACTGGATTTTGCAAAGATCAATCCAGATAAAGGTTTCAATTATATCCAAGGAACCGCCCAACAGCCTTTGAAGATTTTAAACAAAGCATTAGGCTATCAGATTGAATATTACCTTCAGGATTTTCGAATGTTCCGAGGTGGAGCCAGTTTTTTTGGTCAGTCTTTTTACAAAGAGCTTCCGCCAGATGATTCCCTTGTTAACAAAAAATGGAAGGCGGCTAAAGAGTTTAACTATCGTAATTCGGTCAGGCATCTTGCACTGTCTCTACTTCTTAAAAATACCATTTCTCAGGGATTTGAAATTTATGAAGCTAGAGCTACGATTCCCAAAGAAGACAGAACCGATGATTTCTATTATGAAATCGGAAAATCCATAATTCCAGTTAAAACAGAGTTCATCTATACCAAACCCCTTGGCAATGGAACTTACCGAATTTTTCTACCTGAGCGAATTGAAGTTCATCATCTTAATAAGGGTTGGCTGAATGACTATTACACTAATATTTATCATGCGATTTCATGGATTGTAGCCCCATCCGGCTATTTTGATGTGGATCGAAATGGTACACTATTGCATCCTACTCAATTGGTTCTATCCGGATATATGGGTAGGCAGCGAGTGGCGCGTTCCCTGCCTTTGGATTTTTTACCGGATGAAGGATTTACTGATTTTATCGAAGATTATCAGGTGTTTCGAAGCAGGTATTTAACGCTCAACAATCTAAGAGAAAAGCCTTGGTTAAGTACAAATAAGGCGTTCTATTATCCTGGTGAGACGATCTGGTTAGGTGGTATAATGAATTATCAGAATGCTTTGATGCAGGATACACTGAGTCGGGTGGTCCATGTGGATGTTTTAAATGACCAATTGAAGCCTCTTTATCAAGAAATTTTCCCGATCAAGAATGGTAAAATTTCAGGAGGGTTGGTACTTTCTGATACTTTGAGAAAGGGGAATTACCTGCTAAGGGCATATACTCGATGGAGTTTGAATTATGGAAAAATGGACATCTTCGAACTTCCTTTTCCTATCCTTAATTCCAATGAAATTTTGGAGTTAAATAAGCCAAAGGATGAAAGGGTTTTTGGGGAGCTTGATGTTATTTCAGAGTTTTCAATAGCGGACTCATCCACCTTTAGAGTGATGGATTTAGTGTTGAAAGTTCAAGATGATCTTGAAAATCTCGTAGATGCCAACTTTTTGGTTTCAGTATTGGAAGAAAACTATGCCGCAGAGGTGGATCCAAAATATAGGTTGGAAAGCATGCTCGAATGGTTGGATAAAGACCTTCCTGAGACCTTTGATAGCGAAATGCGGCATCCGGTAGAGTATGGGATTTCTGTGGAAGGTAAATTTTTTTCGAAGAAAAAAAAGGGAGCTTTGGCCACTGCTATCACTCTTGTCCAAGGTGAATTGGAGGATTATGGGATAGTCAATTCAGACTCATCCGGAAGATTCTGGGCTTCAGATTTTCAGTTTCAAGACACTTCTCAGATTGCAATTGCGGCCTTGGATGATAAGAGAAAGTCCTTGGGGAATGTGGAATTAGTGCCATTTAGGCGCCCTTTATTCAAGGGATCATTTCCCAGGTCAAACTATCAAGTGCTCATGATGACCGAGGAAAGAGCTTTTTCTGATTTTTCTCAAGATTATATTTTGTTGGAGGAATTTGTAAAAGAAGAGATGAAAACTAGCGAAACTATAGCGGAACGAAACTACGGTTATGGTGAGCCTACGCAACAGGTTGGGCCTGACAAACTGGAACGTCAAACTATGGATGAAATTCTTGGCTACTTGGGATTTAAAGTGAGCACCCTAAAATTTCGAAATTTTACCTACGGAGAAAAAACTGGAACACCCTTGTTGATAATCGACGGATCGCCGATGCCATTTATGGATCCCAATGAATTCAGGATCACATTACTTGGTTTTGAACCTTCCCAACTTGAATCCATCAAAGTGTATTCAGATAATATGAGTAAATCGATATTCGGCATGGCTGGCTACGCAGGAGTGATTATGATCGAGACCAAAAAAGGCTTTAGAACTGGTCCTGATTCGGATAGAAAATTCAATCCCGAAGGTTTTCAATTGTTCACCGTCAATGGATTTACCAGTTTCTCTGAATTCCCCAAGAATCCACCTTCTGATCAATATCTAAAGAAAAAACCAACCATCTATTGGGAACCCGATGGTCAAACTATGGATGGGATTTACCAGACTAAAGTGAAAGTGCCTTATGGTGTAAATCAGCTAAGGATACGCGTGGAAGGAAGAACAGTGGATGGGGAGGCTTTTTCTAAAGTAATTAAGATTGAGCTTTGATTGATTCTGCTCCACTTCTCGATATTCCTGACCAATTATCTTGAGCAACCTCAAGAACTCAATGGATATCAAACCCAATAATGAATTTTGAAATTGCAGTTTAAGAAGCACCTTAACTTAATGTTTAATCTACTGAAACTAGGTGGTTGCTTGATGATTTCGGACTTAATTGCACAGGACACGGCAATACTTAACGACTATACTTGGGAGAGATATGGCGACTATCTTGAGTCATTGGGAGGAAAAGTGTATCGGCAAAAAGTTTTGGATTAAGTAGAGAAAGAAGATTCTCCAAGGTCAATGAATTATCAATTAGACCTTATGAAACAAGTTGGATTCAGAAAAGTTGAAATCCTCCATAAGAATATCATATTGTCGAAGAAGACCAGTTTGGCGCCATGAGCGAGGCAGGCTTCCAGCGTATTTCTCATGATGATCGGCCAGTCATGCTTCCAGATAGCGGTTTTATAGGTAATCCCCGCCACCAAAAAGACGATTTCAGAACCTTTGACGGCATCCGAAACCTGAGTGGCATTGAGCAAATCAGCTCTGACCAATTCATCAGCGGGATGGTCAGGG